>NZ_CP063458.1:5882638-6536265 GCF_015169395.1 Humisphaera borealis
CCCCGGCATGGATCGGCATCCCTACCTGGAGCGATAGCTTGAATAGCATTCCTTACGCGGCGTTGGAGCGACAAACGCGATTGAGATACTGCCGAGAGGTCTCGTGGCAGCGGCAGACGCGCAGCTGTCGCCAGAGGACGCCGCATGGACGGAGGAGCGGATGAAACTGGCGACATCTGTGTGTTCCACGCGCTCGTAAACGTTCGAATCAGTGCGTGCGAGATGACGGTATCCAAAGCGTGGGACGCTCTGGCAACAGGCGGATTAACATCGTTTTGCCGGTCCGGTGTCTCAGGTAGACACCGTCGGTCACCGGCATCGTGGAGACATGCTCAGTGTTGCGAAAGTGGTACCGCAGCGTCAGCGAGTAGTTGGGCTGCACTGCAATCCATTGGCCGTTGTAGATCCGAACCTCTCTGTTTACGACAAGCGCTTCGACCTCATCCCCTTCACGAAAAATGCGCCATCGGAGGCGTCGCTTCAGAATGACATTTACCAGCCGGGACGCAATAACTACGGCGACCAACATGCACACGGCAACAACGACGGGCGGTGCCTCTAGCCCAGCGGCAAGCACCAGCGTCATGTGCAATAGGAAGAAAATCGCTACCCCGTAGCCCCAGAGGGCTCCATGGCCACAGCCGGGCCCCAGTACGTCTTCCGGAAGCTGCTGCGTATCGCCTTTCATGTCGATCCCCATTTCGGTCACGCGATCAACTCCCTGATCACTTCCCCACCCGTCTGACTCAACTGCTTGTACCGCCCCTCGTGGAAGAACGTCAGCTTGTTGTCGTTCAACCCCAGCAGGTGCAGCAGGGTGACGTGGAGGTCTTTCAGCGGATGCACCACCTCGACCGCCTTGGCACCCAGTTCGTCCGTCGCGCCGACGGCGGTGCCGGCTTTTACGCCGGCGCCGGCCAGCCAGAGGTTCATCGCCTTGGCGTTGTGGTCGCGGCCGGCGACGTTCTGGCCGCCGCGGACGCCGTTGTCGGGGCTGCGGCCGAACTCACCGGAGCAGACGACCAGCGTGCTGTCGAGCAGGCCACGCTGTTTCAGGTCGGCGATCAGGGCGGCGATCGGTTTGTCCGTCGCGCGGATGCGGGCCTTGTGCGACCGCTCCAGGTAGTCGTGCGAATCCCATCCGCCTTCGAACAGTTGGACGAACCGCACGCCGTTCTCGACCAGCTTGCGGGCCAGCAGGCATCGGCGGCCCATGGAATCAGTCGCCTTCTGGCCGATGCCGTACATCTCGAGCGTTTTGGCGTCTTCTTTCGACAGATCGACGATGTCCGGCACCTGCGTCTGCATGCGGAACGCCAGCTCGTACGATTCCATTCGCGCGGCCAGGTCGTCGTGATGCGGATTGCGGGCGGCGTCGGCCACGTTGAGCTTGGCGAGCAGGTCGAGGTTCGCCCGCTGGGCTTCGCGCGTCACGCCCGGCGGCGGCGCGAGGTCGAGGATGGGTGATCCTGCCGGCCGCAGCGGCGTCCCCTGAAAGTAGGCCGGCAGATAACCGTTCGACCAGTTCGCCGCACCGCCCTGGGGAAATGCACCCTCGGGCAACACCACATACGCCGGCAGATTCTGGTTGAGAGTTCCCAGGCCGTAGGTCGCCCAGCTGCCGATCGCCGGATCGCCGCCGAAACGGTTGCCGGTGTTCAGGTGGTAGCACGCCGTCGGGTGATCGACCGATTCGGCCTGGCAGCCGCGATAGATGCACAGCTCGTCGGCGACGCCGGCCAGGTGTTCGAAGTGTTCGCACATCCAGAGCCCGCTCTTGCCCGCCCGGCGAAACTCGTAAGGCGACTTGACGAAGTACCGCTTGCCGCCGTTCATCGCGCTGGTGAACTTGTCGTCGCGCTGGAACTCCTTCATGTGGACGTCGGCCAGCTTCGGCTTGGGATCGAAGGTGTCGATATGGCTCGGCCCGCCTTCCATGAACAGGAAGATGCAGCTCTTGGCCTTGGTCGGATGGTGAGAGTCTTTCGGCGCGAGCGGGCCGGCGGCGGGCGTGGCGGCGGCAGCTTTCGCGGCCTCGTCGCGCAGCATCGCGTTGAACGCCACCGTGCCGAGCGTCGCGCCAAGACCGTAGAGAACGTTGCGACGGGTGGGGTTGAAGTTCGACATACAGGGCTCCCTCGGCGTTGATGGCCAGTCGCATCTTGGGCAGCATTCGCAAGCGTACGCGCTTGCCCGTGGCGGTCGCCAACCGACCTTCGACACATCACCGCACGTACAAAAACTCGTTCGAGTTCAGCAGTACCAGGCACACTTCCGCCAGCGCCCGCACCTCGGCCGATACCTGGGTCGGCTGAAGGTCCTGCTGATAACTCTTCAGAACGCCCAGGTCTTCCTGCCAGACGACCGGCTCGCCGGTCAGTTCTTCGACCATGTGCCGCTCGACGTGCGATGGCAGTTTGGCGGCGACAGGTGCCGTCTTACGGTGGTGGTCCAGCATCTTCTGGTAGTGGCTAAGGCACGCCGCCCGCTCGTCGGCCGTCGGCGCCCGGCCGAACACCCGTCGAAACGCGACATCCATCTGCGCCTCGATCGCGTCGCCGGTCTTGCTCACGTTCGCCGCCATCGCCAGCGACCGGCTCGCCGTGAACTGGCTGTTGAACAGTGCAAACACCTGCGGCGTCACGGTTGTCTCGTCGCGCTTCTCGCACGACATCTCGCTTCCCGGGCGGTTGAAAACTTCCAGCATCGGGTCGGGCAGGGTGCGGTAGCGGAAGGCATAGATCGTCCGCCGATTCCGCTCCTTCGGCGTCGCCGACGGGATGTAAGCCGGCGCGACCGATCCCATGATGTGCCGCGGCTGCATTGCCACTTCCCAGTTGATCTCCGGGAAGACGCCCGGCCCGCCGGCCTCGGGGTTCAGTTCTCCGCTGACGGCCAAAATCGAATCGCGAATCTCCTCCGCGCTCAGCCGGCGGGGCGGGAAGTACGCCAGCAGCTGGTTCTTCGGGTCAATCGCCTGGACATCGACCCCGGCCACCCGGGGCGGCGTGGGGGATTGCTGATACGTTGCCGATGCCATGATGTATCGGTGGAGCTTCTTGATGCTCCAACCGTTGTCCATGAACCACGTCGCCAGGTGGTCGAGCAACTCCGGGTGCGTCGGCTTGCCGCCCATCTTGCCGAAGTTGTTCGGCGTCGGCACCAGCCCATGGCCGAAGTGCTGCTGCCAGATCCGGTTGACGATCACCCGCGCCGTCAGCGTGTTTTTCGGGCTGGCCACCCACCGCGCGAACCGCAATCGGCGGCCCTCGGCGGTGGTCGGAATCGTGTTCCATTCCGACGGCTGGACCGTGTCGTTGCTCCCATCGACCACCGACAGCACACCCGGCGTCACCTCGGCCGCCGGCGACTCGACCGATCCGCCGGTCAGAATGTGGACCTTCTGCACCGCCGCCTTGGCCATCTGCTGCTTGCCGGGGATGGGGTTGCGCGCCTTGACCGAGGTGTAGTTGTTGGCCGGCCCGGAATAGACGCTGAACGCCAGCGGATCGAACCGCAGCAGCTCGCGTTCCAGGTAGGCGTCGGACTTCTGGTAGATCTTGCGGAGCGACAGATCGAGGTTGCTGATGCCCGCCGTCGAGCCGAGATAGTCTTTCTTGGGCCGCTGGTCTTGCGGCAGGTCTTCCACCTTCGCCACGCCCTTTTCCTTCAGAAACGCGGCCAGTCCCTCATCGGCGCGACGCTTCAGTTCCGCCTTGCCGACATTCAGTTGCGCCAGTCGCTGTTCGACGACCTTCCGCTGCGCCTCGAATCCCGACACGTTCTCAACAGGCAGAAACGGCACATCGCGCTCGGCAAATTGGGTCGATCCGAACACCGCCTGGATGCGGTAATAGTCCTTCGTCGGCACCGGATCGAACTTGTGATCGTGGCACGAAGCGCACCGCAGCCCCTGGCCCAGAAACGTCACGCCTACGCTGTGCGTGACATCGTCCAGGAACTGCTGCCGCGTCACGGCGGCCACCGTCATACCGGTGTGCTCCCACGGCCCCATCCGCAGGTAACCGACCGCAATCTGCATCTCCGGATCCTGCGGATCGAGCTCATCCCCGGCGATCTGTTCCAGCACAAAGCGGTCAAACGGTTTGTCGGCGTTCATGCTCCGGACGACGTAATCGCGGTACCGCCAGGCATTCGGCCGTTCGAAGTCGTTCGAGAAACCCGCTGAATCCGCGTAACGGACGACATCCAACCAGTGGCGGGCTTGCTGCTCGCCGTACTGCGGGCTGGCGAGCAACCGCTCCACCAGCCGGGCGAAGGCATCGGGCGCGGTGTCATTCACGAACGCCTCGACCTCCGCGGCGGCGGGGGGCAGGCCGGTCAGGTCGAACGTCGCCCGGCGGATGAGCGTCAGCCGATCCGCCGGCCCGGCCAAGCCGGCGATGCCCTTGCTCTGCAGCTTCTGAAGGATAAACGCGTCAATCCCGTTCAGCCCTGCCGGCGATGCCGACTTCACCGCCGGTACCGCCGGCCGGGCGATCGGCTTATACGCCCATAGGTCCTCCGGCTTGTACTTGCGATTCGTCCAGTCTGCCGACAGCCCGCCGCTGGTGGCGACGGCGATTCCATCGGCCTCGTTCCACCGGCTCGCAACGGGTTGAACCTTCTCCGGGTCGGGCCATGGCGCGCCGGCGGCGATCCACAGCCGAACATGCTCCACCTGCTCCGCCGACAGCTTGTCATTGTCCTTCGGCGGCATGAGCAGGTCGGGGTCGTGCCGGGTGACGGCGACGTAAAACGGGCTCTTCTCCGGCGACCCGGCCACAATCGACGGCTTGCCACTCTCGCCGCCTTTCAGCGCCGCGTCGCGCGTTCGCAGGTCCAGTTCCCCCTTGATCTTCTTCTCGTCGTCCCCGTGGCAGGCCAGGCACTTGGCCTTCATCGTCGGCCAGACCTTTGCCAGAAACAGTTGCTCGGCATCGGCCTGCGCCAGCGGCGCGTCGGCGGCGGTCGACCGGCGTGCCGCAAACGTCGCAACCATCACCGCCAGCGCCACGATTGCAAAAATCGCACGCTCCCAAAATCGCGACGATCGTTTAGACGTCTGGCATGTCATTCACTGAACCTCTTGTCCGCGCGCCTTATCCACTCACCGAGTCGTCGGCTTTCGTAGCGCAGGCCTCCGGCCTGTAATCATTCTGCGGGCCGGACGCCCGCGCTACGAACGCCATCGCTTATCTTACCTGTCGACGACTCAAAAACGCACCGCAACCGGTATTGTTTCGCCCCTTCGCAGATCACCCCCATGACCCATCGAATCACCCGCGCCATCGCCTGGATCGGATCGAGCAGCGGCCTCGTCCTGACCGTCGTCCTCGCGATCGTCGGCGGCACCTGGCTCTTCGTGCAGATCGCCGACGAAGTGTTGGAAGGCGACACGCAATCGATCGACGAACGCATCGTGCGGGCCCTTCGGGTCCCCGATACCGACCCGCTGCCCACCACCCGGCCCGACGTGCCGATCGGCCCGCGCTGGCTCCAGGAAAGCGGCCGCGACATCACCGGCCTCGGCGGCGTCGCCGTGCTGACCCTGCTGATCGCCGCCGTCGCCGGCTATCTGCTGCTCGTTCGGAAGTACCACGCCATGTGGCTCGTGCTGGTGGCGACATTCGGAGCACTGGTCATCAGCACACTGCTCAAAAGCGCGTTCGACCGGCCACGGCCGGGCGTCTCGCATTTTTCGTACGTCTACACGTCCAGCTTTCCCAGCGGCCACTCCATGCTGTCGGCCTCGGTCTACCTGACCCTGGGCATCCTGCTCACCCGACTGGTGTCCGGCCGACTGATGAAGTTCTACTTCCTCGCCGTCGCGCTGGTGATCACGGGCCTGGTCGGCGTCAGCCGGGTGTACATGGGGGTCCATTACCCGACCGACGTCCTGGCCGGCTGGACGGCCGGGCTGGTCTGGGCACTGCTCTGCTGGGTGGTCGCCAGGTATTTGCAGCAACGCGGCAAGGTCGAGTCGCCGGAAACAACCGGTACCGAGCGAGCCGACATCGACGAGACGCCGCCAGCATGATCGCTGGGGAATTCCCGATGTGGGCATCGGCCACCACCACGCGCGACTGCCCTTATCGGGTCAGACATTTTCAGGCTATTTGTGACGTAGCGAAACCGAGGACAGAATACTCCCGTCGCAGGCAACTGCGGCATGCAACGCAAGGAGGACTCGTGCCACAGCGTGTGTCACGGTGAACCTGCCGGGGACGTTGCAAAACCAGAGGAATGGTTTCCAGGAGTTTGTCCATGTTGCTCGAATCTCTCGAATCGCGTCGTCTCATGTCCGTGTCGCTCAGTGCTGCGGGCGTGCTCACGGTCACCGGTAAGAACGATCCAAATCCGGCGAATGGGGACCACATCAACATCTACGTCTCGGGCTCGAACCTGAAGGTGAACGACAACAGCGCTGTGTCGACCTTCCAACTCACCAAGGTCAAGAGCCTGGTGGTAAACCTGCGTGCCGGCGATGACAACCTCACGATCGACCCCAACGTTACGCTCCCCTCCACCATCGACTCCGGTACAGCGACCAGTTTCGCCGGCGATGTGATTCAAGGTGGCAGCGGCCCGGACCTGATCTACTTGCGCAGCTACTATGGCCTGGCCAAGGGCGGCGCAGGCAACGATACGCTGCAGAACCTGGGCGGCATCAACATCCTCTCCGGCGATGGCGGCGACGACGTTCTCATTAACAAGGCCGTTGGTACGACTGAAAGCAAGTTCGCCGGCGGCTCCGGTACCGATACCATCGACTACTCCACGGCAACCTACAACATGATCCTGCGCAACGGCCAGGTCGGTGAGTACTTCCTGAGCAATGGCGCGCCGGTGATCAACGGTCCCGGCTTGCCAGACGCGGTCGAGACGATGGAGAACTTCTACTCCGGCTCGGGCAACGATTACATCTACGGCACTTCCGGCAACAACATCATCCGCGCCGGCGCCGGCAAGGACCAGGTCCGCGCGGGTGCCGGCAACGACACCATCAACGGCGGAACCGGCGAAGACGCCCTCTTCGGCGAAGACGGCAACGACACGTTCTACTCCAAGGACAGCACCAAGGACTTCCTGTCCGGCGGCATCGGCACCGACAAGGCCAACAAGGACGCGATCGACGTGATCAACAGCGTGGAAGCGAGTTTCTAACCCACTCGACCGACCACCAAAGATCGTGCAAAACCCAAGCCCCCCGGCCGCATCGCGAGCCGGGGGGCTTTTGCTTGAGGCAGGTCCGTTGATGTCGTTGCACGCTTGCGAACCCTGCGGGATGCGCGGAGCGTCAGGCGCCTTGCGTGCCAACCGCGTCGCAAGACGCGCTCCGCTTCGCGTCGCGGCTAACCGGGACGCGCGTCATCGCCGCGATGTCGCGTTCCAACACGTCGAACTCGTTGAACCGGTGAACGCCTTGAACGCAGTGAACGCGGTGAACATGATGAAAACGGTGAACCCGGTTAGCCACGACGCGGAGCGGAGCGCGTCCCCGCGCAGAAAACGTTCCACGTAACAACCGTCCACGTGAGGCGCGTCCGACGACGGGGAAACACGCAGACGAACGTCCACGACCGCGACCATCACGCCCGGGATTGTCGCTCCTCTACGTTCGCATCGCCCGGATTTTTTGTTTGGTTTTTGTTCGCATATCCGTACACTTATAGAACATTCTTTTTGCCCGGCGTACGCCGCCGGGATGGGAGGTTTCTATGCGCAAGTCGAGTGATGTCACGCCGTCGCAGCAGCAGCCTGCGGTGTCGAACGAGCGCCGCGGTCCCAAGGGGTCCAGGGATTCCGGGGAGTCCAACGCGTCCACATTCTCCGCCGCCCAGCGGGATGCGATTCTTGCCGGGGTGCCGCCGGTCGCGATGTTTCAGCCGTTTGTGTCGCCGGCGCCGGAGGTGTGCGGGGGGTTTGGGTCGGATCGGGGTGCCGTGCCGGTGATGGACGGTTCACCGACGTCCAACCCTTGCGACGACGCGCAGCAGCGTCGGTCGCGGGCGGAGCAGGCGAGGATCAACGGCGCGCGGTCACGCGGGCCGGTGACACCGGCGGGCAAAGCCGCCTCTTCGCAGAACGCGCTCAAGCACGGTTTGTGCGCCCGAGGCGTGCTGATTCCGGGAGAAGATCCGGCGATTTACCAAGCGTTTGTGGATGATTTTGTCGAGGAGTTGAACGCCGTCGGATCGCTACAGGTGACGCTGGCCGAGCGGGCGGCGGAGCTGGCGTGGAAGCTCAAGCGGGTGCCGGTGCTGGAGTCGTCCATCTTCGCCGGCCGACGCGAAGGGCGCAAGCTCGACGACCTTGCGCTCGGCGGTTTGGGCGATCTGATCCAGGAGATGCTGAGCGACGACGACACGATGCTCGTCCGTCTGCAGCGGTACGAGCTGCGGCTGGAGCGGTCGATGCGGGGTTGTCTGCGCGAATTGCGCGAGGTGCAGCGGCATGCGGTGTTGTACGGCGCGAGAGGGCGGGGAGATCCACCGGCGGATGAGTTCACGGGGGATGGTGCGATGGATGCCTTCGCGATGGATGGTGTCGCAATGGGTGACGTCACGACTGATGGGGCGCTGACGCCGGTGTCTGAGGTACTCCGAAGACCCGGATGCCCCGCGCCGATCGCACCAGGAATCCGGGTCTTCGGAGTACCTCAGACACCGGCGTGCATCGGGATGGACGCGTCGTCGCTAGCCGCCCTGGGTTCGTTTAGCGCGTGGGGTTCGTTCGACGAGTTGGGTTCGTTCGGCAATTTCACGAGCGGCGGATTCCTGGGTTCGTTCGGCCAATGACCACAATCTGTTTGAAGAATGCCCATCGTGCCCAACGCCGGTAACGATTGCGAAGGTGTCGGTGGGATACCCCCTGATGTTCGATTTCAACACGAAGGGCACGAAGTCACGAAGGACACGAAGAAGACAATCAATGCGCTGTTTCCGACCGCTGATCAAGGGACCAGAGGCATCTTCGTGGCCTTCGTGACTTCGTGCCCTTCGTGTTGAAATCGACTTTCGGAGCGATTCGATTCGCGCATCAATCTGCGCGACCGTTTCAGCGACTACTTTCGGTGGAGGGTCAGTTGCGACTGGGGTCGCAGGCAAGCGATCTTCGGACATTGAACGCTGAGACTTGCCGTGGATGTAGTCCCTGGCAACTCGGCGTCTTGGAGTTCGTTATTACTCGCCTCTGGCTCAAAGTGGAACTTCGTGTGCCATGCCCACGCTGCCGTCCGGCATTCGAGATCCGAGGCCGTCTCCCGCGTGGGCATGCAAAGTGCCGAAATCACGTCGCTCGCTCATGCCCACGCGGGATGTATTTGCCACATCCGAAAGCGAACGACGGGCGTGGGCATGGCACACAGACATGGTTTCGAGACATTGCCTGGTTTCGGAATCGACCCTGGGTTCGTTCGGCCGGGGACGGCGGGGTGGCACGGCCGGGTGGCAAACTGGGTGACAGGAAAGGTTTGTAGACCCGCCCATCCGCCAGACTTGTTGCGTAATTGGCTCGCCCGCCAATCGCAAATATCTTACCCATCGATATACTCGGCCTTGTTCAGACCGTGTGAAGGGTAGAGGTTCATGAGGCGGGTTTTGCCGCCGATTCGCATTTGAGGAGGCTCATGTCGGAGACGATTCACTCCACGCTCGAAGAGCGGCGTGTGTTCCCACCGCCGGCGGACTTTGCCGCCAAGGCGCATATCGGCACGCGCGCCGAGTACGAGAAGCTCTACCGCGAGTCCATCGACCACCCGGAACAGTTCTTCGGCCGGATCGCCGAGGAGCTCCACTGGTTCAAGAAGTGGGACAAGGTCCTCGACTGGCAGGTTCCCAACGCCAAGTGGTTTGTCGGCGGGAAGACCAACGTCGCGTACAACTGCCTGGATCGGCAGATCGACCTCGGCCGCGGCGATAAGACCGCCATCCTCTGGGAAGGGGAACCCGAAACCGCCGCCGGTGCCGGCGGTGAAGTCCGCAAGATCACCTACAAGCAGCTCCGCGACGACGTCAGCAAGCTGGCGAACGGCCTGAAGTCGATCGGCGTAAAGAAGGGTGACCGCGTCACCATCTATATGCCCATGGTCCCCGAAGCGGCCGTCGCGATGCTGGCGTGCGCCCGTATCGGCGCGGCGCACTCGGTGATCTTCGGCGGCTTCAGCAGCCAGGCGATCGCCGACCGCGTGGACGACGCCCAGTGCACGGTCATCATCACCGCCGACGGCGGCTACCGGCGGGGTACGGTCGTTCCGCTCAAGCGCAACGTCGACGATGCCCTGACCAAGACCGATCGCGTGAAGAAAGTCGTCGTGCTGAACCGGTGCAACATGCCCGTCGCCGACGGCGTGGCGCCGGGCAGCATCGCCTGGAAAGAAGGGCGCGACGTCTGGTATCACGACCTGGTCGGCACCCAATCCGCCGACTGCCCGGCCGAGCCGATGGACAGCGAAGACACGCTGTTCGTGCTCTATACGTCGGGCTCGACCGGCAAACCCAAGGGCATTCAGCACACGACCGCCGGGTACCTGCTCGGAACGTATCTGACGACCAAGTACGTCTTCGACATGAAGCCGGACGATGTCTACTGGTGCACGGCCGACGTCGGCTGGATCACCGGGCACAGCTACATCGTCTACGGCCCGCTCGCCAACGGCACGACCTGCCTGATGTACGAAGGCGCGCCAAACCACCCCGATTTCGGGCGTTTCTGGTCGATCATCGAGCGGCACAAAGTCAGCGTGTTCTACACGGCACCGACCGCGATCCGCGCGTTCATGAAGGCCGGCAAGGAGTTCCCGCAGAAGCACGACCTGTCGTCGCTGCGGCTGCTGGGCACGGTCGGCGAGCCGATCAACCCCGAAGCCTGGATGTGGTACCACACGGTCATCGGTCACGAAAAGTGCCCGATCGTCGATACCTGGTGGCAGACCGAAACCGGCGCGATCATGATCACGCCGTTGCCCGGTGTCACCCCGACCAAGCCGGGCACGGCGACGCTGCCGTTCTTCGGCGTGGATGCGGCGATCGTCGACCGCAGCGGCAAGGAACTGGGCCCCAATGAAGGCGGACTGCTGGTCATCCGCAAGCCCTGGCCGAGCATGCTCCGCAGCATCTTTAACGACCCCGAGCGGTACGCGAAGACCTACTGGAGCGACGTGCCGGGGTACTACTTCACCGGCGACGGCGCACGCCGCGACAACGACGGCTACTTCTGGATCATGGGCCGGGTGGACGACGTGATCAACGTGTCCGGGCACCGCCTGGGCACGATGGAGATCGAAAGCGCCCTGGTGGCCCACGAGGCGGTCGCCGAGGCGGCGGTCGTCGGCATTCCGCACGAGATGAAGGGGCAGGGCATCGCGGCGTTCGTGACGCTGGAAACCGGCCGCCGGGCCGACGAGGCCTTGAAGAAGGACCTGATCGCCTGGGTGCGCAAGCAGATCGGCGCGCTCGCGACGCCGGACCAGATTCGGTTCACCGAATCGCTGCCGAAGACGCGGAGCGGCAAGATCATGCGGCGGCTCCTGAAGGAAGTCGCCTCGGGCAACGAAGTGAAGGGCGACGTCACCACGCTGGAGGATTTCAGCGTGCTCGCCAAGTTGAAGGAGAAGGACGAAGGCTGAGGCATCGCGTGTCAGCTTCCTCACGGCAGAAAAGCCACCACGGAGGCACGGAGACACGGAGGAACCTTCGGCGACCGGACCCTCTCAGCATGACGGAAAGCCGCGTCTAAGTCTTTCAGGTGCAGCGATTCCTGGTCGCCCTGCGCCGAATCGTTGTGCCTTGCTTCAGACGCGGAAGATTCAAGTTGCCCTCCGTGCCTCCGTGGTGCGTTCTTCGTCGGTGTGCCGAGGATGTGTTGGGCCCGCTGAGGAACTGCAGTCGTTTGTAGATTGTGGGATGCTGGTTTAAAACTGCGGCCGAGCCGCTCCCGCTGCCTGACGATCTAGCATCGACCACCGACAGAGCCGCCATCGACCATCGACAGTCAAAACAATGCGTTACCGCACCATCCTACTTTTCGGCGCTCCGGGCAGCGGCAAGGGCACCCAGGGCCAGATCATCGGGAGCATTCCCGGCTTTCAGCACAGCTCCACCGGCGACATCTTCCGGTCGCTGGACTTGCACACCGAGATGGGTCGCAAGTTCTGGGAGTACTCCAGCCGGGGGCAGCTCGTGCCCGATGAGCTGACGATCCAGCTCTGGAAGCAGTACATCAAGGGCCTGGAATACATCAACCAGTTTCACCCGGAGTCTGAGTTCCTGGTGCTCGACGGCCTGCCGCGGAACGTGCATCAGAAGGTGCTTTTGGAAGACGTCATCGATGTGCAGGCGATCGTGTACCTGCGAGCCGAGCGCGACAAGATGGTCGAACGGCTCCGCCGCCGGGCACTAAAGGAAAACCGCTTCGACGACGCCAGCGATGAGGTGATCAACAAGCGGATGGACGTCTTCGGCCGGGAAACGCGGCCGGTGCTGGACCTCTACCCGCAGGAGCTGATCCACCGGATCGATGCGACGATGTCGCAGATCCGGATTCTGAGCGAGATCGTGACGCGCGTGCTGGTGCCGTTGAAGGAAGCGGTGGAACGACCGGCGGACGAATCGCTGGCGAGCCTGCAGGGACCGTGAAGTAGGGTCCGCCTTGGCGGACGCGGCGGGGCTCGATTCCCCCCAAGGGTTCTATGCAATGCAGAATGCAAAACATGCAATGAAAATTGCAAAACGGCAGGGCAACAAAGTCCCTTCCGTTTTGCAATCGTCATTGCATGTTTTGCGTTTTTCGTTCGTCGCGTCAGCGTCCGCCAAGGCGGACCCTACGGATCAGGCCCGGCTCAGGTAGTTGCCGTTGTCCGTGCCGATGCGGATGACCTCGCCGATTTCGATGAAGGGAGGAACCTTGACCTTCAGGCCGGTTTCCATCTCGGCGTCCTTGGTCTGGTTGGTGGCGGTCGCGCCCTTGATGCCCGGGGGGCAGTCGGTGACCTTCAGCTCGACCGTCTTGGGCAGTTCGTAGCTGGTGACCTTGCCTTCGAAGAACTCAGCCGTGATCTGCGTGTTGGGCTTGAGATACAGGATGTCGGTCCCGAAGACTTCCTTGGGGATCGGCTGCTGGTCGTAGGTTTCCAGGTCCATGACCCAGTGGCCGTCGTTGTCGGAGTAGAGGTATTCCACCTGTCGGCGGTCGAGGTTGATGAGCTCCATGTCGTCGGTCGCGCCGACGCGCTTGTCCATGATCGTGCCCTTGACGACGTCGCGGAGCTTGAACTGCACCTTGGCCCGCAGGTTGCCGGGGGTGTTGTGGTCGGCGTTGGTGACGACGAACAGCTTGCCGTCCATACGAATGGCCTGGCCTTTACGGATATCGCTGGCGCGCATGATGGTTCCTCAATCGACTGACAACAGGATCAACCCGCCGGCCCCGCACAATGTCGGGACGGCCGCTTTCAGCCTTAAAAACAGGCGTGCGGCTCTTTCCAATCCCTACGCTAGGGGGGCGGGAAAAGGACCGAAGAATGTATCGGGGCAGGGGCGATCCGTCAAACTTCGCTGGTCAAACCGTTCGGGCGGCTTCACTTGCGGCGACGGAAAGTCGGGGCCGGGCGACCGGCGAACAGGGTGCTGACTGGCAAAGATTTTTGCATCGCCATGGCACCACACCATGACTATCCTTTTCGTCCGACTGTTACGGTGACGTTTGTTCCGCGATAGTGTCGTGTTTGGATTCGGCGGCGGTGGGCAGCGATCGAGGTCAAGGAGCGTTCAGAGATGTCATACCAGCCAGCCGTCCTCCTTCAGCCCGCACCCGTCGTGTCGGTCCGCCGTACACGAGCCTGGTTACTCGCCGAGTTGTTCCTGCTGTTCGGGCTTATCCCGCTGGCGCTGATGCAGAAGTTGATCCCGCTGCACCCGCTTGCCGTGGGCGGGCTGATCGCCGCGACGTGTCTGTTCATTCTCGTGCGTGATCCGTCGTTCGACGTGAAGCAACTTTGGAACACGGACGACCTTGCACGCCGGCTGATTGCGGTGATTCCGTTGTGGCTGGCAGCGGTCGCGCTGTTCGTTGCGTTGCTGGCAGTCTTCTCCCCGGACCGACTGCTTTCGCTGCCGCTCCAGCATCCGTGGGCTTGGCTGGCGATCATGTTGGGCTACCCGCTGATCAGCGTGTACCCGCAGGAAGTGATCTACCGCGCGTTCTTCTTCCACCGCTACAAGCCGATCGCCGGCGACGGCTGGGGGATGATCGTCCTCAGCGCCGCGGCGTTCGCGTGGATGCACATCCTGTTCGGCAACTGGATCGCCGTCACGATGTGCATCGCCGGCGGGTTGATCTTCAGCTACCGCTACTGGAAGACGCGGTCGCTTCTGGTGACAAGCTTGGAGCATGTCATCTACGGGCAGTTGGTGTTTACGGTGGGGCTGGGGGAGTTCATTCGGAGCGGGACGATGACGGCGGTGGGCGGGTGACGGCGGTGGGAGACCTCGCGCTGTCCCGCTATTCAACGATATTCGCAAGTTCTGCGGCCTGACCGGAAGTCTCGTCCGCGAAAAGTGGGCCCCCGCTATCCGCTGCAGCAACCGTGGCCGCGACTAAGCCGGCGTAGCTCGCGTTTCGGAATCGAAGCTTGGCGATCAAGCGTTTGGCGTCAAGCATTGTGAAGCCGTAGGGCGGCACCAACACGTTCGGTAGAACAATGTTGAAGACCAGGCCGGTTACAAGCGTGACCGCGATAACGGCGGCCCATTGCTCACCGCGCCGAGGCTCTTCCGTCGCGAACAAATAGACGCACGCACCCAGAGCTATGGCCAGCAGCCATCCTATGGCCGCGACAATAAATGCCCGCGAAGATAGCGCCGATCGGCAGCTTTCACATACGTTCAACCCGAGATTTTCCGGGGTGTCGCCAATCTGAAACGGCGTCTTAAGTAGCCCGTCTCCCTGCTTGCCACAATTACAACATTCGGCGGGAAGCTGGACGCGGGGAAGTTGAAAGACAATCGAGGTCCCTGTTTGAGCATGCTGCGGCGTAGCCGTCGCCAGATGTCCGCCGTCACTGCCGTCAGGACGTGGTCGCGAAACCCAGACCAGCGATGGCGGCATGCCGGGTGCCGGACGGGCCGTCCCGGATGGGACGCTCCGGGGCATCTTCGATTGCACATGGCCACACGTCGGGCATGGAATCGGATCTTGCTCGCGCATCAGAGTCTGTGCGAGCTTCAGGTTTGCCGCCCTGGCGGAGCGATCGGCTGCACCCGACATGTCAATGTTGTAGATCGCTGCGGCTTTCCCCTGCGCGGCGCGGATCATCTCGTAATAGTAGTATCCGCCGCACTTCTCGCAGCAGACCTGCTTCAGCCGCACACCCCGTGCTGTGGCGGTATATGACGTCCAGAAGATGAGCGACATTCAGTACCCCGGTCTGACGGCCTAAGGATGATCAACCCCAACGCTTCACAATGATCGTATCGTTCTGCCCGCCGAAGCCAAAACTGTTGCTCATCGCAACATCCACCTTGGCCTGCCGCGCTTTGTTCGGCACATAGTCCAGGTCGCAATCGGGGTCGGGCGTGTCGAGGTTCATCGTCGGCGGCAGCACCTGGTCGCGGATCGCCAGCACGCACGTGATCAACTCCACCGCGCCGGCTGCGGCGATGAGGTGGCCCATCATGCTCTTGATGCTGCTGACCGGGCAGGCCCTGGCCTTTTCTTCGAAGACGGTCTTGATCGCCTGCGTCTCGTTGCCGTCGTTCTCTCGCGTGCCGGTGCCGTGGGCGTTGACGTAATGCACGTCGCTCGGCGACAGGCCTGAATCGGCGAGCGCCTCGCGCATCGCCATCACGGCACCCATCCCATTGGGGTCCTGATCGGTAATGCGGTAGGCGTCGGCGGTGCTGCCGTAGCCGACGACCTCGGCCAGGATCTTTGCCCCACGCTTCTGGGCATGTTCGAGCGTCTCGAGGATCACCATGCCCGCGCCTTCGCCGAGCACGAAGCCCTTGCGATTTAAGTCGAACGGTCGGCTGGCGGCGGGGGGGTTGTCGTTCTGGTCGCTCAGCGCCGTCAGGCGGTTGAAGCCGGTGACGCCGAACGGATGGATCATCGAGTGCGCGCCGCCGCCGATCATGATGTCGGCGTCGCCGCGGCGGAGGATCTCCGTCGCCTCGCCGATCGCCTGCGTGCTGGCGGCGCACGCCGTCAGGCAGTTCATCGCCGGGCCGCGAGCGCCGGTGAACAGCGCCAGGTGCGAGAGGGGCATGTTCGGCTCCTGCTCCAGCTCGCGGGTGACGTCCATCAGCTGCATCGCCAGCTCGGCAAACTTGACGGCGTCGTGCGACTGTGACTCGGCTTTCCACGACGCGAGATTGGCCTGCGTAAAGGCTCCGAAATCGAGCGAGCCTTCGCCGGAACCGAGGTAGATGCCCACGCGGTCGAGATCAAGCGAGTTCGTAATCTGGGATTTGAGATCGCCCAACTCAGGCAGGCCAGCCGACTTCCAGGCCTTGGCGACGGCGGCGAGGGCGAACTGCGTGTTGCGGCCGGCAGACTCGTGGCCGCTCAGGTCCGACAGGTGGTCGGACAGCTTGAAGTTCTTGACCTCGGCGCTGATGCGGGTGGGAAACGTCTCGGCGTCGAAGAGGGTCGTGCGGTCGATCCCGGACTCCCCGCGCAGCAGACGCTGCCAGACGGCCTCGATGTCGTGGCCCATGGGGGTGATCCAGCCGATTCCGGTGATGACGACACGGTTCATAGGTCTTCCGTAGGGTCCGCCTTGGCGGACGCGATTCTGGGAACGAGAGCGTCCGCCAAGGCGGACCCTACATCTCCCGATTGCCTCACACCTTCCTAAACACCAGCGCCGCGTTCTGCCCGCCCAGGCTGTAGACGCTGCTGACCGCGACATCCACCTTCGCCTGGCGCGACTCGGGGACGGCGTTCAGTTTCAATCCTTCGATCGGCTTGCTGGTGTTCCGCGCCGGCGGGATGACGCCATAGTGTACGCCCAGCGCCGCTGTCGCCGCGTCGACGCCGCTGCCGGCGGCCATGTTGCCGATCTGGGCTTTGATGGTCGTCAGCGGCACGCGCTCCAGCCCGCCGCCGAAGACCGTGTGCAGGCCGGCCAGTTCCGCGCGGTCGTGGCTCGCGATGCCCAATCCGCACGGCACCATCAGGTCAACCGCCGTCGGCGGAAGGTTGGCCTCGGCGAGCGCCTTCTGGATCGCCCGGCCGTAGCTGTGACCCTTGGGGTCGGGCTCGGTCACGCTATAGGTGTCCTGGCTGGCGCCGAAGCCGACCAGTTCGCAATAGATCTTCGCGTCTCGCGCCTTGGCGTGTTCGTAGTCTTCGAGGATCAGCAGGCCGCCGCCCTCAGCCGCCGCGGTGCCGGTCGCGCCTTCGTCGAACGGGCGGACGGCCTGATCGGGGGTGTCGTTGTGCTGCGTGGTGACGCGTTTGAGCAGTACCTGCCGCAGCAGGTTCATCGGGACGACCTTGGTCTCGGCGCCGCCGCAGATCGCCAGGTCGGCGTCGCCGCGCTGGATGGTGCGGAACGCTTCGCCGATTGCCAGGTGGCTGCTGGCGTCGGCGCAGGTGATCGTGTTCGACGGGCCCTTGAGCTCATGGATGATCGTCACATGGCAGGCCAGCATGTTCGGCAGGTACTTCAGCAGCCAGAGCGGCGTGAGCTGCTGCATGCCGACGTTGCCCCACTTTTTCAAGTCGATTTTCGAGAGGTCGTCCGCCGACCGCGCCGCCGCCATTGCCTGTGTCAGCTCGGCCAGATCGACGCTGATCAGCCCTGCGCCGATATTGCACCCGAACCGGTCGGATTTAATCGTCGGCGTATCGGTGTAGGCCTTGGACTTGAGCCCCGAATCCTTGAACGCGTCGTCGGCGGCGATGACGGCGAGCTCAATATCCCGCGCCATCACCTTGGTGGCCTTGCGGTAGCTCTTGGGGACGAAGTCGTTGATCTTGTACCCCGGCACTTCGCCGGCGATCTGGGTCGGAAAGCCCGACGGATCGTACATCGCGATCCGCCTGACCCCGCACTGCCCGGCGGTGAGGTTCTCCCAGAAGGCCTTCGTGCCGATGCCGATGGGAGAGATAATGCCGATGCCGGTGACGACGACTCTTCGCATGAATGCTCAGACTAACGAGTAGAACGTAGAACGTAAGGGGGAGGAGACGCCCACGGACAGTGTCCGTGGGACCCACCGACGCCGTCGGTGGGCGTTCCACTCTGTTGTCAGATCGTCACCGCTGACCCCGTCCGGTAGTTCTTCAGCAATTCCGTGAACTGCTCCGTGAACACAAAGTTGTGCTCCGGGAACTCCATGCCGGACATGTTCTGGTCGATGTGGCTGAACATCAGCTCGATGTCCGCCACCTTCTCCGATGCACCCGAACCCTGCGCTGTGACAACGCCGGCGATCGATGCCCCTTGTTCGCTGAGCTGTTCGATCTTTGCCGAATAGGTGATCGTCTCGCCCGGCCGGACCAAGCGGTGGAAGGTCGCCTTGCCGATCTTGGCCAGGATCACCTTCTCGGCGAAGTTCCGGGCCTCGCCGACGAGGATGCCAGCGGTCTGGGCCATCCCCTCGACGATCAGCGAATGCGGCACGATCGGAAACGCCGGGTAGAGGTCGTGCAGGTGCTCTTCGGCCAGCGAGACGTTCTTGATCGCCGTCGCGGACGTTCGAGTGGTGAACTCGGTGAATTTGTCGATCCAGATCCAGCGCATAGGAGGTCATTTGTCACTTGTTACTTGTCATTCGCAGCAACTGGTTCGTCACGCGAATCGCTTTGACGACGAGTTGCGGCAAATGACCAATGACAAGTGACCAGGGACAGGCCGCGAGGCCTTACTTCAGTTTGGCCTCGATGTAATTGACGATCGTGTTGACCGTCATCAGGTCGTTCGCCGCTTCGAGCGTGGGGTTCGCTTCGAAGTCGGAATAGTCGGCGTAGGGCAGACGCTTCTTCAGCTCGGCGATGCCCTTGGGGGTCAGCTTGTCGCCGGAGATGAGGCTGGGGTCGCCGCGAAGGCTTTCGAAGTCTTCGGGGAAGAGTTCGCCACGCGGAATCTTGAAGGGGTTAGCGGTGTCGGTGGTGAAGGCCTTCTCCAGGCGGAAGACGATGTCGAGGTAATCGATGCTCTCGGCGCCCAGGTCGCCGGAGAGCGTGGCCTTGGGGGTCACTTCGTCGGCGTCAACGCCGAGGGCGTCTTCGAGCACGCTCTGCACTTTGGAGTAGATCTCGTCGCGGGAAAGAGCCATAGCAGTAGTCCTTCGTCCTTTTGGTCGTGTTCGTTTGTCAGAGCGCCAAGCCCGACATTATCGGGCCTTGATGCTGTATCGGCTAGAGCACCGCGATAAATCGAGTCTTCCGGTCCCCTCTCCCCTGTACGCGGGGGAGAGGGATAGGGTGAGGGGCCGAACGTCGAGCGTCGTGACCCGCCGAACCCGGCTCGAATTCGTCTTCTCGTCCATTCACACGACCGAATCGGCGAGTGACGACGCCTCACGTTCGGCCTCTCACCCCAGCCCTCTCCGTGCGAGTACGGTGGAGAGGGAGCGAATCACACACCGACCGCAGCGCCCTTCCCCATCGACTGCTCCAAGACCTTCCACCGCAGTCGGTTATGCTCCTGCAGCCGGGCATCCAACTCGCCTAGTTCGGGCTGTTTGTCGGCGAGATTGAACAGCGAGATTTCGATCCGGCCGGTGATGGCGGGGTTGTCGGAGGGCTTGCCGGCGCTGTTGACGACCGAGCCGGTCACCTTGAAGTTCCCGCCGGTCTCGGTCGCCTTGATGAGCTCCGCTTCGATCCGCAGGAAGTTGCCAGGCGCGACAAAGTTGCCGTAGCGGATGTTCTTCGATTCCTTCAGGACCGCCATCGACTTGGAGAACCCCGTCCGGCGATGCAGGATCCACCCGGCGGCCTGCGTGGCGGCTTCCAGCATCATGACGCCGGGCAAGACGGGAAACGACGGGAAATGGTCGCCCAGATACTCCTCGGCGAGCGACACGAACTTGCTCGCGACGATCTTGTCGTCGGTGAGGAGGTCGACCTTATCGATGAGGTTGAACTTCAAGCGGCTTGCGTCCCTGCAAGAGAGCCTCGGGTTGGTCGGTGCGTCCGATAACCTGCAGCCCGTTGTTCGCAGATTTTTAGCGGTGAACGTGGGGGATTGCAAGGGAAGCGGTGCCGTGGCGCGACGGACGTCTGCGCCGGGGACGTCTCTGGTCTACCGCTTTTAACACGAAGGCACGAAGCCACGAAGGGGACGAAGGGGACGAAGGGGACGAAGGGGACGAAGGGGACGAAGGGGACGAAGGTCACGAAGCTTGTTGCCTTCGGTACTCAGTCGGTCCCGCCGGGATTTGAAATCGGATCATCGACAATCGGACTCATGAACGCCAAAACGCCATGACCAAGAGGTCGAGATCGTCATGACGCATCCTCAACTACGCATCGTGTCTGTGTGTCTTCGTGTCTTCGTGTCTTCGTGCCTTCGTGCCTTCGTGCCCTTCGTGTTGAAGAGGGAACTCTGAACGACCAGCCCAGACGGATGACCGCCTCTTCGGTCCCCAGGATCGCAAGCGGGTCCTTACGACGAATGCCAATCTAATCCCGCCGCGCCGTGGGTGGTTGCGCCCCTTCACCCACCGTCGTGTCATACCAAACCCCATCCGGCACAGGCACCGGGACCGGCGTGCTGATGCCGACCTTGCCTTCCGTCCGGCGCGACGAATCCACCGCGACGAAGCTCGTGAAGCTCGACATCAAACTGTACTCCAACGCCACCTGCTTGATCTGCTGCGGCAGGTCGAAACTCGGCCGCCAGGTCGCTTCATCCGCCAGGTCGGCGATCTTGCCTCGTGCCCAGATCGGCGGGAGCGCACGGGCCGTCAGCCCTGTCGCCGCCGTCACCGGCACGCTGACAGACTGCGTCCGGCCGTTCATCCGGCCGCTCACCAGCACCTTGGCCGGCAGCGCGCCATCGAACTTCCCGGTCAGGATGATCGGCCGGCCGACGAGCAGGTCGCCGGGCTGGCGCGGGTAGATCTCCCGCGCATTCATCGTGCCGAAATCGACGGCGATATCGGTCATCGCCGGGTGACGCACGCGGTCGAAGAACGCCGCCATCGCGGTGTCGGCGTTGTCGTTCAGGCTGATGTACGCCGCCGCGCCACGCCCCATCTTGGCCATGTGATCGAGCAGGTAGCGGTTGGTGCTCTGGCCGACGCCGAAGCTGAAGACGCGTGCGTCGCCGATCCACTGGTGCATCGCACCCAGGATCTCGCCCTCGTTGCCGATGAAGCCGTCGGTCAGGAAGCAGACGACGCGGGTGCGCTCCAGATCTCGGGGGAAGTCCAGGCTCTTGCGCATGCCTTCGAGCATCATCGTGCCGCCGCCAGCCGACATGCGATTCACGTAGGCCATCGCGGCGTTGATATTGTCCGGCGTGGCCGGCACCGGCTGCGGCGCCATCTGCTCGGCCTCGTTAAAGAACTTGACGACCTGGAACCGGTCGTTCGGCCCGAGGCGTTTCAGGGCGTGCAGCATCGCCGACCGCGCCTGCTCCATCGGCCGGCCGGACATGCTGCCGGAGACGTCGATCGTGAAGACGAACTCCAGCGGCTGGACCGGCAGGTCCTTCAGCGTGGCGGGCGGGACGATCATCATCGCGAAGTGCCCACTTGGGAGGCGACCAACGCCATCGCTGCGCGTAAGGTTCCCAGCAATCGCGGCATCATCGCCGATCGCCGCGATCAAACCCGTCTTCACCTTGTCGCCGGCCACGCGCCAGCGGAGCACGAAGTCCTTGTTCGGCAGCGTGTCGTGCGGCGACAGCGCGATCGTTGCCCGCCGGCCGTCGTGGCGCTGCACCTGGACCGCGTGGTTCACCGACGCCAGTTCCTCGTAATTTACGCCCGCGTCGAGATCGACCGCGATCGCGATATCGTGCCCTGTGCGCGTCTCCGGCCGCAGGTAGGTCACTTCGGAATTCTGCCCCGAAGTGCCCCGCGCGCCGGGGCCGACCGCGCCGATGCCGTCACGAATGTGCGGCGGATTGAACCGTGGCCCGACCACCGTCGGGAACGCCAGCTCGTACCAGCCGTCGGCATAGGTCAGCGTGTTGAAGTACCGGATGTTGATGTCGATCTGCCTACCCGGCTCGATGTTCGCGACCGACTGGGTGAAGACATTCGGCCGATCCTGCACCATGAGCGCCGCGGTGAAGCCCTGCGCCCTGGCGTTTTCGTAGATCTGCCGGGCCTGCTCCTTCTCTCGGATGACGCCGCGAATCTTGCGGTCGCCAACGGTCATCACAAACTCGTTGACGGCCGCGTTCGCCGGCAGCGGGAAGACGTAAACCGCTTCGATCTTGACGCCGAACGGGTTGTGGAACTGCTGGGTGACGTCCACCGCGGCGATGTAGCCGGCGATCTGGGCTTTGACGTCGGTGTGCTTAAGTGGGCAGGGCCGGAACTCCTGCGGCGGGGCGTCCGGTGCGAGCTTCGCCATCAGCGCGCCCGAGCGCGGCAACAGGTCGTCGCCCGCGGCGGCGGGGACGATGTCGCGTTTCTCGATCACCCAAAGCTCTTCGCCGGGCGCGGGGAGGGACGACGGGGGGACGAGGTCGGAGATGGCGCGAGACCGGTCATCGTTCGGGAGAAGGATCGAGTCCGAGCGCCTGGGAGACGGCCCCGTCGGCTGTCCCGCAGTGGGAACCGACATGTTCGGCGCCATGGCCTGCAAGCGCGCCTCTCGGCTCTGCTCGGCGTGCAGTCGCTGGCCGGTATAGGACTCGCTGTTGCCGCAGCCCGACATCGCCACCGCCACTCCCAGGAGTGGAACGACGATCAGGCAAAGCGTGACGACCGACCAGCGCGTCCATCGCGATTGTTTCATTCGAAGCTTCATTGCGTACTCCTTCTGATCGGCCCCATACTCACTGCGCACTTCGCTTCACGCCGGCGTCTGAGCGTACTCGCGAAGACCCGGATTCTTCCCGCGTCCGGTGCCAATCGCACCGTGAGTCCGGCATCCGGCATCAACAGGACCCCCGAGGGGTCCACGACGCTTGCCACGGGTGGAGCAAGTCCGGCGAAGCCGGAATTGCGGAACCCGTGGTTCGCCGCACCACACTCAACAATTGCCCCGGAGGGGCAGAGGAGCCGTCGTCATCGTTACGACTGACTGACGCCGGCCGACTTCTCACGGCTCCTCCGCCCCTCCCGGGGCGGGTGTCTCATTGGATCGTTTCCACGGGTTCCGCGGTCCGGCTTCGCCGACCTGCTCCACCCGTGGCAAGCGTCGTTGACCCCTCCGGGGTCATTCTGAGGCATCGCCGGCATCCCTGTAACGGCATGCCTGTAACGCCTCGCGTGGATCCACGGACTCACTTGTGGTGCAGGCTTTCCAGCCTGCATGTGCAGCCTGGAAAGACCGCACTAAAAACAATCAACGCACTGCAGTCTCCACCGTCAGTTTCGCCGGGATGATTGACCCGTCCGCGCCGGCGGCGGTTTGCAGCGTCGCGACGTATTCGGCGTTCTTGTCGCCGGTCACCTGAACGTGCAGCCGGGCGACGCGGGTTCGGCCTTGTGGCAATTCTTCGGCCGTGCTGTACGCGGCGACAATCACCCTCTCGTCGATCAACGCCCTGGGGTCGTAGTAGGGGGGCTGGGCGAAGGCGGGGTGCTCGCCGCCTTCAAGCCCGGCGAGCAGCGCGGTCTTCGTCGCCGAGTGGAGCGTGAACTGATAAGCCGCCAGCGGCTTGTCGCCGGCGTCGATGTAGACGTCGACGGTTTCGAAGCGGACAGGGACGGCAACCGGGACTTCTGCGATCAGAGTAGGGCGGGCATTGCCCGCCGGAATGGGCGTTGGATTGTCGGGTTGCGCCGCCTGAAAAGCTGAACATTGAACACCGAACACCGAACACCGAACACCGAAGTTCGCATCAGATGACATTTCGATGTTCGATGTTCGATGTTCGGTGTTCGATGTTCGCCTCTCCACGCCCTTTCCCGCGCGCGCCGTCGCATAAGCCGCCAGAAGCGTCATCGCGATTCCAAAGCATCCGAATGTCATTCGAAAAACGTTCATTGCACGCCTCCCTTCACGCGGACGGCGATCGCCGCGATCTGGTCCACGTCGCGCTGGTCGATCACGCCGTCGCCGTTGGCGTCCCAGCTGGCGGCGGTTTTGCCCGTTTTCACGCCGCGGGCGACGGTGAAGGCATCGAGGATGTCCACCCGGCCGCTGCGGTCGATGTCCTGGCGCAGGAAGCTGGCATCGACGACCGTCGGCCGGGTGGCGGGGGAGGCAGGCGAACCGGGGGCGGCATCCCCCTGCGTGTCCCCGGCGGCAGCGCCGCCGGCACCGGCCGACATCGCAGGTTCGGCGCTGTTCATCGCCACCGGCGAACGGCTGGGCGACAGGTCTCCCGTCGGCGATGTCGCCAATCGCACGCCGACCACCACCAGCACCGCCGCCGCGATGCTGCCGCCGACCCGCAGCCAGACCCGGGCCCGCCTCTGCCGGGCGAAATAGGCGCGAGCTTCGTTCCGCACGCGGGCGTCGACGGCGGCCGGCACGACCGGCGTCCGCTGGGCCGACCGCAAACCCGCCAGCAAAGCCGGCGGAAGGGCGTCGTCGGAGAATGTTTCGGGGTTGGGGTTCATCGTCGATCCAACTGGTAAGGCAACAAGCGGGTCCGAAGGTTCACAGAAATCTCAGCTACGACGGACAAGCGGTCAAAAAGCCGATTGAACGACGCGCAAGGACCGTTCCGAATGGCTTTGATTTGGGGAATTCGTGCTTTTTGCGCGCCACAACCTTGGGTTTGGACGCAACACCCGGTTGCCGGGAGGACGAACCAGGCTCATCCACGAGAACCGGACTTATCCAGCACTGCGACCGATGAAACGTCGATCTACACGGTGTCGTTCCATCTGCTTTGATTTCCACTCGATTTACCACTCGTCAGGTCGCTTTCCCATGGTCATGGGGCGGCACGTCTCCACGCGGAGAGCATCTCGCACAATTATACCGCGCGTGGCGGATTTTGTAAGTATAATGTTTGGTTCCTCTTTCTACTTTCGGTGACCCTCTCAAATCCGCGTACCCGCGCTCCGCTTCGCGTCGCGGCTAACCGGGTGGGGTTAGCCGCGACGCGAAGCGGAGCGTGTTCCCGATGCGGGGAGTTCCCATCACGAACGAGCGCCCCTCACCGGGGATCGAAGTAATCCTTCGCCCGGGGATCCTCCCGCAGCAGATTAAGAGCGTTGTGCAATCGCGACTTCACCGTCCCCAGGGGGATCTGCAGTGCCACGCCAATCTCCGCCAGCGACAGGCCGTCAACGAACCGCATGAGCAGCACCTCGCGATGGGTCTCGGGAAGCGACGCCAGCACCTCGGCCAGCTCGGGCCGGCTGTCGGACGGGTCGGCGGAGTCGCGGTCGGGCGCGGCGTCGAGCGCGATGTCGTCAGACACCAGGCGCAGGGTCTTCTTCTTCGCCGCCAGCGCCAGGTGTTTGACGACGGGGTAGAGAAAGGTCGTCATCGACGCCGTCAGCCGAAACCCGGGGAACTTGCGGTGCAGGTAGCTGAACGTTTCCTGGAGGACATCCAGCGCGTCGGCGTCGTTCCCGGCAAAGCGGGCGGCGAGGCGGACGACCCAGTCGCGATGGCGGAAGTAAAGCGCGTCAAACGCCGACGCATCTCCGGCGTTCAACGCCGCGACCAGCTCCAGGTCGGATCGAGGATCGGCGGGCGGGGGAAGCGTCACGGCGGGGAGGATGGACGCGATGAATGCAAAATGCAAAACAGGCGATGCAAAATGCAAAGTCGAAGTACGATGGCTTCCTTCATTTTGCAGTTTTCATTGCGTGTTTTGCATTTTGCATGCTCGTCCCCTTACCCTCACCACCCCATCGCCCGCCCCGCAATGTGAAACACCTCCACATATGCATTGCCCCACGCGCCTTGCCGGAAAAACCGCGTGGGCGCGTCGGGGCTGCCGACGAACGGGCGGAGCACCCAGCCCATCTGGATGCCGACGAACGCGTAGATCAGCAGCCAGCCACGCATCATCAGCCGGTGCCGCGGGTCGCGGGCGATCAGCGGCTTGTACGACCGTTTGAGGGTGAACTGGCCGGCAATGCTGGCGATCGCGAACATCAGCGCGTTGAACATGAGCGCGGCGTTGTAGTCTTCGACCGACGCGTACCAGAACGCCGTGAACGGCGCGAGCGACGCCAGGATGACGGTGATGCCCGCCTGCATCGCGACAAGTGATCGCAGGACGTACGCGAAATCCGCCCGCAGGCCGAGAATGGTATTCAGCACGAAGAAACTCGGAAGGCTGAGGACGAACGTGACCAGCAGCAGCAGGGGCACCTTCAGGCCGGAATAAACCGGCTGGAGCCATCGCTCGGCGGTGAGGCCGCCGAAGGTGCCCATGGTGGCGCCGTAGAGCACGCCGAACAGGCCGATCGTCAGCAGCAGACGCGGCAGCGCCGAGCGCGGCGATTCGTCGCCGGCGACGTCGCGGCCGCGGAGAAGGCGATCGGTCTGGCGGAGGAAGGAACGCATGAGCTCAGCACTGGACTGATTGGCTCGACGCCACTGGAAGAAGATTGAGCCACAGATGCACACGGATGGACACAGATAAGAGAAACGCAGGCAGTCGCTGATCGTCGGACGCCCCCCCCATCGGTCCGCCGAAGTCAGCCGACGGTTTGTCGCCTTCCTATCGGTGCTCATCTGCGTCCATCTGTGGCTGACCTCTTCCCTCAGTCGCCGGTGTAGGTCTTCGTCGTCGCCGGCGGCAGCGGCATGCCGGCGCGGTCGTCGTGCCGCTGCCTTGCTGGCTTGGCCTTTTTGGTGTCCCATGTGGCGACTTCGCCGATCTTGTTCACGACGGCCTCGAAGAAGTTGCTTTCGCGTTCGCGGAAGAAGGTGAATGGCGCGTTGGGATTGCCGATGAAAGGCCGAAGCACCCAGCCCATCTGCGCGCCGACCAGGCCGAACACCAGGATCCAGATCTTGAAGATCGATCTGACGTGCGGGCCGAAGGCGTGACCCTCGATGCGGTCCAGCGCGCCCGGCGGCTTTGAGACCGACGCCGGCAACTCAGACGAATACGCCTGCGGGGCGATAGACTCGGCCGGCACCTCGGTCGGCGCCGTGACGGCGATTGGCGTCGGAACGATCGCGGCCGCATCATCCAGTTCCCGCGCCACCGCGAGCCGATGCAGCGTCTGCAGCAGAAACCGCATCCCCAGCACGCCGGCGATCGCGAACATCACCACGTTCAGCAGCACGATGAACGGGTAGCTGGTCGTGCAGAGGGAGAAGAACACCAGGATCGTGCCGAACGAGGCGAGCACCGCCATCGTGACGGCCAGTGCCGCGACCATCAGCCGGCCGACGGATGCGAAGCCCAGCCGCGAGCCGACCAAAGCGTTGAAGACGTAGAGCGAAGGGAAGGTGACCAGCAGCGTGAGGCTGAAGAGCATCGGCACCTTCGACGCGCTGGCGAGCATCTGCAGGTAGCCCGAGGCCTGCGTGTCGGTGCCCCAGCGGCCCATCAGCGCGAACGCGCCCATGCACGCGCCGTAGACCGCGCCGAGGAGGATGAGGAGGACGGAAAGTCCGCCGAAGGGAAGGGCGATTGACCCACCACGAAGGGAGTCGAGCCGGGTCGCTTCGCCTTTGAGGACGCGGTCGAGAGCTTTGAACCAGGTGAGCATTGGAAAGTTCCCCGTGTGAGAGTTGGAAATACTTTACAATGCAAAGTTAATGTGTCAAGGCATTTTTGGGGGACGGACATTCTTGTCTTTCACTCGGGCCGGAAGTTCGACATCGAACGTCGATCCGCGGTCTTTCAAGTCATTCAGTCGACGCAATGAGGGCGAACCGGTAGCCGTGAATTAAGAAACCGGCTGAGCTTCGAATGGTCCTTGCGGTCCCGAGTGACAGACAAGAATGTCTATTCCCCACACGGCTCACCCGCCGGCGCCCACGTAGTGAATCGCCCGCCCGTCGGCGACACCCGCCGCTTCCATAACCGCCTCGCTGAACGTCGGGTGCGGGTGGACGGCTTCGATGATCTCGGCTTCGGTCGCTTCGAGTTTCTTGGCCAGGACCAGCTCGGCGAGCAGTTCGGTGACGCTCTCGCCGATCATGTGAACGCCGAGCAGTTCGCCGTACTGCTTGTCGAAGATGAGCTTGACGAAGCCGTCGGTTTCACCGGCGGCCTTGGCGCGGCCGCTGACGTTGAAGGGGAACTTGCCGACCTTGATCTCCTTGCCGGCGGCGCGGGCCTTGGCCTCGGTGTAGCCCATGCTCGCGACCTGCGGGTGCGTGTAGGTGCAGCCGGGCGTGAACTTGTAGTCCATCGTGTGCAGCGGTTTGCCGGCGATCGCCTCGACGACGCTCACCGCCTCGTGGTGGGCAATGTGCGCCAGGTCCGGGTGGCGCTGGCCGGCGTTGGGCGAGTTGGCGGGCCAGTTGAAGATCACACAGTCGCCGACCGCCCAGACGTTCTCCACATTGGTCTGGAAGTGGTCGTTCACCTTCACCCGGCTCCGCTCGACTTCCAGCTTGCAGCCGGGGGCGACCAGGCCGTCGACATTGCCGGTGACGCCGATCGCCACCAGCACGACGTCGGCTTCGATCACACCGGGCTTGCCGCCGGAAACATGCACCTTCACGCCGGCATCGGTCACTTCGACCTTCTCGGTCTTGGTCCTGGTGCGGACGTCGATGCCGCGCTTGGCGAAGACGCGCTCGAGCAAAATCGAGACGTCGTTGTCTTCGATCGGCAGCAGGTGGTCCATCATCTCGACGATCGCGACTTCGGTGCCGATCGCGTTGTAGAAGTCGGCGAACTCGCAGCCGATCGCGCCGGCGCCGATGATGACGATCTTCTTTGGCTGGGTTGGCAGGTTCATCGCCTCGCGGCTGCTGATGACCTTCTTGTAATCGAACGGTGCGAACGGCAGCGGCGTGGGCTTCGCGCCGGTCGCGATGATGATGTGGTCGGCGGTGACTTCTTTTTCGCCGTCCTTGGTCTTGATCTTCACCTTGTGCGGTCCGACGACGATGCCATCGCCGAGCTCGTGCTTGACGTTGGCCTTGCCCAGCAGGAAGCCGATGCCCTTGGATAGTTCACTGGCGATGCCACGGCTCCGGCCGACGAGCTTGCTGAAGTCGATCTTGAGGTTGTCGAAGGATACGCCGTGCTTCTCGGGCTCGGTGCGCATCTTGCGGATGAACGCGCCGTCGTCGAGGAGTGCCTTGGTGGGGATACAGCCCCAGTTGAGACAGGTGCCGCCGAGGTTTTCCTTCTCGACGCAGAGGGTTTTCTTCTTGAGCTGCCCGGCGCGGATCGCGGCGGCGTAGCCGGCGGGTCCGCCGCCGATGACGATGATGTCGTAGTCGTAGCGGACCTTGGGCTGGGCAGGAGCGGGGGACGGTTTGGTTCCCGTCGGCGCAGCCGCCGCTTGCGGTTTCGCGGATGTAGCAGCGCTGGTTTGCGATGCCGCAAGCGGCTGCTTCGCAGGGGCAGTCGGAGCAGCCGAAGCTGCCGGGGCAGGGGACGCCGCCTTCGGCGCTGCCGGGCCGCTGCCCGCGCCACCAGCGCCCGCCGACTTCTTCACGTCTTCGACCTTTTCCGAACCGGTCGCGAGGACGGCGATCGTCGCGCCGACGGGAACCTTGTCGCCTTCCTTCGCGAGGATCGCCGCGATCGTGCCGGACTCAGACGATTCCATTTCCATGGTCGCCTTGTCGGTCTCGATCTCGGCGATCACTTCGCCGGCCTTGACCTTGTCCCCTTCCTTCTTGAGCCATTTCACGAGGGTACCCTCGGTCATGGTGTCGCTCTGCTGGGGCATGTTGATCTTGGCGGGCATGGAATCTCCGTAGGGTCCGCCTTGGCGGACGCGATGGCGCAAAATGGACGGCGATATCAGATTTCCGTGGAGTTCGATGGGAGAAGCGAATCGCGGCAGGGGATAAACCACGCCACGAATCGCGTCCGCCAAGGCGGACCCTACGGGACGGGAGATTCTAGGGAGTTGTGGGGCGGGGGCAACGGTAGTTGGTCAGCCAGTCGACGCATGGTAGGTTTCAGAAATGACGATCGAAGATGCCCTTCGACAACTTCACGACACTGCCGAGGCGGCACGGCACGCAGCGTTCGTAAGGTTAAGCAGCCTGGAACGGTCGGATTTGGACTCGTTAGACATACTGATTCAGTCGCTAAGGCAAGATGTCGATCGGAACACGAGATTCGCAGTACTCGCGGGGTTGCTCGTTTTGGGACCAGAAGCGGCGTCTGCAATGCCTTCCGTCGCGTTACAAATTGACGATTCCTGGCCGCCAATTAGGCAACTGGCGATGACGGTATTCGCCCGTTTCGGACGATGCTCGGATGAAATGATGGCGAAGCTGATCGGAATCCTTCATCGCGATCCGATTGCGGGAAATCGCGCAGAAGCCGCGCGGACAATCGCAACACTCAACTCGGGCAGTGAATCAGCGCTCAAGAGTCTAATCCAGGCGTTGAATGACGCCGATCGATCAGTCCGGAGCACTGTTGCCACACAGCTGCGCGTGCTCGGCGGCGGGGCGGCGGCCGCAATCCCCGCTTTACGACGTCTGGCTGGGGAACCAGAAACGCCAATGCTTCTAAGGTTTGAGTTCAAGCAGGCTGCGGACGTTATCGAATGGCGCGTGGCAGGTAACGATGGCCCAATGCCTGAGCCACCACGTCGCCGGCGCGGGAAAGCATGATGGATCCGGCGGGCAGTGCCCGACCTAAACCTACACCAACATCAACCCCGGCTCCTCAAGCAACCCCTTCAGCGTCCGCATGAACTCGGCGGCGGTCGCGCCGTCTACCGCGCGGTGATCGCAGCTCAGCGTCAGGCTCATCGTCCAGCGAGCGACGATCTGGTCGTTCTTCACCACCGCGCGCTTCTCGGCGGCGGCGACGGCGAGGATCGCGACCTCGGGCGGGTTGATGATCGCGCTGAACTCTTTCACGCCGAACATCCCCAGGTTGCTGATGGTGAAGGTCGCGCCCTTCATCTCATCGCCCTTGAGCTTCTGGGCCTTGGCCTTCTTGGCCAGTTCGCCCGTGCGCTGCTGGAGTTCCTTCAGGCCCATCTGATCGGCGTTCTTGATCACTGGCACGATCAGGCCGTCGGGGATCGCGACCGCGACGCCGATGTGGACGTCGCCGAAACGGGTGATCGAATCGCCGGTCCAGTGGGCGTTGACGGCGGGGTGCTTCATCAGTGCGACGCAGGACGCCTTGGTGACGAAGTCGTTGACCGACACCTTCACGCCGTCGGCTTCGAGTGCCTTGTTCAGACGGACGCGCATGTTGAAGAGTTCTTCGACGTCGACATCGACCGTGACGTAGAAGTGGGGGATCTGCTGCTTGGACCGCTGGAGGGCCGTCGCGATCGCGCCGCGCATCTTGGTGAGCGGCTGTACGTCGGTCGTGCCGCGCGAGACACGAGCGGGTGCAGGCGTCGCTTGCGGTTTGGCGCCATCGGCCTTCTGTTCGACGGGGGCGGCGGGAGCCGGCTTGAAGTTCAGCACGTCCAACTGGACGATCCGGCCGCCGGGACCGGAACCCTTGACCTGCCGCAGGTCGATGCCCTTGTCGGCGGCGATGCGGCGGGCCAGCGGCGAGGCGAACAAGCGGCCGCCCTGGCCGTTCTCAGTCTGGTGGACGGCGTAGGCCGCGGCAGCGGCTTTGGCTTCCTGCTCGGCGACGGCGACCGTGGTGTCGCTCGTCGGCGGGTGAAAGCCCTGGCCGCCGGCGGGTTCTTCGTCTTTCGAGATCGGGGCGCGCTGGGCCTTGGGCGCGGTCCAGCCGGGGGCGGAACTGCCGGCTGGCGATGCAGCAGCAGCCTGCGGCGCGGGGGCCGATTCGGCCTTGGCTGCCGGTGCCGCGGCGGTCGAAGCACCCGCCGACTTCTTCACGTCTTCGACCTTCTCCGAGCCCGTCGCGAGGATGGCGATCGCCGCACCGACCGCAACCTTCTGTCCGTCCTTCGCCAGGATCGCCGCGAGCGTGCCCGCCTCGGACGACTCCATCTCCATGACCGCCTTGTCGGTCTCGATCTCGGCGATCACTTCGCCGGCTTTCACCTTGTCGCCCTCTTTCTTGAGCCACTTCACAACCGTTCCTTCGGTCATCGTGTCGCTCTGCTGGGGCATGTTGATCTTGGATGGCATTCTCTTCTCCGTAGGGTCCGCCTTGGCGGACGCGAGGGCGCAAATATGTCGATGGCTTCAGACTTGTGCAGGGCTTCAGCGGCGAGGGCGAATCGGTATTACCTTCACCCCGCAAAAGATCGCGTCCGCCAAGGCGGACCCTACGTCTGCTTTTTGCCTGCTCTTTATCGGTAGCAGACGTCCTTCACGGCCGACACGATACGGTCCACGCTCGGCATCATCGCCTCTTCCAGGTAATGATTGAACGGGACCGGGATCTCGTCGGAATGGACGTATTCGATCGGGGCGTCGAGGTAGTCGAAGCAGGGCTTCTGAATCTTGTACAGGATGCCGCTGCCCATGCCGGCGTAGCCCCAGTCTTCGTCCACGATCACGCAGCGGCCGGTCTTCTTCACCGACTCCACGATCGTGTGCAAATCCAGCGGACGCAGGGTGCGAAGGTCGATCAGTTCGACGTCGATCTGGTGGTCGTTCACCAGCGCCTCGACGGCGGGGCGGACGACGCGCTGCAGCGGCCGGCCGTAGCTCAGGATGGTAACGTCTTTGCCCTGGCGTTCGACGTTCGCCACGCCCAGTGGGATGGTGAAGTTGGTGTCGTCGGGGACTTCGCCCTTTTCGTTCAGCATCTTCTCGGATTCGAGGAAGATGACCGGGTCGTCGCAGCGGATGGCGCTTTTCAGCAGGCCCTTGGCTTCGGCCGGTGTGCTGGGGCAGACGGTGATCAGGCCGGGGATGCGGGCGTAGACCGATTCCATGCGGTGCGAGTGCGTCGCGCCAAGCTGGTGGGCGATGCCGTTACCGCCGCGGAAGACGACCGGCACCTTGTACTGTCCGCCGGACATGTAGCGCACGTTGGCGGCGTTGTTCACGATCTGGTCGATGCAGACCCAGGTGAACGACCAGCTCATGAACTCGACGATCGGCCGCAGGCCCATGGTGGCGGCGCCGACGGCCAGCCCGCTGAAGGCGGCTTCGGAGATCGGCGTGTCGATGACGCGGCCGGGGCCGTACTTGTCGAGCATTCCCTGCGACACCTTGTAGGCGCCGTTGTATTCGGCGACTTCCTCGCCGAGCAGGAACACGTTGGGGTCGCGATCCATCTCTTCGGTCATCGCGGCACGGAGGGCTTCTCGGAGTTGAAGGACGGCCATAGGTTTGTCAGTTCGTGGTCAGTGGTTCGTCGTCAATCGTCGCGATCGATGGAAGCAGCAATCCCTCACCTGTCGTCCTGAGGTACCAGGTCCTTCGGAGTACCCCGGGATGACAAGCGGGTGCGGGCCAGGCGTCGGTGTGCCTTCACTTCGGCTGGTACGGATAGGTCTCGGCGAGGATGTCGTCGAACCGCTCGTCCAGCCCCGGGTTCGGGTCGGCCTCGGCCTGTTCGACGGCCTGGTTCACTTCGCTCTGCACTTCGGCTTCCATCGCCTCGATCTGCTCCTGCGTGACGAGCCCGCGGCTCTTGAGCTTTTCGGAGTAGAGCAGGATCGGGTCGCGGAGCTTTGCCTTCTCGGCTTCTTCCTTCGGGCGGTACTTCATCGCGTCCGACATCGAGTGCCCGCGGAAGCGGTACGTGTTGACCGAGTAGAACGTCGGCCCTTCGCCACGCATGCCACGCTCGGCGGCCTTGGTCATGGCGGCGATGACGGCGTCGACATCGTTACCGTCGACGTTTTCCGTCGGCATGTTGTAGCCGAGCGCCCGCTTGGCCAGATCGCGCTCGGCGCTGTGCCGTTCGACCTGCGTGCCCATGGCGACGCCGTTGTTTTCCACCATAAACACCGCGGGCACCTTCAACAGCGACGCCATGTTGAGCGCCTCGTTGAACGTGCCCTGGTTGATCGCGCCGTCGCCGAACAGGCAGTACGTTACGCCACCGTTTTTCTTGTATTTCTGAGCGAAGGCAAAGCCGAGTCCGAGGGGAATATGGCCGCCTACGATGCCGTGCCCGCCGTGGTTGCCCACTTCCTTATCGAAGAAGTGCATCGAGCCGCCTTTGCCCTTCGAGCAGCCGGTCGCCCGGCCGAAGAGCTCGGCCATCGCGGCCCGGGGGCTCATCCCCAGCGCCAGCGAGTGACCATGGCAACGGTAGCCGTTGACCAGCGCGTCGATGCCTTTCTTGAAGATCGCGGCGATGCCGACGGCGACGGCTTCCTGCCCGCTGTAGAGGTGGCAGAATCCGCCAATCTTCATTTCTTTGCTGCCGTCCGGCAGGGTGCGCGGCTCGGTGTATTGGACGTAGGTCTTTTCTTCGAACCGACGGATCAGGAGCATCGTCCGCAGACGCTGGCGCTCCACTTCGCCGCCGCCTTGCGGCTGACCATTGCCGTTGGGAATCGGGGCGGAGAGCTTTACTTTCCGTTCAAGTTCGTTGGCTACAGCCATTCGAATAACTCCAAGGGGCGACTGGGAAACGAAGCCGCGGAAGTGCGGCGATCGGGATTCCATTCAAACCAGCGCGGACAACAATCACGGCGATTCGCGGAGCGGTCGGTTCGGCGAGCGGACACCAGCCACCGTCCCTAAAGATCGGTCGCCAATGGCAGCCTGACCAGTTTAGGCATTTTCCATCGCCGTTCAACGGGGATTGCAGCGAGGATCGTGAGGAGTTTTGCCGGATATCCGACCTGCCCGCAACTGACGCGGCGACAGAAGCTTCCGAACCATCGCCGGCTGACGGCCTTTACCTTCAGCCGAGCCGCCGGAGGCCGCCAGCCCCAGGTGGCCCCGCCAGCAATACTTATCTTAGGCGGAGCATTATCGGGGTTGAACGGCCGACGGCTCCCACTTCGTCAGATCGGTGTTGCCAATTCCAGATTCCTGCCCGATCATCCCCAAACCCTCTCTCACAGAAAGACGTTCCAATCATGTCGTCGGCCAGATCTGTCAAGCGTTCTTCCCAGACCCACCGTTCCAACCACCTGAAGACCGCCGCGATCGAGGCGCTCGAAGGCCGCCGGCTGATGACGTTGATTTTCGAGCCGCTCAGCGCGCTGCAATCGACCGCGGACCTGTTCACCGACTCCACCGGCACCCGCGTCTACGCCCACGACGGTCGCGTCCTGCGGTTTAACACCAGCGATATCCCCGCACTGGAAGCTGCCGACGCCGCCAGCGCCGATTTCCTTCTGCAGGATGCCGCCGGCAACCTGTACGGGATCGACAATGAGGCCACCCCTACCGCGCAGGAAAGGCTGTTCGTCATTTCGGCCGGCAGCACTGCCGTCACGCCGCTGGTGACGTTCGATGGCACCAACGGAACGTTCCCAGAAGACATCGCCATCGCGCCCAACGGCGCGATTTATGGAACCACACGGAGCGGTGGCACGAACGATAAAGGCACCGTCTACAAGTTCGATCCGGCGACGAACACTTTCACCACGCTCGTTCACTTCGACGGCACCAACGGCGAGACCCCGCAAAGCGGGCTCTACGTCGATACCGAGGGCAACCTGTTCGGCACGACCCGAGACGGCGGTCAGTTCAACGCCGGCACCATCTTCAAAATCACCAAGGGAACCGACGCCTTTTCCACCCTCGTGACCTTCGACGATGTGGACGTCGGCGGCTTTCCCCGCGGTGACCTTGTCCCCGGCCCCGACGGACGCCTTTATGGCACCACCCGGACCGGCGGGGTGGGTAATCTCGGCACGATCTTCACCTTCAACCCCAATGACGAACTCCCCATAGTTCCCTTTACATTGGCGTCGTTCACGCCGGATACCGCCGACGCGAACATCAAAGCGCTGACCATTGATGCCGTCGGCAACGTGTTCGGCGTTGCCGAGGAGGGTGGGACCAGCGAAAACAACTCCAATGGCTCGATGTTCACCTACATGCAGGCCGTCGGCGAAATCCAACAGGTCAACCTCTTCTTTCCCAATACACCGATCGGGCAGGATCCCATCGCCGCCTTCCATGTGGATGAGGAAGGCAACCTGATCGGTGTCACTGAAGACAGCGGGTTCAAGGTCACTGGCACCGGCTTCATCACGGCTGCCGATCTTGCAGTCCTCGGCGACAGCAACGTCGTCAACCTGGGCACCTTTAGCGCTCCCGACTTCGTCACCCAGGGGGCCAACCTGAGCCGCGACGCGGCGGGCAACTTCTACGGCACGACCATATTTGGCGGTGCCAACAATCTGGGTACGGTTTACAAGATCGATGCCGCCACCAACACCAGCAGCATCATCGCCAGCTTCGACGGTGCTAACGGCCGTGGCCCGGCCGGCGGCGTGATTCTGGACGCGGCGGGAAATCTGTACGGTACCACTCGAAACGGCGGCACGAACGATGCCGGCACCGTCTTCATGATCGCCGCAGGCACTTCAACGATCACGACGCTCGTCAACTTCAACACCGTCAACGGTCGCGAGCCCTTTGCCGCGTTGACCCTGGACGCCGCCGGCAATCTGTACGGCACCGCAGCGGCCGGTGGTGCCAACAGCAAGGGCGTGATCTTCAAACTCGACGCCGGGACGCACGCCTTCTCCGTCCTTGCGGACGGCGACCAAATCACCAACGGTCCCGAAGGTCTGCAAGGCGGTGTCATCGTCGACGCCGCCGGCAACCTCTACGGCACCAGTAACGCCGGCGGCCTCTCCAACGAGGGCACTCTCTACAAGGTGGAGGCCGGCACCAATGCGCTTAGCGTGTTGCTCGAGTTCGACGGGCAGAACGGCTCGCTGCCCGACGGCGAGCTGCTGCTCGATGCCGGCAACCTGTATGGCACGACGTCAAACGGTGGCCCGACCGACAATGGAACGGTCTTCCGCTACAGCATCGCCAACGACACGCTCACAACGCTCGCCTCGTTCGACAGCACCAACGGGCGGGTACCGCTGGGCGGGGTTCTGCTGGACGCGGCCGGCAACCTGTACGGAACGACCGTGACGGATGGCCCGAACGGACGGGGCACCATCTTCCGTGTCGCTGCCGGTTCCAACCAGGCAGTAAACCTGGTCGCCTTCAACCAGATCAACGGCGAGAGCCCGGAAGGAAGCCTCCTGGTGGACGCCGGCGGCAACCTCTTCGGCACCACACGCCGGGGCAACAACCTGGGCTCCGGGCGCGTCTTCAAGGTGACCGATACCGGCTTTGTTTTCGGCAAATCCACCGCAACACTGCCGACCACCGCGATCGCCGGCCAGGCCGCCAAGGGCAAGATCACCGTCGATTTCCCCAACCCCTCTGCGACGGCCACGTTCAGCGACACCGTCACGATCAAGCTGCTGGCCTCGAGCGACACCGCTTTCGACCCGTCCGATGCCGAGGTCCTGACCGTCACCAAGAAGCTCAAGATCAAGCCCGGCGCAACGGCGGCGATCAAACTCGCGACCAAGAGCTTCCCGGCCAGCCTCGACAGCGGTGCCTACTTCCTGATCGCCCGGGTGACGCCCACCGGCGGCACAGCCCGCACCACCGTCACCGACGCCTTCACCACCATCACGGCGGCAACGCAAAACCTCGCCGGCACGGCGCTCGCCCCGGCAACGCTCAAGGCCGGCAAGAAGGGCAAGATCACGCTGACACTGACCAACGGCGGCAACGTGGCGATCTCGTCCGCGGTCGCGATCACGATTACCGGCGCGCCCAACGGCAACCTCCTGGCCCGCGAAGCGATCGACACGGTTACCAAGAAGATTGCCCTCAAGGCCGGCCAGACGAAGAAGTTCACGCTGTCGTATCTCGTCCCGGCCAATCTGGCGGCGGGGCAGTACAGCATCGTCGCCGACCTCGACACCGCTGGCGCCATCGCCGAGACCAGCGAAACCGACAACCTGCTCGACAGCCCAGTGGTGACGACGGTGAGTTGAGGGAATGCGCTATGGTGGCAGGGTGGCGGCTGGCATGGGCAAGTGTACTCGCTTGCCCGTGACGGACACCCATCGACGCTCACCACGGGCAAGCGAGTACGCTTGCCCATGCCACCCAAGCACGCTCGCGTACGAACGACTTTCCAGTACCAAAGAAGAAAGCCGCCGGCGAATCCTTCGCCGGCGGCTTTTCGTACTTCATTGACACTGCGGCCCGACTACAGGGTCCTGGCGGGCCGCTGCCCATCCTACGAGACCGTCGAGACGGCCGTGCTGAGCAGGACATTGTCCTGCTCGTTGGATTCCACCAGACCGTTGTTCGGATCGAGCGCCACCTGGATGTTGTAGGTGCCCGCGGCGAGGTTCGGCGGCACGCCGAACGATGCGGTGATCTTCTTGGTCTGCCCGGCGTTGATTTTGAACGTCTTGGTTTGCAACGAGATCGCAACGGCCGTCCCAGGCCCGCCGCCAACGGGCACGGCATTCACGGCAAACTCCACCACTTCCGAGATTGGTGCGTTGCCGGTGTTGGTGATCGCCAGCACCACCTTCGCGGACTTGGCGGGAACCAGTTTCGCCGGGCCCGTCGCGGTGCCGGTCAGGTTACGGGTGGCTGCGGTGACGGAGACGAAATCATCGGACACTGTCGTCCGCGTCGCGCCGCCGGTCGGCGTCACCTCTGCCAGCAGGAAGTACGTGCCGGTCTCCAGCGTTCCCGGGAGACTCTTGATCGGCAGCTTGATCGTCGCCGTCCCGCCGGCCTTGATCTTGAGCTTCTTCGTCGCTGTCAGAAGCAGCGCGTCGTCCTGGTTCAAGCCCACATCCTGCGACGTCCGCAGGTTGATCGTGACCGTATTGTTGAATGCCGTCGTCGCGGACGGATTGGGGAACAGCACCGTGATCTTGCCCTTGATCTTCTGCCCGGCGATCGCGGTCGCGGGGAGTGTTGCATCGGACGTACCGAAGATGAACCCGGCGTTCGACAGCTTGAAGACCGTCCCGTTGTCAGCATTACCGCCGGCGTTGGCGGCACCGATGAGGCTTCCATCCGCATCGACCGTGAGGTCGCCGCGGGGGCTCCGACCTTGCGCGCCGGCGATCGATGCGACGACAGCCGTCGCGCCGTTGGTGATGCGGTAGACGACGCCGTTGTCATTCGCGCCGCCGCTGGATGTCACGCCGTACAGGTTGCCGGCGGCATCTGCGATCAGTCCGGACGAGGGGCCGTCTCCGTTGCTGCCGTCGAAGGAAAGAACGGTGGTCAGCGTGTCGGAGATCGGCGTGTAGCGGAAGACCGTCCCGTCGTCGGTCGGTCCGCCACGCGAAGTCGTGCCGACGAGGTCTCCGTTGGCCAGCAACAGGAGCTTGGCGCGGGGCTCGCTACCGGTCGTCGAGTTGCCGTTGGCCCCGTCGAAGGATTTCAACAGCGTAATCGTCGTCGTGCCTGCAGCGACCTTGTAGATCGCACCGTCGTCGCTGGCTCCGCCGACGCGAGCCGCGCCGAACAGATTGCCGGCGCTATCCAGGATGACGCCGCCGTAGGGCGTGCTGCCGTTGGTACCGTCGAACGAGCCGAGGGTGACAATCGTCGAAGTCCCGGCGGCGATCTTGAAGACCGTGCCCTTGGCGTTGGCGCCGCCTTCGAGGGTTGTACCGAATAGGTTGCCGGCCGAATCAATGGTCAGCCCGGCGAACGGCACACTTCCGTTGGTGCCGTTGAACGACGCGAGCGTGGTCATCGTGGACGTAGCCGGGTTGAACCTGAAGACCGTGCCCAGGTCGTTCGCGCCGCCCAGGATCGTGACGCCGTAGATGTTGCCCGCAGAGTCAATGACCAGGTTTTCGCTGGGAGAGTTGCCGTCGGTGCCACTGAAGGAGAAGAGCGACGTGATCGCGCCGGTGGTGGCGTCGATCTTGAAGAGGTTGCCTTGCTGCGACGTCCCGCCGCCGGAGGTGGTGCCATAACGGTTGCCGGCGGCGTCGCGAACCAGGCCGCCATTGGCGCCGTTACCGTTGGCCCCGTCGAACGTCGCGATCGCGCTGATCGAACTGTCGCCGAGCACGGGTAGGTCCGCACTCTGGATGAACCCAGAGCCGGCAATCTTGAAGATCGACGTGTCGCCGCGGCCAATCAGGTCGCCATTGGCATCGATGAAGAGCTTGGAGTTGGGGTAGCGGCCGACGGGCGTATTGATGTTGAACAACCGCAATGTGCTGAGTTGGCCGCTGGTGCGATCGAACTTGAACGCCGCCCCGTTGTCGTTGTTGCCCGAAGTGCCACCCTCTTTCGTGACGCCAAAGATGTTGCCAGCGGCATCGACCGTTAGAGCGGTTTCAGGACCCTGGGTGTCGTCGTTCATCTCGGTCACCTGCTCGAACGCGTTGTTCGACGGATTGAACGAGAAGAGGGTGCCGAAGCCGGCCGGCGCTCCGGCGAAGGTCGCTCCGTAGAGGAGCCCGTCGGGGCCGGCCGTCAATGACGTGGGCCGGCGGCCGGTGACGGCCTCTTCGAAGCTGACGACGGTGGTGAGGGAGGCCGTACTGGCGTCGAACTTGAAAATCGTCCCGTCGTCTCCAGTACCGGAACCTCCCCGGTCTGTGGTGCCGAAGAGATTGCCGCTGTCGTCGAGGAACAGTCCGCTGTTGGGCGACTGGCCGTTGGTGCCGTTGAACTCGGCGAGCGTTACGAACGTCGTCGGGTCGCTGGGATCAAACTTGTAAAGGGTTCCCGCGTCGTTGGCGCCGCCATTCGCCGTCGTTCCGTAAATCGTCCCGTCCGGGCCGAGGATGATATCTTCCGGCTCGCTTCCGTTGGTGCCGTTGAAGGTGATCAACGGGACGATGGTGGTCGTACCCGGTGCGATCTTGAAGATCGATCCATTGCCGGCGAAGCCGATGCCAAAGATCGTGCCTGTCGAATCCTTGATCAGCCCCGTCGCGCTTGCGGCGTCGGCGGCCTCGATCGCCGGGATGTCGGCGACCGCGAACTGCCGCACTTCCTGGGCACCGTCGGCCCAGTAGAGGGTGGTGCCGTTGGTGTCGGCGAAGATCTCCGCCGGCGACGACAGCGGGGTGAGCGGCGTCGTCACGACCGACATCAGCCGACGATCTTCCAGCGGTTCCATTAACGAGCGAACCTGTGCGGCGACAACCGAACGAACCCGCGAGAAGAACTTTCGACGCATGGCAATCTCTTTCGTGAAGGGCAAGGTGAAGGGAAACGGCTTAACCGAACGCCGGCAGATGTCGGATCGCCTGCCAGGGAAGCAGATGGGTACGGTGGAATGATGAGGACTTGCCAAGAAAATGCAATAAGCAGGGTGTGGCCGTTACGACAATCGTAGGGTGGGCGTACTCGCCCACGCTCCGCCGACCTTCGCCCATGGGACCCTCTGGCATCATTAGCGTCTGCGACCCTTCGCCGTGGGCGGGTACGCCCACCCTACGTCACTCGCCAGATGCGTGGGCGATCGCCTCGAATGCGGGCGTCTCCGGCAGCAATGGCGGACGACTTTCCCCGTCGCACCGGCAATGCCAATCGACTGGGTATCGACCCTCGCCAATCAGCCTGTGAAACGACGAGTGGGGCCAGGCGTGCGGGCAGGTGGCCAATCCGTGCTTGACGGGGTTGTAGCAGATGTAGTCGTAGTGGTTGCTCAGGTCATCACGGTCGCGGATCGCGTGCTCCCAGTACCGCTTAAGCCAGACGCCACGGGTCCGCTGCCGAACGCGCGATGCCGACCTCTCCTGTTCGTCGCCGCCTGCCGCGAGGTACGCGCGGGTGAAGCCCGATTTGAGATTTGTCAGGCGTTTCGGGTAGTCATCATCGCCGGGCGGGAGCGTGATCAGGAGATGAAGATGGTCGGGAAGCAGGACGATTGCGTCGAGCGCAAATGGGTGCAGCGTTCGGCACCGGTCGATCGCGTTCCGCAGGAGAGTACGCGACTGTTCGGCGGCAAAGATCGGGGCACGTTTTTCGGTCACAAGCGTCAGGAAGAACGTCCCGCCGACGCTGCGCCGACGCCGGTAAGATGGCATGTCCGCAAGCATACCGTGGGGTGGACGGGTACGCCCACGGGTCGCATCTCGTTGGGTGGGCGTACTCGCCCACGCTCCGCCGACTCTCGCACACGCGACCCACCGTCATCTTTGGCGCCTCCGACCCTTCGCCGTGGGCGGGTACGCCCACCCTGCGAAACTCACTCCCGCAAACGCAATCGCCCACGTCCGTCGCCAAAATGGCGCAGGACGTGGGCGATTTATGCCGGGACTCTTGGCGTTGTTTGCGTGGGGCGTGGGCGAGTACGCCCACCCTACGAAATGCTCAGCCGATGCCGTCCTTCTTGGCCATGTACTGGATCAGGTCGACCACACGCATGGAGTAGCCCCATTCGTTGTCGTACCAGCTGACGACCTTGAAGAACCGCTTCTCACCCTTGAGGTTGTTCTGCAGCGTCGCGAGGCTGTCGTAGATGCTGCTGCGGGGATCATGGATGAAGTCGGTGCTGACCAGCTCTTCGTCCGTGAACCCGAGGTAGCCCTTGAGGTAGGTCTCGCTGGCTTTCTTGAGGGCGGCGTCGATCGCTTCGATGCTGGTGTCCTTCTCGGTGCGGAAGGTCAGGTCGACGACCGACACGTCCGCCGTCGCGACGCGGAACGCCATGCCGGTGAGCTTGCCCTTGGTCGCCGGGAGCACTTCGCCGACGGCCTTGGCCGCGCCGGTGCTGCTGGGGATGGTGTTGATGGCCGCCGCGCGGCCGCCACGCCAGTCCTTCTTGCTCGGGCCGTCGACCGTCTTCTGGGTGGCGGTGTAGGCGTGGATCGTCGTCATCAGGCCGGTCTCGATGCCGAAACCTTCCTTCAGCAGCACGTGCACCAGCGGCGCGAGGCAGTTGGTGGTGCAGCTGGCGTTCGACACGATCGTGTGCTTGGCCGAATCGTACTCTTCGTGGTTGACGCCCATCACCAGCGTCTTGACCTCGCCCTTACCGGGGGCCGAGATGATGACCTTCTTGGCGCCGGCGGCGATGTGCCCCTTGGCCTTTTCGCTGTCGGTGAACAGGCCGGTGCTCTCGATCACGTAGTCGACGCCCAGGTCCTTCCAGGGGAGCTGGCCGGGTTCCTTGGTCGCGGCGACGCACTTGGTCTTGTAGCCGTTGACGACCAGCGTGTCGGCTTCTTCCTTGCTCGCGTCGCTCTTGGCGGTCTCGACCTTGTGCTTGAAGCGGCCGTGGACCGAATCGTACTTGATCTGGTAGGCGAAGTAGTCGGCGTCGGTCGACACGTCGACGACGGCGACGACGTCGATCGTCTTGCCGAGCAGACCCTGGTCCGCGATCGCCTGGAACACCATCCGGCCGATGCGGCCGAAACCGTTGATACCAACTTTGATAGCCATCTGAGAAGACTCCTTATCGAAGACATCGCGGCGCAACTTGTTGCGCCACAAGCCAAAAGGTCCGGCTACCGTGCGACCGCCGGGCGGGGGTTGTAAGCGTCAGTGTAAGAGGCCGGGAGCGCGGGAGAGACACCGTCGGTTCGTCGCACGCGGCGAACACAGTCGGGCCGGCCTGCTCTTGTCAGGAGCGATGCGCGAAATCTAGGGGTGAGGGGGGAAAGTGTCAAGCGGTTAGCCGCGACCCGCAGGGAAGCGATGCGAACACAAACCAATTTAGTAACCGACCGATGTCGATGCTCCCCGGGGTGCCGCGCTCCCCTTCGGGTCGCGGCTAACCTGGGGATTCAATCGCACACGAGCCGTCTCGATGGTCGATGTGCTCGCAACTTCCTGCTGCGACCCTCTCCAACTTAGCGATTGCATCACCCCTCAACCGGACTATGATGTTCTCGGTCCTGCCGCGGCACGACCAAGGGCGCTGAAACCGGGTTTTCCGAGGCAATCTCCCCGAATGTCAGAACTGTCCACAACCGATTCCCCGTCCGCTGCCGGCCTGGCGTTGGTCGTCGGTACGCCAGAGCGCCGTCGGCAGGCGGTGGCGACCCTCGAAGCGAGCGGGGCGATCGCGGTTGAAGTGGACGACCCCTACCTGGCGATGGCCGAGCTCAGCCGCGAGCCCGCCGGGTTCTCCTCCATCGTCCTCAGCCTGCACGGCGTCTACCGCGAAGAACTCCAGATCATCGCCGCCATCCGAAATCGATTCCCCCATATAGATGTCTGGCTGACCGACCTCGACGGCCGATCATCGGCGCTCGCCGAGGCGATGCGCCTCGGTGCCGACGGGCTGCTGGGCGAAGAAGGCATGCACCGATTGGCGGTCCGGGCGAAGCGCGAGCCTGACGTTGCGGTGGAACCGGCGATCAGTCGGGTCACCCCGGCCCGGCCGCACGAAGTGAACGGGCACGCGCCGTCGCGCGTCGAAACGGCGGTGATCGACCGGGCCCGGCACGAAGCCGATCGCGAGTCCCCGGCGTTTGAGCCGCGGCGCATCGCCCCCGATCGCGGTGGGCACGAAACCCCGCGGGAGCCCAACGGCTCTGCCGCGGGTTCTGCCGCGCGGGGCGACGGTGCTTCGCTCGCAGGTTCGCCCCTCGGATTTAAGGACGCCGCGGCGGCGGGAGCCAGCCCGCCGGCGGATGACTTCTACGACCCGTATTCGTTCGCGCCTGGCGAGCCGATCCTGACCGCCGAGGAGCTGCGGGCGTTGCTGCACGATCAACCCGACACGGCACCGACCGGCCGGGACGAGTAGGTTCGGGTGGCATGGGCTGCGGTACGCCGCTGCCCGTGGCCCGTGCCGACCGCGAGAGGTCCATCTGTTCGACTAATGACCACGGGCAGGCGAGTACGCCAGCCCATGGCACCCGCAATCAGTCCGTTGTGTTGCATTACATGCCGTCCGTCCGCGAAAACATCCTCCTGATCGGCGACGCCGGCGAACAACTTCGCACGGCGATCGCGGCCGTTCTGCCGGATGCCGACGTCACCAGCGTGCCGACGGTGTTCGACGGTATCGCCGAGCTGTCGGCGGGACAGACTTCGGGTGGGGCGTTGTCGGGTGGGATATCGTCGGTCGGCCGGTTCACCACAGTACTGGCCGCGGCCGAGCCGATCGAACGCCGGCCCGAGGCCGCCGTCGGCACCCTGCGCGACCTGGCCGGTAACGGCCGGCTGGTGCTGTTCGGCCAGCCGACCCTCGAAGGCCTGAGCCGCAAGATGCTGGCCTTCGGCTGCGACGACTACTTGGTCACGCCGGCGAGCGACCGAGAGATCGAAGAAGTCTTCGCGACGCCCAACCCGCACCTTCCGCCGGAACCCGCGGCGGCAGCGGTCGCGCCCGATGCGGTGCCCGCCGCGACCGCCCCGGTGCGATCCAACGACCAGGCCGTTGCCGAGAAACTCGTCTCGCACGAAGGGCGGATCGACTACGCCGTGCTGGGGTCGGTGCTGCTCGATGCCCTGATTCATCACCCGCACAACCCGATCGACTGGACGCTGAAGCTCATCAGCCGTCGGCTGTCGCCGCTGGTAGAGCTGACCTACCGCGCCAACAACGAGCCGCCAGCCGCGCGGGCGGAGTTCAGCGAGGTGCTGTCGCGGCAGGTGATGACGCCCGACGGCCCCGGCGGCACGCTCTTCGCCGCGATCAACCACAACGCCGACGAGACGGTGGCCCGGGAGATCCTGCAGGACCTGGCGCCCATGATCGGCCGCGTTGCCGCGCTGCAGATCCGCCATGCGGCGCTTCAGAAGATGGCGATCACCGACGAGCTGACCGGCGTGTACAACGCCCGGTACTTCCGCCACTTCCTGACGCGCATCCTGGAGAAGGCGCGGCAGATGCACTTCCCGGTGACGCTGCTGCTGTTCGATATCGACGACTTCAAGAACTACAACGACCAGTTCGGCCATCAGGTGGGCGACGAGATCCTGAAGCAGACGGCGTCGATGATGCGCAAGAGCGTGCGCGAGCACGACCTGGTGGCGCGCATCGGCGGGGACGAGTTTGCGGTCGTCTTCTGGGACAAGGAAGGCCCGCGCACCCCGCGAGAGCCGAGGCCCGGCGTCGTCAGTCGTCCGCCGCACAGCCCGGTGCAGGTGTTCGAGCGGTTCAAGCGATTGATCCAGAGCGACGAGTTCACCGCGCTAGGCCAGCACGGCCGGGGCAAACTGGGCATCAGCGCCGGATTGGCGGTCTACCCGTACGAAGGCCACGACGTGCCGACGCTGATCGCCGAGGCGGACAAGGCGCTGATGCAGGGGGCAAAGAAGCACGGCAAGAACCGGTTGTCGTTGGTCGGCAACGGCAACGGCGGCAATGGTGGGAATGGCGGGCATTGAGGTGTCTCGTAGGGCGGGCACCGCCCGCCGGAGGGAACGTGGACACGCCAAAAACGTCGCCACCGCGTGGGACGCTCGACTACGAATCGCAGGACGTGGAACGTCTTAATTTAACCCGGCTGCCGCTGGAGGCGTCCGAGCACGCACCGCGATTTCCTTTACTGCGAGCAGTATTCGTGTTTGTCGTACTGGGAGGTTTCTTCCTCGTTCTGGTGTCGATTGCGGTAGTCGTTTTCAGCCCAACGTTCCCGATGGCTACGATGGTGTTGGGCTTGGCGGCATACTTTGGTGCTATTGCTGTAGCCTTTCGACTGGCCCGGCAGGAGTATTTGAGCTCAAGGAATTAGCCGTTGCTGCGTGAACACGCGCTATGGGAGGGAAGGGAAATGGCGGGAATGGGAGAGCCTAAGCCCAGTAGTCCTGACTCGCAGCGCGATTCCAATGCCGAACCGCGCTCGGACGATGTGCCTGTCAATGAACCCGAAACAAAGCCACCCGTTCTCGAGTACGGCAAACCGATCGACCCCATCGTGGCAGGGCAGGTATGGGGAGCGCTACCGCAGGATGCCGGCTGGATCGTCCTTTTCGCCATGATCGCGACGTGGGCTGGAACGGCCACTGGAATCAACCTGATCGTTGAACACATCACGCGTACATCGTTGCACCGGGATGCCGTTCGTATCAGCACAGCCGCGGTCTTGTTTCTGCTTTGGCTCTGGCAGCGCCAGCGTTTGAAGTCGTACGCGTTTCTAGCGCTAGGACACTGGTTTACACGATGGCTTTTCGCATGGGGTGTACTCTCGCTACTCGCGCTTACGCCACTTTTTTTCTTCGCTCAATCAATGCCGGTCGCAATCATCGTCATTGTTGTCGCATTCACCCTTGCGGCCACTGGATGGTTCAGCTGGCGGACGCGGGAAATGCCATAACTGTTTTGAACGCGGGCGGTAGGAGCCGCGGTCATGGCTAACCAGCTACGCTCGCTTCCTGCTTGCTCTCTCCGGCGGGCAGTGCCCGCCCTACGGTGCTCGACGCTCGGCGGCATAATGCCTGAACCCGATCCACCCATTCTCGACTACGCCCGTGGCCCCATCCCGAAACCGGCTCGGCTTCAACGGCGACTCCATCCGGCCGATTTTCTGCTACGGCTGGTCCTTCTGGTGCTGATGACCGCGGGCCTATACGGAGTGATCAGTCTCGGAGTGATGCGATTCTCAAACCGGCGCTCCGTATCGACTGAGCTGATGCCCATCGTCCTGGGCGTATGTGCCATCATTGCCACCTTGATCCTGAACGCCGTGTGGTCGCGGCTGCCCTACAACTGGGTCTGTCGTCTACGGCAGGTTGTCGTTTCGGTCGTCGTGGGGTCACTGCTGACCGGCTTCCTACTCGTAGCCGGGGCACTCCTGGGCTCGCAGTTGGGCCTGAGCGGAATCATGAAGGACCTATTGTTCTATATCGCGATCCTTGTAGGCATCGCGTTGGGGATTAGCATCATTTGGCGAAGCCACGAATAGATTCTCCGGCGGCAACGAAGACGCTTCACGCTCTCTTTTAGCGGCGCGGCCGAAGGCCCGCTCGTGGGCAGTCGTTCGCCGCTTGGGCGCCGCTCGAAACGCGGGCCTTCGGCCGCGCCGCTAAAAGGGGTGTCATCCGATGAGCGCAAGAGAAAACCGCGGCGACCCCTCCGGGACCGCCGCGGTTTTGAATGTCTGCATGCGAAGATGACTTCGCGAAGCGAACGTTGCCGAGCCAGGTTCAGGCGCTGATCGCCGTGACCTTGACTTCGGTGTAGTTCTGGCGGTGGCCCTTGGTGTTGCGGTAGCCCTTGCGGCGCTTGTAGTCGAAGCTGATCGTTTTCGGGCCCTTCTTGGCGCCGATGACTTCGACGGAGACCGTCGCGCCGGCGACGGTGGGGGTGCCGACCTTGGTCTCGGCACCGCTGCCGACGAGCAGCACGCGATCGAGCTTCAGCTCGGTCGTGCCCTCTTCGACCTTGCGGTCGATCAACAGGGTGTCGCCGGTGCTGACCTTAAACTGCTTGCCGCCTTCATCAATGATCGCGTACATGACTGCTCCGCTCGTGGCTGACGCCTACTGGCTGACGTATGGTCTGATGGAAACGCCCCGGCACGGTGGAAACCGTCGCCGAGGCGAAGTCCCGCATTGTGCCGGGAAAGACAGGGATGTCAAGGTGCTGACGGGGTGATTTTCCGAAGGGGGGAACGGAGGGAAAGTGAACCACAGATGCACACAGATGTGCACAGATCAAAGCGGGGTCGTATCTAAGCTATGGATGCGGCATTCTTTAGGTTCATCTCCCAACTCCGGGGAACGCCTGGCGGATCTTGAGGAAGAAATAGGCGTCGTCACGATACCCGTAGGCCATCCGCTTGATCACCTTGATCTTGTTGTTGATCCCCTCCAGCACGCTAGTGTTCAACGGGAATCGGCAGTGACTCAGGATCCCCGGCAAGTATCCCTTGAGCTTCCCGGCGAACCGCTTCAGCGGATCGATCCGGCTGCGGATCGCTCTGCCGTACCACTCATCCCAGAACTGCTTCGCGTAGCCCACGTGCCGGTAGAACCACAGCTCTTTCAGGTCGTCCTTCAGCACATAGACCGCCGCCAGCTTGCGGTTGGCCTTGAGCAGTTCCGCCAGCCGGATCCGGTCCTGCTCCTTCTCGATGTTGTCGGCGTTTCGCAGCAGCAGCCAGCGTGAGCCCTTAATCACCTTCCGCGCCGGCTTGTCGTCTTTCACCTTGTTCGCCTCGTCCACGCGGACCCGGTCCACCACCTCACGCCCGTACTTGGCGACGACGTGGAACAGGTCGTACACCACCTCGGCGTTGGGACAGTGTTCCCGCACCTCCAGGTCGTACGCGGCGTTCATGTCCATCGCCACCGCCACGATCCGTTTGCAACGCTCGGGGCCGAGCAGTTCGAAGAACGGCCGGACCTCCTCCCGGCTGCGGCCGCGGCCCACCCAAAGCACGCGTTTGCAGTTCGGATCGATCACGACCGTCGCATAGCGATGACCCTTCTGGATCGCGAACTCGTCCATCGCCAGCTTCGTCACGCCGTCGAGGTCGACCGGTCCGAGCGTACGCGTGAGCCAGGCCTTGTCGATCTTCTTGACCGTCTTCCAGTTCAGCCCGAAGTAGTCGGCGACATGCTTGATCGGCAGCACCCGGCAGAGCTGCGCGACGCTGCGGGCCATGCGGGTGGTCACGCGGGCGTAGGGCTCCAGCCAGTCGAGCTTCTCGACCTTCGGCCCGCAGTCCGGACAGGCGACGCGAACGCGATGCACCAGCAGCCGGGTCATGGCGTCGAAAATCGGCAGATCGTCGACCCAGCGTTCAGCGGTATCATGAATCGAGCGACAGGTCTTGCCGCAGCCGGAGCAGACGCGGGGGTGGTCGCGGACGGGATGGAGTTCCAGGTGAACTTCCGGAAGGGTCGGTCCGTGCTGGCCGGGTTCGACGCGTCCGACGGTCCCGAGCGTATAGCCTTTCCAGCCGCCGAGGAGGGCGGTAAGTTCTTCGATCGACAACGGCAGCCTCCTGCGTCTTGAAGCCTGGTAACTCCAAGATACGCAGCGGCTGCCGTTGCTCTATTCCTATCCTTCACTCCCCGCAGATGGGAGAAGAACCATTCTTTATCGTTGTGCCAAACCGCAGGCCACCGGTCCCCTTTGGAACCATTCTTCTTGCCATGCCCGCGCGGGTTGCCGCCTGGAAGTCCGATTTCAACACGAAGGCACGAAGTCACGAAGGGCACAAAGAAAAGGCAGAAGCGAAGCGGCTTTTCTCGGTTGGCCGAGTTTCCCAATCTTTCTTCGTGCCTTCGTGCCTTCGTGTTGAAACCCGACTTCCGGCGACCCAATTCGCTCGCCGGCAACAGGCTGAAAGGCTCCATTGCGTCTACGCGTTTTCGCATCTTCTCCAGTCGTAGCCTGCCTTGATCTGCGCAGATCTGTGTGCATCTGTGGTTCCCTTTCTTCCTTCGAAACCCGGTTTGACTTCCCTCAACACGGGGCTACCATCTTCGTGCGGAGCATCGTCCCATGAACCTCATTCGCCCTAAGTTCATCCCGGCAGTGATTGCCGCTGCCATTCGCCGGCGCGATTGAGGGTTCTCCTTCGGTTTGATTACCACGGACCCCGACGCCGACCGGCTTCGGGGTCTTTTCGTTCTCGCACAACTTTCGAACACCGAACGGGGAACGCATGCACGCGCCCACTCTCGAACAACCCGCCGAAATCAGCCGCAGCCCGCTTGGCGAACTGCTCTTTATCGCGCTGCCGACCATCGCCCAGATGGCGTCGTACACCGTCGCGCAGTTCATCGACACCTACATGCTCAGCCACGTCGGCGACCTGGAAGCGACGGCGGCGGGGCAGGCGGGGTTGTCGTCATTCACCGTCATCAGCTTCGGCTTCGGCGTGATGATGCTCGTCAACGCGCTCGTCAGCCAGGCGGCAGGCCGAAAGGATCTGGCCGACTGCGGGCGGTACATGTGGCAGGGCGTCTGGACCGGCGTGCTCATCGGTCTGCTCGCGTTGCCGATCTCGTTTTTGGGCAAGCCCCTCTTCACCGCGATGGGACATCCGCCGGAGCTGGTTCGGATGGAAACGCTCTTCTTCCAGACCACCGTCGCGTTCGCCGGCTTCAAGCTTTGCGGCATGGCGCTGGAACAGTTCATGCTCGCGATCCAGCGGCCCCGCATGGTGCTGCTGGCGGCGGTGTCGGGCGTGTGCTGCATGATCCCGTTCAACTACGCCTTCATCTACGGCATGTGGGGCGCGCCCCGGCTGGGCATTCTCGGTGCGGCGTGGGGGTTGAACCTCGCCGTCGTCGTGGAAGGGGGCATCATCGCCGCCATCATCTTCCTGAGCCCGATCGCCAGGCAGTACAACGGCTTCGACTGGCGGCCCCGCTGGAGCAAGATGCGCACGTTGCTCGTCACCGGCGTGCCTTCGGGCTTCCAGGTAGTGATGGAAGTCGCGGCGTGGTCACTGTTTACCGTCTGGGTCTTCGGCCTGTTCCCGGCGGCGTACATGGCGGCTAACACGTACACCTTCCGGTACATGTCGGTGAGCTTCATGCCGGCGTTCGGGCTGAGTTCCGCCGTGACGGCCCTGGTCGGCCGGTACATCGGCATGGGCCGCCCGGACATCGCCGCCGCCCGGGCGACACTGGGCTTCAAGGTGGCCGCGGTCTACATGGTGATCTGCGGCATCGGCTTCGTCGTCTTCGGCCGGGCGCTGATGGACGTCTTCAGCGACGACCCGACGGTCATCAGCGCCGGCGCGACGCTGCTGATGCTGGCCGGCGTGTACCAGTTCTTCGACGCGATGTACCTGATCTACAACGGCGGCCTGCGCGGGGCCGGCGACACCTTCGTGCCCGCCATCACAGTCGGCACGCTCTGCTGGACGATCGTCGTCGGCGGCGGGTACCTGATGGCAAAATACGTGCCCCAGATGGGCGTCGTCGGCCCCTGGCTGGCGGCATCGACGTACGGCGTGATCGTCGGCCTGTTCCTCATGCTCCGCTTCCACCGCGGGAAGTGGCGAACCATCAAGTTGGAAGACAAAGACCCTTCCGATAAGGTACGGGGCTTGGAAGTGGTTCCGACGTAGTTGCAGAAAGAAGTGATCACCACGGAGGCACGGAGACACGGCGGGCAGGAAATGCGAATGAAGAACGGTGAATGAAGAATGAAGAACGGGACAGATGTCGCCTTCCCAATGTCCCGCAATTCCCCGTTCTTCATTCTTCGTGCTTCATTCTTCATTCGCGTCCGATCCGCCGGATTGCCCTCCGTGCCTCCGTGGTGATCTCCCGGTTTTCCCCAGACGAATAGACAGCGAATACCCATGTCCGCCGACGCAACCAAGAAGTCCTACAAAGACACGCTCAACCTGCCCCAGACCGGCTTCCCCATGGAGGCCAAGCTGGTGCAGAACGAGCCTGCCCGGCTGAAGAAGTGGCAGGAGCGCAAGCTCTACGACGCCGTCCTCGCCGCCCGGGCCGATGCACCCAAGTGGATCCTTCACGACGGCCCGCCGTTCGCCAACGGCGACATCCACATCGGCCACCTGATCAACAAGACGCTCAAGGACGTCATCATCCGCTTCCGCACGATGCAGGGCTTCCTGACGCCTTATGTGCCGGGTTGGGACTGCCACGGTCTGCCGATCGAGCACAAGATCCAGGAGCAGTTCAAGAAGGAAGGCAAGAACTTCCGCGAGGTCGGCACACTGGAGATGCGGCAGCGCTGCTTCGCCTACGCCCAGAACTACGCGGGCGTGCAGAGCGAGCAGTTCCAGCGGCTGGGCATCCTCGGCGACTGGGCCCACCCGTACCTGACAATGGTCCCGCCTTACGAGGCGGCGACGCTGGAAGTCTTTGCGCGTTTCGTCGAGGCCGGGCTGGTCTACAAGAAACTCAAGCCGGTTCCCTGGAGCGTGGCGAACCAGACGGCGCTCGCCGACGCGGAACTGGAATACGAAGACGTGACCGATCCGTCGGTGTTCGTCGAGTTTCCCGCGCAGGCCAAGCCGCATGTGTTCGGCAAGGCCAATCCGTCGGCGTTTCACCTGCTCGTCTGGACGACAACGCCCTGGACGCTGCCGGCGAACCTGGCGATCGCGGTCAATTCTCGAGTGGACTATGCGCTGGTCCGCTATCGGCGTGGCGAAGTTGAACGCCTGGGCGTCATCGCGGCGGACCTGGTCAAGTCGTTCTTCGAAGGCCGGACCGGCATCGAACAGTACGAAGTGATCGATTCGGTCAGCGGCGACGCGCTGCTGGGCCTCGAATACACCCACCCCTTCATCGATCGCAACGGCAGGGTGGTCGAGGCCGACTATGTCACCACGACCGACGGCACGGGCCTGGTTCACACCGCGCCCGGCCACGGCGAAGAGGACTACGAAACCGGCATCCGCGAGAAGCTCGACATCTACAGCCCGGTCCTGGCCAACGGCCGATTCGACGACTCCGTGCCGGAGTTCCTGCGCGGCAAGAGCACCAAGGAAGGCAATCCGCTGATCGTCGCCGAGTTGAAGGCGCGCGACGTGTTGCTGGCGGAAGTGCCGATCAAGCACAGCTACCCGCACGACTGGCGGAGCAAGACGCCGATCATCTTCCGGGCGACGGAGCAGTGGTTTGTGGCGATGGATAAGGGGTACACGCCTTCGAAAACGAACGCCGACTTCCCCTCCTCCGGCACTCCGGGGGAGGGGCAAAGCGAGCAATCGCTTCGCGATCGCGCGCTTGCGGCGAAAGACGCCGTTGCATTCGTCCCCGAATGGGGAAAGCATCGACTGGAAGGCATGCTCAAGTCCCGCCCCGACTGGTGCGTCAGCCGCCAGCGCGCCTGGGGTCTTCCGATCCCCGTCTTCTATAACGAGCAGGGCGAAGCCCTTCTGACCGGCGACTCCGTCCGCGCGGTCGCCAATCGCTTCGCCGAGAAGGGCAGCGACGCCTGGTTCACCGACTCGCCAGCCGAACTGCTCGCCGGTTTCGACCCCGGCCCGAAGTTCCCCAAAGACAAGCTCCGCAAGGAGACCGACATCTTCGACGTCTGGTTCGAGTCCGGCTCTTCCTGGCACTCGTGCCTGCAGGCCCGCCACGATCTGGCGTTCCCGGCGGATCTTTACCTTGAAGGCTCCGACCAGCATCGCGGGTGGTTCCAGTTGTCGTTGCTGCCGAGCCTCGGCGCGACGGGGCAGCCGCCTTACAAGCAGGTGCTGACGCACGGCTTCGTCGTAAAACCCGACGGCCGCAAGGTCAGCAAGAGCGACAAGGAATATGTCACCGCGACGCAGGAGATCGACCGCCACGGCGCCGACCTGCTGCGGCTCTGGACGTCCAGCGTCGACTACCAGAACGACATCCCCACCAGCCCGAAGGTGCTGCAGGAGTTCGGCGACAAGTACCGCAAGATCCGCAACACGCTGCGGTATCTACTGAGCAACCTGTACGACTTCAACGCCGACACCGACGCCGTGAAGGTCGCCGACATCCCGCTGTCGAGCCTCGACGGCTGGGCGCTGGCCGAGCTCGATCAGCTCATCGGCGACGTCGTCGAAGCGTACGACACGTATCAGCTTCACCGCGTCTTCAAGCTGCTGCACGAGTTCTGCACGGTGCAGATCAGCAGCGTCTACGGCAACGCGATGAAGGACCGGCTTTACTGCGATGCCCCCAACTCGCCGCTACGGCGCCGATCGCAGACGGTGATGCAATTGATGGCCGTCGCGCTGACGAAGCTGCTGGCGCCGATCTGCGTCTTCACCGCCGACGAGGCGTGGGAGCAGATCACGCACAAGCCCGCTGGCGAGAAGGATGCCTGGTCGGTTCACCTGACCAAGCTGCCGGAACGGCTGAAGCTCGAGATCTCTGCCGACCAGCGGGAAGAGTGGAAGCAGCTCATGGCTTTGCGGTCCGATGCGCTCGGCCAGCTCGACAAGCTGACGCGGCAGATCGGCAAGTACAAGGCGCTCGACGCCGAGATCGTCTTCAAGGTGGACGACGACGCGACCCGGCGAAAGCTGCAGGCGTACGGCGTCGACCTGGAAGACATGGTCGGCTGCGGGCACCACCAGTTCGCCGAGAAGGGCCCCGCCGGCCCGGCGGCGGTGGTGGAAGTGCTCGACCGGCGCGAGACGTACCAGGCCTGCGCCCGAAGCTGGAAACGCCGGCCGGATGTCGGGACGGACGCACAGTATCCCGATCTGAGCCTTCGCGACGCCGCGGCGATGCGCGGTTGATAAGTAAGTGCTGTCAGCGCTACATGTCGTCTTGATGGCACGTGATCTTTGCAAAGAGCCGCGCACGGAGTGTACTCACTGAGTAAGCGGGAATGAGCCCCGAACCGTAACCGTTCCCGCTTACTCCGTGAGTACACTCCGTGCGCGGCTCCTCTTTAGGTGACATACTCTCAGGATGACAAGTTGCGGCCCGTTGTGAGAAGTCACGACGCCTGACGTTCGGCCCCTCACCCTAACCCTCTCCCCCGAGTACGGGGGAGAGGGGACCAGAACAATGCCCATCAAACTCGCAGTCCTCATCTCCGGCGGCGGAACCACGCTGCAGAACCTCCTCGACGTCATTGCCGCCGGGCGGCTTGATGCACAAGTGGGCGTCGTGATTGCCTCGCGCCCTGGCGTCAAAGGCCTGCAGCGGGCGGCGGATGCGAAGGTGATGAACTTCGTCGTCGAACGCGCCGGCATTCCCGACCTCGCGGACTTCTCGAAGCAGGTCTTTCAGCTCATTGACGACGCCGGTGTCGATCTGGTCGTGATGGCCGGCTGGATGTCGCTGCTCAAGATCCCGGCGAAGTACGCTGGGAAGATCATCAACATCCATCCGGCGCTGCTGCCGAGCTTTGGCGGCAAGGGCATGTACGGCAAGCGGGTCCACCAGGCGGTGATCGACCACGGCTGCAAACTGTCGGGCTGCACCGTTCACTTCGTCGACGACGCCTACGACAACGGACCGATCATCCTGCAACGCGCCTGCCCGGTGCTCGACGGCGACACCGCCGAGACGCTGGCGGCAAGAGTGTTCGAAGAGGAAAAGATCGCCTACCCCGAGGCGATCAGGCTGATCCAGGCAGGGCGGGTGAAGGTGGCGGGGCGGCGGGTTGTGGTATCGTCGTAGAAGGCAGAACGGCGCGTTCCCTCACTCGATCGCCGCCCATCCCGCAATCTTCTCTGCCGGCTTCTTCGGCGGCGGGGGAGCCGACGCGGTGGCAGGCGCGCTCACGCTGAACTTCGACCAGACGACAAGTCCTGATACCTTGCAACCCAGATCCTCCAGGGTTTTGGCGGTCAGATGATTGCAGTTGTTGGCGATGCTGTATCGCTTGTCCCGGTCTTCCCTCACCCACGACATGCCGGTTTCGGGATTGACCACCGCCGATCCGTTCTTTGCCGCAAGCTGTTCGAAGTGGACGTCCAGCTTGTCGATCAAGGTATAGACGTCGGGGCGGTCGCACGTCACGGCTTGCATGGCGACAGGCTTGCGCGGGGGGTTGGGGCCGGAGGTCTCGGCGTCGATGCCGTGGTACATGCGTCCGAACCCGGCGCCCCACGACGCCGTCAACGCGCCCAGCGCGTCTTGTGGCAGATTGCGGTTCTCGACGGCATAGCCCCAGTCGCCGAACGCGTATTCGACATAGCGGTTGTCCTGCGTCGGAAGGAAGAGACTGGAATGGATGCCATAGTCGCCGATGTAAACCCGCACCGGATCGGTGAACTGCCCGGCCGACTGCACCTGCGTGCAGCCTGCAAGCGTGGTGAGGAGCGCTGCGGCGACCAGTCGGATGGCGATGCGGTTTGACATCATGGTTCACAACCGTGCAGGGGCATCCGCGGCGACACGCCGGGCATTTAATCGATGCTTCGATCCGGCTTTCCGAAAAGCAGGCGATCCACACTGAACATGCCCGGACCGGCGAAGAACGTCACCAGCGCGAAGCAGAGGTACTTTGTCGGTTCGGTGATCGAGTCCATCGACGGAGTGGGATTGGTGTCGACGAATCCGAGAATCAGTCCGAACGCCACCGACAGCAACGCCGCCCCGAACGCGCTAACCCGGCTCAGTAATCCCGCCAGCAGCAGGATGCCCAGGCCCAGGTGGGCGTAGGGGACGACCATCAGAAACTTTTCAGCCGCGTGGGTCGGTACGTACTGGGGCACGCTGGAGAGGTTCTCGGTGACGTACGCCGAAACACCGCCGGGCATGCGAAACTTGGCGACACCCGACAGGACGAATGCGACGCCCAGCGGAAGCCGGGCGGCGAGCAGACCGAGACCATTCGAGAGATCCGAGCGGAATGGATTGGCCATGACGGACGCTCCAGTGAGGGGTGAATCGGCAGAACCGTTGGATTTGCGGTAAGGGTAACCGGTTATGGGACGGAAGAGGAAGAAGTATCGGTGTAGAGGGGTGGAGGCGTGGTGAGGTCGCTCACGGGCAGGCGACGCCGACCGTCTGGCCGCCTGGTACCGGCGAGCGCCTGCTCGGCCCGCCGAAGAGCCGAGCAGGCGCTCGGCGGTCCAAGGTCACCCTATAGGCGAGAATCGAGGAAGACCGCCAACCGGCCACTACACGACCCCGGCACCGCTTCACACCCCCAATTCCGGCTCCGCCGGTCGGCGGCTTTGAGGGCTTCGACGACGATCGCAGGCAGGCCCGCCTGCTCCATGTGGGTGATCGCGGCGTGGGTGGTGCCGTTGGGGCTGGTGACCTTGCGGCGGAGTTCTTCGGGGGAATCGGTGTCAGGGGTCATCATCGCCGCCGCGCCGTAGGCGGTTCGTGTGGCCAGCCGGTAAGCCTGCTCACGCGACAGGCCGAGTTCGACGCCGGCTTTGATCATCTGCTCGACGAGGAAGAAAAAGTACGCGGGTCCCGAGCCGGAGATGGCGGTGACGGCGTGAAGCTTGTCTTCGTCGAGTTCGATCACCTCGGCCGCGGCTTCAAACAGCCGCCGGGCGTCGGCGACGTCGTCCGCGGTCGCGTACTGCCCGCGGGCGAGGCCCACCATGCCATGGCCCATCAGCATCGGCGTATTGGGCATCGTGCGGATGACCCGCCAGTGGATGCCTCGGCCAAGCGACCGCTCGATGAACCCCGAGCTGATACCGGCGGCGATGGAGACGAGCAGGGCATCGTGAGGCAGGCCGGGTGCGATCTGCTCCAGCGCAGCCTTCATCATCTGCGGCTTGACCGCCAGCAACACCCGCCGGGCACCGGCGACGGCTTCGACGTTCGATTCCACCGCGCGAACGCCGACCTTGTCCGCGAACACCGCCCGTCGTTCGGGCGAGATGTCGGCGGCGACGAGTTGATCCGCGGCAAGGACACCGCCGCGGAGAATACCGCGGACGATCGCCTCGGCCATGTTCCCTGCACCGATGATGGCTAATTCATTTGGCATTTGGTTACTTGTTGCTTGTCACTTGTCACTTGTCACTTTTAGCGATTGTCAGGCTGTATACCTGAAGATCGTCCAACCGACGACTTTCCATGGCCAGCCCCGATGACAAGTAACAGGCAACCAGAAACAAAAGAACGTGCCGCGCGATACCCGCGCGGCACGTTCAGCGTTCCATCCCAGACTGACTCGTTTACCCGCCGATCATCTCGTGGACGCTCAGCGGGGCGAGGACGATCAGGCTTCCCTGGAAGAAGCGGATGCTCGCGGTGCCGCCGTTGTCGCGCCAGACTTCGGGGCGGATGGTTTCGGTGATGAGCTTGATGATCTCGTCGGCCTTCTCCTGGCGGGTTTTGACGACTTCCTTTTCCTTCTGGCTGTTGCCGCCGCCAAGCAGGCCGCCGCCACCACCTCCGCCTCCGCCGCCTTGCCCGCCACCCTGGTTCGACGTCGTTGATTCGAGGCTAAAGTCCGGGACGTTGTCGAAGTTGGGGATCTCCAGCAGCAGGTCTTCGATCGGGTAGATGCGCATGTACATCTTCTGATCGGCGATCGCCTGCGTAGTGATCTCGATGACGTCTTCGTCGACGATGTAGGTGAGGCCAGTGCCGGCACCGGCTTCGTTGAGGACGGTGGCCAGTACCTTCCGCAGGCTCACGCCATTAAGGCGGACGTTGATCGGGGTCTCTTTGGAAACGCCTGCCGCTTCCAACGCGCGCCAGTTGACGGTGACGTTGGCACCGCTGACATCGCGGATGAACTCGATGGCATCCCCCAGGCTGACGTTCTGCAGCTTGACGTCAGGAAGCCGGCGCGACATCGCGCCTTTGGCCACGCCCTGCGTCGGCCGGGCCTGGGCAGAGACGTCGGATGTTGAAGGGGGCAGAACCGTGACCAGACCGGCAACAACGGCAAGGGCAATCGCTCGGCGGGCGAAACGCATGGGAGGCCTCCCTGATGATTGAACGCGATGCCAGGGCTCGGGGGCCCCGGGCGGACGTCGCATCCTAAGGCTGGAGAACAAAACGCCGGACACCGACACTCATCGGCTCGCGGCGATCCGTTACATCTTACCCATGTCAGCAAATTTGGATCAAGCGCAAAGTTAAAAGTGCTGAGTGCTGTATTGCTTGCTTCTTCGTCTCAGCACTCAGCACTTTCGTCTTTCGACTCAAGCATTAGGCCGTCGTCTCTTCCACCGGCTTGCCGGTGTACGGGTCGAACTTGGGCTTCGGCTTCTCCTCTTCCATCGGCTTGCCGGTGTAGGGGTCGAACTTCGGCTTCTCGGCGACGGTCGCCGCCGGGTCGGGCAGCCGCTTGGATGCCTGATGGTCGATGTCTTCATCGACCTGCGTCACTTCGTCCTGCACGCCCTTCAGGCCCTTCTTGAACTCGACAATGCCCTTGCCCAGGCTACGGCCGACTTCCGGGAGGCGCTTGCCGAAGATCAGCAGGCCCAAGGCCGCGATCACGATCCATTCCGCCCCTTGGGGCATGCCGATGGCGAGTGTGTTCAACATGGTTGGTGTCCTTGGTTTGAAGCGATAGCAATTGTACGTCGGCGGGCCGGAAACGGTCGGCCGACCTGCGAGTTTTCGGGGGTGAATGACGTCAGGTCAAGCGTCGGGCGGTGTGATTTGCGGTCGCAATGAAGATGCACGCTTCGCAGGCGAAACACAGGAGAGTGCATCGGCGATGCGACCGCTAACCGCGCCTACTCCAGCGGCTTGCCGGTTTGCGGGTCGAACCGGGCCTTGGGGGCGGCGGCATCGTCAATCTGGGCGGGGGTCTCGGCCTCGTTGGCACCGGATTTCATCCCCTTCTTAAACTCCAGAATGCTCTGGCCAATGCCCTTGGCCGCGCCGGGAAGACGCTTGCCGAAGATCAGCAGACCGATCGCACCGATGATGATCCACTCGTAGCCGTGGGGCATACCCCAGGCGAGCGGCAGAGAGGGGGAAAGACCGAACAGGAAGGCGAGTTGCATGGCCGAGCTCCTTTGCGACTCAAGGCGGAACAGTGTCTGGCCAGACCGTTTCGCACGGCAAAAGCCGTCGAACAAGCAGGCTCAGGCCCGATTCCGCGATCTCAATCTCGGCTAGCGGTTCGGACTTACGCTTCTGATTATACCACAGGGAAGGATGAGTTGTTGGAACGATATCCCGAGTACCTGGCTCGTCCCATAAGCTGCACCTGAGCCCGTCTCCGGTGCCACGGGTCGGCGTGACAGCACGGTTCTCCGGAGTACCAGCGACCCGTGGCACCAGCTCAACCGCGACTCATGTCGTGCCCGAACCCATCAGTTTCCGCAGAGCCACGAAATCCGGCGGCAGCGGAGCCTGCAGCGTGAGGGGATTCAGTGAAATCGGGTGGGTGAACGTGATCTCGTAAGCGTGCAAAGCCTGCCGCGCGAAGCGGAATGAAGGCAGATCAACGGATGAAGGAGGATGGGTCAAGGATGAACCTGAGGCGGCTTCCGATTCATCCTTCATCCTTCCGCCTTCATCCTTACTCGCTTCCCCCATCACCACCACCTTCCCGCCGTACATCGTATCGCCGACCATCGGGTAGCCGATCGCCGTCATATGCACGCGAAGCTGGTGGGTGCGGCCGGTCTTGGGCGTCAGCTTGATGAGCGAAAACGTCGTCCCGACCGGCATCGGCAGCAGCTTGTCGGCGGCGTGGCTGCCGTGCTCCATCATCAGGCCCGGCGGGGCGGTGTAGGTTTCCTGCACCTCGTACAGCGTCACTGCCTGGCGGCCGCCGTTCTCTTCCTTGCGGACGGCCTGCTTCTCGCGGATGTACTTATCCCGGCCAATCGGCATGTCGATGACGTTGCCCTTCAGTTGCGGCACGCCGTGACAGATCGACATGTAGGTCTTCTGGATCGTGCGGTTTTCGAACTGCCGCGCGACACGCCAATGGGCCTCATCGCTCTTGGCGACGAGCATGATGCCGGTGGTGTTGCGGTCGAGCCGGTGCAGGATGCCCGGCCGCCAGTCGCCGTTGAGCTTGCTCCACTTTTTGCCGTAGTAGACCAGCCCGTTGACGAGGGTGCCGGTCCATTTGCCGCGGGCGGGGTGGACGATCAGGTCGGCCTGCTTATTAATCGCGAGAATGTGGTCGTCTTCGTAGACGACTTCGAGCGGGATGTTCTCGGGGACCAGTTCGCTGATCGGTTCCGGCGGGGCGACCATCTCGATGACGTCGCCATCCCGCGGCCGATACGATGCCTTGGCGACGCGGCCGTTGACCTTCACCAACCCTTCGCCGATGACCTTCTGCACGCCGTTACGCGACAGGTAACCGACGCGATCGACCAGGTATTGGTCGATCCGGCGGGTCAGGTTCTTGGTCACCTTCCACTTGAAATGGCGGAGGTCTTCGGCGTCGTCGGCCTCGACGGCGGACGAGTCGGCGTCGGCAGGCATGACCGGACCGCCTTCGGGAAGGTCCAGGTCGGGGGCGTCTTTGTCAGGGTCGGCGGACATCGACGACAGGGTACGGGACAACGCCCGGCGGACAAAGCACGCAATGCGCTTGCCGGCCGTCATCCAACGCAGGCACCCTGCAATCGATGCACGCCGCCCACTTCCCTCTACGCCTTGCCCAGGCCCGCGACGCGCTTCCACGCCTGCAGCTGCCCGAGGTGGTTGTTCTCGTGCGCGGCAAGCATGTACGCGACAATATGACCCAGCGTCGCCGCGAACGACCGGACGCGTTCCGGGGCGGGCAGGTCGAAATGGCCCGGCGGGGCGGCGCGGACGCCCTCGGCGACCAGCACGTGCTGCTTCTGAAGGGTCTGGAGCAGCGTATCCTTCGACGGATAGGCCGACCGCTCCGGCTTGGGCTGCGACCCTGGCGCGGCCAGCGCGCCCCAGTCAGGCGGACAAACCGGTGCCCGGGCGACCGACTGCAGGCAGAAATCATTGCCGACGCACAAATGCATCAGCGTCCAGGCCGGATGATTGCGCAGGCCCGCGGGCTGCTCGGCCAGCCGCTCGTCGGGCACGTCTGCCATCAGTTTCTCGATCGCGGCCAGGCTGTCTCCGTAATACTTGAGCAGGACTTCGTAATTCATGCCGGTCAGATTCGCGACAGACTGCGGATGTGACAAGGTAGGGAAATCCATAACGACCGCGTCACGCGATTGTGCAGGCGTCCCGCCGCGACCGAAATGGCTGCACCACCAAAGAGCTGATTCTCGCACGGTCACTGAAATGGGTGTCCTCGATTCTCGCCCATTCGCAGCCTGGGACCGCCGAGCGCCCGCTCGGCATATGGAAGAGCCGAGCAGGCGCTCGGCGGTCCCAGGGCGCGAATCACGATCGGACATCTAGGGACGACTCCTACGGCACCTCAGCCGCAGTCCCACGTCAGATGCAGCCCGTTGACGCATTCATATTGCGTTTCCCACGGCGTAAGGTCTTCGTAGCTGAAAGGATGAATGCTATGGCAAATCGACCTGACAAAGTCCCATCGGGAAAAGCGAGCACCAAGGCCGCCGGTAACAAGAAGGAGAAGGTGACCACGAACGGCCCGCTGAGCGGGCGATTCTCCCGCAACGAAGGAACGGCCCGCAGCGTCGCCGCAAAGGGCAAGTAGCGCGTTGTCGCTCGAATCCTTACCAACGCAGACGGCGACGGACACCCAGGTGCCCGTCGCCGTCTGCGTTTGAAAACCGATTCTCCTCGTTGCCCGATTGCGATCGCTTACGCCATCGCCGCTTCCGGGATCTCGGCGTTATGGCTGACATTCTGCACGTCGTCGTTGTCTTCCAGCGCATCAACCAGTTTCAGCAGCTTGTGCCCGACTTCGACATCGACCTGCGCGGTGCTGTTGGCGACATATGCGATCTCCGACCCTTCCAGCGTGTACTTCTCGCCGAGCGTATTGCGGACCTTGTGGAACGCCGTGGGGGTGGTGACGACCTCGAACACTTCCCCTTCGTTGCGAACGTCTTCGGCTCCGGATTCTAGGGCCAGTTCCATCAGGGTGTCTTCATCAACGCCTTCGGACTTGATCGTGATGACCCCCTGCTTGGTAAACTGAAACAGCACCGAGCCGGTGGCGGCGAAGCTGCCGCCGTGCTTTTCGAACATGAAGCGGAGGTCGGCAACGGTGCGGGCGCGATTGTTGGTCAGGGCCTCGACGATGATCGCCACGCCGCTGCAATAGCCTTCGTAAACCGCATCTTCGTAGTTTTCGGCACCCAGCTCACCCGTGCCTTTTTTAATGGCATTGGTGATGGTGTCCTTCGTCATGTTGACGCCCTTGGCCTCTTCGATGACGTAGCGCAGCGAGAGGTTGTCGGCAGGATCGCCGCCGCCGGCCTTGGCGGCGATGATGATCTTGCGGGCGATCTTGCTCCAGACCTTGGCGCGCTTCTTGTCGTTGGCGCCCTTCGCTCGCTTGATTTTTGCCCAGTGACTATGACCGGCCATGGTTTGAATGCTCTCTACAAAAGAAGCCGATGACCAACGGATTCTGGTACCACGGATCGGTGGTACCAGGCCTATCGCGATGCCGACGTTGACACCTGGACCTCCTGCCCCGTGCGATGCTGCTTGAGCTTCCTGGGCAGGCTCTGCCGGAGGGCACGGATGTCGGCGCGGTCCGCAGTCGCGACGTCGGCGTCGCCGAGCCGGCGTTGGGCCCTTTCCCAAAGCGCCGCCGCCGACGGACGATCGCCCAGACGATACAACACATCGCCGGTGCGGTCGAGGAGCACCGGATCGACGACAGGTCCCTCGGCAATACCCGGCGGATTGACGCCCGCCGGATTGGTCGCGGGAAGATTGGATTTCGCTCCTGCGGCTCCAGCCGGGCCTTCGCTCTGTCGGATCGCCGCCAGCAGTTCGTCTCGGGCCTCTGTCAGCCGCCCGGCGCGATACAGCACCCAGCCGACGTTCCCGCGCAACCCCGGTGCCTGCGGAAAGCGCTCGGCCGCCTGACGGGCGAGCTTCTCGGCGGCTTCCAGATGCTTGCCGGTCGATGCCCAGAGCGACGAAAGTTCTTCCATCACAGCGGCGTTCTCGGGATCGATCTCCAGCGCCGACTGCAGCCAGGTTTCGGCCGCCCGGTCGTCGCCACAGGCCCGGGCCTGCACGGCCAGTCGGTACAGCAGGTCGGGCTCGCCGCCGACAAGCGGCCTGGCCGCCGCCAGCGGGCGAGCGGCGTCCGCGGGCCGACCTTCTCTCGCGTAGATTGCCGAGAGGCGCGCCGCGACTTCCGTCAGGCCCGCGGGACCCAGGTTCTTTCCCTGGTCAATCAGCTTTTCGAGCCTTGCCTTTTGGCGTGGCTGAGCGGACACCTCCATGGGCACTGCCGATGCCGAGGCATTGGCCGTGACAAACTCAATCCGGCCGTGCAGGTCGAGCAGCCGGGCGTCGGCGGGGGACTGTCGGTCCAGGTCGGCCAGCAGAAGTTCGGCTCCCTCCGTGTTACCTCGTTCGATCTGATCCTCGGCCTGCCGCAGCGAAAGCTCCGGACTGACCGGCTCGCCAGCCGGCTGCGACAGTTTCCAGTCGGCAAAAACCCGGGGCGGGTCGGCGCGATCGGGGTGTGCATCAAGAAACACAAACGCCGGCTCGTACTCCGGAAACGCTCGCGCGACGGCCCAGGCCTGCTGCACGGCGGCTGAGACTTCTCCGGCCAACACCCCAGCGGCGGCAAGGCCGAGGCGCGCTTCCGGTACGTTGGGGTTCCGCTGGATGGCGGCCTGGAAGCATGCCTGCGCGTCGGCACCGTCGCCGCGCACCAGGGCAATCCGCCCGCGAAGAAGATCGGCAAGGCCCGGGTCACCGGCCAGTTCCGCTGCCGACGCCAGCGCATCAGCCGCCGTAAGCCGTGCGTGCGGCGGAAGACGGGGATCGGTCAATACCTCTTCGAGCTTGTCGGCAAACGCGGGTGCAAACGGTGGCCGCGCTGCGAGCGATGCGTCCAGCGACCGCCGGGATAGCGACGCGCGCGGCCAGTCGCGGGCGACGCGATGAATGATGAACGCGTGCGCCGCCTTTGCGCCGGCGGGCGGCCGCATCGCCAACAGCCGCTCGAGCGGGAACGCCTCGCGACCCTCGACCGAGGTCATCCGCCGCCAGACAGGATCGATCTGCCCGGCGACACTCGACGATTCGGTCAACAAATCGGCCAGCAGCCTGACGGCCGACTCTGGATCCCGATCGAACCGCAGCCGGAACCAGCGGACCAGCAGCGCCGGGCTGCCCGGCGTGCGCTGCCACGCGACAGTCAGCTGCTCGTCGGCCGCGTCAAACCGGCGGTCGGCGGCAAGCACTTCGCACAGTGCGAAGAGCAGTTGTCGGTCGTCCGGAAACTGGCGGTGCAGATCGGCCAGTGCTGAGGTAACCCCCTCGGGCCGGCCCACGGCGGAATAGACATCCCGCAGCAGAGACAGCGCCGCCGGCGACGCGCCGAACTGCCGGACCACATCGGCCGCCCGCGCCATGCCTTCGTTGACCTGCCCGTCGAGCATCATCGCCCGCACCACCCGCGACTTGACGTCGATATCGCGTGAGCCGTCGAGCGTTCCCTCGGCGGTACGGTAGGCACGCAACGCATCAGCCGGCCGATCGCGCTTGATGTAGAGATCGCCGATTTGCATGAACAGCCGGGTGTTCAGAATGCGGGCGACCTCGTCCGACCGCTCGATGTCACCACGGGACAGGCGGTCGAGCAGCAGTTCGAACCGGTCGAGGGCGGCGCGGTCGTAGCCCAGCTCACGCATGGAATGGGCGAGCAGGAAATCCGCCTCGGCCGACCGCACATGGCCGGCGGCGTATTGCGAGGTCTGGATCGCCAGGCGCAGCCGATGGAACGCGGCGGTGTTGTCTCCGTTGGCAAGCAGTTGCCGGGCGACATCAAGCTGGGCATCGATGCGGTCGGGCTCGATTTCAGCGGCCTTCTCGAACTCGGCCAGTGCCGCCGGCTGAAAGCCGAAGCCTTCGCGGTAGAGCGAACCCAGTTCCGAGTGAAGCTCGTAGCTGTCAGGATCAAGACTAAGGGCCTGCTTCAGCAGCGCGATCGCGGTGGCGCGGTCGTCGTCCTGGCTGGCGGCACGGGCACGAGCGAACAGCGCAATCGCATCAAGGGACGGCAGGTCATCGGCGGGGCGGGTGGCAGCGGCTGGCAGACGCGGCGCCGGGCCGATCTGGTCCAGCGTCCAGGTCGCCGGCCCGGTCGTCGCGGCGGCGGGATGCGGGGTCGAGACCGTTTGCTGGGCGCAGCCGGCCACCGAAACGATCAGCAGAAGGATCGCCAACCAGCCAGAGGCTCGCGACAGGAGCAACATCGCGGCAGAGTTTACCCGACGCATTGACGATCGGCCCGGGGAAGTTGGGCATTTTTGCGGATATGTCGTGCGCGGAAGTCGAGGCTTGCGTAACCGCGCTGGGTGACGGAACGACCTTCGTGTTTAATGCCCCGGTGACTATGCCAACCACCCACACCTGCCCCTCCTGCCGATCGGCCGACCTGCAGCCGCTTTACGCACTCGACCGCGTTCCGCTCCAGAGCAACCTGCTGCTGGAGACGCGCGAGGAGGCGTTGGCGATGCCGACCGGCGACCTTCGGCTCGCGGCCTGCCGGGGGTGTGGGTTCATCACCAACCTCGCGTTCGACCCGGCCAGCCAGAACCTGTCGGCGAAGTACGAAGCCAGCCAGGGGTTCTCTGGCACGTTTAACGCGTTTGCCAGGTCGCTCGGCAATCGCTGGGTGGAGCGGTACGACCTGTCCGGCAGGACGATCGCGGAAATCGGTTGCGGCAAGGGAGAGTTCCTCGCGACGATGTGCCGCATCGGCCCGAGCCGGGGGATCGGGTTCGATCCGACGCTCGACCCGGCCCGGCTGCCCGAGACGCAGGGGCTCGATATCGAATGGGTCGCCGACTTCTTCGACCAGCGCTCCGCCGTCCGATCGCTCGACTTCATCTGCTGCCGTCACACGTTGGAACATATTCCCGACGTTCGGCGGTTTGTATCGATGGTCCGCAGCGTCGTCGGCGACCGGCGGCACATCCGCATCGGGTTTGAAGTGCCCGATACGCTCCGTATTCTCCACGAGGGCGCGTTCTGGGATTTGTATTACGAGCACTGCTCGTACTTCACGAAAGACACGATTCGCGATCTTTTCGTGCGGTGCGGGTTTGAGGTGCTCGACGTGACGATGGAGTTCGACGGGCAATACATCGTGCTTGAGGCGAAACCGGCACCGATAGGTGAGTCGTCGGCTGATCCTCGTCGGGAGGCGTGCAGCACGGTGGATCTCTCGTTCGTTAAAGCTGTCGCCGACTTTCCGCAGGTCTGCAAGAAGCGGATCGAAACTTGGCATGAGGTCGTCGACCGCACCCGCGCCGCCGGCAAACGTTTGGCGCTATGGGGTGCCAGTTCCAAGGCCGTCGGGTTTCTCAGCACGCTGGGACTGACGCACGAGCAGGTGCCGGCGGTGGTGGACATCAACCCGCATAAGCAGGACACGTATCTGCCGACCTCGGGATCGAAGATCGTCGGCCCGCAGGACCTCGCCGCCGATCCGCCGGAGGTCGTCGTGCTGATGAACCCGATTTATCGACAGGAGATCACGGCGGACTTGCGCGGCAGGGGGATACAGGCGGAAGTGTTGGCACTATGAGCCGACTGCGAACACCCGGGACAGACGTACGACAGAACGTCTCCCGTCACACGGGTGCCACGGATCGCCGGTACTCCGGAGACCCGTGCGCGAGTTGGGCCGACCGCACGGGTCCGCGGAGTACCGCCGACCCGTGGCACCGAGTGCGAACGTTGTCTCACCCCGGTTAACTGGTCCTTCGAAGTACCCAAGGATGACATCGAGCGCGTCTTTGCTTTAGAAGAGTCGCCCGCTTTTCCGTCTTCCGTGTTGTTCCCTGATCCCTCATACTCCCCCTCCCATGCCCGGCGAATTCGCATTTATTCACTGGCTCCGCCAGCAACAGACGGCGTCGTCCGCCGTGCCCGTGCCGGCGGGCGATGATTTGGCCGTCCTTCGCTGGACGGACGCAGATCTGCTACTGGTTGGCGTCGACCAGGTGCTTGACGGCGTTCACTTTGATTCGACCGTCCATTCGCCGGGCGACATCGGACGGAAGGTGATGAACCGCAACCTGTCCGATTGCGCCGCGATGGCGTGCCTGCCGGCGGGGGCGGTGGTATCGGTCGCGCTACCGCAGGGCTGCGGCGACGAATACGCCAAGGAACTTTACCTGGGCATCAAGGCGGCAGGCGAGGTGTTCGATTGTCCGATCGTCGGCGGTGACACCGGATCGTGGGCGGGCAAACTGGCGGTCACGGTCACCATCTTGGGCCGATCGGCCGGTATTGCGCCGGTGACTCGAAAGGGCGCGAAAGTCGGCGACGGCCTGTACGTCAGCGGTCCGCTCGGCGGAAGCATCCTCGGCCGACACATGACGTTTACGCCGCGCGTCGAACTGGCACGAAAGCTGGCGACGGGTGAGGACATCCACGCGATGATCGACCTGTCCGACGGCCTGTCGCGCGACGCCGGCCATATCGCCGCCGAGAGCGGGGTAGGCCTGGTCATCGAGGCGGCGACCGTGCCGGTTCACGACGACGCCAGGACGCTATCGCAGCGGGATGGCGTTGCCCCGATCGACCACGCCCTTCACGATGGGGAGGACCATGAGCTGCTCGCCGTCCTCCCGCCCGAAGCCGAGGCGATGGCGCTGGACCTGGGAATGATCCGCATCGGCAAAGTGATCGAAGGGCAGGGCGTCTGGCTGGACCACGGGGGCCAGCGCACCGCGATGCCGGTGCGCGGGTGGGAGCATCGGCTGTAGTCGGACAGGGCTTCGCAACTTCGGGCCGAGCTGGAGCTCGGGGTTCCCGCGTGACATTCAACTTGACCTTGGCCTTAGTCGCACAAGACAATCCGCACACCAACCATGTCCAGTTCCATCTCACCTGCGTCTGTGGATCCTGCCGGCGGCACCGCCGCCCCGAACGTCGATGCCCCGACCGTTCAGGCTTCGCCTTCGACCGTTCAGCGCGAGGCGACCCGGCTCAGCGAACTCTCGCCACAGCAGTGGAAGAGCGGCATCGCCGCCTGGCTGGGCTGGCTGTTCGACGGCCTGGACATGCACCTGTACACGCTGGTGGCGGCACCCTTCGTTGCGGTGCTGCTGCACTCGGCCAGTCCTTCGTCGGCCGACGTAAAGGAGAAGAGCGCGTTCATCCAGGCCGCGTTCCTGGTCGGCTGGGCATTGGGCGGCGGGTTCTTCGGACGGCTGGGTGACCTGCTCGGACGCAGCCGGGCATTGTCGCTGACGATCCTGACCTACGCCCTGTTCACCGGTTTATCCTTCTTCGCGACCGAGTGGTGGCACCTGCTGATCTGCCGGTTCCTGGCGGCGCTGGGCATCGGCGGGGAATGGGCCGTCGGGTCGGCGCTGCTGTCGGAGACCTGGCCCGCCCGCTGGCGCGCCTGGATCGCCGCGGTGTTGCAGACGGGCGTGAACCTGGGCGTGCTGCTGGCGTGCGGGTGCGTGTTCGTCCTGGCCAACCCGGCGACGTACGAGTTTCTCGCCGGCTTCTTCAAGGACCTGCCGCCGAACTTCTACCTTCGGTCGGTCTTCCTCGTCGGCATCGTCCCCGCGCTGCTGGTCTTCTGGATTCGCCGGCATGTCCCCGAACCGGCCGAGTGGACGGCCGCCCAAGCCCGCGTCTCCGACGAACGCAAGCCGACGATGATGGATCTGTTCCGCGGCGACGTGCGGCGGACCACGCTGCTGACCATCGGCGTTTGCGCCACCGCCCTCACCGGCTGGTGGGCGTTCATGTTCTGGTCGCTCCAGCACCTCGGCGGCCTGGCCAAGCAAGCCGGCATGCCCGACGGGGCGCGCGACCAGTTCACCGCCGTCGCGTTCCTGTGGGTGATCGGGATCTCGATTCTCGGCAATTTTTTCGCATCGGGCATCGCCCGGAAGATCGGCTATCGCAACGCGGTCGCGGTAATGTGCTTCCTCTTCATCGTGACGCTGGTCGCGACCTACTACAAGCCGCGCGGCCATGAGGAGCTGCGGATGTGGATGCCGATCGTCGGCTTCTGCTCCGGCGTGATGGGACTGTTTACGATGTATCTGCCGCCGCTGTTCCCGACGCTCCTGCGTACGACCGGCGCGGGCTTCAGCTACAACATCGGCCGCATCGTCGCGGCGGCGGGGACGGTCATCTTCGCGTTCGTGGTGAAGGACCTGGATCTGCGATTGGCGCTGCTCGGCGTATCGGCGTTGTTCGTGCCGGCGATGCTGATCGCGCTTAAAATGCCCGATTTGCGCGACAAGTAGGGTCCGCCTTGGCGGACGCGTTTCGCGCCGGCATGGCGGGGGTCATGAAAGATGTTGAAGCGTCCCGCCGATCGCGTCCGCCAAGGCGGACCCTACACGGCGTCGGCCGGTGGCGGGCCGGCGTCTTCCATGTCACCGCCGTCGGCGGCGCCTTCGAAATCCATCAGGAAGTGGATGCGGTCCATCTCGGCAGAGCCGACGAACTTGCGCAGGATACGCTGCGCCCGCCGCACGCCGGTTCGGCGGCTCACGTGCGTCACCACGATGTGCTTGTTCTTCAGCCCCGGCAGAATCCTCGCGAACTGATCGACGTGCAGGTGCCGGCCGTGCTTGGCCTTGGACTTGTGGTCGGGCTCGAAGAACGTGCACTCGGTGACCAGCACCTCGGCGTTGACCACATCGGGGTGCTCGAACACGGTGCCGTCGGTGGTATCGCCGAGGAACGCGACCATCGGCACCTCGATGCGGTACTGGATGTCGACGCCGGACTTCTTGAGCTCGACCAGTTCCGGCCCGGTCTTGCCGACGAGTTCGGGCTTGAGCTTCTCGCGAATACTGATCAACACATACCCCAGGCTCGGGCCGCCGTGATGAGTCTGCACGGCACGGATGCCGAAGTCGCGGCGGACTTCGTACATCTGGTTGGCCGCCATGGGGACCAGCGTATACGGCGTCGTCTGCCGCTCGACCTGACGCCAGGACATCAGCAGCATGTCGACCGAGCGTTCCAGTTCCCGCGGCAGCAGCACGGTCGCCGGCTTCATGCCCTGGAAGAACCGCTGCGACAGGAAGTAACCCACGCCGGCGACATGGTCCATGTGGCCGTGGGAGAGGCAGACGATGTCGCTGGTGAGGGCAAAGTGCGGGGCCCGGCCGAAATCGAAGCAGACGTTCCACTCCGGAACCTGCACGACCGTCTCTTCACCGGCGACGCTGTAGCCGATGAGATGGAACGAACCGAAGTTCAGCTTGGCGAACCGCTGGACGAGGAACGACTTTTCGACTTTGAACGGGGGAGACTCCATGAGCAACGTGAGTGTAGCGGCGTGATGAGGCGGGGGCCAAGCAGGAGGAATGAAGAATGGAGAACGAAGAATGAAGAACGGGGAATGACCGACCCCTCCATTGCCTGTTCTTCATTCTTCGTTCTTCATTCGCTTCGATTCATTCCGGCTTGATCCCCAAATCCGCCGTCGTGAACAGCGACGCGTAGCTGTAACCCGCCGCCTCGATGTTCTCGCGGGCGCCTTCGAGCCGGTCAATCGTGCCGATCATCTTGATGACCGTAGCTCCAGCGGCTTCCAGCGTTTTGGCGGCTTCGACGATCTGGCCACCTGTCGTCAGGATGTCTTCGATGATGACGACCTTGTCGCCGGCCTTGAGCGTGCCTTCGACCAGCTTGCTGCTGCCGTAGCCTTTCTTGCTGTTGCGGACGAGGACAAACGGCAGCTTCGCGTGCATCGCCGTCGCGGCGGCCAGGGCGACGGCGCCCAGCTCGGGACCGGCCAGACGGTCCGTCTCCGGCGGCAGCATGGCAGCGAACGCCTTACCGAGCGCCATCAGGATGTCGGGCTGGGTTTCGAAGAGGTACTTGTCGAGGTAGTAGCTGCTCTTGCGGCCGGAACGAAGGGTGAACTCGCCGCGAAGCAAAGCGACTTCGGCGATTCGGCGGGCCAGGGCTTCTCGGGACAGTTCGGGGGACGTTGCGCTCATTGGCCGCACTATATGAAAAGAGTGCGGAGTTAAAAGTGCTGGGTTGAAAGTGCTGAGTCATGAGTGAGCGAACCCGTCGTGTCTCTTACTCAGCACTCAGCACTTTTGACTCAGCTCTATCCTAGGTTCCCGGCCGAAGCGTTGGTGCAGCCGCCCGCTGCGGCATGCCGACCGGGGCGGCGAAGCGCGTGTTGGGGTTCTTGTACTTATAGATCGACTGGTTGTATGCCGGGAGCGGCGTCGGGCCGGTGGGCTGGCGACTAGTGACGCTTCCGAGCGATCCCGCGGACCGGGGGACCGTTGGCGGCGGGGGAATGATGCTCACACCCATATAGCCGAGGTATTCGGTTCGTCCGGTGCCGAGTTGCGGAAAGACGTATCCGTCGGGCAGCGGATAGTAGTACCCACTCTCGGAGTAGCCGCCTCCGCCGTAGTAGGGCTGACGCGTTCCGCCATACAGGGGCGGCGGGGGGGCGATCGGTGCCGGTGCCGCGTAGACCACCGGCGGGGCGGAGGTCGTCCCGGCTGTTGCGAAACCTGCCCAATGCGAGCCGCTCACCGGCGGGATGGTCGACACGGCCGACTGCGACGGCGCCAATCCGGTCGTCGAGGGCGTCGCCGGCGAAGACGGCGGTACCGAACCGCCGGTCGTCGGGATGGCGGCGCGGGCCTGACGAACGAACTCGTCCTGAACACCGAAGAACTCAGCCGCCGGGCCGGTCGCCTGCAGCGGCGCGATGACCTTGCCCGACTTCACATCGTACACCTGACCGACGATACGAACCGACCCAGCGACGGCTTGAATGTCGCCGGCGACGGCGTAAATCGCACCGGCGTCGCGGGCAGTCTTGATGCGCGTCTCGGCATCGTTCGACGACTGCGATACGGCAGCCTTGGCACCGGTCAGTGCCAGTTCGTTCGTCAGCGACTGCTGCACGGCCGACGCCATCTTCTGGCTCTCGGCGTCGTCACTGGAGGTGCCCACGCTGAGAACGGCGACCTTTGTTGCGGGGGTGTTCGTTCCAGGTGCGTTCGTGCCGGGGGTGGTCGTGGTCGGAGCCTTGACCGGCGCACCGGCGTCTCCGTCGGCCGCATGCACCGGTGACCCGACCGCAAGCATCGCCGCCACGGCAAAGCCAGCCGAACAACGCAGCAAACTCAATGGGCGAGTAAGATGTCGGTAGCTCATGGTGCCAAAGTATACCGAGCCGACAGCGGCAGAGGTCCGAGAAAATCGTGTGAGAGATCAGCGTTGAGATCTCCAATTTCGTATCCGCGCTTACAACCCACCTCCCCATGCTTCTAGCCGAAATTTCCATGTGGCCGATGGACAAAGGCCAAAGCGTCAGTCCTTACGTCGCTCGAGTGCTCGACATCATCGACCGCAGCGGACTGCCCTATCGCCTGGGGCCGCTCGGAACGAGCATCGAAGGGGAATGGGATGAGGTGATGGCCGTGGTGAAGCAATGCTTCGACGCGTTGGCCGCCGACAGCGAACGAGTGGCGATCACGATGAAATGCGATTGGCGGAAGGGACGCAGCGGATCGCTGGAGGGCAAGATCGCGTCGGTCGAGCAGCAACTCGGCCGGAAACTGCGAACCTGAATCGCAATGGGGGAAATGGGGCCACCCCCTGACGATGAGGCAGCCTGGACCGTCGTCGCTGCCGATTCGGCGGCACGGCAGTACGACCCACCGCTGACGGTTGCGCTTTGGCAACGGAATGCTCGCGCAAGCCACCGACAATAAACAGCTTAACGATTCCAAACTTCCGCCTGATTTCTACCCGTCTTTGGTACGAATCTTCCTATCGTGTGGGGCAATCCCGCCGGCCGCTGTACGGCCGAGGGCGCTGAAATTGAGGAAGAAGAACATGACGTCCAAACTTTACAACAACTTCAAGACGGTTCTGTTTCTGGGACTGCTGACCGGGCTCATCCTGCTTGCGGGTCAGATCATCGGCGGCACCACCGGGCTTGTGATCGCGTTGGTCTTCGCTGCGGCGACCAACTTCGTCAGCTATTTCTTCAGCGCGAAGATCGCGCTGGCATCGATGGGTGCGCAGGAAGTCGGCCCGGACCACTGGCTGCACCAGATGGTGCGACGGCTGGCGACACGTGCAAACCTACCGATGCCCAAGGTTTACGTCTCGCCGCAAATGGCACCCAACGCGTTCGCGACCGGACGCAATCCGCAGAACTCAGCCGTCTGCGCCACCGAAGGGCTTCTACAGATGCTCAGCCGGGCCGAAGTCGCCGCCGTCATGGGCCATGAACTGGCCCACGTAAAGCACCGCGACATCCTGATCCAGACCGTCGCGGCGACGATCGGCGGGGCGATTTCCGCCCTGGGTTACGTGTTCATGTTCGGCGGATCGTCCGAAGAAGACGGCGAGAGCAGCAATCCGATCGCTGGCTTGCTGGTACTGATTCTCGGCCCGATCGCGGCCGGTTTGATTCAGGCCGCCATCAGCCGCAGCCGCGAGTTCAACGCCGACACCGAAGGCGCGGCGATCGCCGGCGAACCGATGGATCTTGCCACGGCGCTCGAGAAGATCCACGCCATGTCGCACCAGCTCCCGATGGACGTCAACCCGGCGTACAACAGTCTGTTCATCGCCGAGCCGACCAATGTCTGGCGTCAGATGGCAAACCTGTTCAGCACGCATCCGCCAGTGGAGCAGCGGATTGCAAACCTGATCGGCAGGCCTTGGAGCGGTCGTGTTCGAACGGCCGCGTAACGGCGACCGTAGCCGCGTCTTTGTTTTCTACCTGCCGCCCGGCGTTGGATGCTTCCAACGCCGGGCGGTTGTCGATACCTTCCCGGCTGTTTCCGGTGTCGTCAGTTCCCTTCAACGCTTGCGGATTTCAAGGATGAAACACCGCCTTCTGGCCCTTTCGGTCTTAACGCTCCTCGGCCTGTCGTTCCCCGCCCGGGCGGACATCGACGCCCAGGTCAATGCCGTCCTGCAGGATCGCCTGCTGGCCAATGCCACGGTGATCGTCGAGGTAATGAGCCTCGGCTCCGGGCCGGCAGACCTTCGAGAGCTCTACGCCCGCAATGCGCACCTGCCGCTGGTGCCGGCGAGCAACCTGAAGCTCGTCACCACGGCCGCGGCACTCGAGCATCTCGGCCCCGACTTCAAGTTCAGCACCAGGCTGCTGCTCGTCGGGCAGGACCTGGTTCTCATCGGGGACGGCGACCCCACGTTCGGCGACCCGGCCTTCACGAAGGAAAAAGGCTTTAAACCGACGTCGGATTTCGAAGCCTGGGCCGCCAGGCTGCAACAGGCGGGCATTACCACCATCCGCGATGTCCTGGTTGACGACTCTGTCATGGACGAACAGTTCGCCCACCCCGACTGGCCGAGCGACCAGCTCGACGAATACTACGAAGCCCAGGTCGGCGGACTGAACTTTGCCGGGAACACCCTCGACCTGACGATCGGAGCCGATGGCAACTCGGTCGGCGTCTGGCCGATGACGCGTTACGCCACGTTCAAGTCGTCGATCTCGCCCGGATCCAAGCGTGTTTTCACCGTTTCGCGGGACCTGGGAACCAACATCATCAACCTGCACGGCGACCCGCCGGCGAGGGGGGGGAAGGTCGTCCGAACGATTCATGACCCGCCCATGTTCGGCGGCACCGTGCTGGCCGAGACGCTGACCAATGCCGGCATCAAGGTAGCGGGCAGCGTCAAACGTGACCGCACTTTCCGGGCACGCCTGAATGCGCCGCTCGATCCGGCCCTGGCGGCGATGAAGCCGGTCGTGGTGGGTGAGTACGAAACACCGATCGGCCCTGTCCTTTCGAGAACGAACAAGGCTTCGGCGAATCTCTACGCCGAGTCGCTCTGCAAACGAATGGGATACGACGCGGCGACGAAAGCAACGGGCTCCTGGCAGACCGGACTGGAAGCGGTCCGTGGGTATCTGAAGAAGACTGGCATCCCCGAGGAGGATTTCCGCCTCGCCGACGGATGCGGCCTTTCGAAGAAGAACGCCATCAGTGCCCGCGCGCTGGTCCGGGTGCTGTGCTACGAATACTACGGCAAGAATCGGGACCTCTACATCCGGTCTCTATCCATCGCCGGCGTCGACGGAACGCTGGACGACCGGTTCGCCCGCAGCGATCTGCAACGGCGGGTCTTCGGCAAGAGCGGATTTGTTGAAGGCGTCAGCACCCTCAGCGGTTACCTTCAGGCCAAGGACGGCCAGTGGCATGCATTCTCCATCATGATCAACGGCATCCCTCGGCAGAGTAACTCGCAGATCAAGCTGTTGCAGGAGAAGATCGTCAAGGCAGTGGATGCCGAGGTTTCACCGAAGAAGTAGCACGACTGGATGACATCAACAGTGCAAATGCGTGAGAACAGAGCAGAAGGGGGCCACACAGGCACAGAGTCACCCAGGGGGATCTGTTGCACACTGACGTGGGGCCAACTCGGTTCTCAGATAGGGCAGTATCGCCGCGCGGCGCAAAGGTTCGAGTCGCTCTCTGCGCCTCTGTGCCTCTGTGTCGCTTTTCTTCTTGCCCTGCTCGCCGGGTGTGCCGAATCCGCCTACAAAACACCCGCAGAGGGTCCCAGCAACAAGGCCGTCGTTCTGGTCACGCCGGAGACTTTCGGCGGTGTGCCCAGCCGCAAAATCACCACGCCGAACTACCTCATCAAGACGACGATCGATGACGACGACCTGATCACCAAGCTGCCGCAGATCATGGAAGGGGCTCTTGCCCAATACCGGAAGCTTGCGCCCGGTGTGCCGTCGAGCGAAAAGCCGATGCTCTGCTTCGTCTTTGCAGACCGCAACCAGTGGGCCCAGTTCACAGAATCAGAGACCGGCGACGACGCCAAGGTGTATCTGCGCATTAACCGAGGCGGTTATGCCGTTCGGGACTGGTTTGTGTCCTACTACATCGGCGACCGGGAGACGCTGTCAGTGGCGGCGCACGAAGGATTCCACCAGTACATCGGTCGCCACTTCAAACGGCGACCGCCGCCGTTCGTCGAAGAGGGGCTCGCGACGCTCTTCGAATACATCGAATGGGAGAACAACCTTCCCCGTTGGCGATGGGAACTGAACCCCAACCGGATGAACGGGCTCGAGCGGTCGGTCAACCAGGGATTGACCATGCCGATCACCGAGCTCTACGCCATGCACGCCGGGCAGGTCGTCAGCAAGCAACTCTGGAAGGTAGAGACCTTCTATGCCCAGGCATGGGCGTTCGCCCGATTTCTGGCTGACGGCCAGAACGGTAAGTACCGTCCGGCACTGGAAAAGATGCTCGCCGACCTCGCCGCCAACAAGGTGCCGTTGCCGGGGTTTGACCGGGTCGATCCGCCGGGCATGTGGAACCCCAAGTCGGCGCAGCCGCTGCTAGAACATTACCTGGGCAAGCCGCTGGCCGAGATCGATCGGGAGTACCAGGAGTTCATGAAGCACCTCGTGAAAACCCGGTATCGTTCGTCCGATGATTGAAACGGCACGATTTTACGGTTGAGGGATTCGCGCTGTTTTTGATAGGTTGCGCGTCGCGATGCAGACCACGACCCTCTCCACGTCTGACACAACCTCGCCTGTCGTTGCCCCCATGGGCCGACGGACCATCCATTTTGCCGGCCGAGTGCAGGGCGTCGGCTTCCGTTACACCGCACGAAATATCGCACTGCAATACGACGTCCGCGGCTACGTTCGCAACCTTCCCGACGGGCGGGTCGAACTGGTGCTGGAAGGTTCCGAGCCGCAGATCGACCGCGTGGTCGAAGAGCTCCGCCGCAAGATGAGCTGCTTTGTTCGCGGCGTCACCATGCAGAACGCACCGGCGACCGGGGAGTTCGATCAGTTTTCCATCCGACATTAAGGCCGTGCTAAGACAGAAGTGCTGAATCGCACTTCCTTTACGCGCGGCTCACCACGGGCACTTTCATCTCGACACACTCGCCGTATCATTCCGCCCCGTGTGGCCCATCGTCAGTTTCTGCGTCTTCCTGTTTCTGACCTCCTGGCTCTTTGCGCTCGTGGAGATTCACATCGAAGGTCCGCACGGCTGGGCGACGTCATTGCCGACGTGGCGCGTTCAGAACCGCATCACGCGCATCTTCTACGGCGGTAAGCCGCTCACCGGCTATCACCTCTACGTCCAGCTGTTCGTCCTTCTGATGAGCCATGCGCCGCTCCTGATCGGCGTTCACCCGCCGACCTGGGCCGGCGAAGCGCGCGTGCTCTCGTTCTTTATTCTGTTCTGGATCCTGGAAGACTGGCTCTGGTTCGTGCTGAATCCCGCCTACGGCATTCGCAAGTTCCGCAAGGAGCACGTCTGGTGGCACGCCAAGGACTGGTGGTGGATTATGCCCAGGGACTACTGGATCTTCCTGCCGGTCGGCATCTGGCTCCTGGTCATCAGCCTGTAGCTCACAAGGTCACTCCCGCCCGCAGAAAGTGGACGAAGAACATTAGGACATTCCTAATGGACTGAACGGCTGACACCACGCGCCCCGTCTTTGCTTTTGTAACGTGGCGGAACAACTCGCCGGAAACACTCCAACAACATGACGCAGCCCACGCCACTCCGGAATACCGGCAGCGGCCAAGGTTGTGCCACACCTCTCGGGAGACACGCGATGAAGCGGAGACTACTCAAGCTTACGGCTCTGGCCGGACTATTCCTGTCTGCGGCGGCGACCAATGCCCAGGCACAGTTCGTGCTCTTTCCGTCATCGGAAAAAGCACCCGAAGTGAAACCGGAGAACACGTTCGTCCATCCGGTCACCAGCCCCTATTTCCATGAAGACGCGTTCGTCACCACTGACGCCCGCGCCTGGTTCCTGTACCACGACTTCCCCAGTGGCGGCGTCATCGACGGCGGCAACGCCAAGGTCTACGCGCTGCAGGTACGCGTCGCGCTGACGAACCAGCTCCAGCTCGTCGCGTACAAGGACGGTTACACCGACTTCGACGCCGGCCTGCTGCAGGACGACGGCTGGAACGACCTGGCTGCGGGCCTGAAGTGGACGCCGATTCAGAACCACGAGAAACAGTTCTATCTGTCGGTCGGAGCTGGCTACGAGTTCCCCGTCGGCGACCCCGGCGTGCTGCAGAACGACGGCGAAGTCCGCGTCTGGGCGGCGGTCAACAAGGGCTTCGGTCCGCTGCACCTGGGCGGCACGGTGAACTTCTTCTACCCCACCAGTCGCGGCGACGAACCCCTGGGCTATTCCGAAACCATGAGCTGGCACTTCCATGCCGACTACTACGTCTGCCAATGGTTCAGCCCCGTCGTTGAAGTCAACGGCTATCACGTGCTGAACAAGCACAACGAAGCGGTGCCGTTCTCCGGCATCGACGTGACGAACCTTGGCGGCGGCGACGACGTGATCTCGCTCGGCCTCGGTGCGGAGCTCCGCCCGATGGAAAAACTCGGCCTGCGAGCCGCCTGGGAAACGCCCCTCACCAGCGGCGACGACCTGTTCGGCTGGCGGGTGACGGTTTCAGCAGTGATCTCGTTCTGAGAAGAGTACGAATGAACTGCGGGATACTGCCCGGCCGATGCATCGGCCGGGCAGTTTTCGTTTCGATGGACGTCATACGAACAGAAGCTTCAATCCCCACGCCACCCCGAGCACCACCAGAACTGTAAGCAGCACGTAGCCCGCCGTCAGCAAGCGAACCTTTCGTCGAATGCCCTCCGCGGCGGCGGCGTCGATCCGGTTTGCAAGATGGTCGCGAACCTTGAGCAGGTCCACGCCACCGCCATCCGATCCTTCTCTTCGGAACTCGGCGAGCGTGATGCGGCGAATCGTTGCGATCACGCTGCCGTGTGCTTTGCGGAACACGCCCGCCAGGACGCCGGACGCCTGAAGCTCGGGCGACACCGACGCGAAAGCGTCGCTCAGGCGAACCTCGGCCTGCGAGAGCGGAATGCGGCCGGCGGTTCGGGAGACGAGTCCCTGATCGGTTTCGCCAGTCCCGCCGATCAGCTTGTCGAACACCGACCGGAAGAGCTTCGAGGCGATCCCCGACGCCACGATGCCATCGGCGAGCGTGAGCAATCCAGCCCGCTGCCAGGCAAGGGCGAAGCCGACGACGGCCGTAAACCCCAACGAGAATACCACTGCCAAAAAGCCTGCGATCCCCGACGTGCGACCGGCGATGTACCCGGCCGCGAGCGCCAAGCCGAAGCCGAGCCAACCCATCCAGCGGACCGTGCTGGTCATCGCGCCAAACCCGGTCCGCACCACGCCGGCCAGCTTCTGACCGGTATCGCTGACCTGCGCCGACCCTCCAACGGTGTTCACGAACACCCGCTCGACAGGAGCCTTGGCGGGGAGGTTGGGGTCGGTATCAGACATAGGACACAATGCCGAATGCTGAATCCGGAATGAGAAACATTCAGCATTCAGCACTCAGCACTCAGCACTCAGCACTCAGCATTCAGCATTTCCTCTTCACTTCTTCTGCTCTTTGGCCCAGGTGTCTTTCAGCGATACCGTCCGATTGAACACCAGCTTGTGGGCGGTCGTATCCGGATCAACCGTAAAGTAGCCGAGCCGCTCGAACTGTACGGTCTTCCCGGCGGCCGAACCTCGAAGGCTCGGCTCGAGCTTCGCGCTCGGGACAACTTCGAGAGAACTCGGCCGCAGGTTCACCTTCCAATCGGCGCCTTCCGGAAAATCGTCCGGGTCTTCCTTGGCGAACAAGTGGTCATACAGCCGGACCTCGGCGTCGATCGCATGCTCGGCCGACACCCAGTGGATGGTGGCTTTCACCTTGCGCTTGTCCGGCGCATCACCGCCGCGGGTCGCGGGGTCGTACGTCGCGTGAACCTCGGTAATGTTGCCGTTGGCATCCTTCACGACGCCGGTGCACTTGATGAAGTACGCCCAGCGCAGCCGGACTTCGTTCCCCGGGAACAGCCGAAAGTACTTGTGTGCCGGCACTTCCATGAAGTCTTCCTGCTCCACATAGATCACCCGCCCGAATGGCACCTTGCGGCTGCCGGCGGCAGGGTCTTCGGGGTTGTTCACGGCGTCCAGTTCTTCGCTCTGCCCTTCAGGGTAGTTGGTAATGACCACCTTCACCGGCCGAAGCACCGCCATCACGCGTGGGGCACGCTTGTTCAGGTCTTCGCGGAGGAAGTTCTCCAGCACGTTGAACTCCACCGTGCTGTTGAACTTGTTCATGCCGATATGCTTGCAGAACGCGCGGATCGACTCCGGCGTGTAGCCACGCCTGCGATAGCCACTGAGCGTGGGCATACGCGGGTCATCCCACCCTTTGACGATGCCGTCCTCCACCAGCGCCCGCAGCTTGCGCTTCGACATCATCACGTAGGTGATGTTCAACCGGGCAAACTCGATCTGCTGTGGGTGCCAGATCTGCTTTTCCTTCGGGCGGTCCTTGTTCACCGCGTCGATGAACCAGTCGTACAGCGGGCGGTGGTTCTCGAATTCCAGGCTGCACAGCGAATGGGTGATGCGCTCGATCGAATCTTCAAAGCCGTGCGCCCAGTCGTACATCGGGTAAATGCACCACTTGTCGCCGGTGTTGTGGTGCGTCTCGTGGAGGATGCGGTACATGACCGGGTCGCGCAGGTTGAGGTTCGGCGACGCCATGTCGATCTTGGCGCGCAGCACGCGCGATCCATCGGGGAACTCTCCCTTCTTCATCCGTTCGAGCAGGTCCAGGTTCTCGGCGATCGGCCGATCGCGGAACGGGCTGTTGACGCCAGGTGCGGTCAGCGAGCCGCGGCTCTTGCGAATCTGCTCGGCGGTCTGATCGTCAACGTAGGCGAGCCCCTTGTTGATCAGCTCGACAGCGTAGTCGTACATCGTCTCGAAGTAGTCCGATGCCCAGACGATGGTGGACGGCTTGAAGCCCAGCCAGCGGACGTCAGCCTCGATGCCCTTGACGTACTCCTGCTCTTCCTTGGCCGGATTGGTGTCGTCGTAGCGGAGATTGCAAGAGCCTTTGTACTCCTCGGCGACACCGAAGTTCAGACAGATCGCCTTGGCGTGGCCGATGTGCAAATAGCCGTTGGGTTCGGGCGGGAAGCGCGTGGCGATCCGTCCGCCCCATTTACCGGAGCGTGTGTCTTCCTCAATGATTCGGCGGATGAAGTCCTGCCCCTGTGGCTCGGCCTCTGCACCCTCGGCAGGTTGCGAAGCAGCGGGGGCCCTGGAAGGCTTGGCGGGCTTGGTTGCAGCAGGATTGGTCGTCTTCACGCCATCGGCGTCGGCCGGATTGCTCATCGTCATCCTCTGACATTACGCGGTCGGTAGTGCTTGGACAGCCCGTTTCTGCTGCCCGCATCTGATCTTACGCATCGCCTGCAGTTTGTCTTGGGGCTTCGGCAGTTCCGGCAAGCTACACTCTCACCCGATGGGACAGATTCCTTTGGACTCTGCAGGGAAGCGCCAGCAGATTTCAAGGACGCCGCGCGCGGCCATCATTTCTGTCTTTTGCAGTGCTTTTGCGATCGCGGCAGTCATTGCGGGGTTTGTCACGTTGCGCGGCAGTGACTCGGCGAAATCTGCGAGTATCGGATTCGGCATCGCGGCCGCAATACACGTCGGAGTAACCCTGTGCATCGCCCTGCCTTTTTCGATTGGCGCGATAGTGGGTGCGGTTTCCGCCCGCGGCGAATGTCGACGGCACCCCTTCTTGGTCCTTCCTGCCTTAGTTCTAGCGGGTGTCCAAGTATTGTTTTGGGCTTACATTCTAGTCGGCATCGTTGTCTCCGCGAGATGACTGCTTGCCGACCGGCCGCAAGGCCGGCTACCGCGTGGACTTGCCACATCATAATCCCAGCGGCCACACGGCCTGCGTTCCGCTTGAAAGGTTGACAAGCTTTGCCAACGATTGCGATAATCCCCTGAACATGCCGACCCAGAACGTCAATCTCACCAGCCAGCAGTCCAGTTTCGTCAAACGCGGTGTAAAGACGGGCCGGTATCAGAATGTCAGCGAAGTGGTGCGCGCCGGTCTCCGCCTGCTGGAACAACGTGAACGCGAGGACCAGGCCAAGCTGCGAAATCTTCGGCGTCTGGTCAACGAAGGTCTGAGCGACATCGATAGCAATCGATTCGAACTCATCACCCCCGAGAACTTGGATCAATTCGTCCAATCGGTCAGCGCCAAGAGTCGGCGGGCACAGAAATGACAACCCGCAAGGTCCGACTCGCCGCGACCGCGAAACGGGACATCGAACACGCGCTCGATTGGAGCCTGGAAAACTTCGGCGAGGTCCAGCACGACATCTACCTCGGCCTGATTAAGGACGCGCTTTCGGCTATCGAGCGAGATCCGACAGCGCCGCCCGCGAGATTGCGACCAGAGCTTCGCAAGGGCATCTGGACACGCCACATCGGTCGCCGCGGACACAACGCCCGGCATCTGTTTGTCTATCGAATCAAGCGTAACGGAGATGTCGATATTGCGCGGTTTCTGCATGACGCCATGGACATCACTCGGCATATCCCAAAGAGCTGACGATCCCAACTGCGGACTCATGCGTGTTAAAATGCTCTTGAAGGCGTCGCTGGACTGCGGCCGACGAACCACGGGAACCTCTCCATGACCCTCGGCTACTACTCCCCAACCGGACAGGACGCCTCTGGTTACGTCATGCAACCCATTCCCTGCCGTGGCTGTGGGCAGGCTTTGCAGGGGCTTCACGAAGCTCATCGCTGTCCTCAGTGCGGCATACCTGCTGGTCGCTCGGTTCAGCCGGGCATCCTGCGGTTTGCGCCGCCGACGTGGCTCGGCGTCGTGCGGTCGGGATTGCTCCTGGAGTTCTGGACGATCATCACCATTATTGTTCTGTCGGTCATCGGAATCGCCGGGGGCATTGTCTGGGTGATGGGAGCGTTTAAGAGTTCCAAAGGCCCGCCGGACTTCCAGGCGATGATGGGCAGGTCGCCTCTGATCACTGTCGCCATCCCGATCATTGGTGTCATCGTCAGCGGCCTGCTCACCTACGGCATCTGGCTGATCACCACGCCCGAACCGCAACCGGGCGCGGCGTACGAAGGCCCCAAAACCCGTCAGACCGCCCGCGGACTCGCTCTTTTCTCGTTCGCGATTAGCGCGACGTCGGTCGTGATTCAAATGGCGGGGCTGCTTGGCGACCCGATCGTTGTCGGAGTCGTCCAGAGTGTTGCAACGCTGGTGAGCGCGTCCAGCTTCGTCGCTCTACTACTGGTGCTCGCAGAACTCAGCGCATACGTGCCGGACATCAAACTCGCTGCGCGAGCGCGAACCACCGGCTGGTGTGGAGGCATCGGCATGGCGGTGATGGGAGCGATGCAAGTCCTGACCGCGGTCATGGTCGGCGACGGACGACAGTTCGCGTCGCGAGGCACGCCGCCGGGCGGGGCCTTCATGGTGGCCGGGTGTTTCAACGCGCTGGTCGGGCTCTTCGTTGTGGTGTGCTACATCATTTACCTGGTCACCCTGTACCAGGTCGCCGGCCGGGTCCGGCAGGCGAAGGACTACAGCCAGAGCATTCTGCAGCAGCCGAAGGGGCAGGCGCCTGTTCCCGCGCAGCCCGTCAGCCCAATGCCGCCGCAGGAACTTTAGCCTGCCCCGAGATCGACGATGGGTACGGCAGGACTCATCGAATCGTGTCCTTCCCACTCGCGCGACCGCCAGTTTCCCGGCCGGCTTGGTGTTGCTAATGTGCCTCCCAGTACCATGCAGAAAGCCCCCGCACCACTCGCACCCGACCTGCGTTCACTCTGGCAACTGAAGTCGGACGTAACGTTCCTGAATCACGGCTCGTTCGGTGCCGTGGCCGGGGAAGTCGCGGCCGTCGCCGACGACTGGCGGCGACGCATCGAGGCCGAGCCGATCGAGCTGCTCGGCCGCAAGTGGCGATCCCTTCTCGACGGCGCCGTCGCTCCCGTTGCAGCGTTCTTGAACGCCGCAACGGCGTCGGTGGGGTTCGTGACGAACGCCACCGAAGGGGTCAACTGCGTGCTGCGATCGTTGCGCCTTTTGCCGGGCGACGAACTGCTGACGACGAACCACGTGTATCACGCGGTCCGGCAGGCGATGAAATACACGGCCGCGCAGTCCGGCGCGGTCTACCGAGAGGTCGCGGTCCCGCTGCCGCTGACCTCGGCCGAAGACATCACCAGCGCGATCGTCGGCGGTCTGAGCGACCGCACAAAGCTGCTTGTGCTCGATCACATCACCTCGCCCACGGCGATTGTGTTCCCGATCGAGGCAATCGCAAAAGTCTGCAAGCGTCGCGGCGTTGCGCTGCTCGTCGACGGCGCACACGCCCCCGGCATGGTGCCGCTCGACCTGACATCTCTCGGCGAATCCGGCGTTACCTACTACACCGGCAACCTGCACAAGTGGTGCTGCGCTCCCAAGGGCACGGCGTTTGTCTGGGCGCGGGCTGACATCCGTGACGACATTCATCCCGCCGTCGTCAGCCATTGGTACGGCGACGGCTTCGCCGCCGAGTTTCATTGGCAGGGGACGCGCGACCACAGCGGCTGGCTGTCGGCCGGCGCTGCGATTGATTTCCTCGGCCGCTTCGGCTGGGACAACGTCCGACGTCATAACCACCAGATGGCGACATGGGCACACGACATGCTGTGCCAACGCCTGAATGTCACGCCAGTCTCACCACTCGACGGGTCACTGCTTGGCAGCATGGCGACAGTACCCCTGCCTGCCTTCTTCCAACGGCTGGACGACGCACAGTTCACCATCCTTCAGCAGTCGCTCTACACCGACTTCAGGATCGAAGTGCCGCTGGTCACCTGGAACAAGCAGCGGTTCGTACGGGCGGCGTGCCAGATCTACAACGTGCCTCATGATTACGAACGGCTGGCGGACGTACTGAACGCCTCCAGCAAGTCCTAGGTCGCTCTCCTATGACCGATTCCGTCTCGGCCTGCTGGCTTTGTGCCGGGACGCCAGCCATCATCATTGCGGCGGACCTCCGGAAGAGGCCCATTGCGCGGAATAGGAGCACATCATGACCGGCTCAAGATCTGGCGTCTCTCTCAGCGGCAGTTTGGGATCACTGGCACTTATGGGCGCGGTAAAGTCCGCAGCCCTGACCGAAGGCCGTGAACATCACGGCATCACGCCGCACGTAATCCCCTTCGTCACGATCAGCCGGCAGGCGGGTGCCGGCGGGCACACACTGGCGACGAAGCTTGCGGCACTGATGACCGACGTCGATCGGCCCGGGCCGTCTGAGGCACACTGGGCGGTCTGGGATCAGGAGTTGGTCGAAAAGGTAGCCCGCGACCACGGCCTGGACGAAGCAGCCGTGGCAACCCTGGAAGAAGGACACCACCCCTGGTTCGCAGATCTTCTTGCGGGCCTTGTCGGGCAGGACCCCGCCAAGCCGGACGAGTTCAAGGTGTACAAGCGAGTCGCAGCAGCCATTCGCGGCCTTGCCCGACTCGGCCGGGCGGTTATCGTCGGCCGCGGCGGGGCGTTCATCACGCGTGACCTGCCCGGAGGCATTCACATCCGGCTCATCGCACCGCGGACCGTGCGCGTGAGCCACATGGCCTCGTTGCTGCACATCAGCGAAGCCGACGCGGCCCGAAAGGTTGACCAGCTCGACCACGATCGCGAAGCGTTCTACCGTCGCTATTGGCCGTCGGCCTCACTGTCACCTGATCGGTTCACGCTGACCATCAACACCGCCGGCCTGAACGAGGAGACGCTCGCCGAGGTCGTTAAGCCTCTGATTGTGGCGGGGCTGCCGGCGGGTACCATGGTTCCGTACTGATATCCCAGGATCCAATGAGCAACCGCCGCAACCCGACCACGCCGTCAAAACCCAAGCGGCCGCGTGATAAGGGCGGACGCAGTTCGCGAACCACGCGCGCTGGGCGGAAGGCGGTGCCTGCGACCGACACCGAGGGACACCTCGCCGGCGGTGACCCGCACGCCATCCGCCAGCGGATTGCCGCCGAACTGTCTGGCCGACGACTACCGGAATCGACTCGAGCCCTCCTGCGTCAGCTCGATGCCTGGGCCGCAATGTTCGCCGGGGCCGGCGCGAGCCTGCTTCTGTCGGCGTCGTCCGCCGGGCAGTCCGGCGCAACGGAAGAAGCCCCAACCGATCCCGCGAGTCCCAACGGCGACACGCGATCCGACCTGGAGACGCGAGTCGCCGAGCGCACCGCAGAACTGACGGACGTCAATCGTCTGCTCAGCGAAGTCATTGCCCGGCGGGAACGCGTCGAGCAATCTCTTCGCGAAAGCGAAGCGCTGACCCGCGCCATTTTCGATACCGCGGTCGATGCGATCATCACCATCGACGACCGCGGCTCGATCTCCAACCTCAACCATTCCGCCGAACGCCTGTTCGGGTACTTGAGCGAAGAACTCGTCGGGAAGAACGTAAACGTGCTCATGCCCGATCCCTACGCCGGCGAGCATGACAGCTACCTGAATCGATACCTGCGGACGGGTGAAGCCAGAGTCATCGGCATCGGCCGCGAGGTCATGGGCAAGCGGAAGGACGGCTCAGTCTTTCCACTGGATCTTGCCGTCAGCGAAGTTCGATTCGGCGCGAAGAGGACCTTCACGGGCGTCGTTCGCGACCTGACCGAACGTAAGCAGCTCGAACGCGAGATCATGGAAGCGACCGAACGTGAACAGCGACGAATCGGTCAGGATCTGCACGACGGCCTCGGCCAGCAGCTGACGGGGATCGGCTTCATGACCGAAACACTAAGCCATCAACTCACCCAGTGCCGACATCCGCTTGCCGAAGAGGCCGGAAAGATCACCGCGCTGGTCGGCGAAGCAATTCGCCAGTCCCGGGGGCTGGCCCACGGTCTGTATCCAGTTGAACCACAGCCCGGCGGGTTGGCCCATGCCCTGCGGTTGCTGAGTGATTCGGTGACGGACGCGTACAAGGTCAAGTGCACGGTTCACGACGGCCAGGTGCCGGCGTTCGCCGATCGAACCGCACCTTCGCACTTATATCGGATTGCCCAGGAAGCCGTGAACAATGCCGTCCGGCACGGCCGGGCGCGGTCGATCAAAATCTCGCTGATGTCCGAACGCCGCGGGGTAACGCTGCGGATCAGAGACGACGGTAAAGGCTTCCAGGGGGAGATGAACGATTCGGGCGCAATTCCGGCGGGAATCGGCCTGCGGACGATGCGGCACCGCTCCCACCTGATCGGGGGTACCCTCACGGTCCGGCAGTGCAAGCCCGGCGTGGAAGTCGTGTGCCACCTACCCAAATCGCCCGCGAGCCGGTAAACATCAGTACCGGTCGACCAGTTTTCTCCGCGCCTGCCGTGCGGTTCTGGGTTGGAATCGAGCAAAGGCGGCTGGAAAAGTTTGCCGATCAATACCGTGCGACGATCGCGCCGGATACACTCACTTCGCCCACTCTCTGAACCTTGACACATGCCAGCCAAAAAGCCATCCGCCGCTTCCGCCCGAACTGCCCGGTCCAAAGCCACGGCAGCAGCCCCGACGGTCGCCACGGCGGAGACCAACGGAAAGGCCGAAAAGAGCTCCAGTTCAAAGCGGCGGATATTTATCGTCGACGATCACCCCATTGTGCGTCAGGGCCTCGTTCAGCTGATCAACAAAGAGCCGGACATGGAAGTGGTCGGCGAAGGGGAGGACGTTTACGAGTCGATTCGTGCCATCCGCACTGCGTCGCCTGACCTGTGCCTGGTCGATGTCTCACTCAAGTCCGGCGACGGCCTGGAATTGATGAAAGAGATCAAGTCGTCGAACCCCGAGCAGGCGGTTCTCATCCTGTCGATGCACGACGAGAAGCTGTATGCCGAGCGTGCGCTCCGCGCCGGCGCACGCGGCTACATCATGAAGCAGGAGCCGCCGCAGGTGCTGGTCAACGCCATCCGCAACGTGCTGGCCGGAGAGATCTACGTCAGTCCGAACATGGGTGCGACACTCCTCCACCGGATGGTCGGCAGCAAGACCGCGAGCAACCTGACGCCGATGGATCGGCTGACCGATCGCGAGTTGGAAGTGTTCCGGATGATCGGTGCCGGCATGCGTGTTCGGGACATCGCAGAAAAGCTGTTCCTGAGCGCCAAGACGATTGAGGCACACCGCGAGCACATCAAGGAGAAACTGGGCCTCAAGACAAGCGCCGAGTTGCTCCGTTTCGCGATCCGAAACACACCCGATTCGAACTGAGCATCTTCGCCCCGAAACACCGCCGATCACGCCGCACGTAGGAATTCGACCTACGCCCCTTAGGCAATGTGATTAGCAGCGAAACCCACTCCTTCCCGATCCCGGCTGCGCTATCGCGCGGCAACAATGTATCCGATAGCGCATGGTGGAGCAGCGAGGAACGATGACAGTGTGTCATTGTGCGACCGAGGGGAGCGCCCCGCCCCGCATGTCATCGAACTCAAGGTGCGATCATGGCTGCGCGTACATTGCTTGCCGGGACGTCGAAAAGGCCTGGGCATGGCCGTACCGATCCCCAATTGCCGATCCGGGTCGACCTTTCGCCGGGCCGGGTACGCGCCCGACTGACCCAGGCCGGGGTGCCGATGGTTCGCATTGTCGGTCCGCCGGGCGCGGGAAAGACGGCGCTGGTTGAAGCCTCTCTGAGAAGATTCAAGGGCAAGCGGCGGGTTTCTGTGATCGTCGTCAATCCCGCGGCCGACCGCGACGCCAACCTGCTTCGTCCCCTTGGCGCCGGTGCGATCCCGATCATTGCCGCCGTACCAGATACCGCTGCGGTGGCCCGGGCGGTCGAGTCGATCGACCCAGAGACGGTTGACCTGATCCTGCTGGAGGCCTGCGGCGGTATCACCCCGTTCCCCGACACCGGCGAGACCGCCGTCGTCGCCGTTCTTGGCGTCAGCGGCGGGGACGACAAGGCCGCCGAGTACGCGAGCCTGGTAAGCCGGGCGGAACTTGTGCTGCTGACCAAGACCGACCTGCTCGCGTTCATCAGGTTCAGCAGCGCTCAGTTCAACAGCGACGTGCGACGGTTGAATCCTTCAGCCCCCGTTCTTGAGGTGTCCACGATCAACACCCACGGCTTGGACGAGTGGACGAATTGGCTGGACAACAAGATTTCTGCCGCCCGCAGTCGCCATCGTGACTCGTCGGCGTGCGGACCCGAGTTGTTTGTCGGATAGCGTGCGATCCGTTTCAGCGTACTTAGGCCCGAGCAACCCATGAGCCCAGTTTCGACAGCACTTTCCCTGACACAGGTCGGCGTACGACAGCAGATCTGCGCCGAATGCGATCGACGCACTTCCTCGGCCGAAACCGCCGAGTGCGCCCGCGAGACCGCCTGCTCGGTCTTTCTGTTGCTTCCGCGCATCTGCGATCTGATCGCCCGCTACCACACCGAACCGCCGTGCGGATTCGGCATGGCAGTGCGGACTCTGCTCCGCCACGCCGAGGACAGTCAGGCTATCAGCGACGCCGGCGCGGCGTCGCCGCTCGACCGCCATGCCGAGGCGACCGTGTCGGTCGCACAGCAGGTGATGTCGCTCTTGCGGTCCGACCGGCAGGCGTCGTAGGCGATTGTCATCGGGCAGGGTCTGCCGTGGCACCCGCCCACACCCGCCCAAAGTTCCTCGCTGGGCTCCCGCGCCCGCGCGGGCCGTGTGGTATAACTCCCGCCCCAAACCGGCGCCGGAGTTCCACTGCACAACGACCAGCAACCAACAATCGTTTCGTACGAAGCACCGCCAACGGCACCCGGCCTGCCGGTGTCACCGTCACCCGCGGGCGTCGGAATCCTCCTGATCGTCACGCTCATCTGGGGAACCACATTCGTCGCCACCAAGGCATTGGTCGGCGGTGCCGCCGCGCCGCTGGGACCCGGCGCGGCCACGTTCTGGCGGTTTGCAATTGCGACGGTGTGCTTTATGCCCCTGGTCGTCGGCCGGCCTGTGCCACGGGGTATCTGGCTCGCGGGTTTGAACCTCAGCTTCTGGCTCTGGGCCGGGTACGCCACGCAGGCCATCGGCCTGAAGTACACCACCGTCAACCGCAGTGCGTTCGTCACATCGCTCAACGTGGTCTTTGTTCCGATCCTGACCGTCATGGCCGGCCGCAAGGTCGGAAGGCTTGTCTGGGTCATGGTCGGCGTCGCACTCGCAGGTGCAGCGCTCCTGACTTACGACGGCAGCCAACCCAACATCGGCGACCTCTGGACGCTCGGGTGCGCCGTCACCTATGCCACCTACATCATGCGGCTGGAGCGATACGCCAATCACTTCAGTACTCGGGCGCTCACGATGGCGCAACTGGTGGGAGTCGCCGCGTTCTCCCTGCCGTGGATGATCGGCGAAGCCACGTTCACGGGCGCGGGCTGGGGCAACTGGTCGCCCGGCGTGCTGGTCGCGATCCTCTACATGGGCGTCGTCGCGACCCTGCTGACCACCTGGCTACAGGCGATCGGCCAGAAGTCTGTCCCGGGCGTGCATGCCTCGCTTCTCTACACGACCGAACCGGTCTTCGCATCGGCATTCGCGATGGCGTTCTTCGGCGAATCCATGGGCTTCAACGGCTGGCTCGGCGCTTCCCTGATCCTGACAGCGGCGGTCGCCAGCCAGGCCTTTCCCATGCTCGCTCGGCGAACCAACGGCTCAGGTGCAAGCCCCAGCCTGGACCGAACCGCCACGGAATCTCCCTGATACTTCGCGCACCGGCGTTACAATTCGGCGATGCCGCTTCGCCTTCCGTTCCTAGTTGCTCTCGGGCTGACACTTTCCACCGTTCTGCCGGGAGCCGCCACACCAGCCGCTGCCACCCCAGGCTCGCAGCCCGCCACAAGACCCGCCGGTTCAGCATTGGAGCCTTACACGGCACTGGCGCTGAACTTTCCCGGCCCGCTTCCGAACGTGAAGGGGATGTACCCTGTCACGCTTGCCGGGCCGCAAAGCACGAATCCGGGAATCGCCGCCAAGGAGATCACCCGGCTGGCACCCGGGCTTCGCGTGGTGCTGGCGGGTGACGTCGCACAGGGGATTCTCGATCACCCCGACGACGTCTGCATGACTGCAAATGGCCAACCGACCACCCTGCAGGGCGTCTGGCCCAACGCCGGCCCACTCGCGGCCGCCCAACGGTTCGACACATGGCTTAAGCAGTTCGCAGCGGCGGGGGGTTCTATCGATCTACTGGTCGTCAGCGCCGAGGAAGATCTGGCGATCTGGAACATGGCCGAGGATCGGCTCACGGCGATTACCGAAGACCCGAGATTTCCGAAGGTCGCCAAGGCGCTCGGTTTCGCCGACGCCCGCCAGGCCATGCTGCAGCGGAGCCCCAAGGCCGGCGAACCGGCCCGATGGAACGCTTTGATGTCCGGTGTCGTCTCGGCGGCGCGTCGAAAGGCCGTCCTGGAACCGCTTCACCGCTATTTCCCGGCGGCCGCGATGTGCAACTTCAACGACCTGCGAATCGACGAAGCCCACGTCGCGATGGGCGTGCTGGGACAGCCCTGGTACACAGTCGGCGGACCGGCCGGCACCCATCAGTCGCCGGCGCTCTTTGGCGGCGCGGCACCGCCGCAAATCGAAGCCGACTGGTCCCGGCCTTATGTCCAGATGATTTTTGCAGTTAATTTTGTTCGATGCGTCTCACGCTCCAGCAACGTGCCTCAGATCCCCTGGGTGCCGTTCAAGGGGCTGACGGTCGGCGGCGGGTTCGGCGGGGGCGACATGTATGAAGAGGCCGTGACACACATCATGCTGAGCGGCGGCACGACCAACGTGTTCTTTTTTAACCCTCTCCAGCCGAAAGAGATTCCCCCAGGCGCCAAGGTTCCGCGGTTCTCCACGCCCGCCGACGCCGAGGCGCTGAACTCGCTCATGCGCGAAGTCCGCCGCGAGGCCGGCGGCAAGCGCATCGTCGCACCGGTTTCGGTCGATCCCGTCCGCTACGATGCCCGGTTCGTCGTCTCCGCGGCGAGGCTCGAAGACGGCTCAACCCTTTGCCGCATCACCTTCGCCGAAACCGAAGGGACCGCGCAGATCCGCGTCGGCGGTGAAGTCGTCAAGGTGGATCGCCCGCTCGGTCGCACCGGGGTGTGGATGCGGATTCCCTGAACAATCGTCATCAGCGCTGGTGCAATCCAAGCCCCGCAAGTAGCTCGGGGAACTCGCCGACGGTGTGAATCAGGTGCGTGTGCGGATGTGGCGACATCTGTTCCGGCGTGTGTGTCCCGCCGGTCACACCGACCACCAGCCCGCAGCCGGTGTTGGTTCCTTCGTGCAGATCGGCGGGGGTGTCGCCGACCTTCGCCACCCGGCGAACATCGCTGAAGCCGAACCGATCCATCAGCGCACGAATCATGTCCGGCGCCGGCCTGCCTGCCGCGACTTCGTCCGAGCAGATGCTGGCATCGATCGACTCGCCGTCGCGCCAGCCGAGTCGGTCGAGAATCAGTGCGGTAATGTCACGGCTGAACCCCGTATCGAGTGCCACCTTGATGCCCTCGCGTCGCAGGACGGCAAAGCAGTCCTCTGCACCGACGACGGGATAAACCGCCGGGTCGCTGGTGTAAAACCGCTTCATCCTGATGACGAAGTCGTCGTGGATGGCGTCAACCCTTCCGAGCAATTCTTCACGACCGGCACCGATGAGCAACCGGCGGATCGCCTCGGGCTTTTGAATTCCCATCACGAGATTGACCGCGTCGCGCGTCACCAAAACACCGGCGGCCTCGATCGACTGCCTGAGGCAAAGGTTGACCGCGTCGCCGGCGGGTGTGCGGTCATTGACCGTGGTGCCCGCGATGTCGAAGACGACCAGTTCGATGCGATCGGGGCAGATGAATGAGATTTTTGAGCTCATGATTGTAAAACCTCTGCGGCTACTTTCTCCGCGAGTCCGAAGGAAAGGGTCATCCCCGCACCACCAACGCCGGTGACTATTGTCACGCCGTCCGCCGGACGCGCATGCAGCCAGGGCTTTGACGGATGCTTGGCGTAGATGCCGAACCATCGTTCGTTGATGGCCATTCGGGGCGCGGCAAAGAAGCGATCGAGATAGGAAAGGACCATCTCGTCCAACCGCTCTTTGTTGAAGATGGAAATGTCGTCGCCGTACTCGTGCGTGTCGCCGATTGTGATTTCACCGGTACCAGGTTGCGAAACCAGGACGTGAATGCCATAGCGGATGTAATCCGACATCGTCGTTTCCATCCGTCGACGGACTGCCGGCAGTGTTGGGCAGGCGGCAAACGACTTGTAGTGAAGCTGAGTCAGCCCTGCCGCCAGCATCGGACCCATCCGCTGGCCGGCGGGTTGGGCGACCGCCCGCATCATCTGCAACTTACACTTGATCAGTCCGGACCCGGCGAACAGTTCCGGGTAGAGCACTTGGAACTCGTCTCCGCCGCAGACCACCAGTTGATCGGCTCGAAAAGCGCCGCGGGATGTCCGTACCGTCGGCCGGTCATATCCGAGCACGGAGGTATCGAACTCGAATCGCACGCCAAGGGTGTCTCGAAGAAAAGCAGGCAGGTCTGCGACAACCTGCCGTGGGTCCACGCAGGTCTCTACAGGGCTGAAAAGACCCAGACGAAGCCCAGGTGTCTTGACCCATGGGGCGATCTGCGCCACCTGGTCGGCACCGAGTAGCTCGTAGCTGCGGTCGCGGTGCCCGCCGTCGGTCACAAACTCACGCAGCACCTCCGCTTCGTCGTCTTCGTAAGCCAGATGCAAAGATCCGCTGCGATCGTGCCAAAGTCCGGCGGCGGAAAGCACATCGAGCCAAATCTCGCGGCTGCGCAATGCCAAGGCATAGTGCTCGCCCGCCGGCTGGCCGATCGGCCAGACCATGCCGAAGTTTCGAACCGAGGCGCCCTGTGCCCTGGCATGGCGTTCGAAGACAACGACGCGCTTTCCCGCTCTGGCCAAGTGCCAGGCATGGGCGAGCCCCAGGATACCCGCGCCGACGACGGCAATGTCATAGTGGTTGGTCATGGTGGTTGACGCGGGCACGAAGGCAAAAGGCACGGCGGCACGGTGTCTCTTGCCCAGGTGCCTCCTTACTCGTATCTACGTTCCCTTCCGAGTTCTTATCTGCAACACCATCGATATCGCCGACACAGCCGCCGTCATCCAGGCCACGCCGGCGAGCACGTGGAAGACGGCATCCCACCCGTCGCTCGTGGCCAGTCTTGCGACGGCGCTACCGGCGAGGACGCCTGCGAGATAGCCCACGCCGTCGATGATTCCCGCCGCCGTCGCGGCCCCGCGGCGACCGCCGAAATCGAGCGCCATCGCACCGGCGAGGAACGAATAGGGGCCGATGAGCATGAAGCCGGCGACTGCAACAAGCACCACGCCGAACACGGGGTTGGTCACGCCCGCCATGAGCCAGAGCGTCGCGCCCGTCATCGCCAGTCCCGCCGCCATGCACGCCGATCGACCCGCCTTGCCAAGGCGATCGCTGAGCAAGCCGAAGACGACCACAGCAATGCCACCCAGCAGCGGAAACCACGCACTGTTCGAGGCGGCCGCACCCTTGCCCAGTTTCAAGACCTCGGTGAAGTAGGTCGGCGTCCAATTATTGAAAGTCTCCCGGAGGAGCGTCATCGCCAGGGACAGTAGGCAGACGGTCCAGAACGCAGGGCTCCTCAGCAACGGCACCAGCAGCGACGTAAGGGACACATGATCGACGGCCAGTGATTCGGCTGTTGTGGCGGGCGTGGCCGCGTAAACGTTCGACGGGTTCGGCGGGAAGTCAGGTTCGCCGACCGCTCGCGGCGACTCCCGCAGCGCGAACCACGTCACCACGAAAAGTCCGCCGACGATCCCCGCGTTGGTGAAAAAGATCGCCCGCCAGCCCAGCCCAGCATCGATCAACACGCCCATGAACAATCGTGAGGCGGCATCGCCGAAAAGATAGCTGAGACTCAGCAGCCCCAGCACAAAGCCGTGGACGGAGTAATGGCTCCATCGTCCGCCGAGTCGGACGAGCGCGGGCCAGCCGAACGACTGGACGAAGCGATTGCCCATCCAGGCGAGGGTCATAAGCGGAAGCGAACCGCTGAGCGCGAACAGTGCGGTAAAGAGAATCGCACCGCCCATGCCGCCGAGGAAGTTGCGCCGGCCTCCGAGCAGGTCGCCGCTGACGCCGGCAAAGAACTTGCCGATCGCGTAGAGCAGGGTTCCCAACGCCGTGATATCGCCGAGCGAGACTTTGGGGTCAGGAATACCCTTGGCCCGAAGCTCGTCGATGATCATCGGCGTTGTCGCCGAAAGGTTGGCGCGGCAGAGGTAATAGCCGGCGTAACCGATCACCAGCAGCGTCAGGGTTATCGTCTGCCAACGGCGAAGATGTCGTGACGTTGTTGGCATCTGGCGATCCGCTCCGCTCGTCGGGTCCTTGCCTTCTATTCCCCCGCAAGGGTCCGGGCAGGCGGCAAGGGCGAGAGACTAACGCAGGTTCATTCAATCGCCGTGAGCGATGCTTCGACATTCTCGGCGGAAACCGGGTTCCGAAACGACGGAACACGCGTGTAACGACGTTTCGCGCAATTCATGTAGCGTTCTGCTACACTTTGTCCCATGAAGCCGAGGCGTGTTGCCTTACTCGTTGAGACTTCCAGTTCCTGGGGCGTGCAGATCATCGCCGGCGTACGAGACTATGTTCGCGAACACGAACGTTGGGTGTTGTATGTCGATCATCGCGGATCGTACGAGAGGCAGAACGTGCCTACCTGGTGCGAAGGCGACGGCATCATCGCACGTGTCATGGCGCCCGCGCTGGTGCAGCACGTTCGACTGAACAAGATTCCGTGCGTGAACGTGTCTCAGGTTCGGGTTCCCGATGCCGTGTTGCAGCACGTGACCGGCGACGAACCGGCCATTGGGGCGCTGGCCGCCGAGACATTGCTGCGAACGGGGGCCGAGTACTACGTCTATTACGGGCCGCCGAAGCGCGACTACTACACCGATCGACTCGGGGCGGCATACGTTCGGCGGGTCGAGCAGGAAGGTTTCGACGTCACGGTCATCCAGCCCGACCGCCTGCTGCGGACCGACACCAACCCACACTACAACCAGCTGGAGTTGGCCGATTGGCTCACGGCGCTCCCGCGACCGGTGGGGATCCTGACGTGGAATGCGATCGGCGCATTTCGCCTGCTGGAGACGGCGGCCTGGGCCGGCGTGCGCGTTCCGGAGGACGGCGTGTCTCTGCTGTCGGGCGATCTGGACGAACTGCTGACGCGCATCTCGCAGCCGAGGATGGCCGCCATCGATCACAACCCCTGGCAGGTGGGGTACGAGGCAGCACGGCACCTGGACCGCCTGATGCGTGGCGGGGCGATCGGCCCGGAAGTGCTGGTGCCCATGACCGGTCTGGTCGCTGGCGAAACACTGCCGAACGCAACCCATGCCGACCCGCTGATTCGCAAAGCGCTTCAACATATGGCGTCGCGGTTGGCTGTGCCGCTGTCGGTTCCCGCTCTGGCAACCGCTACGGGTGTCTCGCGAAGAACCCTGGAGCTCCGTTTCCGCCAGGTGATGGGTAGTTCCCCGGCTCTGGAAGTCCGCCGGCTTCGCGTCGAGCAGGCATGCCGTATGCTCAAGGCGGGCGATCAACCCATATCTGAAATCGCCGCGGCGTGCGGCTTCACGGCCGTCGAGCTTCTGCAACGGGCGATGCAAAAGCAGGTCGGCATGACGCCAACTGAGTTTCGTGCGTCACAAGGTCGAAAGGGAAGCAAATCTTTGTGATCCGAGAAATATCCAAAGCGAATAACGGATGACAGTCAAACGCTCATCGATCGTCAACAAAGTGTGACTATCCTCTTTCGCGTCCAAGTCGGGGCGTCACCCGGCCGGGCGCTACTTTGAAAATAGATTCCGGTCCTCCTCCGCCAACCGCGGCGCCAACTACCCTCCAGGCGCCGCGGTTTCTTTTTTTGCACGCTGCGCCGGGAGCCGACATGCGAGATTCCCTTCCTTGAAATCCGTGTGCGTCGACCGCAAAGGATTGGTAAGATCTAACGTTATGGCCCGTCAGAAATCCCGCCTTCGATTCAACCGGCTGTATTCCCCGACCATGGTCGTGACGCTCGCCACCGGGATCGCCGGGCTGACACTTGGCGTCGCGGTCATCGCCCAGACAACACCACCTCCCCGGACGGCTTCGACCACGCCCCCGGGAAAGCCGGGCCAGTTGCCGACGATTCCTGATAAACCTCGATACGAGAACCCCAAGAACCGGGAAGAGAAGCTCGTCAATCTGCTCGACTACCTGGAACGGGACTACATCAAGAAGACGGCCGCACCATTCTGGGTCTCTCGTGCGATGGGCGTGATCAGCCTGGCCCGCAGCCCACGTGAGACGGCGCTTCCCCGGCTTCTCGAGCTCTGCGAGAAGGACAAGCACGATGTCGTCCGCCTGCTCGCCTGGCAGGGCGTCCTGGCGCGGGTGGGCGAACTCGATGCCAAGACATATCAGCGTTGGATCACTGCGACACTCGCGCTGGCGGAGAAGGATGCGTTTCGCGGCGGGCTGCGGGTCCCGCTGCTCGACGTGCTCGCGGCGTCGGTACCCACGCTTCGCCACCGTAAGATCTGGATGAAGATCTTCGAAGAAACCAACGCCTGGGAGCCGTCGGACATCGCAACCCTCGACGCCCTCGGCCGCTCTCTGTCAGCATGGCGCAGTGCATTCCTCGTGCAGGGCATCACCAAGATCCTGACCGACGTCAATGCCGGAGTTCGAGCCGAGTACGTGCTGAAAGCGGCGGGCTCTCCGGTGCCGACAGCCCGCGAACGCCTCAAGCCCGAGGTATTCAACCCCCAGTCGCCGAGCCGCGACCACCCCAGTTCCGAGAGCCTCTATAAAACCGTCCAGACCGAGACTGCCGCATGGGTAACCAAGGAGAAGTGGAAGGAAGTCACCAAGCTCGAGGGTGAACCTTGGAAGAAGCTTCAGCCGGCGTTCGTTCCCGCGCCGATGACGTTGGACTCGATCGACCCGGACGACCCCTCGTGGCTGGCCGACCTTGAATTGGGCCGTGCCGATCTTGACGAGTTCGAGGCGGTCTTCGTCGTCGATGCGACCGGATCGATGGGTGACGTCCTTTCCTGGCTGCGGCGCGACGTGGCCCGGGTGATGGGTGCGCTGGGCGCGCTGTGTAAGGAAGCACCAAGGCTGGGTGTCGTCTTCTACCGCGATGCCGGCCAGGGCGACCCGTTCGTCACCAAGGTGCTGCCCCTGACGATGAAGCTTCAGGACTTGGAGCCGGGACTGGTCTCGATGACCGCCGAAGGCGGCGGGGACATTCCCGAAGCGGTCCGCGAGGCGATGAGCGACGCGATCGAGAAGACCAAGTGGAGCACCAGCAAGCGCGTCGGCAAACTGGTCATCCTGATCGGCGATGCGCCGCCCAAGCCCGGCACCGAGGAAGACTGCAAGTCGCTCGCCCGCAAGGCCAAGAGCGCGGGCCTGAAGTTCTATGCGGTCAAGGTCACTAACGCACTGGCGCAGAACAACCTGACGAGTTTCGCGGAGATCGCGAGCGAGGCAGGCGGATCGAGCATTGATGCCAACTTCGCGCCGATCACGCGGACGCGCTTCGTCGATGCCGCCGGCCGCGAAATCCCGATCAAAACCATCCCGCGCCCCGAGGCCCAGTTGATCATCGCAGCCAGTTCGGCTGACGCTCCGCCGGGCGAGAAGATCATGACGCACGTGATCACCGACGCGATCAATCGTCAGTACGCCGACCGCGTGGCACCGCTGGCGCAGACGCTTCTGGCAAACGTACAGCACAAGAGCGAGGCCGAAGTTCGCCTGCCGTACCCGGCCAACACGCCACCGCTGGGCGCGGGGATGCTGAAGCCGCAGGGGAAGTAGGGGTCCTGCCGGGAGATCGTCAATCATGTCGGACCCCGGGCGACCAAAACGATCTGACGCGGGTACAGTATTACTGTCGTAATCCGCCGCTCGCGGAGCGGCTTTTCTGTTTGTCACACGGAGAGGAATGCCATGTTGAAAAAACTGTCTCTGATCGCCTTGGGCGCTGCCGTCGGTCTTTCGTCGGTCGGTCTTTCACTTCACGCCGCCGACGAGGCCAAGGCCAAGACCGAAGCAAAATCCGAAGCAGGCTGGGTTAGCTTGTTCAATGGCAAGGATCTGACCGGCTGGGAAGGCAACACCGAGCTCTGGTCCGTCCAGGATGGGACGATCACGGGCAAAACCAGCAAGGAAAAGCCGATCAAGAGCAACACCTTCCTGATCCTCAAAGATCAGGAAGTCGCCGACTTCGAGCTGACGTTTCAGTACAAGATTGTCGGCGGCAACTCGGGCGTGCAGTACCGCTCGAAAGTGATGGACCCCAAGACCTGGCGCGTTGGTGGATATCAGGCCGACTTCGAAGCCGGCAAGACCTACAGCGGTATCAACTACAACGAGGGCAACATCGCCGGCAAGCGCGGCATCCTCGCCCAGCGCGGCACGAAGGTGCACTACAAGGCCGACGGCACCAAGGAAGAAACAAAGCTCGAGAAGACGTCGGAACAGCTCCAGGCCGCGATCAAGAACGAGGACTGGAACGAGTACAAGATCATCGCCAAGGGCCCGCACATGATCCACATGATCAACGGGAACGTCACCAGCGAAGTGATCGACGAAGACAAAGCCGCGATCGCCAAGGGCATCCTTGCCCTGCAGGTCCATGCGGGCCCGCCGATGACGGTGCAGTTCAAGGACATCAAGATCAAGAAGCTGTAACTTGAGAGTGCTGAGATAAAGGTGCTGAGGGGAAGGCACAAAAGCATTCAAACGCGAAGGCACGCAGGAATGGATCCTGCGTGCCTTCGTGCCTTTTGCCTTCGTGCCTTCTTCTCAGCACTAAGCACTTTCAACTCAGCACTCGAATCAGGCCGCGGATCGCATGCCTTCCGTCGCCGGGCCCGCGTGCTCCGGCGACGAGTCATCGTTCGCGATCTCGGCCGCTTCCAGGGCGACCGGAAGCATCCGCTCGGCCATCAGGTCGTACGGCTTGATCGCCAGTGCGGCGCCCGCTTCAAGTAGTGCCTGTTCGTGCTTGTCGTCGTCTGCGGTCGCGACGATTTTCGAATGCGGCGCAATGAGCCGCAGCCCTTTGACCAGGGTGAGGTTGTTCGTTCCCTTGAGGAGCATGTCGGGAATCGTGCAGAAGATCACCTTCGTCTGATGAAGATGTGCGTGATGAAGCGTGTCGAGGCTGCTGAGGTCGCCGAAAAGTCCGTCGATACCACGAGCCTTGAGCAGCTTGAGGTTCTCGGGATTGAAGTCGACCACCTTCAGCTTGCCGGCCATCTCGGGGAACTTTCCGAGCAACTGCTCCACCATCGACCGCCCGCCACGGTGGTAGCCCAGAATTGCCACCGGCCGCTCGGCGTGGCCGGTGGTATCGACGACATCGCCGTCGCCCACCCGGCCGAATCCGAGTTTCCCCTGCAACCTGTCGAACGCGAGGAACAGCGGGTGACTGAACCGGATGCTGTAGCTCGACATAACGCACGTGATCGCCATCGCGTAGATCACCATTGCGACCGTGCTCTCGGAGATATGTCCGAACTTGGTCGCCCCCAGGCTGGCGATGACGAGCGAGAACTCGCTGATTTGCGCCAGGTTCAGGCTGGTGATAAACGCGGTCCGTCGGCCTGCGCCCGACAGCTTCAACAGCGGGTAGATTGAGACGAATCGCGAGACAACCACAAACAGGACGATTACCGCGACCATCGCGATCATGCTCGGCTGCAGCGGGGTGATCTTCATTCCCAGTGAGACGAAGAAGAGCGTCAGGAAGAAGTCCCGCAACGGCAATGTCTTGGCCGTCACATGCACGCTGTAGGGGAACGCGGCGATACTCACACCGGCCACCAGGGCGCCCATCTCCTTCGATAGCCCCATCGCTCCGGCCAGCCCCGCGACCGCCGCGCACCAGCCAATGCTGACGGCGACGACCATTTCCGGAGCCTTGGCGATCGACGCAAAAACGAACCGCAGCACGTATTTCGAGAACAGGAACCCCGCGGCCAGAAGCAGGGCGGTCGCGCCCAATGCCTTCAGAATTGGGGCCACGGTCGGGTTGGCGAAGTTGGGTTGGAACGCCAGCACGAAGATCGCGTAGATGTCCTGAATGACCAGGATGCCCAGCGTCAGGCGGCCGGGAAGGGTGTCGAGTTCCTGCTTGTCATAAAGCAGCTTGACGACCACCGCAGTGCTCGACAGGCCGCACATCAGTGCCAGGTAGAGGCCGTCACTGTTGGACCCCGTGAGCCCGTACCCCAATGCGGCAAAGAGGCCAACACCGATCGCCGCGCAGACAATGAACTGCCCGAACCCGGCCACCAGCAACTGCTTGCCGGCGGCGAGGATCGACTTGATGTTCATCTCGAGCCCGATAATGAACAGCAGCAGCACCAAGCCGATCTCGCTGATCACTTCGACGCTGCCGGCGGAATGAATCCACCTCAGCCCCAGCGGCCCAATGACCGCGCCGGCGACCAGATATCCGAGAATGATCGGCTGACGCAGGAAATGGGCGATCAAGCCCACCACGGTGGCGGTGAGGATCGCGATTCCGATGTCGGGCAAGAGGTCGTGTGGGTCCATAATGCTTTACTTCTGAGGCACGCAATGGAACTAGACGTAGGGCAGCGTGCCTTGCTCCTCCGTCAACCACCGATATCGGCCCGAAGTCCGCGCCCCTTGGGCACCGTCGGAAATCAATCGCGCCTTTAGCGGCAATTGCCGTATAATCCTGAACTTGAGTCGGCGGTTGGCGGGACGGCCGCGCGGGCGCGGCGTCGGTGGTGTAACAACCTCCGCCGCACGAGGTCCCGTGAGGAAAGTCCGAGCTGCCCAGGGCCACGGTGCTGGATAACGTCCAGGCGGAGAAGCGTTTCGGCGAAAGCCGACACGCGAACCCGACGGAAAGTGCAACAGAAAACAAACCGCCAGGGCAGTAGGCAGTAGGCGGTAGGCAGTAGGCAGAGAAGAACGTCAGCCTTTCTTCTCTGCCTACTGCCTACGGCCTACTGCCTACTGTCACGGTAAGGGTGAAACGGTGCGGTAAGAGCGCACCGCGTTGGTGGTGACATCAACGGCATGGCAAACCCCACCGGCAGCAAGACCGAATAAGCAGAGAGCCCCGGCCCGGGCGTTATCATCTGCGGGTAGGTTGCAGCGATTCGGCGAGAGCCGCGTCGCGAGGCGTCTGGTAACAGCCGCCACAGAGAAATGGTCGTCATCGGTGCCCGTCCGCAAGGCCGGTTGCCGGTACAGAACTCGGCTTACAAGCCGGCCGCCGACTCACTAAATCAATCGCGAGAACAGACGTTTAGCCGCGACGCGAAGCGGATCGCGAGGCCGCGGAACCGCGGACCGCACGCCCGGTATCCGTAATGTTCCGAACCGATGGGCTAAACCACCGGGTTGCGACTACAATGTCTTCCCCCTTGACCGGCGTGTGCGCATCGGCGGGGGATGCCCGAGGAGGTGCCCCATCGCAAAAACCACTGCAACTTCGTCCGCTGCCGCCACGTCGCCTGCCAAAGAGCGGCCGGCCCGTCCACCCCTGAAGCAACCGCCGGTACGCAAGGACAACGCCGAGGCGCGTGCGACTGCGATCGCGATGGCCCGGATGCTGGCCGACACGCGGTGCCATCAGGTGGTGGTACTCGACGTGGCCGGGGTGTCCCCGGTGACGGATTTCTTCGTCGTCGCGACCGGCACCAGCGCCCGCCAGATGCGGACCGCCGTTGACGCCTGCGAAGAACTTGCCGAGCAGAAGGGCTACAGCAAGCTCAGCCGAAATGGCGACGAGTCGGCCAACTGGATCGTCATGGACTGCTTCGACATCATCGTCCATTGCTTCACGCAGGACGCGCGCAGCTACTACGACGTCGACAGCATGTGGGGCGACGCGCGGAAGGTGGACTGGGAACTGCCGGAGAAGAGCGCCGAATAAGACCAGGCACGAAGGCAAGAGGCACGAAGGCACGCAGGAATTGAACCCTGCGTGCCTTCGTGCCTTTTTTGCCTTCGTGCCTTCGAGCCTTCGCTACGCCTCTGCCCCGTGGCACTTCTTGTACTTCTTGCCGCTGCCGCAGGGGCACAGGTCATTGCGGCCGACCTTCGGGATCTGGTTCACGATCTGTTTCACCTTTACCGCGCCTTCGCCCTGGGGCTGAGCGGCGGCGGCCTCGGTTTCGCTGGGGGCACCGCTGACGCCATAGTCGCTTGACGTCTCGTGCACGGCCGCAGTCTCCCGGTAAGCGCTGCGGGCCTTGACCGGTCCCTGGATACGAACCTTGAAGATCAGGTCGGTCACCTTGTCGCGAATGCCGCTCATCATCTCGTTGAAGTAGCGGTAGCCTTCCTTCTTGTAGGCGATGCGCGGATCCTTCTCGGCGAAGCCCACCAGCCCGATGCCGCCCTTGAGCATATCCATCGCGTAAAGGTGGTTCTTCCAGGATTCGTCGAAGATCTGGATCAGGATGTACTGCTCCAGCATCGACAGTTCCTGCCGCAGCACGCCACGGCCACGCTCCAACAGGATCTCACGCAGCGTCTGCGGCGCTTCTTCCGCGGCCTCAACGATGACGCGCTTCTTGTCCTTGTTGGAATCATCCAGCCGGGTGTCCTTCACCGGCGGGTAGAGATCTTCGACCTCCAGCTTCACGCCGAAGCGTTCGCCAAACCGCTTGATCAGCTCTTCTGTCGATGGATCTTTGCCGCCGTCCCTGGCCAGGATCTTGTCGATGTCCTTTTCAAGTTCGCCGCCGTGCAGGAACTTCTCCTGGTAGCCGACGAGCTCTTCCCGCAGCGGGGCGACCTCGGCGTTCATGAGCCGTTCGTAGGTGTAAGTGAACCCGTACTTGGCCCGGGCCCACATCGCGACAAACTGCGCGGCGTCGGGGATCTCGATCCGGCTGTTCTCGCCGACGACGCGCGTCAGTAGTTCGTCGATCGGATACTCGACCTCGCGCCGCGAATAGGCTTCACGTGCCTTGCTCTCGATCAGCTCGACAATCTCCGCGGCGTCCTTTGCCTGAGTGCCACGGCTGCCTTCCAGCACCATCGCCTTGGGGTCGACATCGATGTCGAACTTTTCCTTCGCCCAGCTCGACAGTTCCGTCTCGGCGTAGAGCGGTTCGAGGTACTTCTGGATGGCGTCGACGTCGCGCTTCTCTAGCTGCTCGATCGCCGCCTCGCGCAGCGTTTCGCGAAGCTCGTCGGCATCCATCTTCTTGATGCGCGACTGTGGCAATGCGACGCTGAAACGGCTCATCGCCCAGCTCGAAATCGCCGAGGTATCCCAGCCGGAGCGGTCTTCCTCATCCTCGCCCAGGTACTCGCCGAGGGTTGACTGAAGGTCTTCGCCGATCTGCGTGCGGGCCTGGTTCTTGATGTAATCCTCGAGGAAGTCGATCTCCCGGCGGCCCTTGATGTCGTCGGTGTCGAGCTGAACCTCGAAGTTCTGCCGGGCCCATTCGGCGATCGTCGCCGCAATGAAATCCTGGACGATGTACTTGTTGACCGCGTCCTCGATCGCTTCGCCGATCATGCCCCAGATGATTTCATCGACCCGGCGCCCGTCCAGCACGCGCTGCCGCGTGCCGTAGAACGTGGTCCGCTGGTAGTCCATGACTTCGTCGTATTCCAGGAGGTTTTTGCGGCCGAGGTAGTTGCGTTCCTCGACCTTCTTCTGCGCGTTCTGGATGCCCTTGGTGATGCGCTTGTCCTCGATGTGCATCCCCTCTTCCATGCCGAGCCAGCCGAGCACGCGCATCGTCCAGTCGCCGGCGAAGATCTTCATCAGTTCGTCTTCGAGGCTGACGTAGAACCGGGACGAGCCGGCATCGCCCTGGCGACCGGCCCGGCCGCGGAGCTGGTTGTCGATACGCCGGGCGGTATGGCGTTCGGTGCCGATCACGTGCAATCCGCCGACTACCTTGGCGCCAGGCTTGAGCTGGAAAATGTTCGCCAGCGGATCGGCTTCCTCTTCCTCACCGGTGACGTTGATTTCCTGCGTCTTGCCGGTCGCCCGCTGCTTGATGACGTACTTGCCTTTGCCCCCTTCGGGGGTCTCGATGACATCCCACGCCACTTCCGGCGCCAGCTTGATGTCGGTTCCGCGGCCGGCCATATTCGTCGCGATCGTCACGTTGCCAACCACGTTGCCGTGTTTGTCTTCGTGGGTACGACCGGCGACCAGCACGATCGCCGCCTCGCGTTCATGGAACTTGGCGTTCAGCACTTCGTGCTCGATGCCGTACTTGCGCGTCAGCAGGGCGCTGAGCATTTCCGATTTTTCGACACTCGTCGTGCCGACCAGAACCGGCCGGCCGGCGTCCGCGAAGAGCTTGATCTCTTCCAGGATGGCGTTCCACTTCTCCTGTTCCTTGCGGTAAACGCGGTCCTGGTTGTCCTGCCGAATGACCGGGCGGTTCGTCGGAATCGTGACAACTTCGAGCTGGTAGATTTTGCCGAACTCCTCGGCCTCGGTTTGCGCGGTGCCGGTCATGCCCGACAGCGCGCGGTACAGCTTGAAGAAGTTCTGCAGCGTGATCGTTGCCAGCGTCTGCGTCTCTTCCTTGATCTTCACCTTTTCCTTGGCTTCCACCGACTGGTGCAAGCCGTCGGACCACTGCCGGCCGACCATCTTTCGGCCGGTGTATTCGTCGATGATGATGACTTCGACTTCGCCGCTGCGGGGGTTGCGCTCGACGACGTAGTCCTTGTCGCGCTCGTAGACGACATGGGCCCGCATTGCCTGTTCCATCAGGTGAGGCCACTCGACGTTGTCGCCGACATAGAAGCTGCCCACGCCGGCAAACTCCTGCGCCTTGGCGATGCCCTCGTGCGTGAGATGGCAGCTCTTGCGGTCCCACTCGATCTCGTAGTACTGGGTCAGGCCGTCCTTCTTGCTCTCGGCCTCGGCCAGGTCCTGTTCCGCCTGCTCGCGACGCTTGGTGGCGGCGTCCTTCTCGGCCTTATCCTTGGCTTTGTCCAGGTCGCCATCGGCTGCCTTGATGGCCCGCTTGGCCGCGTCCACCTGCTTCTCGACCGCCGTCCACGGGCGATTGATCTCAATGATTCGGCGTGCCACGGCATCGGCCTTGACGTACTTGGGCGCGTCGTCGTGAGCGGCGCCGGAGATAATCAAAGGCGTGCGGGCTTCGTCGATCAGGATGCTGTCTACTTCGTCAACGATCGCGAAGTCCAGCGGCCCCTGCACCTGCTGATCCTTCGACGACTTCATGTTGTCGCGCAGGTAGTCGAAGCCGAACTCGCTGTTGGTGCCGTACGTGACATCGCACTCGTACTGCTTACGGCGTTCGTCGCCGCCCGGGTCCATGTCGGACTGGATGTAACCGACCGACAGCCCCAGCGCCGCGAACGCCGGCTTGATCCATTGCGAGTCGCGCTTCACGAGGTAGTCGTTCACAGTAACGACGTGGCAGTGGTAGCCTTCGAGCACGCGCAGGTAGCACGCCAGTGGACCGACAAAGGTCTTGCCTTCGCCGGTCGCCATCTCGGCGATACGGCCTTCGTACAGCACCATGCCGCCGATGAGCTGCACGTCGAACGGACGGGCCCGGAAGGGGGGCCGGCTTTCGGGGTAGAGCTTACGAATGGCGTCGTACAGCGGGACAGGGATCGCGGTGAACTGCCAGGGCTCGCCGGTACCGACGAGCCGACGATTGACCTCGTCGTAATGCTTGCGGGCCTCGGGATCGAGGCGAGCGGGATCGAACTTGATCCCCATTTCGTTCTCTTCGGGATTGAAAACCTGCCGCATGCCGATATTGCGGTCCATCGCCTCCCGCAGGATCGCCAGCGCTTCAGCACGAACGTCTTCGCTCTTGAGCGTCGGCTTGGTGTTGGTGACCGGATCGCCGGCCAGGCCGATGTGCAGTTCGAGGGTGCGCTCGCGGAGCTGGTCGTCGGTCATCTTGCGGACCTTTTCCTCCATCGCGCCGACGGCCTCGACCATCTTCCAGTAGCGTTTGAGCAGGCGGTCATTGCGGCTGCCGAACATCTTGACGAGCAGTTTGGAAACGATTGTGGACATGGGTAAATCTCAGACAGGGGGAGGACGACCGGAAGGGAACCTCGACCGGATGTCGAGGAGTTCCTTTTAGCGCCTGCCCGAAGGGCTGGGTTGGGACCACCGACGGTGTGACAGCAGGTCAACCCGCGAAGGTTTAGATTCAAACTCAATATCAGATGAAACGGGAGTGCGTCATCGCATCGAACCAGCTGGTGTGCGTTGGGCACACCAAGCGGTCCGCGGATTCAGACAACGAAAGGGGGAGGCAACCGAAACTGGAAGGGGCTCACCGGCTGATGTGCGATCGGCACCGAACCATCGACCGATCGCACCGGGGCAACGGCCACACCGCTGAGCCCGAAGAAGGCCTGCCGGTGCAGGACGATCGACACCCGGCCGCCGAGTGTTCGTGACAACCGCTGAAAGAACGACCCGCGGAGCGAACCGTTCGAAGCTTCGGCCTGGGTCTTGGCCTGAGGCTGGGCAGTGATCGACAGCGCAGCGGCTCCGCGATCGGCACAAAGTGCCGTCGTCACGAGCATGACTGCCAATACCTGTCGCGTCCGCCTCATGGTTGCAGAACCTCCGCCGAGTAGGGAGAACGATTGTCGCATCGGTCCGGCTAAGGTCAAGTTTAGGCGCGATTTCGCGGACGTGCGCTTCGACATCAGGGCAGTCGTGCGAGCGTTCGCGACACGAGACGTCGCGGCCGTCACGGAGGCCAATTCCGTTCAGAAAATCGCCAATTTGGGCTGAAAATCCGGGAATTCTCTTGCCGCCACGGCATTACGCGTTATCATGGCCGGGTCGTTTATCAGTCGAGGTTTCCATGCAGTCCGCCCACATCCATCCCTCACTTGCAACTCGCTGAGTCGATCAGCGTCTGGTTCTTCTTTTTATCCAATTACTGATTTGTGTCCGCTTCCACGGTTCGGTTCGGCACGCGGTTGACGTCCAAGTTGTACCAAAGCCCACGGACAGCAGTCCCTGGGGCGAAGGCCCACCGACTGCTGTTGGCGGGCGTCTTGGCAACTTGTGAACATGGCGCGTGAACTCCGAGTCCCCGGCGCGGACCAGGGAACATTCTTTGTGAGACATTCCAACCGTAGGAACAAGGGCCGCGCCCGCAGGGCGCCGGCCGGGTCTGCTTTGGACCGAGATCTGTTCGAACAGGCCCTTCGGGGCCACAGCGGCGCATCGGGCGAGTCGTTTGACGCCGCCCACGACCGCAAGACGCTCCAACTCTGCCGACAGGTGGAGCGGGCACTCTCGCTGGCGCTGGCCGGCGATCGTCACGAGGTGCTGCGTGACCTTACCGTTGACGCCGTCGAGCCGATGGGCTCGGCGGCGCAGCTTCTGGTGCGCGTGCTGGTGCCGGCGTCGGTGGAGGTCTCGGTGATCGAAGTCATCGGGATTCTCGACGGGGCTTCGCCCCGGCTGCGCGCCGTCGTGGCGCAGTCGATCTGCCGAAAGCGCACGCCGTCGCTTAGCTTTCTGCCCGTGCCGTTGCGGGCAGGGAATCCGAGTGACGTAACCGACGCGGGAAACCACACCGCGAACCTGGAGGGGGGCGATCATGTCGAGTGACAACGAAGACTTGCCCGCGTCCGTCACGTCCGTCGCGTCCGCCAAGGCGGACCCTACAGCGCCGACACTCGCCACTTGGCTCGCGTGGCCGCTGGACACACCGGTGAAGAACGCGATCGACCGCGCCCTGCATGCCGACGACGTCGTTCATGTTGCCGTCATGCCGGACGTTCACCTGGCGACGGATGTCTGCGTCGGCACCGCGATGGCGACCCGCCGGCTGGTCTACCCGTCGGCGGTGGGGGGCGACATCGGCTGCGGCATGCTCGCGATCGCATTCGACGCGACAGCCGACCTGCTGCAAGACGCCGATCGCGCGGGGCAACTGCTCCGCGCGATCGGCCGGCGGGTGCCGTCGCACCGGCGGCATCGCACGGCCAGGTTGCCGATGCCGGTCGATTGCGTCGCAAGCGATCTCTCGCATCCCGCACTCGTCGCCGCCGCCGGCGACGATGGCGGCCTGCAGTTCGGGACGCTCGGCGGAGGCAATCACTTCGTCGAACTTCAGGCCGATGAAGACGACCGCCTGTGGCTGATGATCCACAGCGGCTCCCGCGCGATGGGCCAGGTCGTGCGCTCGCACCACGTAGCCCGCGCGACGCGGGGCGCAACCATGCCCTTGCTGGATACGGAAACGGACCTGGGCCAAGCCTACCTCAACGATCAGGACTGGGCTCGCCGCTATGCCCGCGGGAACCGTATCGCGATGGCGGAGCAGGTGTGCGAAGCGATACACGAACTGACCGGCGTGACGCGAATCGAATCGTCACTCATCGAATGCGATCACAACCACGTGCGGCGGGAAGCGCATTTCGGCGAGTCGCTGCTGGTGCACCGCAAAGGGGCGACGCCCGCCGACGACGGCCTGGCCGGCGTGGTGCCGGGGTCGATGGGGACAACCAGCGTTCACATCGTCGGACGGGGTGAGCCGCAGTCGCTCCGCAGCAGCGCCCACGGCGCGGGAAGGCAAATGTCGCGAACGGTCGCCCGCGAGCGCTTCGGACGTCATGAGGTGCGCAGGCAGATGGCTGACGTCTGGTACGACCCGCGAATTCTTGACGCGATGCGAGAGGAATCGCCCAAGGCGTACAAGGACCTGCGCGCGGTGCTCAAGGCGCAGGAACCGCTGATGAAGGTGACAAGGCGACTGCGGCCGCTGCTCGTTTACAAGGGGAGTTGAATGTCGCTATGCCGCACGCCAGGCGCCCTTTGGGCTTGCGAGCATCTCAGGCTGAAGGATGCTGCCGGCGGGAATGGCCTGGCTGGTGCGCTGGCCGATGACCTCGGCCCAGTGCGCCGCCGAAACACCGGTGCCGGGGCGCTGCACGGTCAGGTCGTCGTGGCGGATTTCCTCGCCGGCCAGGAGTGTCCGGCGGACGACCAGACTCTGGCGGCTGACCTTGCGGACGTCCTTCTCGCACTCCAGCAGATGTTTCGCAGAGCTGCCGCGGAGCAGGTCGGCCTCTCGAATACTCTTCACGTAGCGCTCGAAATGGTGGGGGTCGGCACTGGCCGAATGGTCCGGGCCACGGGCGCTGCGATCATAAGTAATGTGCTTCTCCACGATCGTCGCGCCGGCCATGACCGCCAGCGCGCCGGCTGTTGCGTGAGTGGTGTGGTCGGAGAAACCCACCGGCACGTCGAATGCCCGATCAAGCTCGGTCACCCATCCGAGGTGCGCATCGGCCAGTTCGCACGGGTAGCTGCTGATGCAGTGCAACAGCGAGATCCGCGCGAACGACTCCTTCATCCAGCCGACGGTCGCGGCAACCTCTTCCATCGTCGCGGCACCGGTCGACAGGATCATCGGCTTGCCCAGCTGCATCGCTTCGTACAGCAGCGGGCGGTTGACCAGGTCCGGCGAGGCGATCTTGATCGCCGGCAGACGCAATGCCGCGATGGTATCGACGTCGTTGGGCGAAAAAGGCGTGGCAAGGGGGATGAGCTTGGCTTCGAGAATCGCCTTGACGATGACACGAAGGTCTTCCCGGTTCAGTTCATAGCGGCGAAGCATGTCGACCGCGTCGGTCTCCCAAACGCGGTCCTTCTGATAGTTCGCCAGACTGCATGAGGGGTGCATGAGCGCGGTGGCGCGGAAGATCTGCAGCTTAACCGCATCAGCGCCGCATGCGGCCGCGATGCGGACCAGCTCGATCGCCTTCTGCACGTCGCCGTCGTGATTCACGCCGATCTCGGCGATGACGAAGGTCGGCTTCCCCGGGCCGATGCTTCTGCCGGCGATATCGATGTGTTTGGCGGGCGAATGGGCGGTATCGCCGGGGACGATGGTTGGGTTCATGATGCTCTCCTGAGCCTGGCGTCTTCGCGGTCCTGCTCGGCCCGATCGGCTGCTTCCCGCATGATGCCGTCGGCGATATACAAATCGCGACGGCTGTCGATCTCGACCGTGTCTCCGGGTTCAACCGCGAATCCCCGGCGGTCGACGCCGAAGAACGCGTGTGGATCAGATCGATTCGCCCGGCCCCGCTCCAGGCTCGCCCGCGTGACGGCGACCACGCCGCCGTCGTGCAGGAATAACGGTTCCAGGTCCTGCCGCCGGTGAATGCTGCCGGGCACCACGGCCTCAACGACGTCACCCTTCAGCCTCGACATCCAGCCCGGATGCCACTTGCCGACCGGGATAAAGCTGCGAACCGAGTCGCAGCCGGTGCTTTCGAGCATCTCAATGGCCCGGTCGATACACGCGGCAGGGCGGATCGGCACATTGCCATAGAGCACCACGACGGCTTCGGCGTCGAATTTGTGCTGCACTTTCATCTGATCGACCGCATGCAACATGACATCCTGGACGCTGGCGGTATCGGTCGCGAGATCGGCCGGCCGCTCGACGGCGTCAAACCCGTTGGCGATCCCGAACCGGCGGACGAGCGGGCAGTCGCTCGAAACGACGACCCGCGTCAGCCGCCCGGCCGCGCGGGCGTGCTCCAGCGTGTACGAGATGACAGGGCGTCCCTGAAGCGTCAGGAGATGTTTGTTGGGCAAGCCCTTAGAGCCCGCGCGAGCCAGTACGACACCGAGAACGTTCATTATGCACTCCATTGCATTGCACAGCGTTCTTGTAGGGCGGGCACTGCTCGCCGAACAACGCTTTGCGACTTACGCCCTGTGCCACTCCTTGCACTTTGCGCAAACTGCCAACTCTTCTAATCGGCCATCCGCGTGCAAATTCCGCAGTGCGGCAAATTTTGACTGCCAGATGTGAGATAGCGCATCGTCGCCGGTGCGTCCCTGTACCTGACGACCGGCGACGTCCTGCTCGCAGGTGGTGAAGCACCCGTCCGACAGCACGGCCAGGCGTTCCCGCAGTCGCCGGCAGGGCACACGCAACGGCGGCGACATGTCGGCGACCGCCACATCGGGAATCAGCCCGGCGAATGTGCTCGGCCCCAGGATGACCGCCGAACCGACCGCGCGGAGCCACTGGTCATACCAGGGTTCCATCTCCTGCAGGTTCTGTCGGCATTTGGTGAACAACGGGATCACCAGCGGAGTTCCCCGATTCAGCGCCGCCCGCCGGGAGACCAGCCCCTGCACGTTGCCCAGCGCCAAAGCGTAGGCATCGACGCCCATGACTTGTGCGTAGGTCTGCGCCGCGAGCGCCGGAAGGTGAATCGACACCAGGTCCGCCGGGGACTCGGCGAGCGCGGCGATCCGTTCGCCGTCGCCCGACAGCAAGTCCGTCTCGACATTGACCGCAATGCCATGGCCGGCGGCATGGCGGATGACCTCAATGCAGTCGGCGTGTAGCAGTGGGTCGCCCACGCCGGCCAGCGTAAGCCGGGTATCGTCCAGCGCCGCCATCTCGTCGATCAGCCGGCGGGCAACATCCAACGGCAGGTCGGGGCGATCCGTGGCGGCCGAACCGGCGGGGGAGAAGATGGGTCGGGAGTCGCGGCGGGTGGTCAGTTCCAGGACGACTTCGCGGGGGAGATCGCCCCCGGGCACACCGCTTTGTGCCCCTGCGGCCATCCGCGCCACGATCGACTCGGCGTCGGTGCCGACGAGTTGGCCGTTCAGGTCGGCCGTCGCCGACTCGACGCGGGCGATCTGCCGTTGCGACGTCAGCGTGTATCGATGAACGGATCGGGCGACGGTCGTCGGTGTTGCGGCGCAGCCGTCCTGGGCGATCGGCTCTCGGCTGACCTGGTCGGGGAAGTAGTGCAGCAACCGGCCCGGATGGCTGTTGGCGGCAGCCAACCGGTCGACCAAGGCACGTGGCAGCAACATCGCACCCAGTCCCGTCGCCGCAGGCGTGAACACGAACTCGGCCGCGGGCTTCGCGTCGAACTGGGTGATGACAGCCGACAGCAGCGCCGGATCGACCAACGCCGCGGCCGGATCGACCAGCAGCACGGCCTGTGCATTCCACTGCTCGGCGACGGCCTTGACCGCGGCCGGGTGAAACCCGGCGTCGAAAGACGACGTTCCCAGCGGCCCGCCGCGCCACCCGTCCGCCCATCGCCGGGCGGCGGAGACAGCGTCCATCGCAGGGCATGCTTGGCGAGCACCCTGGCTGATCACCTCCGCACCCGCGGCCTCGGCAATCGGCCGGACTGCGGGCGCCTGGTCGTCCCAGCAGAGCAGGGCGATCGCGCCAACGGCGTCGCACCGCCGCACCCGCCGTAAGGTCCAGGCGAGCACCGGTTCGCCGCGGAACTGCCGCGTAGCGCTGTTCTCGGTCGCACGCTCATGGAGCAGGGACACGAGCGTGAGGATGGAGGTCGAGGTTGTCATACCAGGTGGCATTACGCCCGCCCCGCTGGTGTGGAGCCCAAGGCAGCGCCGCGGGCGTTTGCGGAAGCGACTTCGCGTCTCTGGTCGCTCTGTAAGCTAGCGGCCACCTCATCCATCAGCTCTGCAAATCGCGCCGCCGCTTCCATCACGCTTCTCACGTTCGCGATGTCCCGGTCCACCTGCCGTCGCTGACGCTCGGTCGGGTCGAGCTTGGCCATCTTGATCCGCCGATCCGCTTCGAACCGGCTGAGCTGTGATTTCTGCGTCAGTTCCGTGACCAGGTCGTACGTCGCGCCGAACCGGTTCATCTCCGCGCGCAGCGCATCGATTTTCGTGATCGCCTGATTCACCTTGTTCTGGTCGTTGATATGGTCACGAATGGTTTCGAGCAGGGGCAAGGTCTGACGACTGATGTCTTCAATGCCTGCCGCTTCATCCCGCCGCTTACGCAGGCTGGCGGCACAGTCGGCCGTGCGGTCCCAGCGCGATCCGCCATGGTCGGACAGATCGACCGGAAACGACTCCTGGCAGTGCGCGTCGATCGCGTCGGCAAGCGGCATGGACTTCGCGCCGCGCTTGGCGGCACCGCCTTCGGTGGCATCGATGATCGTCCGCTTGCTCTGCAGGAAGTCGCGTTCGAATTGCTGCAGGTAGGTGAACAGCCGCTCTTCGGTGTACATGGGCCTGCCCTGGAAATCGGGGATTCGGCGAAGAATGAACCGCTCGCGGACGATCTGGTCCCACTGCTTCATCTCGGGCGTGCAGAACCGTCCGAACTCCGGCCGCCAGACGTCTTCGTAGCTGGTGCCGGGGGCGTAGCAGAGCCCGTCGGAGAACCCCAGATCCTGACCGAGGAAAATGATCGGGTCGCAACCGAGCCACTCGGCGAGGTAATACGCCAGGTGCGCGACCGTCGCCCCCGGCGGCAGCTTGGCCTTGTTCGGTTTCATCTCGCGCAGCAGCGATTCGGCGAAGTTGCTCCCCAGTAGCGATACGTTGCCGTCAAGCATCGCGAAGATCCTGCTCGTCGCTTTCGGCTCGGCCACCAGTTCCGTGCGCAGCCGGCGACGTCCGTCGCCATAGGTTTTCGGCAGGTTCTCAAAAAACCGCGTACAGATCTCGTGGTAGTCCAGCGACGTGACAAAGTGCGGCTCAATGCCCATTTCGAGCAGCGGCTTGAGCGTCGTCTGCACTGCAATGATGACCGCCTTGTCCTGGATTGCCGGCAGCAGGTGCTTGTTCTTCCGGAGCGAAGGCCCGGCCGACACGATGATCGCGGGCCTGCCCGCGAAGCGGTCTTTCAGCCGGCTCATGCAGGGGCTGGCGACGTACCAGCCGATGTTGCGGGCAATGTTCTCGGCGGTCTTGGCGCTGTTGAGCAGAAACGTGTTCAGGCTCGTACGCGCGAAGCTCGCGAACTCGGCAAGCCACTGCTTGTACTGGGCGTGGAATTCAGGCGCGACCTGCAAACTGGGCCCGTGTTCAATCGTCGTCGTCCCGAGCGAGAACATCGCCAGGTGCGGCTGCAGCCGGTCGAGCAATGCGGCTTTGTCGAGCGTGGTGAAGAAGCCCAGGCGATTGGCGGACAGCAGCTTGCTGAAGTCGCGCAGCTCGAACGCCGTCCGTAACAGCCGCAGGTCTGGCTCGAAGACAAAGATCGGGGCCTCGTCGCCGGATCGGGCGGCGAGCGCCTCCACGTGATACCCCAGCCCGAAGCCATGCACGTAGTAGATGGCCGGCTTGTCGGCACTCGCGGAAGAAACCAGGCGATCCGCCTCGGCGATCGGATCGTACTTACTGTGGAGTTGCACCACGCGGCCGCCGGCCGAAGCCGGCAGCGCGATCGTGGCGACGCCGGTTTTGGCGGTTGCCGCCGGGTAGGGTTCGTCGATCGCCTCGATCCGCCGGGCCAGATCGGCGTCCAGCGTCCAGAGCACCTCGAGATTCTTGAGGTACGGTGCATCCTCCGGCAGAACGTACCGCCGGTCCGCGCTGGCCGGATCGGCGTTGATCGTGGCGTCGGGAATGGCGGACGTTGTTGCGGCCATGCTTGGCGATCGGGTAGCGTAATTCCGGCGGAACGGCGCAGGTTCAGCCCGCTGGCACAGCCGTAAATGTTTTATCGGACGTTGTTGGCCGCGGACTTGAACCCGCCTTCACGGGGAAAGTGCTTATGGATCTGATTTTCGACGCCCCCTGGTGGCTTTACATCGTCCCGGCCATTGTCGGCATCGTGATGGCGTATCTCGGGTTGCGTAAGGGCGACAAAACCCTCCGCAGCGTCGGCGTCGGCCTGTTGCTCGTCGGCGTGGTGATCTTTATCGCCAGCAGGGCGGTCGAGACGGACACCGAGAAGGTCTCGCGTCAGTCGCGTGAACTGGTCGCGGCAGTCGAGAAAAGGGAGTGGGACAAGCTCAACGCGCTGATGGAACCAGATGCCGCCGTCACCCTGGCGGGCGTTGGTGAGATTTACAGCACCCGCGAGCAGATTGTCAGTGCGTGCCGCTCCCGGGCCGATGGCTCCGGCGTTACCGCACTCGCGATCACCGGCCTGGAACCGAAGCGCGAGGGCGCGGCGCAGATCAGCGCCGAAGTGCAGATCTACGTCACTGCCAACGACGGCGGGGGCCGGCCCTTCCCCACCGGGTGGCGCTTTGTCTGGGCACGCGCCGCCGACGGGCGGTGGCTCATCCACGACATCGAGGCGATCCAGATCGGCACCTATCGCCCCGCAGACGCCAGGCCTTGGTTTCCGAACGCCAAATGAGGACGAGGAAGCCATAGAGGCACCGAGACACGGAGGGCGGTCGTCTGTTCAAGGTCAATTCTCCAGGGCCGCCTACGCCTTCCACTCACGCCCCTGCCATTCGTGCAGCTGCGGGTAGTGCGTCAGGTCGAACTGCAATGGCGTGATCGTGATGTAGCCGTCGCGCAAAGCTGCGACATCCGTGTCGTCTTCGGTTTCGCCGAGTCGGAAGACGCTCGTATTCCAGTAGTAGCTCTTGCCGCGCGGGTCTTTTCGTTCTTCGTACGTGTCGTTCCAGGCGCGGTAGCACTGGCGGACGACCTTCATGCCGGTCGGCTGTTCGTCGGCGTTCAGTGGCGGCAGGTTCACGCTGCACACCTGCCCGCCTTTCAACCCCGCGGCCAGGATCTGTTCGATCGACTTGCGGGCGAAGTGCGCCGTGCGGGCGTAGTCGATGGGCTTATCGTTGCGGAGGTAGAGCGAGGTCGCGATCGCCGGCAGCCCGAGAAACGCCGCCTCGATCGCCGCGGCAACCGTGCCGCTGTAGATCACGTTGATGCCCACGTTAGCACCGCTGTTGATCCCGCTGATGACCAGGTCGGGCTGGCGCGGCAGAAGCTGGTTGACCGCCAGCTTCACGCAATCGGCCGGCCGGCCGTCCACCGCAGTCCCAGTGAAGACGCCTTCCACGTTCACCTGCTGGGTGAGAAGCGGGGTTGCAATCGTAATGCCGTGACCGGTGGCGGATTGCACCGTTTCCGGGGCGACCACCGTCACATCGCCGAGCTTCACGAGCTCGCGATACATCGCAACAAGGCCTGGGGCGCGAATACCGTCATCGTTAGTTAGAAGGATCAACATCGTTGCCGGACTATACTCAGGAGTGACCTTATAGTCCCCTCTTCCGGTATTCCGGGGGAGTGTTAGGGTGGGGGTTGCTTCGAGTTGCGGTCGGTCGCGTTTCCGTTTGTAAGCATGTCAATGCAAGCAAGAGTGCACCTGCGGTGCGACCGCTAACCGAACTACAAAACTCTCTTATGAACACCGCTGGAAGCAACCCCCTCCCTAACCCTCCCCCGGAGTACCGGCGGAGAGGATTGGTACTCACCCGCGAGCAGGTCCGCCGCATCGATCAGATCGCGATCGAAGACTTCGGCGTCCCCGGCATCGTGCTGATGGAGAACGCCGCCCGCGGCGCGGTGCAGGCGATCTACGACGAAAAGCTGTCGCACCAGAACGTCCTCATCCTGTGCGGCGGCGGCAACAACGGCGGCGACGGCCTGACGATCGGCCGCCACCTGCACAACGGCGGATCGCGGGTCACCATTGGTCTCTGCACCGACCCGGCGAAGTACCAGGGCGACGCCCTGATCAACTGGAACATCGTTCAGGCGATGAAGCTCGATCTGGCGGAGGCGACACCCGAATGGCTCGACGGCCGGTTGTTGTCTCGCGCTTTACCTGACAGGCCGACGCTATTGATCGATGCCATCTTCGGCACGGGTCTCACGGCGTCGCCACGCGACCCGTTCCCTGCGATTGCGGCCATCGTCCACCAATCGCAGATCCCCGTCGTCGCGATCGATCTGCCCAGCGGTTTGGACTGCGACACGGGACAGCCACTGGGCCGTGCTGCGATTCGCGCCGGACTCACCGTTACTTTCGTCGGCATCAAGCAGGGCTTCACCCGGCCGGGGGCCGACGCTTACACCGGGAGGATCAAGGTCGTCGACATCGGCTGCCCCGTCGCGGCCGTCCATCGGGCGATGCACGGCGGTCAAGATTCAACACCGTTTCCAGAGCAAAAGTGAAATCGGGCTCATCTAAGCCGAATTCATGCATCTCGTCCTAGGATGCCATCCCTATGGAACGAAGCCTCTGCAAATGCGGTAATGTGCTCTTCTTCGAAAGCTCGGTCTGCGTCCGTTGCCAGCGTGATGTCGGCTGGTGCACGACGTGCGGGAAGATCACATCACTCGAGCCACACCCGCAGGGCGGGTTCACCTGCAACACCAAGGGTTGCGGGGCCCACGTCGCCAAGTGCGAGAACTACGCCACCTACGACGTTTGCAACCGGACGATCCCCGCCGACAAGGCCGAGGTCGGGGCGTTGTGCGACTATTGCCGCTTTAACCGCACGATCCCAAACCTGGACGCCCCCGACAACAAGGTGATGTGGGCCCGCATCGAAGCGGCCAAACGCCGGGTGCTTTACGGCTTTGACCGCCTCGGACTGGTCTACGGCACCGCCGAGGACGGCGTCGTCCCGCCGCTGATGTTCGACTTCAAAACCGACGGCGGCGACGGCAAGCAATACCGCGACGTCGCCGGCGGCGAACAGGTCTTCACCGGTCATGACAACGGCGTCATCACGCTGAACCTGAAGGAAGCTGACCCGGTGCTGCGGGAAAAATCGCGCGTCGAGTTCGGTGAAGCGCACCGAACGCTCGTCGGCCACTTCCGGCATGAGATGGGCCACTACATCTGGGACGTGATGGTCAAAGGGCAGCGCGAGCCCGAGTGCGTCGCGCTGTTCGGCGACCACAACGCCGTCGCCTATGCCGACGCGCTGAACGCCTACTACCAGAACGGCCCGAAAGCCGACTGGCCGACGGCTTACGTGAGCGGTTACGCCACCATGCACCCCTGGGAGGACTTCGCCGAAACGTTCGCCAATTACCTCGACCTGATGGCAACGATCGAAAGCGCCCGCGACGGCAAAATGACGTCGATCAAGGACGAGGCCAAGTTCGACGACCTGACCGCCGAGTATGTTCGCCTCGGCATTGTGCTGAACGAGCTGAACCGCGGCATCGGCCTGATCGATTTCCTGCCCGAAGTGATCGTAGAACCGGTCAAGAAGAAGATGGCGTTCGTGCACAGCCTGACGAAGCTGGGGAAGAAGCGGTAACGCCTCACGGCGAAATCACTACCCAACCCACGGGCTCGCAGCGTAAACTGTTTGACATCGTGGCTTCGAACCTGCTTACGTCCTCTCCCAGCATCCCCACCATTGCCGATCTCCTCGATCGGCTCGGCGGCGTTCCGGCGTCGCGCGTCAGGTACTTTCCATTGCCGGGGTCTGCCACGGAACAAGACGTGATCGACATCGAAGCTCGCGAAAATCGCCTGTTCGAACTGGTCGATGGGACGCTGGTGGAAAAAGGTATGGGGTATCGAGAGTCAATGCTCGCGGTTGCGATCGCGTCGGCCCTGTTTGGTTTCGTCCGTCCAAGAAAGCTAGGACTGGTCGCGACGGCCGATGGCATGATGCGGATTCTTCCGGACCAGGTCCGTATCCCGGACGTCTCGTTCACCTCGCGGGAACGCCTGCCTGATGGCCGCGTGCCAACCGCGTCGATCCCTTCGATCTCTCCCGATCTCGCGGTCGAAGTGCTGAGCGAGAACAACACGGTTCGCGAAATGGAACGCAAGCGATCCGAGTACTTTCAAAGCGGAACACGGCTTGTCTGGATCGTCGATCCAATGCAGAGAACCGTTTCCGTCTATACCTCCCCCGACCAATACACTGCGTACGCTGCCGACCAATCCATCGACGGCGGCGACGTTCTGCCCGGCTTCACGCTGGATCTCGGATCCCTCTTCGCACTTTTGGATGAGTAACGCAGGCGTTAAGCATTCGCGATTAGCGGCATCTCTCAAACCTCGCCAGGAACCAGACCATGAATCCACTGCGTCACGGACGACGTCTGGCGATTGCCCTCTTTTGCGCCGCGACAATGGCCGGCTGTTCGCCGAGCCCAGGTACGATCGCACGGCCGACGCCGCCCATGTCGCAACCGGCGACGACCGTCACAGTGCCGCCCCGGGTTGTCACCCTTGGCCACAGCATCGAAGCCCGTCCGATCGTCCTGCACCTGTTTGGCGATACCGCCGTCGGCCCGGCGAACACGGTGCTGATCTTCGGCGGCATCCACGGCAATGAACCCACCAGCGCCGGCGTCTGCCGTGAGCTGGTCGCTTACCTCACCGCAAATCCCGACGCTTGGCAGGGCAGATGTGTTGCCATCCTTCCTGAAGCCAACCCCGACGGCCTGAATCGGCGGATTCGCACCAACAAGAACCTCATCGATCTCAATCGCAACTTCCCCGCGGCGAACTGGAAGAAAACCCGCCGCAGCAGCTTCTTCGGCGGCGACGCCCCGGCGACCGAGCCGGAGACGAAGGTGCTGATCAGCCTGATCGAGCAAAACAAACCCGCCCGCATCGTATCGGTGCATTCGATGGCCGACCCCTGCAACAACTACGACGGCCCCGGCGAAGCGCTCGCCGAGCGCATGGCGAAACACAACGGCTACCCGGTCAAGGCGAGCATCGGCTACCCGACGCCGGGCAGTTTCGGGTCGTGGGCGGGGGGCGACAAGCAGATCCCGGTGATCACGCTGGAACTGCCGAGCAGGGCGACGACGGAAGCGAGTTGGAAGGGGAATCGGGAGGCGCTACTCGCGGCAGTGCGTGGGTAATCAAAGCGCGCGAAACGGTCATCCTGAGGTACTCCGAAGGACCTGGCTGCACGCCGCAGAAGGCACCAGACGTCGGACGGCCTTCGCGGGCTGTCCGACGTCTGATGCTTTTCGGCCTTCGATACAAGGTCCTTCGGAGTACCTCAGGATGACAATTGGCAAACGATGATCGCAGGCGAGGAAGCTACTTCGCCGGCGTCCACACGCTCGTCTTCGCCTCCGTCGGGAAGTTCTCCGGCACCTTCTGCGTCACCTTCCCCGTCGCCGCCCATTCCGTGCCGCGGCAGAGTGTGACGACAAAACCCACGCACTTCATGCTGACATCATCGTGCCCCAGCGTGGTGTGGAAGACGCGGCCCTTGCCGTAGGCGATCGTCATCAGCATCGGTTCGTTCTCGCTGGTGCCGCCGGTCTCCTTGGCGCTGTACGCGGTCGCCAGGACGGTCACGTTCTCCGCCGGGCCGCCGAGGGTGGCGTAAAGCTCGTCGGCGGTGTGCAGCCACTTGGCGGGCAGGCCGGCGACGATGGGGTGGGCAGGTTCGCGGGTTTCGACCGCGAATTCGTGCCGCTTGCCATGCCCGCCGCGACCGCCGGGCTTGTTATCGACGACGACCTTGCCGTCGCGGAAGCGGAGCATCGGGCCGGACTTCTCATTCCGCCCACCCCAGCCGCCGACGCCGATCATCTTGTTGTATTCGACCCACTTCGGGAACGAATTGTTCGCCGCGTGCACCGGCACAAACCCGCCGCCGCCGGCGACATAGGCTTCGAACGCCTTCTTCGTCGGTTCCGACCAGTCTTCGCCGTTGTAGTTGGAGACGACAACCTGGTACTTGGCAAAGTCGGGTTTGAAGTCGTCCATCTTCTGCCCCTTGCCCGGCGCGGTGGCGACATCAATCGCGAAAAGGCCCGACTCTTCCAGCGCCGCCTTGATCAGCGGCGTGGTCTTCGCCCAGGCGTGGTTGTTCTGTCCGTCGATGAGCAGAACTTTGATCTTGGAAGTCGTCGCGGCCGAGTCGGCGGCGAATGCCGGAAGGGCGGTCAGGAACAGGGCAAGGCAGGCGGTCAGAGCGCGAAGCATGGGTTTCCTCCAAAGGGGTTGTCGCGAAGTTGTACCACTTCGCATTCATATTGTGGATCGGATTCCGGGTGGCATGAACTGGCGCACTCGCCTGGTGCGCGACCGACGTCATCGCAGTCAGGCGAACCACGGGCATTGCAGCTCCCGGTTCGCAACCTTTCCGCGCCCCGTCTATACTCCCCGCCCTCGGATGGCCAAGAAAACGATTCAACCAGCGCCCAAGACGTTCGAAGAAGCTCTCGCCGAGCTGGAATCGATCCTGAAACAGATCGAAGCCGGCTCCCTCGGGCTGGAAGACAGCCTGACGAAATACGAGCGGGGCAACTTCCTCATCCAGCATTGCCGAGGCGTCCTGAGCACCGCGGAAAAGCAGATTGAGCTGATCAGCGGGTCAGCCGAGGCCGGCGTGCGGACCACGACGATGGCACGCGAGATGGACGAAGACGACGAGAACGACGAAGACGACAAACCGTAACGCAGGGCTACAGCAGGTGTTCTTCAGGCCCAAAGGGTCGAGATCCCATAGCCCAGCCCGCAGGGCTGGGTTTCGGCGGGTTTCACTTGAGAGCCCCAACGGGGCGAGGTAAATCGTCACGGCTCACGCAACAGACACCGTTCTACCGCGGCCTTTCAGGCCTTTGCCGATAGGTTGCACTTTACCCCAGCCCGTTGGGCTGGGCTATGGGATCTCGGCCCTTTGGGCCTGAAGGTGGTCCCACTAAGCCCGATACGAACGCAACTCATGCAATTTCCCAGTGCATCTGCGATGCGACCGCTAATCCAGACCCTCCGACTGTTATGACGCCCACCGCCCAACCCGACGCGATCACGATCCTCAGCGAGCACGGCCGCACCGTCGATGCCGACCTGCGCCGGCTGCGCGACCGTTACGTCGAACAGGCACCCGTCCGCCTGCTCGATGCGATCGACTACAGCCTGCTCGCAGGCGGCAAACGCCTTCGGCCGACGCTCATCCTGGAAACCTGCCGTGCCTGTGGCGGAGACCCGGAGACCAATCCTTCCGCCCGCGCCGCCGCGACGGCGATGGAGCTCATCCACACCTTCAGCCTGGTCCACGACGATCTGCCGGCGATGGACGACGACGACCTCCGCCGGGGCCGGCCGACGAACCACAAGGTCTTCGGCGAAGCGATGGCCGTCCTCGCCGGCGACGCCATGACGACCATCGCGTTCGAGCTGATCGCGATTGAGGCCGAACCGGCGGTCGCGGCGAAGCTGATCGCCGAGCTCGCCGGCGCGTCCGGCCCGGCTGGCATGATCGGCGGGCAGGTGCTCGACATCGACGGCGAAGGCAAAAGCCTCTCGCTCGACCAGCTCCAGCAGATTCATCGACTTAAGACCGGCGCACTGCTGACGGCGTCATGCCGCATGGGAGCAATCGCGGGAGGGATCGGATCGGGCGGGGATCTTCCAGGGCACACTGTTTCAGAATACGCCCACGGACAGCAGTCCGTGGGTCTGGGATCACAAGGGCAAACAGGTGGAGCGACCAAAGACCCACGGACGGCTGTCCGTGGGCGTATGGATTCAGTTCTCGCGGTCACCAACTACGGTCGTCACCTCGGGCTCGCGTTTCAGATCGTCGACGACATTCTCGACGTTACCAGCACGCCGGAACAGATGGGCAAGGCCACCGGCAAAGACGCCGGAAAGGGCAAGAATACGTATCCAGGGTTGCTCGGACTCGACGAAAGCAGACGGATGGCAACGGCCGAACTCGCCGCGGCGCTCGAAGCGATCGAACCCCTTGGTTCTGCTGCGGACGGATTGCGGGCGCTGGCGCGGTTCGTGGTGGAACGAAACGTGTGATGTTTCGCATCTTTTAGCGCCATCCCCGAAGGGGTGGGCTCGACGCAGGACGCGAGGATCACCACCCGGATGGTGAGACGTTCGGAACTCGAAACCGTGACTCTCGAGCAAACCGTCCTTCGAGATCGCGCCAAGCCCACCCCTTCGGGGATGGCGCTAAAAGGGGTACTTCGTGAATCGGTTGAAACCGTACGCTTTGCGTTGTAAAGTATACACGAGTTGCCCCGTTGCGTATAACCCTCTGCCGAGATCGATCCCCATCTGCCGATGTTGACGCAGACCCGATCGGCGACTGTACTTACAGCGCGAGGAACGAGGCCTCACGAGGACCTGCTTGATGACACCGGCTCCGCTATTGGACTCCATCCGCAAGCCCGCTGACATTCGCGGCCTCGCGCCCGCCGAACTCGAATCCCTCGCCGGCCAGATGCGCCAGCGCATCTTCGAGGCCGTCAGCACCAACGGCGGACACCTTGCCTCCAACTTGGGTGTGGTCGAACTCACGATTGCTCTGCACTACTGCTACGACTTCGGCCCCTACCCCGGCGGGCCCGACTGGCTGATGTTTGACGTCGGCCACCAGTGCTACCCCCACAAGATGCTCACCGGCCGGGCCGGGCAGTTCGGCACGCTCCGCAAGCGGGGCTCGATCGCCGGCTTCCCCGTGCCGGAAGAATCGCCTTACGATCTTTTCGCTGTCGGCCACGCCGGGACCGCCATCAGCACCGCCGTCGGCATGGCGCGGGGATCGCAGCAGCAGGGGAAGAACAACCACGTGGTCGCGGTCGTCGGCGATGCGTCGATCGTCAACGGGCTGGCGTTCGAAGGGCTCAACAACGCCGGCACGCTCAAGCGGCAGATGCTGATCATCCTGAACGACAACGGCATGAGCATCAGCCAGCCGCAGGGCGCGTTCAGCGAGTACCTGGAGCGCGTCCGCGTCAGCACGACCTATGAAGAGTTCAAGCGGTTCAGCGAAAAGATTGTCCACCGCCTGCCGACGACCGTCGGCCATGCGATCGAACACGCCTGGGACGCCCTCTGCTCGAGCGTGAAGAGCGCCATGTGGGCCGGGCAGATGTTCGAGGCGATGGGCATCAAGTACATGGGCCCGATCGACGGCCACGACCTGCCGGGGCTCATCAACTTCCTGGCCGAGATCAAGCACGTCGACAAGCCCGTCGTTTTGCACGTCAAAACGCAGAAGGGCAACGGCTACGAGATCACCAAGAACGAGCCGACCAAGTTCCATTCGCCGGCGGCGTTCCGGGTGGAAGGCTCGCCGCTGGTGCAGAACGGGTGCCGGGTCGAGATCAACAAGGGCACCGGCAAGAACTGGACGACGGCGTTCGCCGACGCCGCGATCGCCGTCGCCAAGCGCGACAGCCGGGTCGTCACGCTGACGGCAGCGATGCCCGATGGCACCGGATTGTCGAAGTTCGAGAAGGAAATCCCCGAGCGGTTCATCGACACGGGCATCTGCGAAAGCCACCTGGTCGCGATGGCCGCCGGCATGGCCAAGACCGGGCTCCGCCCGATCGCCGCCGTCTACAGCACGTTCATCCAGCGGGCGTTCGACCAGGTCTGGCAGGAAGTGGCGCTCAACAAGCTGCCGGTGATCTTCGCCCTCGATCGCGCCGGCTACGTCGGCGACGACGGGGCGGTCCACCACGGGTTCTGCGACCTGGCGTTCCTACGCCCGCTGCCGGGCATGACGCTCATCGCCCCGACCGACGAAGCCGAACTCAACCGCGCCCTTCGGCTGTCGCTGAAGCTCGATACCGCCGTCGCCATCCGCTACCCGCGCGACAACGTGCCGACCTGCAACTTCGAAGAAGAAGTCCTTCCCGAGCTGCGCGAGCAGGCGTCGGGCGAATGGGAACTCGGCAAGAGCCGAATGCTGATCCGGCACGATGGGGAAGCCGATGCGACGCTGGTCGTCTACGGTGCCCTTGCCGGCAGCGTGCTGACGGCGGCCGAGCTGCTGTCGGCCGACGGCGTGAAGGTGGACGTCGTCGACGCCCGCTTCTGCAAGCCGATCGACGGCGCGATGCTCGCCCGCGTCCTGCGGCCCGGCCACCCGGTGCTGACGGTCGAAGACCACAGCCTGGAAAACGGCTTCGGATCGGCGGTTCTCGAATACGCCAACAGCCACCGCCTGCCGACCGACCAGATCACCCGCCTGGGCATGCCCGACCGAATGATCGTCCACATGACCCGCAAGGAACAGCTGACTGAGGTCGGCCTCGACCCGGCCGGAATCGTTTCGAGCGTGAAGCAGGCGATCGAACGCGCCGGCGAGCGATCGGACGTCGCACCGATGCCCGCCGAACGCTACGTGTGAAATCAACGTGCGAACGCAAATGCCCACGGACAGCAATCCGTGGGACAGACAGACCTGAGCTGCAAACAGTCGCGGCCCGCTCGAAATGACGAGCGGGCCGCGACTGTTTTTATGACTCTGGATGGTTGGAGCGATCGATGCTTACGCCTGCGGGGGCGGCGGGGCACCTGTTCCCGGTGGCGGCATGTAGGGCGGCTGACCCTGCATCACCGGCGCGAATCCCGCCGGCACCAGGCGTCCCGGCCCGAAGACTGCCGTCTTGCCGAGAATGTCATGCAGTGCCTGCTTCGCGCCACCCAGCGCGACGAACGACCCGGCGAAGAACACGAGCCAGACCACCTGACCGACATGCACCAGCCACTGCATGCTCAGTAATCCGCCGATCAGGTAGAAGACCCACATTCCGTACTTCAGTGCGCAGCGACGAATCATCTGCTGTTGGGTCGCCGGCGTACCGGCTTCGCCTTGCACCCTCAGCTTCAACAGCATCTTGCCGGGCGTCTGCCCCTTGAGAAACTCGATCGCGCCGATCGCCAGACCGAACAGGCCCAGGATCATGTTCGATCGGCCGCCATGCTTTTCGGCCCAGGCGTAGATTTCCGCCGTGGTCATCGACAGGATGTTGTCCGGCATTGCCGGCTTGACGACGGCCCAGACGATCTGCCAGAGGACGGCAATGATGACACCATCGATCAGATGGGCACCGAGTCGAATTCCGAAACCTTTTCGTTCGAGCATTCCGCAACTCCTTCCGCAAAAGTCCGGCACTGCCGCACGGGCAGGCGGACCGAGAGATGTGTGTGTCCGCCGCGACCACCCGGTCGCAACGTTCATTAAAATCATACCGGGATAGCGCCCAAACCCAAGCACAGTCTTTTCTTACATCAAGCGAATGCCAGGGGGCGACTTCGCGAGCAAAAGTCTGGGTTTGATAGTGACAAAGGTTCGCTCGAACGTATCGAGCGAACCCAGTCGCTTCCGACGGTGTCGGACTTTGATCGTGCATTACGCATGGGGTGGCGGGGTGGGCGAGGCAGGCTGCGTCGCCAGTGCCGGAATCGCCGAGCCGACCGGGCCCATGACGGCCGTCCTGGCTCGCACATCCCAGATCGCTTGGTTGGTCGCCTTCATCGGCTTGAGGCTCAGGACGACCAGTACGATGTAGCCGACGGCGACAACGAGATTGGCCAGTGCCGCCAGGATTCCGAGAACGGGGATGATCGACAGCAGCATGAACACGCCACTGGCCACGAACGGGCCCCAGCGAAGCAGGCCACGCTGGATCAGGTGGTCGCGGTTGGCGGGGCTGCCGTCTTCCATCGTCACCTTGAACTTCATGATCATCTTGCCCGGCGACTGCGCTTTGAGCAGTTCGATCGCCGGGTAGGCAATGTAAATCAGCCCGGCGAGAATCACACCGACGACACCCAGTCGCATCGCCACGCTGGCGGCAATGCCGACGATAAGTCCGTCGATGATGGCTGCGATCAAACGGGGGACGAGACCTTTGCGTTCCAACATGTCCTTCTCCTGCATCCCGGGGCGCTGAACAGCGCCAACCGAATGGTTTCTCCGTGAGGCCGATACGTCCTGCGCCGCCGGACGATCCCGCGACGCCGACATCGGTTACTTCACGACGTTAGATATGACACCGAACCCGGGAACAGACGGCAGACCGAAACAGGGCAGGGAGCGAACGTGACGTGGGGCGGCGGGGTGAACTGAATGTAGAACATGGAATGAAGAATGAAGAATAAGGAACGGAATAGACCTGAGATCCTGCCCAATTTGCCGCCGCACCCAACGGGCCGTTCTGCATTCTTCATTCTTCATTCTTCGTTCTTCATTCTTCATTCAGTCGGAGGCCCCGACGGCCGCGTTGCACCAGGGGCACCGCCCAGTTCCGTCCAGACCACCCCCACGCGAGCCATCTCCGTGGGTTTGGGCTGGATGCTGATCGGGCAAAGGCTGTCGTAGTCGACCGCCGACATCAGCAGGATGAACCGCTTGCCGTCGGTTTCAAAGAAAGGTTTCCGCCAGGCGAACAGCATGCCGTCGGCCTCGGCGGGGGAGAGGCCAGCGTCGATGACCCACTCGCGCAGCTCGGCCTCGCCCTGCACGGCCTTCCCCGTGCCGATGGTGTGCGTGGATGGATCAGCCTGCTTCCCCGACGCCGGCACGGGCACGATCTCGCCGGTCACTTTCCCACCGGCCACCGTGACATACATCCCGCGCCGCTGCGTCCGCCGGCTTCGGCGGGCGGTTTGGTCGAGGGCGTCGATCGCTGCGACCGAGGCATAATCCGGTTGCTCTTCGACACCGGCCGGCTGATCAACATCTGTGGTGCGAACCAACAGCAAGGTCCCGTTTCTCGTGGTCACGGAAGGGCCAGGCAATAGCCGTGTCGCCGAGCGATAGCGAAGGAAACGTCCCGACTCATTGTGGGAACTGAGCCAGGCCGATCCTTCAGGAGCCCTTGCCGACAGGTACGACAAGATTAGGTCGTCCGAGTTGGTGGACTGCGCCATCCACGGCGCTTTGACCGGCAGCACGATCAAGGACCTCCATTGAAACCCCACGGACATGGTTAAGTCGGTCGCGTCAGGTGGTATATATCGATCCAGCCAGGGTAGGGCGGCATACGGCTCACGTCTGGCGACAAAGGGATCCATCGCCTTGTTCCACTTCGTGGGAAAAACACCTCCCTCGTATCGGCGCTTGACACTCTGTCGGGAGGCATCTGGAAGTGGCGACGCGTGCGTGATACGACCACGTGAAACTTCCAGCGCCAGTCGAGCGACTAGTGGAAGGTTCGAATTCGCGTACAGAACGTGAAAACCCGATTGCCTCGGGTCGACCGCGGTCCTGCTGCTCTCGTCAAACAGCGCGTTCATCGACACTGCATCGACCGACGCCTGGACTTGTCCAAAGTGCCACACGCCCCATTCGGCAAACCGCAACTTAAGATTCGACGGGTTCGTGTTAGCGACGGCAAGTGCCATCGCTGCCGCGTTCCGTTCCGCAGAGGTAGGACCACGAATCACGCCATCGATCAGTTTCTCTCGAACTTCTGGCGTCCACAGAATCGGCCGCAGAGGGTCGGCTATGCCGTCTCCATCGACGTCGGCACCAACACCGGTTACCAGATTCGGAGGAATACTCATGGCGATTCCTCCCTGGGTCATCGTCGGCTCGTTACCGGACAAGTTGTATCCCAGCCACTCGGTAATTTGAGGATCCCGGCCAAACGCCAGACCGTCAGCCGCGGCTTCGCGCACTTCGGGATGCGTCGACTTCAGCGCGGCGGTCAGCAGTCGCAAATCTGCCGGACAGCGGAGAAATCCGAGCAGCCGCAAGGCACAACCTTGAATTGTCACGTCGCCGTCGGTCGTTGCGGAATCGCGGATCTGTCGCAACGGCTCGTCTCGTGTGGCACTGTCTTCAACAAGTACGGTAATCGCACCTAGTCGCACCCTCTTCTCGCCGTGCTTTCTGGCCGACCAAAGTGCGCGGTGGATGTCGACTTCCGGAAGCCAAGCGGGGACAGAGAACGTACCATCGAGCCGACTCCCCCAATTGCGAACCATTACCTGCGTCAGCGACATGCCCTCGCGCTCGGTCGCCCAGTGATTTCCCAGTCGAAACGCCCATCCGAAGCCGACACATCCGCCGGCGACCAACGCCATGGCAACTCCAGCCACCAAGACGCGACGCTGCAAGATCGGCCTTCCGCGCGGTGCCGAGTAGACCCGACGAGCCACGAAGCCGATCAAGACTCGGCCGACACCGCCGGCAAGTGCAGCCCCCCAAAGAAGCAGGCCGCCGACATACAGATAATCCGTCCACACCACCAACGGCCGATCCAGCGCTCGCAGATTCGGGTCCGCAAAATACCGCAGGTCGTGCAGCGCAAACCGCCACTCCCAGATGTTCCCCTCCTGCGGCCGGGTCGTGGCGGCGATGGCGGCGGTGGCGACGAACATCAGCAGCACCGTCGGCCAGCCGATGGGCGACATCAGCCTTCTGGCCAGCCAGCCGGGCCGGCGGCCCATGTTCATCGTGCGGGGGACCGCCGGGTCATACGCCAGCCCGCATTCCGGACAATTCCGGCTGTCGATGCCCCGCAGCGGATAGCCGCACCCGCGGCAGGATCCGACAACGGTGGGTGACGGGTCGGCGGTCGGCATGGCGTATTATTGTCGGTATCCCATGAACGAAGCGAAAGACCTTTGTGCATTCCCTGCGTGAAATGCACATCGCTTGCCTGAGAGCATGTGACATTTGAAGGAGCCGCGCACGGAGTGTACTCACGCAGTAAGCGGGAGGGGGCCCCGGACCGTCGCAGATCCCGGACCGTCACAGTTCCCGCTTACTTCGTGAGTACACTCCGTGCGCGGCTCCTTCAATGTCACACGCTCTCAGGATGGCCGGAGGGTGTGGGTCGCAAATACTTCCAACGTTGACCGACCCATTTCGCGTGTCATACTTCCGTGGAAGATCCCGCGACAAAGTCGCTGGGCTCTCTTTGCAACGTCTTGCCGAAATGCATTGGAGGGTTTCCCGTGACCGTTTTGCCGAATCGCAACATCGTTCGTGCCTCCCGCTCCTCCGCAGTTCGCACTGAGGCGCAAGTCGCCACCCGCTCGGCCGTCGAACGGCTGGAAGACCGCCGGCTGTTCACCGTCTCGCTGCTGTCGGCCATCGCGACGCCGATCTCTTCGACCCCCACCGGCGACCCGGCCGCCCCGGTCATCGCCGACTTTGACGGCGACACCAAGCTCGACGTGCTCGTCGCCTTCCCGGCACCGTCCGCGATCGCGTCGGGGTTCATCCAGTTCGGCAAGGGTGACGGGGCAGGCGGGTTCGCGTTTTCGACCGCGGTCGATGTTGGCATCTTCACCGGCCGGCCGGTGGTGGGGGACTTCAACAATGACGACCTCCTCGACATCGCCGTCACCAACGCCTTCGGCGGCGAGGTGAAGGTCATCCGCGGCAACGGCAACGGCACCTTCGGGTCGATCAGCGCTTTCGCCGCCGGGGTCAGCCCCGAGGCGCTGGCGGCGGCCGACTTCAACGCCGACGGGTTCAGCGACCTGGTCGCCGGCAACCGCAGCGGTAATTCGGTCTCGGTCTACCTCGGCAACGGCACGACCACGCTCGGCGCGGCGACCACCATCAACACCGCGACCGACCCGGCCACCCTCGCGATCGCCGATTTCACCCAGGACGGCAAGCTCGACATCCTCGTCGGCGCCAGCGGCGGGCAGGGGTCGGCCAACGGCGTGCTGCAGGTATTTACCGGCCGGGCCGACGGCACGTTCGATACCACCCCGGTCGCCACCCTCGGCCCCCGCGGCGTCACCGCCGTCGCCGACATCGACAGCGACAACGGGCCCGATGTCATCATCGGCGTGTCGGACAAGGATAAGGCGGTCGCCTCGCTGAACGGCGGCATCGGAACCTTCTCGGCCGTCCCCGGATCTCCCACCAGCGGCGCGACCAAGGCGGCCGTCGCCGCCGACATGGACGGCGACAGCACCACCGACCTGGTCACTGCCGTCAACGGACGGATCGACATTCTGACCGGCAACGGCAACGGCACCTTCGCCAAGGCGGTTTTGTTTGATGCCGCCGGCGGTTCCGGTCCCGCCGTCGCCGACCTCAACGGCGATGGACGCGGCGACGTCCTGACGATCGCCGCCGTCTCCGGTCAAACCGCCAACCGCACGCTCAACGTATCGCTCGGCCGGCGGATCGGGCCGGACCTGTCCGTCGCGATCGTGTCGGCGATTCCGACGGCGGCACTGACCTCGCAGAACAGTGACCTGGTCGTCCGCGTGACCAACACCGGCAACGCGAAAGTGAGCGAGACCGTCACCCTGCAGTTGTATACGAGCGAAGACACAACGATCGACGACAACGACGCGCTGCTGACACAGGCCTTCCCGAAACTGAATCTCGCACCCGGCAAGAGCAAGACCTTCAAGCTGAAGTTCGCATTCGGGCTGACCCCGGGGGTCTTCAACCTGATCAGCCGCGTCGATCCCAGCGGCGCGACCGGCGACCTGAACCTAGCCGACAACACGGCGATCTCGAGCAGCACCGTAACGGTGGGCCAGGCATTCATCGACCTGTCCGCGGCGATGCCCGTGTCGCCGACCGGCACCATTTTGGCCGCCAATACCGCGAAGTTTGAGATCCGCGCCACCAACGTGGGCAACGTGCCGGCCAAGGGAAGGGTCAGCTTCTCGGTCGTCGCCAGCGCCGACGCCGAGATCACCGAAGACGTCGATCTGCTTCTTCGCACCAAGCTGGTCAACGTCAAGCTCAACCCCGGCCAGACCAAGTCCGTGAAGTTCAGCATCAAGCTGGCGGGCCTCCCGGCCGGTTCTTACTTCTTCATCGCGGCGATCGACCAGGGCAACGCGTTCGTGGACGCCGACGTCAGCAACAACGTGGCGGCGGGCAGCGCACCGGTTACGGTACAGTGAGCCATTCAGTCACTCATGGTGATCAGCCACCGTTCGTCCTTGCGATAGCCAAACAGAGGTAAGCCGATGACCGCCACCTGGACCCGTCGCCACGTTCTGGGAACCGCGGCTGGCGTGCTGGCCGCAGGCGTGTTGCGACCGGCGTTCGCCGCCGACAAGCCTCGCATTCGCGTCGGGCAGATCGGCACGTCCCACGCCCACGCTTCCAAGCTGTCGGTCTATCGCGATTCGCCCGACTACGACGTGGTCGGCATCGTCGAGCCCGATGATGCCCGGTGGGAGAAGGCCAAGGAGCAGCCGGCCTATCGCGGGCTCACCCGGATGACCGAAGAGCAGCTCTTCAACTCCGCCGGCCTGGCGGTGGTGCTGGTGGAGACGGCGGTCGAAGACCTGGTTCCCACCGGCACGCGGTGCCTTGAAGCCGGGTTCCACATTCACCTCGACAAGCCGGCCGGCCCGGAACTGGCTCCGTTCGCAAAACTGCTCGAAATCTCAACGGCCAGGCAGCGCATCGTCCAGATGGGCTACATGCTTCGCTACAGCCCGGCGACCCGGCTTCTGCAGCGGCTCGTCAAGGAAGGCGCGATGGGCGATGTCTTCGAGGTGACCGCCGTCATGAGCAAGGTCGTCAGCGCCGGCGAGCGCAAGAGCCTGGCGAAGTTCCCCGGCGGAATGATGTTCGAGTTGGGCTGCCATGTGATCGACTCGGTCGTCGGGCTGCTCGGCAAACCGACCCGGATCGTCGCGTTTCCGCAGTCGGTCGTGCCCGGCGACGGCCTTCGCGACAGCATGCTCGCGGTGTTCGAATACCCTAAAGCGACCGCGACCGTGCGGTCCAGCGGGTTGGAAGTGGACGGCGGCAATCGCCGGCAGTTCGTCGTCTGCGGCACCGGCGGAACGCTCAAAACCGAGCCGCTGGAACCGCCGGTGGTGCGGCTGTCACTGGCCAAGGCGCACGGCGAGTTCAAGAAGGGGACGCAGGAGGTGCCGATGCCGAAGTACTCTCGCTACGTCGGCGACGCCGCCGACATGGCCGCCGTCATCCGCGGGGAAAAGCCGCACGACTATCCGCCGGCCCACGACCTTCTCGTGCACGAATGCGTGTTGAAGGCGTCGGGCGTGTTGTGACGGCAATGCCGAAGAGAATGCAAAATGCAAAACATGCAATGAAAAACGCAAAGCGGGCCGCCTCGCCGTTTTGCGTTTTTCATTGCATGTTTTGCATTTTGCATTGAGTGAGGGCCGGCCGTACCCGCGCAATCACACAACCGGTCATCGTTCACGATGCGGTGGGCTGAAGCCCACCCTACTTTTTGGGTTTGGGCGGCGTGGAGGGGCGGGTGGTGGAATTGAGGCGGGGGACCATGTTCAGGTCGTGCGTCTTGACGACGTTCTCGATCGCGTTGGGTGCCGTGAACGTGGCGATCTGTAACTGCTGATCCCACAGCCGGGCCTGGTGGCTGCGAATCTGCTGGTGCAGCTCTGCGTTCTGGTAGCCGATCTCCAGGTTCTGCTGCCGCAGTTGCAGCACGGCGATCGCCAGTGAAGCGCCACTCAGGATGCAGATCAGCAGCTTAATCATGGGAGTTGATCACGCGTGACGGAGGAGGATTCGCGGTACGCCTCAGGCGGCCGACTGCGACGGCTGCGGTTCCGACCGCTGCTGGAAGAACGTAAACGCGACGCCACCCTGCGTATCGGTTTCGTCGATCAGGTCCCACGGCGTCAGCGCCGGCGACGACGCCTCGGCGACGATCGTCGGAAGCGCCACCCGCGACGGCGACGTGCGGGAACGGGAGCGAATGGACCGGTACGCGAGCCGCGTCAGCGACAGTGCCCGCGTCAGGGCGAACATCTCGCCGCGGTCCGTCGCATTCAGACTTTCCTCGCCAGTGGGAATGCGCGACTTGGACATCTCTCGAACTCCATTCCGGTACAACTTGATTGGCGGCTCAGCCACCATTACGAATGATGCGGGCGGGAGGATCGCAAACTTCGTTGCCGATTGCTCGCGAAAACATCCCGAATCGCAACAACTCGCGACAAATCATGATGTTTTTACGCCGTTACCGTCATGCCGAACGTTTCACCACGGCGTTCATCATCAGGCCTCCGGCCTCTCACCAAGATGACGAAACCTTCGTACGGCGTCAGGATTGAACGCCAAGACGCCGAGACGCCAAGACACCAGGAGTTGCCTTGCCTTGAATCGCGTTCTTGGTAACTCGGCGTCTTGGCGTTCATCACTTCTATTTTCGGCGCAGGACACGAAAGGTTCTGTACCTCTTCCTCACTGTAGGTTGCGCCATTCACAGACGGGGAAGTCCTCTGTGATTTCTCCGTGTCTTCCGTGGTCTCCGTGGTGAGGCTTTGAACCCGCATTGGTCTGGTTAGTTAGTTCACCGACGCCGTCGATCCAGCCGCCCGCGGCAGGCGGATGCGCTGATTGGCGTGAACTGTCTCGCCGCCTTTGAGCACGTCGGCGTTCAAGTCCTTGATCTGCTGCCAGAGGTTGCCGTTGCCGAGCTCACTGGCGGCAATCCGCCAAAGGTTGTCGTTCTCCTTGACGGTGTACCAGTAGGTGTTCGGCGCAGAAGCCGGCGGCTTGCGGAACGGGCCGGTCTGGGCGGCGACGGGCGGGGTCGGCTGTCCGGGCGCGGGACGACCCGGAGCGGGATTCCCCGGCGGTGTTTGTCCTGGCGCAGCAGGCTTGGGCTCGGTCGCCTGGGCGACCGCGCCGGCACTGGGGATCACATAGCTCTTGCCGAGGATGACCGGATTGCCTTCGGCCTGCAGCGACGGATTGGCCTTGATGAGTGCCTCGCGGTTGGCCTTGCTGTTGGCACCCATCGTCCTGGACGCGATACGCGAGACGCTGTCGCCGGCCTCGGCGATGTAGGTCTTCGGTGGGACGACCGGCGGGGCGGCGGGCTTGGGGGGCGTCGGCTGGCCCGGGCCACCGACCGCCATCAGCTCGTCGGGATGACGGGCCACCAGGTCCGGCAGTCGGCCGTCGCCACGCACGCCGTTGTTCACGACGACCGGCGGCTGGCCGGCGCCGCGCGACGTGTCGGGCGCAATCGTGATCGGCGGAGACGACGAATCAGGGCCGATCTGCACGACCGGCGGACGCACCGGCTCGGCGCGCTTCTTGTCCAGATCGGCGCGGGTCGGGATCTGCGCCTGCGGCGTCGTCACGCTCTGGCGGACGCTGTCCCCAATGTCGGACTGGGCGGCAGGCTTGGGGTCGGTCGTGGTGGCGGTGTGATCCGTCAGCAGGATGGCGACAACAATGATAAACGCCAGGCCGACGAGCAGGCCGATCTTGGTTTCGCGAGTCATTTCGAAGAGGTCCTTTGTCACTCGTCCTCGGTCACTCGTGCACCCGGAAGTTCGGGAGGTTTGCACAAGTGACTGGTAACCAGTGACCAATGACAGGGGATCGCACAGAAGCGCGATCCACGTCGGACCTCAGCGCTTCTCAGCGACCCTCAGCTTGGCGGACCGTGACCTGGGGTTCAGCGCGGTTTCTCGATCGGAGGGAATGACGGGCTTGGAGGTGAGAACCTGCAACTGCCCGACCTGCTCTGCCGTTCGAAACGCCTGCTTGACCAGCCGGTCTTCCGTCGAGTGGAAGCTGATCACCGCAAAGCGACCGCCGGACGCCAGAGCCTTTGGAGCCTCCCGAAGCAACGCTTCGAGGTTCTCCATTTCCTGGTTAACGGCCATCCGCAGGGCCAGGAAGGTTCGAGTGGCAGGATCGATCTTTTGCGGGGCTCCGCCCCGGTTCGACGGGATGGCAGAACGCACGACGTCTGCCAACCGGTCCGTAGTAACAATCGGCGAGAGTTTCCTCTGTTCGACAATTTTTCTGGCGATTCGACGACTGAATCTTTCGTCGGCGAGCTGAAACAGCAGATCGGCGAGCGGCGTCTCGTTCATCTGGGCGATCAGGTCGGCCGCCGATCGGGGAATCCTCGGGTCGACACGCATGTCCAGCGGCATCGGCTGGGCGAACGACAACCCGTAGTGCTGGTCGAACAGCTGATTCGTGCTGATGCCCAGGTCGGCCAGAATCCCGTCCACGTGGAGCGGGCCGGTGAGCGGGCGGACCGCAGGTCCCCTCTTCTTTGGGACCGAGTCGCTTTTCTTAGCGTCCGAATCGCTTTCCTCGGGGTTTGAATCGCTTCCGATCACCTCCAGCACGTCCGGCAGCTCGGCGAAGTTGGCGTGAAAGAGCCGAACCCGGCAGGGCACGCCCTCGAGCCGCGACTGCGCGAACGCGAGGTTTCGCGGGTCGACGTCCAGGCCGATCAGCAGCCCGTCCGGGCCCAGCCGCTCGGCGATCGCCCGCGCATGCCCGCCCCGGCCGAGCGTGCAATCGACGATCGTCTTGCCGGGTGCGACTTGAAGCGCATCAAGCGTCTCGGCGAGCAGCACGGGGTCGTGCCCGGTGGCGGGGAGGTCCATGCGACTAGTTGTAGAGGCAACCGCAACGCGGCGAAAGCGATCCATAAGACACCCGTGTCTGAGCGGTACCCCGCGAAGACCCGGATTCTTGCGTTGGACGAAAGCGATGTCGCACTACCGGGCGGACATCGGACGTCGAACACCGAACGTCGAAGCGTTCAAGCGCTAAAGCAATGAAACCCCGTTCCGCACGACCCATACGACGCCGGAGTCTGAGCGGCACGGCGAATCAGTGACACGGGCTTCCAGCCCGTGCTGGCGATGTTGCAGTTGAGAAAATACAGATATGTCGATTCTCCCTACTACGATGTCGCACGCACGGGCTGGAAGCCCCTGTCACTAACTGAGCGATCCGTCGGACACGGTACATGAGGGCCGTAACGCCTGCACGCCGCCGCGCCGAAAGAGCCCAAGTGATCGATCACGGGTCCAGTCCGGCTGCAGCCGCCAGCCGGTCCAAAGGACTCATCACGCCGATCTGCGGCTTGTTCATCACGTGCGTGTAAATCATCGTCGTGCCGACATCGGCGTGGCCGAGCAACGTCTGCACCTGCCGGATGTCATAACCCGCCTCCAAAAGATGCGTCGCGAAACTGTGACGGAACGTGTGCGGCGACACCCGTTTGGCGATGCCCGCCTCCTGCGCCGCCGACGACACCCTCCGCCCGAACGCGCCGGCGTCGGCGAACCAGCGATAACCCCGACCGGACTCATCTCGCCGCATCACTTTGCTGGCGAACAAAAACTGCCATCGCCAGTCCTGTTGGCTGTAGGGCATTCTGTGCCGTTCGGCATCACTGACGGGCACAAACCCGCCGCCCTGGCGAACGTCCCTCGCGTGCCGGTGGCGCACCTTCTGGACTTGTGACCCGAGCCGGCCGCCCAGTGACTTGGGCAACATGACCAGCCGGTCCTTGTTCCCCTTGGCTGCGCGGACGTGGATATGACCGCGATCGAAGTCGAGATCCCGCAGGCGGAGCGTGCAGCACTCGTTGACCCGCATACCGGTTCCATAAAGAAGTTCGGCCATCAGCCCGACGATCGCTGGACGCAGATGCGCGATCACTCGCTGAACCTCGCTGGTGGAGAGAACCACCGGCAGGCGCTGGGGGCGTTTGGCGCGCAGGGCGCTGAACTTTCCCAGATGCTCGGGCCCGAGTTCGTCGACGAGCACCTTGTTGTAAAGGAAGACCACGGCGCAGGCGGCCTGGTTCTGGCTGGAGGCGCTGAGCCTGCGGTCGGCGGCGAGATGGGTGAGGAAGGTCGCCAGTTCCGGCCCGCGTAGTTCCCGCGGATGCCGCCACCGATCGCCGACCCGGCTGAAGCGAAGGAAGTCTTCGATCCAGTTTTGGTAACAGTCGATGGTGTTCCTGGCCAGGTGGTGGAATTTGGCCGCGCGATGGAATTGTTCCATGACCCGCATATTTACCTAACATAGCGCAGGTTTGCGGTTTGTCAATAACTTTTTTTCCACGAGATAACCACGGCCAGGTTGGTAGGATGCGCCCGCGCGAGCCAATTGCGTTAATTGGCTTGGTGCGCAGGATATTGGTAGTTATGCAGCGGTACCCGATCATCCGCCGGCTCATCACGATTGCGACCGCCTCATCTCTCGCATTGCTGGCGGCGCTGGTCGCGATTTGGGTGCGCAGCTACGGCGCACACGACCGGATTGTGTTCTCTGCGCCGACCGATCGCCTGTGGGACATCCGAGCATACGACGGGCGAATCTTCGTGAACGTGATCCATGGCTGGCCGGGGCCGCAGCCGCTCCGGTGGTGTGGCGATCGAAATCCGAAGGCGCCCGGCCCGCTCTACATGCAAACGGGAAGCGGCGAATACCCCCTCGGGTCGACAGAGTCGCGGTGGTTTGGTTTCGCGGTCACCAATGTGTACTACCAATTCGCCCTCAATGCAGAGGGGAAGGGCTACGTCAGCGATGCCGACGGCGCATTGCCCGTGCGGCCGATGTATTTCTGGCGCGAGAAGCGGACGGAGATGTTTCCCGTGTCGTACTCCAAGGGATTGCAGTGGCAGTCCGTCTATCTCGGCCGGTTCGTCGTATATGCCGCTGTTCTTGCCGTCGCACCCGCATGGCGCTGGGCGCTTCGGCCCGCGCTGGTCATGATTGCCGGACTCGCGGCCCGCAGGCGTAAACGTGCTGGCTTGTGTTCGCGTTGCGGTTACGACCTGCGCGCAACGCCACTCCAATGTCCCGAATGCGGAATGCGAGTTGGCCTCCCGGCCGCTGCATAACCCGCCAATGCACCGGACCGGGCCGGCGGTATAGTTTCTGTCGGTCGAGCGCGGCGCGGTGCCGGCCCGGCCGGTGATCGGCCCTACGTTATCCCGCCTATGGACGCACTCTCACAGGTCGAACAGAAGCACGTATTCGCGTTGCCAATCGCGAATCGGTCGTGCCCGCCCGGCTGAGCGTGCAGTCGACGATCGTCCTGCCGGGTGCGACTTGAAGCGCATCGCGCGTCTCGGCGAGCAGCACGCGGTCGTGCCCGGTGGCGGGGAGGTCGATGCGGCTGTTTGTCGAGGGAAGCGATGCGCGACGAAAGGCGGGGAACGCCGGAGCACATCCCGGCTCGTCGTGCGCCGCCAGGCGAATCGGGTGCAACTCATTTTGTTGGCAGCTTCCGAGTGTCTCGGGCTGCCGTCCAGTTTTGAATGGACACGGGCGGCGCAAACCGTACAATATACGAACAAAAATCCGTCGTGCCCTTGGAGCGGTCGCGGCATGCGATCTGCCGAACGTTCTTAATCGCCTGCCGTAATTCGCGCCCCGGGTCCGCCGAGCGGCTGCTCGGCTCTTCGAGATGCCGAGCAAGCGCTCGGCGGCCCCCGGGTGGCGAATGGGCCCGAGTCGAGGACGCCTGTTCGTTCGCGATGGCAGGTTTGATCGATGGGAAAGTCCGGTTCGACCCGAGCGATTTAAATCTCCCGTGGTCCGATTTCACCACGAAGGCAAGCAGAGCACGAAGAAGCATCAGGCAATGAGGACGCCGGTCGGAAACGGCTCCATCGCTGCCGCTTCGTCGTGACCTTCGTGACTTCGTGCCTTCGTGACTTCGTGGTGAAATCGGACTTCCAACGGGCAACCTTCGAGGTCGGCGGACGTCGCGACCGGACCCGGGGACTGCTCCGCGCCGGGTTCGTTTGGCCATGTTGGCGTATGACAAGCGCGATCTCGGGTTCGTTCGGCGGGATGCCCCTGGGTTCGTTCGGCGGAATGGCATGGGCCTATACGCATGCCCGTGTCCTGCGGCGTCCGACGCCCACGGGCAAGAGTACTTGCCCATGCCACAACGCGATCGAGTCTTGGGTTCGTTCGGCGGGATGCTCTTGGGTTCGTTCGGCGGGATGGCCTTGGGTTCGTTCGGCGGAGTGCCCTTGGGTTCGTTCGGCGACGGCGCGTTAGGTTCGTTTGGCGGGGTGCCCTTGGGTTCGTTCGGCGCGCCCACTATTTGGGGGAAGTCCAGGCGTAGCCGAGTTCATTCTCGGGTTCGTTTGGTCGAGTAGAGGTGCCGTGCGCGGCGTGGCAGGGCAGTCTTCGTGAGACGCCTTACGCCAAGCACTCTTGTTCGTATTCTGTACGGAATTTATTTGCAAAATGCAGGCGGGAAGGAATAATACACGTTCACAGGTGGACAGAATCGTGGATAACCTGTTTTTTGGCGAGAAACAGTACCGCGAAAGCCGTCCGCCGCACGACCAAGAAAGAGCCGGGCATCCGTTCCCCCGAGGTTCAGTCGGGAATCATCCGTGAAACGGCTCCGTTCTTGATCGCACGACATCCGGCGCAGCACGCTGAAAGTCCGTTTTCGCTCCGTTTCCCGGGTCGCCTTGACGCTTTGCGTCTTCGTGGAGGGTCAGATCCACGTCGACCGTCATGACGAGCCTGGAAACCCTTCCCGATCGATTCCGTTCGATCGAGGTTGTCCGAATCGCATCGGGCTCCGCCCGACGCCTGTTCGAGTGCAGACCGATAGCCGTTCGGGTTCGGCGACATCCGAACCAAAAGGGCGTCGTCTGGTTTTGGTGCACTGGCCTGGCGATCCTTCGCCGTGCCCGCACTGGAAGTTCCCGCTCTCAGCGGAGCGGATGCCAATGCGTCGCCTGTCTTCGATGCCCGGGGCTGAGTCCCGGTGCGGGCGACGCGGCAAGGGATTGCTTATGTCGAGCCTCTGCAGCCCGATTCTCTCGTTTGCCCGGTCGCGCCGGCCGCCGATCGGGCCGCCTGGCCATCCTGGCTGGCAGTTGCTCGATCGACGGTCGGCGACAACGCGGAACGGTATGTCGAAGGGCGGCTCACAACCCGACCGCCGGCCTCGGACATCGCCGTGCGCGACCTCCTCAAACGATTCGGCACACGCTCACGTGTGGGCCTTCACGTCGCACCGGTCGTCTGTTCTGCGCGGCCCGACAACTGCCGGCGCGAACCCAGACCACTGGCGGCGTCCACATCCGTTTGGACGTCTGCTGAGGAAAGACCGCTGCCAGTTCCATCGCTTTGGCATCCGTGCCTGGGCGGCGGTTGGCGCAGGGCAGGCCGGGCATCTTGCCCAACCAACGCCCCTCGACGGTCGCGCTGCTGAACGCTTGGTTGTAAAGTTCCGCCAGTCGTCGGCGGCTATCACGAGACGCCCCATGCGCCTCGTCAGGACATGTACTTCGGCCCGCGCGCCTCTTCCCGGGCGATCGCAGACTCCGGCACCCGTACTCCCTGACAACGTCTCCCGACCTGCCGAACGCTCCCTGTTCGACATTGCCGACCGAATGACTCGGTCATTGCACCGCCGGCGGGGTGGGTACCACGCTCGGCGGATTCTGTCGGGCCTTCTTGCCCTGGAGAAAGATCTCCAAGGCTCTGGACTCGAGTTCCGCACGGCGGTCTTCCCAGGCCGCGCGGCTCCATATCTCCAGGTGATCGCGGACACCGACGAGTGTCAGTTCCCGCGTCATGCTTTCGTCCCGGAAGATCCGTTCCGGGAGAAGCACTCGGCCTTGTTTGTCCCACGGCAAGCGGGACGCCATGCCGAACACCATCTGATTAAACGCGAGCATCTCTTCGCTCGGAATCATTTCGCCAGGCTCGTTCATGTGGAGGTTCTCGTACACCTTTTCGGGGTACAGCCACCACACCCGGTTCACGCCGCGAAAGCAGTAGAACGATTCGCCAAACTCCAACGGGATCGCGCGGCGGACCTCGATCGGGACGAGAATTCTCTTCTTCTCGTCGCAGATGATTTCATATTCGCCAGTCAGGACTGGGTGCGGCATTCTGTACTTGCTCCCATTCCTGTTCTTTTCCTTCCCGACGTCTCCATTTTTAACCCTTTCTCCCCACGATGTGAAGTGAAAAGCCAGTAGACCGTCCAGAAAATGTTCTGAAGGGGCTCAAGCCCCACAGCTGATCGTGCCGATACGTCCTAATTGCTTTACCGGACGACACTTCCCGGCTCCGTTAACGCCGCGTGTCGTTTGTCGAATTACTGTGGATAAGTTGTGAGTTAAAGCGGGAAGCTTTGAAGGGCGCTTTTGGCGGGTTCCAACTCTGCTGGGTTTCGAGAGGTCGGGGCGGCCGAAAACAGGCTCGGGCGGCGTTCTGGGAGAGAAGTGGAGAGAAATCCTGTGACGAACATCACGCCGGAGGGTCCGCTGGCCGCCGGTCTTGGCGGCCTACCTCCAGCAGGATCGATGTTGCCGACCTCGGGCCAGCCAAATCGCCATCCCGAGCAGGACGACCAATCCCATCGGTAACGCTTCGGCCCAGTTGGCGGTGCCGGCGACGCAATTCCACGCAAGAGGCATGGGAGCAAAGGCCGAGGCGTAAGGGAGGCTACTTAGGTCGGGCGATCCGAACTCTGTAACAAGATAGAGCAGCAGGGGGACGCCAATCGCCAGTAGGATGGCCACCGCCGTAACCGTCTGTCGAATTGCGACGGACTCGAAAGCGGCGATCCAGACGAACAACGCGACGATCCAGGCCGTCACTACGAGCCCCGAAAGGACTGTCGCCGAAACCGGTGTGGCCGCGAGGCCTCCCGCCAGCAGCAGGCCCGGCCAGCAGGCGGCGACGACGACGACCAGGGTTGCCGGCGACCGCGACAGGAGCGGGGCGAGCATGGCAGCGAATCCGATCTGCCCGGCAATCATCAGTTCCGGCAGCATGGTCGATCCCGGAGGCATCGACGCCGCCAGCGGAACCTGCAACAGCCCGAGTGCAAGGAACCCGCACTGAACGACAAGCCAGGCAACAACCGCGACCGGCGACACGGCCCAGCGCGGATCGGGTCCGGTGAGCGGCAGGGCCTGACTTGAAGGCGCGGGCGCCGCGCGGACGGGGCCCGGGGCCTGAACGGCAGAGGTTGGTGCGGGGAACTTGGTCACTGATTCAGCGTCCTTGTCGCCCCTGACGGGTTTCACGATCCAGGATTCTACCGTCCGCCGTCGGCATGCGCACCCTCCTGCGTCGCCGGCTGAGCGGGGTAGGTCACGGTTTCGAAACGGATGTCAATCCAAGGCTGGCCGGCATCGATCCGGCCGAACTTGGCAACGATCTGCTTCATGACTTCCAGCTTGCGCTCGACGGTCACCTCGACTATGCGGTCACTCCGCTTGATCGCGGTGCCCCAGCGGATCTCGCTGCCATGGCGGGTCATCAGGACAATCTGGGCCTCCCGTTGATCCAGACGACCGCCATAGTTCGAGACGTTGATTCGAAGGACTTCCTCGGCGAATGGCAGCCCGTGCAGAAGCCGCGCCAGGTCGATCCCGGCTTGAAGGTCGTCTCCCGCCCACTGCTTGCCGGCAACGACCGGGGCCGGGTTGCGGATGCCTTCGATGATCCGCAGATTTACCCGGCCGTTGGCAAAAAGCAGTTGCCCGAGCTGATCGGCATCAAACCACTCAGGTAGCTTGATGCCCTTTTCGTCGACGAACCAATAGCGGGAGTCATTGTCGTAGACCAAAGCGACCGGCGTGCGGAAGTCGCAGTCGACCTCAATCGTGTCGCCGGCCGATTCGCGGAAGGTCCGCCGGACCGAACGCACCTTCGACACCCAGGGGTTGGCCTTCAGCCGAGCGTTGACGTCAACCAGGGCGTTCCGGTCGAAGACCGACGACGCCTTGCCCGGCCGAAATGATTCGCAAAGGTTGTGGGCGACCAGGTCGGTCATCCAGGCCGGACGACTGACAAAGGCGATCGTCGGCAGGGTCGCGACCGATCGGTCTGCGATCGTCTGCCGAAGATTGCCGACCAGCCAGGCAAAGCCGCCTACGAACAGGATCGCGAAGGTGGTGTTGATGGTGGCGCGACGTATGAAACGCCGACGCGCCAACTCGGCGTCGGTCTCCGGCCGTATCGGGGGTGCTTCACGTCCTCGGCGGTTGGCGGCTTTAGCCATGGTGGGTGCAACAGCGGAAACCAGGGAATCAGAACGGTCCGCGGGAGGTCTTACCCGGCGATGCGTTGGCACGCCGAGAGGTCACCCGCATCCTTCTATTCGGCAAGGCGGGTCCGAAAACGTCATCCAGATTTCGATTTATCGGACTTTGTGCTGGGGCTTCTCTGAGCCACGAAGGGGTCACGCCGTTCGAGCGCCTCTCACGGCCGCGCGGGCGGCCAAGCGGTCCACCAGGGGCCCGAACGCGATGCCGGCATGGGCGGCGGCTTCGGGGAGGAGGCTCTTGGGGGTGAACCCCGGGAGCGTATTGATCTCCAGAAGGTAGGGCGCGAAGCCGTCGGCCTCGTCGAGCATGATGTCGATCCTCGCAAGGTCCTTCGCGCCGACGACCGCGTTGGCCTTCTCGGCGAGTGAACGACATTTCTCGATCACCTCCGGCGGCAGGCCGGTATCGAAACGGTGCTCGGTGTCGTTCCGCTTGTACTTGGCCTCGTAGTCGAAGAACTCGACCTTGGGAATGATCCGAATGGGCGCGAGCGGCTTTTCTTCCAACAGGCCGACGGTCAGCTCGGGCCCGGTGATGAACTTCTCGACCAGGCACAGTTCGTGCTTCGCGAGCACCTTGCCGATCGCCTCGGTCGCCTGGGCTTCGGCCTCGGCGGGCGCTTTGCAGACGTAGACGTCGATGCTGCTGCCCGACCCGATCGCCTTCACAACGCAGGTGCCCGGAATCCCGGGAATCTTGTCTCCCTTGCGCAGCGTGAAGTAGGGGGGTGTCGGCAGGCCGGCGGCTTCCCACGCCTTCTTGGTGGTGACCTTGTTCATCCCCAGGCGAGACGCCTTGGACCCCGAACCGACGAACGGCAACCCGCGCGCTTCCAGGATCTCCTGCAGCTCGCCACTCTCGCCGAACTCGCCGTGCAATACGGGAAAGATCACATCCGCCGGGTGATCGAGCCCGGCGAGATTCGTGGGAGAGATGTCCGATTCGAAGACGTCGTGCCCCATCTCCCGCAGCGCCTTGGCGACGGCCGCGCCGGAGACCAGCGAGACTTCACGCTCGGCCGAAGGGCCGCCGAGGAGGACAGTGACTTTCATACGACCTTTCTGCGAACGACGGACGAACGGATGACGAATGGCGGAACTCGAATCACAAATGCAGCGTCGATCTCCAAAATCTCAACTCTCGGATTGCCAGACGCTCATGGATCATTGAAGACCTGGCTTTTCACTCGCCATTCGAATTTCTTCATTCGTCATTCCCCCGTCACGCCCATACTTTCACTTCGCTCTCAAGGTGGATCTGGTTCTTCTCCCAGACCTTCTCACGAATGATCTTGACCAGCCGCATGACGTCGTCGGCCTTGCATCCGGGGTGGGCGATGATGAAGTTGGCGTGCTTGGTGCTGACTTCAGCCCCGCCGATAACCATGCCCTTGAGGCCGGCCTGGTCGATGAGGGCACCGGCGCTGAGGCCGCGCGGGTTCTTGAAGATGCAGCCGCAGTTCTTGGCGTTCAGCGGCTGCGTGTTCCGCTTGTACATCCAGATTTCCTTCGTCCGCTTCATGATGCGGTCGGGGTCTTCCTCGTCGAGCTCGAGGGTTGCACCCAGGATGAATGGTGCCGAGATGTTCGTGCTGCGGTAGTCGAAAACCAGGTCGTCTTTCGTGCGGTCGAAGATCGTGCCGTCGGCGGCCATCACGGTCACGCGGGTGACGACGGCGCCGAGGTCGCCGAACTTTCCGCCGGCGTTCATGCGGATGCCGCCGCCGATCGTGCCCGGAATGCCCGCCAGGCATTCAACACCCGCCAGCCCGGCGCGGACGGTTTTCAGAACGAGCTTCTGCATGTCGGCGCCCGCGCCGACTTCCACATTGATGCCGTTGATCTCGGCGGTCTTCCAATGGTCGGCGTCGAGCCGGAACACCGCGCCGTTGACGCCGTCGTCGCCGACCAGCAGGTTTGCGCCCAGACCCAGTACGTAGATCTGAATGCCGTTCTCGACGCAGCGGATCGCGGCGTCTTTGAGCTCTTCAACGCTGCGCGGCTGCACGAACCACTTCGCCGGCCCGCCGATGCGGTACCAGGTGTGCGGTGCGAGCGGCTCGTTCTCGCGAACGAAGGATTCCAGACCGGAGAATGGGCCGACGAGTTGCATCGTGGACATGGGTCCTTGTCATTTGTCACTTGTCATTGGTCACTTGCCGCTCGTCATTGATGTTCGCGCATGCTCGAACAAATGACGAGTGACAAGTGACCAATGACAATGGGCTTCAGCCCGCCACCAGATCCCTTCCGATTTCCCACACGTTTCCAGCGCCCATCGTCACCACCAGGTCGCCTTGGCCGATCGTCGCTTTCAGATACTCGACGATCGCCGGAAAGTTGGCCAGGTGGATCGCGTGCTGCCCGCTGGCGTTCACACGTTCGACCAAGTGCTGGGCGCTGATTCTGCTCTTTTCTTCCTCGCTGTCGCGGACGAAATAGATGTCCGGCACGATTGTTTCATCCGCCGACGCAAAGCTGGTCGCGAAGTCTTCCAGCAGGAACCGCGTTCGGCTGTGCTGGTGCGGCTGGAAGACGCAGAACAGCCGCTTGGGCTGATACCGCTCGCGTAACGCACGCAATGTGGCGCGGATTTCCGTCGGGTGATGGCCGTAGTCGTCGACGACCATGGCGCTGTTGCATCGGCCCATCTCAGTCATTCGGCGGTCCACGCCGGTGAACCTGCCGATCACGTCGGCCGCCGCCTGGGGGTCGATCCCACAGGCATGACACGCGGCGACCGCCATGGTTGCATTAAACAGGTTATGCGCGCCGGGAATCGAAAGCTTGATCGTCGCCGCAGCTTTTCCTTTGTAGACAATCTGGCCGGCGTGCCGACCGCTGTCGATCGACGTGACACGCGTGCTCCAGGTCGCCTCGCGGTCGATCGCCACCCATTCAACGGGGGTCGGCAGGTCGCCCAGCGCCTGGCCCACGCGGGCGTCCTGGCCGTTGGCGATCAGCAGGCCGTCCGGCGGGACGAGCTGCGCGAACCGGCGGAACGACTGCACGATTTCGTCAATGCCCGAATAGCAGTCGAGATGGTCTTCTTCAATGTTCAGCAGCAGCGCGACGGTCGGTCGAAGGTTGTGGAAGCTGCGGTCGTACTCGCACGCCTCGGCGACGAAGGACTTGCCCGTGCCGCTGCGACTGCCGACGCCGCCGAGCTGCGGCGACGTCCCGCCGACGACAAAGCTCGGATCGGCCCCGCACTGCGTCAGGGCGTACGAGATCATCGCGGTGGTCGTGCTCTTGCCGTGCGTGCCGGCGACGGCGACGCCCAGCCGTTCCTGCATCACCTGGCCGAGCATCTCGGCGTACTTGATCGACTTGATGCCGTACCGCTTGGCGGCAAGAAACTCCGGGTTCGCCTCCGGCACGGCCGCCGTGCGAACCACGAGATCGACATCCGCCGACAGCAGCTCGCCGAGCTGAGAGCGCGAGACTTTCACGCCGCGTTTGATCAGGTCGAGGGTTTGTGCGTTGGGGTTAGGATCCGAGCCGGTCACGACCGCGCCGCAGTCGAGCAGAATGCGGGCAAGCCCGTTCATGCCGGACCCGCCGATGCCGATGAAATGCACCCGTTTCCCGGCGAACCGGCTGGGGAGCGCTTTGCCTTCGGAGGATGTGACGCGCGAATCCATTCGCGATGGGGTGTAGACCTGTTCCATGGTCGCGAGGGATGGTAACGGATGTTTCGACAGAATTGTAGGGTGGGCTTCAGCCCACCGAGCCGTATTCGAAGATGAATCCTGTCCGCCGGAGGACACCGCTCTCGATCACGATAGATCGGCTTTCAACCCCTCGATAGACGAACGAAAAGGAACACAACCGGGAGCGTCGAGATATGCGATGGGCTGAAGCCCACCCTACAAATTACGAAGCCAATCCCACCAACAACCGCGCCACGCGCTCGGCCGCGTCCGGCTTGCCGATCGCCTTGGCGGCGTCGGCCATCTTCTGGCGCTTGCCGGCGTCGTACATGAGCTGTTCGATGACCGGCTGAAGCTTCGCCGCGTTCTTGGCCCGGTCCTTCTCGTCGTCCAACAGCACCGCGCCGCCGGCCGACACCAACTGCTCGGCGTTCACCTTCTGGTGCATGTCGCGGTGATACGGGTATGGCATCAGGATCGAAGGAATGCCGCACGCCGTCAGCTCGGCGCAGCTGCTGGCACCGCTTCGGCTGATCGCCAGGTCCGTCGCCGCCCACACATCGGCCATCGCGGGGGTGAAGTCGATCACCCGGCTCGTGACGCTCAGGTCGCGGTACCCGGCGCGGACGGCGTCGGCGTGTTCGCGGCCGGACAGGTGCAGCACCTGCCAGCCACGCAGCGACATGCCCCCGAGCATCGTCAGCACCGCTTCGTTCACTGTCCGCGCGCCCAGCGAGGCACCGGTCACCACCAGCGTCTTGAGCATCGGATCGATGCCCAGCCGCTTGGCGGCTTCGTCGCGCGGCGGCGGGGCGGTGATGTCGCTACGGATCGGGCAGCCGGTCATCTGCAGCTTGCCCCGGGCCGACGATCCGACAAAACCCGACGTCGCCTCGAACTGGCAACAGACGGCCTTCACCACGCTCATCAGGAATTTATTGGCTTTCCCCGGGATGACATCGGGGTTTAGCACCGCAGTGGGGATGCCCTGGGCGGCGGCCTTCTTCACGGCCACGCCGGCGGCGTATCCACCGAGGCCCAGTACGGCGGCGGGGCGGCGGTCGGTCAGCAGCTGCTTGACCAGGTCCTTCGTCTCGCGCCAGCTCTTGTAAAACTTCAGCAGTCCGCCGACCGAACTGACCGGCGGCACGATCGGCTGGGGAATGAACTCGAATCCCGTCGGCTTCAGGATGACCGCATCGATCTCCCGCTGCGTGCAGAGGAAGACCGGCCGCACGTCCGGAAGCACGGCGCGCATCGCCTCGGCGACCGCAATGCCCGGGTACAGATGTCCGCCGGTGCCCCCGCCGGCGAGAAAGATGGTCAACGGTTCGGCCATGAGTGAGTCAAACAGAGTACGGCCAGAGGCTCCATCAGGCCAGCGAGCGCGTTAAATGATCTCGTCTTCGGCAGCCTCGCGCACGGCTTGTCGGAAAGCCGCGGTGCGTCGGGCCACGGTCGCTGAAACCTCGGTAAGCCACGCGATGAAGGTCTGCCACCGGAACCAGGGAGCCGAAGTGAGGAATGGTTGTGATATCCACATCGTGTCTTCCTTCTGACAGTTCGTTGCCGCCATCAGACCGCCGGAACCGCCTGCAGGGTCCGCCTTGGCGGACGCGACGACTTGGTTTGCCGATTCTCGCCCTGTTCTCCGTCGAGAGCCTCCGCGTCCGCCAGGGCGGACCCTACGAGAGCATCGGCCCGGGCGGATGCTGCGTTTCGCGCATGTCGTGTCACGCTGTATAGCAATCCGAGTGCGGCCGAGGTGATGACCATCCCGCTGCCGCCGGCACTGATAAGCGGCAGGCTCAGGCCCTTAGTCGGCACGCTCACCGTCGCGACGGCGATGTTGATCGCGGCCTGCAGGCCGACCATCGAAGCCACGCCGAACGCCAGCAACCGGCCAAAGTCGTCGCGGTTCCGCCGCATGGTTTCCCACGCGACCAGCAGAATGCCCAGGTAAAGGGCGACCACGAGCACAGCGCCGCCCAGCCCGAGTTCTTCGCAGATCACTGCGAAGATGAAGTCGGTCGTGTCTTCCGGCAGGTAGCCGAGCTTCTGGACGCCATTGCCCAGACCCCGGCCGGTCAGCCCACCGGTCGTGAAGCTGAGCAGGCTCTGAATCATGTGGTATCCCTCGCCCTGCGGACTGGCGTAGGGATCGCGGAATGCCAGGATTCGGCGCAGGCGGTAGTCCTTGGCGGTGATGAACCAGATCGCGCCCGCAACCGCCGGGATAAGAATGATCGAGATGTGCCACAGTTTTACGCGCCCCGCGAGGAGCATCGTGAGAATGCACATCCCGATCAGCGCTGCGGTGCCGAAATCCTGGATGACCACCAGCAGGCAGAGGATGCCGACCGCGGCGATCACCGGCATAAAGCCACCGACGAACTTCTGCATATCGGTCCGCGGCCGGGTCAGCCACCAGGCGGTGAAGATGACCGCGCCCCACTTGGCCAGTTCGCTGGGCTGAACCTGGATCGGCCCGAGCTTGATCCACCGCCGGGCACCGTTAATCGCCGTGCCGATGCCGGGAATCAGCACCGCCACGCAGGCGGCCGTCGCGACGACCAATATCCAGAACACCGGCGAGGCGATCAACGGGCCATCGAAGCGTGCCAGCCTTCGGTAGTCGATCCGCCCGACAACAAAGTAGAGCCCGGCCGCCAGCGCGACGTAAAGAAGCTGCTTGGAGCCCAGTTGCGTCCACCGCCAGAGGCCCGGGCGGGTGACGGTCAGTATCGTCGGCGCGCTTTCGACGCCTGATTCGTCCAATGCCGTCACGCGGTAGACCGCCGCGTCGCCCTGGGGGCCGGTCGCGTCGTGATACCTGGTGTGGGGTTTACGAAGGGTGTCGAGCAGATCAAACGGACCGGTATCGGACCGGCCGCGATAGATGCGATAGCTGACGACGGCCGAATCGCGATCCGGGCTCCAGGAGAGGTCGATGCCGTCGGCCGAGGCCGCCGCGACGACATTCACGGGCCGCGCCGGCGAGGTTTCCCGAGGCCCGGCAGGGTCGGGAGCAGGAGCGCGGACGATTGCGCCGCTGAGCGACGTCGAGGCGCTCTGCACCATCACGGTCCCGAACGCCAATAGCGCCAGAACACAGAGGGTCAGCAGGTCGCGCGACCGCAGACGATAGATCGAAGCTTCCACTGCGCTTAGTTATCGGACGGAACGGGTGGGAATGTTGAACGTCGATCGTCGATTGTCGGAAAAGGCTGACGTGGGATGAGGGGGCCGCACCGCGCGGCGGCACCGCACAGTCTGCCGACAATCAGCGCGCTACATCTCTGGATTGGCTCAACGTAACTTGATCGTCGCGAGCGACATTGCCGCCAGCATCGCGCCGATCAACCAGAATCGCACCACCACCTGCGTTTCGGTCCAGCCCTTCTTTTGGAAGTGATGGTGGATTGGCGTCATGAGGAAGATGCGCCGGCCCTCGCCGAAGCGCTTGCGGGTGTACTTGAAGTAGCTCACCTGCATCATCACGCTGACGGCTTCCATGACAAAGATGCCGCCGGCTAAAACCAGCACCAGTTCGTGCCGGATCACGATCGCGACGTAGCCGATCAGTCCGCCCAGCGCCAGCGAGCCCGTGTCGCCCATGAACACTTTCGCCGGGTGGCAATTGAACCACAGGAAGCCCAGGCACGCGCCCATCATCGCGCCGGAGATGACTGCCATTTGCCCGCTCGCGCGGATGTAGGGGACGAGCAGGTAGTTGGCCAGTTGCGGGATGCCGACAACCAGTGCCAGCACGAGAAACACAAAGCTGACGATCGCCATCGTCCCCGACGCCAGGCCGTCCAGGCCGTCGGTGAGGTTGACGGCGTTGCTCGAACCCGTCATCACCAGCATCGCGATGACCAGGTACGCCGCCAGCGACAGGGGGACATAAACGTCTTTGAGGAACGGGAAGTAGAGCCGAGTCGCCTGCGGGATTTCTTCGCCGTGGCGATAGGTGAAGTAGGCCAGCAGCAGGCTCAGTCCGACCTGGAACAGGAGTTTTTCTCGCGACGTCAGTCCCTGCCGCGACCCGGTTCGACGGCCGGCGGTCAGTTTCAGCCAGTCATCGGTCGCGCCGACCGCGCCCAGCCAGACGACGCAGATTAGTGCCATGCGGACGTAGAAGTTCTCCAGATCGGCCAGCAGCAGCGACGTGAGGACGATCGCCGCGATGATCAGCAGGCCGCCCATGGTCGGCGTGCCTTTCTTGCTGGACATCAGCTTGTCCATCTCGGCCTGGTCGAACGTCGCCAGATCGCCGAGCTTCTGCCGGCGGAGCCACTCGATCACCCGTCCGCCGAAGACGATGACAATCAGAAAGCTGAGCACCAGTGCGGCGGCGCTTTGGAAGGTCGGAGCGTTAAAAACGCGCAGGAAACCCAGGCTGTGGCTTTCGAGCCAGTCTTCGAAGTATTGGACGAGGAGATAGATCATGAAGCTCAGAGTTCAAATGACGAATTGCGAAAAGTGAATGACGAATGAACCTTCAATACCCAATCGTTGCCGCTCTGGTCATCGCAACGTGGAGTGTCATTCGCCAGTCGCTTTTCGCTATTCGCCATTCAGCTATCACACCGCCGCACGCACGTTCACCTGGCACCGAAACGCCTCGATCGCTTGCGCCACCTTCTCCAGTCGAATGCCGCGCGAGGCTTTAATGAGCACCAGGTCGCCGGACTGAACATGGTTCGGAAGGTCGGCGGCGGCCTGCTCGGCGGTGTCATAGTGGACGACGGCAGCGGGGGACATTCCGCTGGCAACCGCCGCCTCAGCCATCAATTTGCTTTGCTCGCCGACACACGCCAGCCAGTCGACGATCCCGCTGCCGGCGAGTTCGCCGATTTCCTTGTGATAGCGTTCGCTGCTGCGGCCCAGTTCGCGCATGTCGCCGAGGACGGCAATCCGGCGACGGCCGACGTTCAGCGTCGCGACCGTTTCCAGCGCCGCCCGCATGCTGTTGGGGTTGGCGTTGTAGGCGTCGTTGAGGATGTGAATGTCGTGGACCGCCTTGAGCTGCAGCCGCATGTCGGGGCCGGTCGCGTGCCGCAGCCCTTCGAAGATCGCCTCTTCCGGCAATCCCAGACGACGGCCGACCGCGATCGCCGCCAGCGCGTTGGCGGCAGTGTGCCTTCCCAGCAGCGGGACGAACACCTCGCGATTGCCGTTGAGCATGAACCGCACGCCGGTGTCGTCGCACTGCACGTCGGCGGCGAACAGGTCATTGTGATCGCCGAAGCCGAACGTCAGCCGCTTGCCCTGATAGTGCGACACGGCGGCGACCAGCTCGGCGTCGTCACCATTGACAATCAGCAGGCCCTTGGGCCCCATCCCCTGCGTGATCGCGGCGTTCTCCAATCGCACGCCGCGAATGTCGTCCAGGCCTTCGAGATGTTCCGCGCCGGCATTGGTGATGACGGCGATATCGGGCTGGCTCATCTCGGCCAGCGGTGCGATTTCGCCGTGGTGGTTGGTGCCGACCTCCAGCACCAAGTAATCCTGCGCCGGGTCGGCGGGGAAGATCGTCAGCGGCACGCCGACGTTGTTATTGAAGCTCTTGGGCGAAATGCTGCCCCGCAACCGGCCACACAGGGCCGCATGGATCAGCAGCTTGGTGCCGGTCTTCCCGTTGGACCCGGCGACCGCGATCACCTTCGATTTCATCTGCAGCCTGACGAACTTCGCGAGCTTGCCCATCGCGGCGTAGGTGTCGGCAACCTGAAGAACATAAACCTCCGCCGGAACTACAACGCCCTCAGGTACGCGCTCGACCACCAGCGCAACCGCGCCGCCATTCACCGCCTGCAAGAGATGCTCGTGGGCGTCGAACCGCTCGCCCCGCAGGGCGATGAAGACCGAACGCTTCTGCATCATCCGCGAGTCGGTGCAGACGGCATCAACGGTGGAAGCGTCTTCGGGAAGCACGCAAAGCGGCTTGCCACCGACGGCCTGGCGAAGTTGTTGGAGGGTGATGGGACGCATGTGTCACGCCGCCTGTCGGTAGCGAATGCTCGGGCAGAAGAGGCGAATATCGAACATCGAACTTCGAACACCGAACTTCGTATGAGGAGACTCGGTCTGGGCCCTTCCCATTCGGCGTTCGGTGTTCGGCGTTCGATGTTCGATGTTCGCCTTTGATTTCATTGATGCCTCACGCCAACACGCCGCGTATCGCCGCCGTCGCTTCTTCAACGTCGTCAAAGTGCCGTTTCTCGGTACCGATGATCTGATAGTTTTCGTGGCCCTTCCCGGCAATGACGACGACATCGCCGGGCTCGGCATCGGCGATGATTCGGCGGATCGCCTCGCGACGATCGGGCTCGACGACGGCGCGATCCCGCGCCGCTGGTGACAAACCGGCGACGACCTCATCGATAATCGCCAGCGGGTCTTCCGTCCGCGGATTGTCGCTGGTGATGTAAACCGCATCGGCGAGCCGTTCGGCGGTCGCTGCCATGCGGGGGCGCTTGGTGCGGTCGCGGTCGCCGCCGCAGCCGAACAGTACACGCAGCTTCTTTTTCGTCACCGGCCGGGCGGCGCGGAGCACATTGTCCAGGCCGTCGTCGGTGTGGGCGTAGTCCACAAAACACGCGAACGGCTGGCCGGCGCGAACCGGCTGCAGTCTTCCCGGCGCGCCGATCGCGTTTTTCAGTCCGGCGGCGATCTGATGCACGCTCAGACCACAGGTCTCGCCGGCGATCGCCGCCGCGCCCAATGCGTTTTCGATGTTGTGACGGCCGATGAGCAGCAGGCTCATTTCCGCCGTGCCGTCGGGCGTCTTCAGCATGAACTTCGTGCCGCCGGCGGTGGTCGCCGGCATCAGGGCGGCGTAGTCGCAGTCTTCGGTCAGGCCGAAGCGAACGACGCACGCCTTCGCATCCCGAACCATCCGGTCGGACCAGGGGCTGGCGGCATTGACGACGGCGACCGCATTCTCGCCGAGCGAGTTGAACAGCGACGCCTTGGCGTCGGCGTACGCGTCCATCGTCTTGTGGTAGTCCAGGTGGTCGCCGGTCAGGTTGGTAAACACGCCGCCGGCAAAGTTCACGCCCGCGGCCCGCCCCTGGTCCAGCGCGTGGCTGGAGATTTCCATCGCGCAGAACCCGCAGCCGTTGTCGCGCATCGCGGCCAGGTGGTCGGCGATGTCGCACGCCGAGGGGGTCGTCATGCTGGCTTCGCGGACGGATTTGCCGTCGTCCACCTCGACGGTGCCCACCAGGCCGCACTTCAACCCTATGCGGCCCAACAGGTGGCGGAGCAGGTAGGTGGTCGTCGTCTTGCCGTTGGTTCCGGTAACGCCGATGACTTTCACGGCCCGGTCCGGCCGGCCGAGCAGCGTCATCGCGAGTTTCGAGGCGGCGGGGCGGATATCCCGGGCGATGACCTGCGGCAGAGGCGATTCGACCCTCGACGCCACCACGGCGGCCACCGCGCCGCGGCTCCGGGCGTCTTCCAGGAACTTCGCGCCGTCGGTCTTGCCGCCCGGACGCGCGACAAACAGATCGCCCGGCCGAACGAGTCGGCTGTCTTCGCGAACGGCGTTAATGGGAACGTTGGGAACCCGGTCCAGATCAACCGGAAGGGAGGCGGACCGCAGCAGATCGAACAGGAGCATGGGACGTCCTTTTCCCGGAAACATCGGCAGATCCGAGGCTCAATGCCGGATGAAATGCCTGCGGCATCCGTGCCACGACCGACCGCCAGAGATTATCAGGACCAGCAGGAGGGTGCAAAGGGGTGCGACGCGACCCGTGCAGGGGCAGAGGGCAATCGCATCTCCTTTTGTCGATGGTTGTGTTTTGTACGGGTTGCGCTTTCTAACTTCTCTCGCTATCACTCCTTCACCGGTCGCGAAGCTTCGCTGGTAACAACTTTCATCTCCTGAAACGGAGCTTCGCCATGGATGGCCCTGCGACCAGTGGTACCCTGCGCGCGTTTTCCAACCTCCCCGATCCTCGCGGCTGCAACGTGATTCACAAACTCCACGACATCCTCGTCATCTCCGTCTGCGCCGTTATCTGCGGCGCCGACGGCTGGGTCGACGTTGAACTCTATGGCAAGAGCAAGCTCTCCTGGCTTCGAACCTTCCTGGATCTTCCCCACGGCATCCCCTCTCACGACACCTTCGGTCGCGTCTTCGCCAAGCTCCATCCCGACGCCTTCGAGCAGTGTTTCAACGCCTGGGTCGGCGCGATCGCACAGTCCGCCGGCGGACGACTGATCGCGATCGACGGCAAGGCCATCCGCCGGTCCTTCGAACACGCCTGGGCCAGGAACAACATGACCCACATGGTCAGCGCGTTCGTCGACGCCCACCGGATGGTCTTCGGCCAGGTCGCCGTGGATGACAAGAGCAATGAGATCGAGGCGATCCCGCGGCTTTTGGGCCTGTTAGACATTCAGGACGCGACGGTGACGATCGATGCCGCCGGCTGCCAGACGCAGATCGCCAGACAGATCGTCGATGCCGGCGGCAACTACGTGCTGTCGGTGAAGGAGAACCAGCCGAGGACCAGGCTTCGCCTCGTCCGACGCTGCACGCGAAGGTCAGGAAGCTGCTGGACGAAGCGATCCTGGGCGGCATGAAGGACGTGAGCCACGGCGTCCACGAGGAGTTCGACGCCGACCACGGCCGGCTGGACACCCGCAAAGTGTGGGTGATGGACGAAGTGCACTGGCTCGGCGACCTATGTCAGCAGTGGCCGGGACTGGCCGGCGTGATCGCGGTCGAACGCAAGCGGGAGGTGCTTGCCGGCAAGAGCAGCGTCGAGCGGCATTACTTCATCAGCAGCGTCGCAGGGACCGACGCCAGGGCGATGGCGGCGGCGATCCGCGGCCACTGGGCCATCGAGAACAAGCTGCACTGGCAACTGGACGTGAGCTCCCGCGAGGACGAGCGGCGGATCCGCAAAGGCTATGGTGCGGAGAACTACTCCCGGTTGTGCCGGCTGACGCTCAATCTTCTCAAGCGGGACAAGAGCATCAAAAACGGGATCCACGGGAAACGGTTAAAGGCAGGTTGGGACGAGCACTACCTGCTCCGTCTGCTAACGACCTGAACATGCAATCGCCCTGTGCAGGGGCATCTCATGGCTGTCGCAGGAAGGGTTAACCCCTCACGGCCGACATGGTTGACCGCGACGCGAACCGGAGCGCGACGGACCGATTTCCGAACGATTTCCGACCGTTGCCAATCGGGGAAACTGCCCTATACTGTGCCGTGCGATAAAAGTCCGCAAACCACCGCGCCCAGCGCGGTGGTTTGCGTTTTCTCAAGAGTCACGTTTTGACCCAGCCGGGCCACGAGCCCGCCTCAGTTTCAGCTTGCACGCGGGTCGCCTGCCACGGCGACCCGGGACTGCGATCGAAGGAGCGTTTGCCATGCAGATAGTCAGCCCCGATGAGATGGAGCGTCTCCAGAAGAAGCGACAGGAGCTTTACGACCAGAAGCTCGATGTGCAGGACCGCATTCGCAAAGCTGCCGCCCTCGGCGACCTCTCGGAGAACGCCGAGTACCACTACGCCAAAGAAGAAAACCGCACCATCGGCCGGGAGCTGGCCGAGCTGGAATTGAAACTACGCACGGTCCAGGTGGTCGGCACCGACAACATCCCCAAGGACATGGTCTTCCTCGGCCATACCGTCAAGCTGCTGGACATGGACGACGAGAGCGAAACCATCGTCCGCCTGGTCGGCGAAGCCCAGCCGCCGACGGCGGGTTCCGACGTCACCGACGTCTCGGCGACCAGCCCGATGGGCGAATCCCTGATGAAAGCCCGCGTCGGCGAAGTCATCAAGGTAAAGGCGCCGCGCGGCACGATGGAATTCAAGATCGTTGAGATCCTGTAGGGTCCGCCTTGGCGGACGCCCGGACGACTGCAAAATGCAAAACATGCAATGAGAATTGCAAAATGAAGTTGCCGATCGGTCGGCATGGTTCATTCTGCGTTTTTCATTGCATGTTTTGCATTTTGCATTCCGGGTGTTCCGGTCTTCATCCTCGTTGATTCACTCGCGTTCAACGCCGGCCCGACTCTCGCCCGGCACCACCCACACCATCTGCTTCTCGGTCTGCTGCCGCAGCAGCGTCAGCGGAATCCGTTCGCCCACCTTTTCCTCGGTCAGAATCCGCTGCAGGTCGTCGATGTGCCGCAGAGGCTTGCCGTCGAGTTCCAGCAGGACGTCACCTTCGATCAGGCCCGCGGTATGGGCCGGGCTGTCGGGCTCTACGCTGACGACAAGGATGCCCGTCTCTTCCGGCAGGTTGTGAAAGCGCACCACCCGCCGGTGGAGGGGCACGTTCTGCCCGCCGACACCGAGAAAGCTGCGCCGCACCCGGCCGTCGCGTATCAGCCGGCTGGCGATGAACTGCGCCGTCGCCGCGGGGATAGCAAAACAGATGCCCTGCGCGCCGGCGATGATGGCGGTGTTCACGCCGATCACCCGGCCACCGGAATCGACCAGCGGTCCGCCGGAGTTGCCGGGGTTCAAAGCCGCATCGGTCTGGATGATGTTGTCGGCGAGCCGTCCGGTCTTGCTACGGAACGAGCGGGCCAGATTGCTCACCACGCCCGCCGTCACGGTGTATTGGAAGCCGTACGGGTTGCCGATCGCAACGACAAGCTGGCCGACCTGGATGGCATTGGAATCGCCGAAGCTGACCGAGGTCAGGTTAGGCGCCAGGATCGATATCACCGCCAGGTCGGTTTCGGGGTCGTCCCCGACCAGCGAGGCCTCGTATTGCCGACCGTCGGCGAGCGTGACACGGATTTTCTCCGCACCGTGGACGACGTGGCTATTGGTCAGGATCAGGCCGTCCGGCGTGAAGATGAACCCCGACCCGCTGCCGCCGTTGGGCATTTCGAACTGCTGTCCGGTCCGCCGATCGACGACTTGGCGCGGGGCGTGCTTGACCTCGATATTGACGACGGCGGGCGAGGCCCGGCGGGCCGCACCGGTCACCGCGCGGCTATACGCATCGAGCAGATCGGCGTCGCCCAGGCCGGCGTCGCGCCGTTCGGCCGCTCGTGACCGATCGCCGACGTCAACCGCCGATGCGATACCGGCACTCGTCCCCTCGGCCACGGCGGCTCCGGTGCTGTCGTTCAGAACGTATTGCAGAATCCGATTCGTGTGTTGCATGGCAAACCTCTGGTATCGAGCCACGGCGGACGCGGTGCCGCTTCTCAACCTCGTTGGATGCGCAGCTCGGCTGGTTTGTGACAGCATCGAACCAGTGCGTTCCGGGGTGCATGCCGGCCGAGTCTTTGTGCCGGCAGGGATGGACGCCTTAGAGCGCTGCGAAGGGATTAAAGAGGCAAGCGAGAGGATGAACAGGGACCGGGCCAGAGCACCACTCACTTGCCATGCAAAGGCGGCCGATAGACAGGGTGGCTACCGGTGCGCCGGTGCTCGGACGACCCGCCGGGTCAAATTGACGGTCCGGAACAACGGGCGTAGGATCGGCCCGGGTTGCGATGAGTGCTCCGATGCAGTGGCCTGAACGCAGTGGATGCTGCGTCGCGCTGCGTGGAAGTTCTCCCGATGAGTCTCCCCGTGCCGTAATGCAACCCGACACAAAGAACCGAGCCTGATCCGCCTTGACGCAAGATTCGAGGAAGCGAATGACCAACCTGGACCTGACGAACGTCGACCCCCGCGTGGTGGCGAGACTCGCCGAACTGGAGTCGGCGGTGAAGTCTGCCGGCATCGACCCGGCGACGCTGACCCACACACCGGCTTACGCCGTGCCGCAAATGGGAATCCCCACCAGCACGCAGATGAACACCCGCGGCATGCCGAGCATGATTCCCGGCCGCGGCCCCGTCTCGATGCCGGTCGCCATGCCCGGGCCGGGCGGCGGGTCGTACAACCGCTACCGCGAAATGACCATCGAGGAACTGCTGCTCGAAAACCGGGTGGTGTTCCTCGTCGGCGAGATCAACCACGCGTCGGCGTACCGCGTCATCATGCACTTGCTTTACCTGCAGAGCGTGAAACGCGACGCGGACATCAACTTCTACATCAACTCGCCCGGCGGTGTCGTGGATGACACGCTGGCGGTGTACGACATCATGAAGGTGCTGTCGTGCCAGATCGCCACCTACTGCATCGGCCGCGCCGAAAGCGGCGGGGCGGTGCTGTTCATGGCCGGCCAGAAGGGCAAGCGCTTCATCCTGCCCAACGCCAAGGTGATGATCCACCAGCCGTACGGCGGCGTGTACGGACAGGCGGCGGACATCGAGATCCAGGCCGAGCAGATCCTGAAGGACAAGTCGTCGCTCATCAAGATCATGGCCGAGTGCACCGGCCAGACCATGGAACGCATCCAGGAAGACTCCGAGCGCGACCGGTTCTTCGACGCCGAAGCCGCCGTGAAGTACGGCCTGTGCGACGAAGTGCTCGGCGGCAACGACACCGCGGCTGCCGTGACGGCGGCGGACGGGAACAAGCCGAAGTAGGTTGGAAGAAAGGCACGAAGGCATCAGGCACGAAGGCACGGAGGGTGGCCGAACGCGACGCCGCTCACCAGAAACGTCCTGACCCTGCGTGCCTCAACTCCTTCGTGCCTCCGTGCCTTCACCGACTCTGTTTCGCGCCACTCGACTCCGAACAAAACTGACTCCCATGACTTCCAACACCCTCATCCCCATCGTCGTCGAGAAGTCCGGCCGCGGCGAGCGGGCTTACGACATCTACTCGCGCCTGCTCCGCGACCGCATCATCATGCTGACGGGCCCCGTCACCGATGAGTCGGCCTCGGTCATCCAGGCACAGTTGCTCTTCCTGTCCAACGAAGACCCCAAGAGCGACATCAACTTTTACATCAACTCGCCCGGCGGCAGCGTGTCGGCGGGATTCGGCATCGTCGACACGATGAAGTTCCTCCGCTGCGACGTCGCCACCACCTGCATCGGCATGGCCGCCAGCATGGGCGCGATCCTGCTGTCGGCCGGCACCAAGGGCAAGCGCTCCTGCCTGCCCAATGCACAGGTCATGCTCCACCAGCCGCTCATCGGCGGCGTGATGCAGGGCCCGGCGACGGACCTTGCGATCGAAGCCCAGCACATGCTTCGCCTCCGCGACCGCATGTACAAGCTGATGGCCGAGTGGACCGGCAAGACGCCTGAAACCATTCACCGCGACTTCGACCGCAACAAGTGGCTCTTCGCCGAAGAAGCCGTCGCCTACGGCTGCGCCGACAAGGTGCTCGAACGCATCCCCGAAACGATCGCCCGTCCGCTGCCGACGGGTGAAGACGAGAAGGTGTGAGGGCCTGAATCCGCTCCCTCTCCCCTGTACTCGGGGGAGAGGGAGTGAAGAAGTCACTTGCGTTCGGAGCCACCTCATGTCATCCATCCGAACGATCGCCTCATTCGCCCCGACGATCGGTCTCTCGCTTCTTCTGATCGCAACCGGCTGCGGCGGCAGCCCTTCGACGGCCAATATCGAGCTCCGCAAGGAGAAGCAGGCGCTGGCGGCCAGGGTTGCCGAACTGGAAACCAAGTCTGCAGCAGATCAGCGCGTCATCGAAAGCCTGCGCGACAGCCGGCCGACCATCCCCACGCTCCCTCCCGATCGCCTGGCCCGGCTGTTCACCACGACCGGCCTCGAACTCGGCCGACTCACCGGCGGTCTGGACACCGACGGCAAGAAAACCGGCGATGAAGGCGTCAAGGTCTACATCGCCCCGATCGACAACGAAGGTCAGCCGATCAAGATGTCAGGGAGCTTTACCGTCGAGGCGTTCGACCTGGCCGACACGGCATCCCCGCTCGTGGGCACCTGGGCGTTCGATGTCGCTTCGGTCCGCAAGAAGTGGCGGGGCAGCTTCCTGGATTACAACTACGTCCTCGACTGCCCCTGGCAGGAGAAGGTTCCCACGCACGATGAACTGACCCTCAAGATCACCTTCGTTGACGAACTGACGCAGGCGCCGTTCAAGATTCAGACGGTGGTGAAGGTCAAACTTCCGACGGCACCCACAACGCAACCGACCACCGCGCCGGCAACCAAGACCGGTGGCTAAAGCGCGACATTGACACTGATCAGGTATATCGTGCGCTTTTTAGCGCCATCCCCGAAGGGGTGGGCTCGGACGACGCGACTCGCGCAGATGTTCGATGTTCGACACAGACGGGGACGGAGATCTCCCGGTCGTCCACACCAACCGCGCGATCCGCGCCAGAGCCCACCCCTTCGGGGATGGCGCTAAAAATCGGAGTCGCGCGGTTTCACCGGTTCCCGGTCCCGATCACTTCTTCACCGCGTCGCTCTTCACCTTCACCACCACCGGATAGTGATCGCTTGCAGTCCGAGCGAGTCCGGCGCGAAACACCTTGACGTCTGCGATCTGGTCCTTCATCGCGGGGGTCGCGACGACGTGATCGATGAAGCTGCGGAAGTCCGGCCGCCAGTAGCCGCCGAAGGAGATCTGCTTGTCGTCCACCAGCGCCTTGGTCGCCAGGATGAAACCGTCTTCCTTCGGCCCGACGAGCAGTTCGATCGCGTCGCCGCCGGCGAGTTTTTCGTACTCGTCCATGCCGAGTTCGTCGTTGGTGTCGCCCAGCAGCAGCACGTCGTCCGAATCGCCGCCGGCGGCCAGCTCCTTCATGATCGCGTGCGTACGCTTGGCCTCGCGGTTGCGCCACTCGGCCGCGGCCTTGCCGGCGGCATTCTTGCCTTCCAGCACCTTCGCCGTGATCGCTTCCTTCGGCTGGCCGGCGTTCTCCTTCTTGATCTCCGACTGCGCGGCGGCATCGAAATCGATCCGCTTGCTCTTCTGGTGCGTCGTGCCGACCCAGAAGCGGTAGCCGCTCGGCGTCTCAATCAGCACGAACGCCGGGCCACGGGCGAACAGCTTGTCGCCGCGCTCGTTGGGCGTCGGGTCCTTTTCTTCGTGGTACTTGTCGTTCTGCTTGATGACCTTGAACCCCGGCTTGAGCAGCATGTTCAGGTGCTGGTTGCGCTCGCCGGTGTTGGTGGGAAAGGTGATCGCCGTCGCGTAGGCTTCACGGAGCCAGCGCTTGTTGAAGTACTCCAGGTTCGACTGCGTGCAGCCTTCCTGGATGACCAGGATGTCGGGGTTCACGTCGCGGTCGGTGATGACCTGCGCCGTCTCCCAGTTGTCCTCGTCATTCGCCTTCTTCACCGCCGCCAGCAACAGGCTGATGTTGGGGTCGTCCTTCTGCTCTTTCGTGAGCTTCTTACCGATCTCGAAACCCTCGAAATGGTCGTTGAAATGTTCGATGTTGTACGTGACGACGGTCACGACCTCCTCGGCTTTGGCCGAAGCGCCGATGAGGGCGACCATCAAGAGTGCAATAAACGAGCGGCGAATCGGTTGCATGAACTCCTCGGTTGTGGGGCACCGATACTACCGCAACCGACACCGATCCGTTCAATCCTTCGGCGCAAAGCCATTTCGATTGATCGGGCTGGCTTCGCTCAGGTCCACCAGGCGCGGGTCGAACTTTTGAGGGTGCTTCGACGCACACTCGATGCAGGTCGTCACGCCGGGAAGGGCTTCCAGCCGGGCCTTGGCGATCGGCTTGCCGCAGAGGCTGCAGCGTTTGGTCGGGTTCTGGGTGAGTGACATGGTTGGCTCCTTTGCACGGAGATGATAGGTCGTCAAACGGTCCGGCGGCCACCGTGATTGGTCAGCCCGAGAACACTTGACGCTAACTACACCGCGCTAACCGCGACGCTCTTTCCGGCGGGCAATGCCCGCCCTACACTCGCGACCGGCATGGACCGCAAGGACGAACAAGAACCCGAGAACGCGCCAGTCGGCGAACCTGCAAGCTCGTCGCTTCGCGAGGGAGAAGCTGCGCCTGAGCCTGCTGCGCCAACGAAACGAAAAGCTCCCTCCGTGGAGAAGAAACTCTCCCCGGCGATGCAGCAGTACCAGCAATTCAAGGCCCAGTACCCGGGCTACGTGCTGTTCTTTCGGATGGGGGATTTCTACGAGATGTTCTGGGACGACGCGAAGATCGCCGCCAAGGCGCTCGGCGTCGCCCTCACCAGCCGCAACAAGGGACAGCCGGACGAAATCCCGATGGCGGGAGTGCCGTTTCACGCGGTCGAGGCGTATCTTCGCAAGATGATCGCCGCCGGGCACAAGGTGGCGATTTGCGAGCAGATGGAGGACGCGGCGCTGGCCAAGGGCGTCGTGAAGCGCGACGTCGTCCGGCTGATGACGCCGGGCACGCTGACCGATGATCCACTGCTCGACGGCCGCTCTGACAACTACCTTGCCGCCGTCGCGTTCAACGTCACCAAAGCCGACGGCTACCGGGCGTCGGTCTGCTGGGTGGAGCTCTCGACCGGCGAATGCACCGCCGCGACCGGCGACGAGCGGCAGGTGCTCGACGAGATCAGCCGATTGCGGCCGGCGGAGGTTTTGGTGCCCGAGATGCCCAGCGGCCGCGAGCACGAGTTCGCCGACCGCATTCGCGCCGTTGGCGTCAAAGCGATCACCGCGCGGGCCGGCTGGCAGTTCACGCCGCACCATGCGAAGGAAGAGTTGCAGCGGCAGTGGCAGACGCATACCGCCGCCGGCTTCGGCTTCGCCGACGACGACCCGGCCGTCCTCGCGTGCGGCGCGATCCTCAGCTATCTCGCCGAGACACAAAAATCGGGCGTCGGCCATCTGCGGTCGCTCCGAAAACACACTGTCGACGACCATCTCTCGATCGACCCCGCGAGTTGGCGCAGCCTGGAAGTCGACCGCACGCTTCGCTCCGGCGGGACCGAAGGCACGCTGCTGTCGGCGCTCGATCGCACCCGCAGCGCGATGGGCGGCCGCCTGCTGCGGCAGTGGCTCCGCACGCCCTTGCGGGATATCGAGCACATTACCGCCCGGCAGGAGGCGATCGCCGCGTTTTTAGACTCGCCGGCCGCGCTCAAGAGCGTCATCGAAAAGCTCGACGACATCTGCGACATCGAGCGCATCGTCGGCCGGCTCGCGGTCAACCGCGTCGGCCCGCGCGATCTGGCGTCGCTCTCCCGCTGCCTGCAATCGATGCCGGCACTGCTCGAAGTGCTCCAGGCGATGCCGCGATCGAAAGAGGTCGCACCGGAGCTGGCCAACCTCGCGTCGTTCTGCGGCGAGCAGGCGACGTTTCTGTCGTCGGCCGTCCTCCCTGACCCCGCACCGCACCTGCGCGAAGGGGGCGTCATCGCCCGCGGGTTCGATGCCGAGCTCGACCGGCTCAAGGAGCTGGCGAAGAACTCCGCCCAGTGGCTCAGCCAGTACCAGGTCCGGCTGTCGACCGAGACGAACATCCCTTCGCTGAAGGTGTCGTACAACAAGGTCTTCGGCTACTACATCGAAGTCACCAACAGCCACAAGGACAAAGCGCCGATCGCCTGGACGCGCAAGCAGACGACGACCAATTCCGAGCGGTACATCACCGATGAGTTGAAGAAGTTCGAGAGCGAAGCGCTGACCGCGCAGGACCGCAGCGTCGCGTTGGAACAACAGCTCTTCGAAAAGGTGCGGCAAACGCTGCTGCCGTACGTCGAATCGTTCCAGGAGTTGGCGTTCGGGCTCGCGCGGGTGGATGTGCTGTCGTCGCTGGCGGCGCTGGCGAGCGAACGCCGCTACTGCCGCCCGGCGGTGGTGCCGCAGCGCGTGCTGGAGATCATCGACGGCCGGCATCCCGTGCTCGACCAACAACTCGGCAGCGAGTTCGTCGCCAACGACACGCGGTTCGCCGAGGGGGACACGCTGTCGCTCATCACCGGGCCGAACATGGCTGGTAAGAGCACCTACATCCGGCAGGTCGCCCTCATCACGCTGCTGGCCCAAGTCGGCAGCTACGTGCCGGCCAAGAGCGCGACGGTGGGCGTCGCCGATCGGCTGTTCACCCGCATCGGCGCCAGTGACGAGCTGCACGCCGGGCAGTCGACCTTCATGGTCGAGATGACCGAGACCGCCAACATCCTGAACAACGCGACCGACCGCAGCCTGGTCGTGCTCGACGAGATCGGCCGGGGCACGAGCACGCTCGACGGCCTTTCGCTCGCCTGGGCGATTTCCGAGCACATCGCCGGCACGGTGCGCTGCCGCACGCTGTTCGCGACGCACTACCACGAACTGACGGATCTGTCCGACCGATTCAAAGGCGTGCGGAATCTGAACGTGGCAGTCCGCGAGTGGGAAGACCAGGTCATCTTCCTGCACAGAATCGTCGAAGGCGGCACCGATCGCAGCTACGGCATCCACGTCGCAAGACTGGCCGGCGTACCGCGGAATGTCCTGGAACGCGCCCGCCAGTTGCTTGGCGAACTGGCCGTCCATCACACGGCCCACACAAGGCCGCTGCGATCGAAGAACAAGCCGATCGACGAGAACCAGTTGCCGCTGTTCGCCGACCCGAGCAAGGAGGTCATAGGCGAGCTGGCGGCGGTCGACATCAACGCGATGACGCCGATGCAGGCGCTGGAGATGCTTGGAAAATTGAAGGGGAAGTTGGGGAAATGACCTGAGCCGGTGCGGCAGCGCCGGTGGGGCAGGCATTCTTGCCTGCCTCGCATGACCGAGTGCCGGGCATTCCTGCCCGGTCGAGGTCATGCGAAACAACTGCCAATCGCCGTCCAGTTACGGTCCCGCTCAACCCGGCAAGAATGCCGGGGTCGCGAGCCCGCGGCAGACAATAATGTCTGCCCCACTATGACACCTTTTCCATGGTGGGCTCACCCCGGCCACTTCACCACCGGCAACCCCGTCTCGGCTTCGATCTCCAGAAGCCGGTTGTACTTCGCGAGCCGCTCCGACTGCGTGATCGACCCGATCTTGATCTGGTCTCCCCACGCGACGGCGAGGTCGGCGAGCCAGTTGTCTTCGGTCTCGCCGGAACGGGCCGAGACGGTCACCATCCAGCCGGCGTCTTTCGCCAATCGGCGGGCCTCGGCGGCTTCGGTGAGGGTGCCGATCTGGTTCACCTTCAGCAGCAAGGCCGAGCAGCATCCGCCGTCGGTCGCCATGCGAATGCGCCTGGGATTGGTGCAGAGAAAGTCGTCGCCGAGCACGAGCGACGATTTGCCGATCGCGTCTTTCAGCGCCGGCCAATGGCCCCAGTCTTCCTCCGCCAATGCGTCTTCAACGCTCACGATGGGGAACTTCCGCACCCATGCGCGGACGATCTCGATCATGCCAAGGCTGTCGACCGGCTGGGCCGCGGGCACACCGCCGTGTGCCCCCGCGCCCTGCGGTGTTCTCGGGTCCGCCACGCCGACGTTGTAAAAACCGTGATCAAAGAAATGGCTCGACGCCACGTCCAGCGCGATGCCGACATCCTTCCCCGGCTCCAGCTTCGCCCGGCGGATCGACTCGACCGCGTCCGTCAGCGCATCGTCGATCGATGCGAACGGCGGGGCGAGTCCGCCTTCATCCGCCCGCAGGGGGCGGGTCTGATATCGCGACGACGTCAGGTCCGCAGCAGCGTAAAAGACCGCGAACGTGTCGGCCAGGCACTGGTCGATCGTCGCCGCCGTCGGCACGAGCAGGATGTCCTGGATCGGCATCTGCCCGCCGGCGTGTTTGCCGCCGGAGAAGAGGTTGATCGTCGGCCTCGGCAGCGTTCGCAGCGGCTGGCCGATCATGTCGGCAAAGTGCTGGTAGAGCGGCACCTTCCGCTCGGCCGCACACGCCCGCGCGAATGCCAGCGAAACCGCCAGGATCGCATTGGCACCCAGTTTCGACTTGTTGGGCGTTCCGTCGAGGTCGATCAGCAGCGTATCCAGTGAGATCTGATCGGGCAGCATTTGGCCGAGGATGGCCTTCGCGATCGGACCGTCGACGTTCGCGACCGCTTTTCGACAGCCGAGCCCGCGATATCGTGCCGGGTCGCCGTCGCGAAGTTCCAGCGCCTCGGCCGCTCCGGTGGAAGCGCCCGACGGCACCGATGCCGAGGCGACCGCGCCGCCACGCAAACCACAGGTGACGGCGACCGTCGGTCGGCCACGGCTGTCGAGGATCTCTCGGGCGACGATGCGTTCGATGATGGGCATGGTTTGCGACGGCTTCAGGTAGGGCGGGCACTGCCCGCCGAGGGAAAACGTGACTGCGTGGAGAGGATACACGGATCGCGAGTCGTTTCGCAGGGGTCGGATTGCTGTGCGACATCCATCGCTCGCGGCTAACCATTTGACTTTCGATCGATGCGACTCCAACGTGACGTCATGCCCTTCCAGATCGCCTCCGTCCGCAAGTTCTGCGCCGCCCACGCCCTCAAGCTTTACGACGGCTCGATGGAGCCCGTCCACGGTCACAACTGGCGCGTGCAGGTCCGCGTGTCGGCCGACAAACTCGACGCGATCGGCGTCGTGATGGACTTTCACGAACTCGAACACCTGATCGACCAGCTCGTCGTCCCGTGGCACAACCGGCACCTCAACGAGTGCCCGCCGTTCACGACCGAGCTCAACCCGACCGCGGAAAACGTGGCGTTCCACATCGGCCGATCGCTCAAGCTGCCATCAGGCGTGACGCTGCTGTCGGTCGAAGTGTGGGAGACGGATGAGAACTCGGCGCTCTTCGAGCTTTGATTGTTGAATGTGCATTGGTGGCGGTCAAAGGTGCAGTGGTGTCGAACTGCGCCCATCGTCTCATTGTCATCCTGAGGTACCCCGAAGGACCTGGTGTCCCAGCCGGGAAAACTTTCGAACGCCTTTCAGCGATGGAGTGCATTCCGACGCCTGATCCGTGACTCCAGTTCTACAAGGTCCTTCGGAGTACCTCAGGATGACAGTGGTGGCGGGGGCACGGCCTCGGAGGGCTCACACATCCTGCCTCATGCCAGACTTCGCGAACCCGTCCGTCAGATCGTGCTTCATCAGCTTGCCGGCAAAGTCGTACGCCGCCAGACCCGGAACGATCGTGAACGCATCGTCCACCGGCGCGTAGCCCAGGATCTCCCGGGCGTCGCTGATGTCGAGCCGGTTGAACGCGTTGTTGCTCAGCACATTGAACACGCCCCAGCGAACGTGCCTCGCCGCGATGCATCGGTCGAGCATCTGGTTCATGTCGCGCGGGCTGATCCAACTGTCGGCGATATTCGCGGCGTCTTTGTTCTCCAGAGCGCTCGCCGGCTGGAACGCGCCGATCCGCAGCGCGATCACCGACATCCCTTCCTGCTCAGCCAGGTACCGGCCGAGCGCTTCGCCGAAACACTTGCTGACGCCATACAGATCGCCGGGGTTTGGCGGCTCGGCGGTGTGGGATTGCCGGGTCGGTCCGAACCCACCGACCGCATGAATGCTCGATGCGTAAATCACCAGCCGAACGCCCGCCGACTTCGCCGCCGCCATCACGTTGTACGTGCCGACGATGTTCGCCGGCAGCAGGCTGTCCCAGGTCGCGTTGGGGCTCGGGTCGCCGGCGAGATGGATCACCGTATCGATGCCCCGGCAGGCGTCCTTCAGTCGCGGCAGGTCGCTCAGATCGGCCTCGACCACCTCGCCCAACGCGGCGTGCTTCGGGCCGAGTTCGTCGCGCTTGCCCGGCCGAATCATCAGCCGCAGGGCGTACGTCGACGTGCCGTGCTCGCAGAACGCCCGACCGATGTTGCCGGCTGAGCCGGTCACCAGCACGGACAGGCGGTCGGCAGAGCCAGGGGGAAACGGTTGGGAATGGAGCGTGAAAGACTGCGACATGGTGCGTCCACCAGTACCGCCGGCTCCGCCGAGCGCGAACCCGAATAATTCACCACGGAGTTCATCATGAAGCCGTCGGCACCCGCGAACGCTCGTCTACGCCCGCCGTCGCTCCCACCGCCACACCAGGCCGTCCTCGGGATCGACGATCTCCCCGATCTGCGTGAAGCCGCACTTGGCCAGGATGCTGGTCGAGGCGTTGTGCTCGGGCATCGTGTGGGCCCGGATCACCCGCACCTTGGGGTTGGCGAACGCGAAACCAATCGCCGCCTCGGCGGCCTCGCCGGCGTAGCCCTGACCCTGGTGAACCGGCACGATGCCGTAAGCGATCTCGACCGTGCCATTCGCATCCGGCGGGCCCTTGAACCCCACGCTGCCGATCGCCTCGTTCGAGTCACGCAGGATGATCGCAAACCCGTACTGCCACGGGTCGGCCCCGTCCGATTCCCGCAACTGATCCACGTACGATTGCGAAACATCCTCCGAGACGAAGAAGTCGCGCAGGCCCTCGGCAGCCCGCAGGCCCGAGACCTTGGCGTATCGCTCTTCGCTCTCCATCAGCGCCAGCAGGTTGACCGGAAGGCTCGGCCGCAGCACGAGCCTGTTCGTTTCCATGTTCATGCGAGTCCTCACGTATAGGCGATAGCCGCGACCGACCCTCAGGCCCGCCGCAGCGTCTCCTCGAACAGCGCCGCCCACTCCATCCGTTGGAGCCGGACAACCGCCGAGCGGAGCGGCGCATCGGCGGGCAGATCCTCGGCCTCTTCGGCCAGATCGACCAGAGCATACCCGTCCCGCCCGCCGCCCAGCAGCCGGCTGAGCTCGGCGTTCTCCGGCGACGACGGCAAACCCGCCACCGCCGCCCGAAATCGCGCATGCGCCGGATGCCCGCCACACCGGGCATACCAGTACTTGGCGTTGGAGAAATCTCCCTCGCGGCGGTGCATGATCGCGTGCCAGAACGAACCCGTGCTCGACTCAATCGACTGCGACAGCGTGTGCGATTCGTCCAGCCAGTCGTGCCACAACCACAGCCCGGCGAGCAGTGCCCCGGCGACTTCCGGCCGGCCGGCAGGGCGGGCCAGCACATCCCCGGCCGTCATCGCCGACAGCAGTTTTTTGCCCTCGGCCGATCCACCGCCGCGAACGACCAACCGCTGGTACGCAACGGCCGCGTCGGCCCGAAGCACCGCGACCGCCGCCGGGGACAGCAGCGCGGCCGAAGTCGAAGTTAAAGGGATGTCTGCCATGGTCGGTCGTCCGTTCGACCCGAAAGTTAACCGCAGGCCCCGTTTCTGGGTAGAACCGGGACATTCCCAGCTAGCTCGGATTATTCACCACGGAGGACACAGAGTTCACGGAGAGGAACAAGGAGAAGAGACTTATGAACGACTTGAGCTATTCATTCGACTTGCAGGTTGCGCCAATCACATTCGGGCAAGGTCTCCGCGATTCCTCCGTGTTCTCAGTGTCCTCCGTCGCGGGCCTGTATTTTCCGGGTTAGCGGCCGATGTGGGCGCGAAGCCGGTCAGGATGCGTTGCCGGGAGATGTTGGGCCACTGTCCGAATGTCCCGATCGCCGCAGTTGCATCCGGTTCATTCCGGGATATACTCTCCGACCCGGTTGAGGGCAGATAGCTCAGCTGGTAGAGCAATGGATTGAAAATCCATGTGTCGCCGGTTCGATCCCGGCTCTGCCCACTTGGGACACCGTCCCGCAAGTCCGCGAACAACCCCCGGTTTTTAGCCGGGGGTTCTTCGTTGAATCGGACAGTTCTCGGGGCACCCGGTCCACGGTCGCCGGCAGGCCGCGTCACCGACGCGGGGCGACGGGCTTGTCAGATCCGGCTTTGCTGCCGGTAGGCGGTTGGCGTCATTCCTGTGCTGCTGCGAAATGTCGCGCCCAACTGCTTTGCGTTCTTGAACCCTGCCATCGCGGCGACGACGTCCATCGACCCGCCGGTCTGGGACAGCGCCTGTTTGGCGACCTCCAGCTGCGCCCGGGAAATCTCCTGCGCCGGCGTTCGACCCAGGGCCTTGAGAAACCTCTGATCGAGCGACCTCCGCGACACAAGCACCTCGTGGAGGACGTCGGCGACCTGAATGTTGTCCTGCACGTGCATCGCGATGTAGCGAACGGCCGCCGCGACGTCGGGATCGATGATCGGGGTACGCCGGGTGGATGCCCTTGGCACCACGCCCGCGGGCGGGATAAGGAGCCTGGTTTCTTTCTGCTGTCGGGTTCGCATCATCCGTTCGAGCATGCGGGCCGCTTCGTATCCAATCCGCTGTGTCGAAAGTGCGATGCTGGAAATTGAAGGGTTGGCCAGTTCGCAGAACATCTCGTCGTTCTCCACGCCCAGAATCGCAACCGACTCGGGCACGGCAATTCCCAGCTTCCGGCAGGCGGCGAGCATCTGCACCGCGCGACGGTCGTTGGTGGCAAACACTCCCACCGGCTTCTTCAGTCTGCTCACCCAACGGACGAGTTCGGCACTCGGCTCCTGCGCCTGCTCTGTGGCATTCCCTACAGCGGGCCATAGGAACGATTCGCAGGGGAAACCCGCCGCGACGAGGGTTTGGAGGAATCCCTGCTCACGCAGGCTGGAGTCGTCACGGCCTCGCCAACCCAGGTACCCGTAGTGCGTGAGACCCAGCGATAACAAGTACGCGGCGGCCAGTCGCCCGACGGCCATGTCATCACTTGTTACACGGCGCGTCTCCGATTCGACGCTGGAACTGGAGAAATCCACGACGGGCACATTCGGTCCGAACAGCAGGTCGCTCGACGGAACGCCCTCCAGATGTCCGATCACACCATCCAGGGTCGAGTCGGGGTCGGTCAGCAGTGGCAGTCCTTCGGTCGGCGCGAGAAGCCATTCCCAGCCAGCTTTCGCTCCCACCGCCGCAACACTATGCACGACCTGTCGGCAGAAGATATTCGTCGGCGAGACCACGATCCCGACCCGCTTGGGCGATTCTGCCATAACTGGTGTCCCGTTCATCCCCTTGACGCCGAGCGTGGCGAACAAAAGGGGTCAGATGGAAGTCGCCGTCCGCGAATCGCGGTACCGGGCCGCAAGCATTGTGAAGTGCCTGATCTCCAACACACCATTGGATGCTCGGGGCGCTTGCGTTCCGTGACCTTCCGTCAGGTAGCACCACACGCGACAACTTTGTCTCGAGTTGAACGAACACCGGCCACGGCAACAGAGGGTCCCAGGGGCGTGACACATCTGCCTGTACCTCTTGATCGCCACAAAACTCCGCAATCCATCGTCAGTATTTTGGTGCGATTCGCCACACGAAGCGACGTCAGAGGAAAAGTTTCGGCAAATGTATGCCTGCAGATGGGTGGTTCGCTTCGACCAAACGGCATGCAATCAAGTCCTTGAAGCTGTTGTCGTGCGACCTCGGCATATCCAAGTAATTCCGGAGTAACACCATGTCCTTCCTCAGTGCAGCCGCGGCGATTTATCAATGTCGATCACGCGTTCTTCCCGCCAGGAAACCCAGCAGGCTCATCCGCCGGGTGGCTCGAGAGCAGGTGGAACGGCTCGAAGACCGACGTCTCCTCTCGGCGGCCGCGGTCCTGGGAACGGCCGAATCCTTCGCCGCCCTGGCCGGCGCGTCGGTGACCAACACTGGGCCGACCGTTCTCCAGGGAGATCTGGGCGTGTCGCCGGGCAACGCGATCACGGGCTTCCCGCCGGGCATTGTCAACGCTCCGGGGACGATCCACACCACCGACGCCGTCGCCGCACAGGCCGAGGCCGACGCCTTGACCGCGTACAACAATCTCGCCGGCCTCGCCACCACCGCCACGCTGACCGGGCAGGATCTGGGCGGCATGACCCTGGTGTCCGGCGTATACACCTTCTCGTCGTCGGCGCAGCTCACCGGGACTATCACACTGGATGCCCAGAACAACGCCAACGCCAAGTTCGTTTTCCAGATTGGCAGCACCCTCACCACCGCGTCGGCATCGAAAGTGAACGTCATCAACGCGCCTCCCTGCTTTGATGACGTCTACTGGCAGGTCGGAAGTTCTGCGACGCTCGGCTCGACCACGGAGTTCTACGGGTCCATCATCGCGCTCACCAGCATCACGCTTGTGACCGGTGCCTCGATTGTCCAGGGCAATGCGCTGGCCCTCAACGGTTCGGTCACGCTCGACAACAACACGATCTCGCCCGACCAGTGCGGGACCATCTCCGGTGTTAAGTTCGACGACACCAACGGCGACGGCATCCGGCAGCCCGGCGAGCCGGGGGTCACCGGCGTGACCATCTTCCTCGACAGCAACGGCGACAACCTGCTGAGCAGCGGCGAAGCCAGCACCACCACGATCGCCGGCGGCGCCTACCACTTCGACGATGTCGTCCCCGGCGCCTACTCCGTTCGCGAGGTCGTCCCGCCGGGCTCCATTCGAACCACCGTCAACCCGGCTGCCGTAACCGTTCCGAACCGCAGCGACGCCCCCGGCGGCGACTTCGGCAACTTCCGTCTCGGCCAGATCGGCGGAACCACCTTCGATGACGTCGACGGCGACGGCACCCAGGACGCCGGCGACGCGGGCACACCCGGCGTCACCGTCTACATTGATACCAACGGCAACAACGCACTCGACGGCGGAGAGTCCAGCACCACCAGCGGCCCCGGCGGCACCTACACATTGACCGGCGTCGGACCCGGCCCGATTACCGTGCGCGAAGTCGCCCCCACCGACACCACGCAGACCACCACCAACCCCGCGCCGATCACCACCATCAGCGGCGGATCGGTGCCCGGGATTGACTTCGGCAACACCCCGGTCCCGCCCACCGTTCCACCGGTACCGCCCGCCGTTCCCGGGCAGATCACCGGCATCAAGTTCCGCGATTCCGACGGCGACGGCATCCGCCAGACCGGCGAGCCGGGCCTTCCGGGCGTTGCCCTGTACATCGATACCGATGGCAACGGCGCTTACAACGACTGCGACCCGTGCGTAATCACCGACGCCAACGGGACCTACGTCTTCACCAATGTCGCACCCGGCAGCTACGTGGTTCGCGAACAGGTGCCGGCCGGCTGGGTTCAGACCACGACCAATCCGGGCGCTGTCACGGTGGCCGGCAACGTCGTCAGCGGCGGTAACTTCGGCAACTTTCAACTCGGATGCCTCATCGGCATCAAGTTTCAGGACACCAACGGGAACGGCATTCGCGATTCCGCAGACCCCGCCCTGGCCCGCTTCACCATCTACATCGACGCCAACGGCAACAACACCCTCGACAGCGGCGAACGCAACACCACGACCGACGCCGACGGCACCTTCGCCTTCAGCAATGTCGGCCCGGGCACTTTCCGAATCCGCGAAGTCGTCCCCAGCGGCTGGACGCAGACCACCGCCAACCCCAGCCCGATCGTCATGACCAGCGGGGCCAATGTGACGTCCATCCGGTTCGGCAATCGGCTGACTGCGGTCAAACAGATCAGCGGAGCCAAGTTCCAGGACACCAACGGCGACGGCATCCGCCAGGCCGGCGAACCCGGCGTCGCCAGCGTTACCCTGTACCTTGACGTTAACGGTAACGGCCAGCGCGACAACGGCGAACTGAGCACCCTCACCGATGCCACCGGAGCCTACGGCTTCACGAATGTCACGCCCGGCACCTACAAAGTTCGCGAAGCGGTCCCAGCGGGATGGGTGCAAACCACTGCCAACCCTGCAGCGGTCAACGTCACCGCGACCGGCACCGTGGTCGGCGGGATCTTCGGCGACTTCCAGCTCGGAACGATCGGCGGAACCAAGTTCCAGGACACCAACGGAAACGCCATCCGCGACAGCGGCGAACCAGGGCTCGCCGGCGTCACGATCTTCATCGATTCCAATCTCAATGGTGCACTGAATACCGGCGAACGCTACACCAAGTCGGATGGCAACGGCACGTTCTCCTTCGCCAACGTCGGCCCCGGCCGCTACTCCATTCGTGAGGTCAAGCCCAACGGCTGGACGCAGACCACCGCGAACCCGGCCGCCATCCTGATGACCAGCGGCGCGAGCATCCTCTCGGTCAGGTTTGGCAATAAGCCGGTTGCAGTCCGGCAGGTCAGCGGCATCAAGTTCAATGACTACAACGGCGACGGCATCCGCCAGAGCGGGGAGGCCGGCCTCAGCGGCGTCACCCTGTATCTCGACGCCAACGGGAACAATCTCAAGGACACCGGAGAAATCACCACGCTGACCGATGCCAGCGGCGGCTACGCGTTCGTTAACGTCGCCGCCGGGACGTACAGCGTGCGCGAGGTGGCTCCCACCGGCTGGATTCGCACGACAGCCAACCCGGGCGCGATTGTCGTCGCGCTCGCCGGCGGAACCATTGCCGGCGGAACCTTCGGCAACTTCAAGCTAGGCAGTGTCGCCGGCAAAGTGACGCAAGACATCTGCGACTGCCCCGATGTGCTGCCTTCGGCCTTCGGCGGCGTTACCGTCAAGCTCTACCGCGACGTCAATGGCAACGGCTTGATCGACGCTGCCGACGGCGCGTCAAGCAAGTCGACCGTCAGCGCCGCCAATGGCACGTACTCCTTCGGTAGCCTGACGGCGGGCAAGTACATCGTGAAAGCAACCACCGCCGCCGGCTACACCGCCAGCGGTCCGACGGTGTATGCCATTAACGTCAGCAGCGGCTCGCTGCTGACCAGCCGGAACTTCCTGCAGGCGACCGTTCACTGAACGATCGCGCCGGGTTCGTCGTGAAGGCCGATCGTCCGAGCCGCGCGGGCCGGATGAAGCACGTTCAACCTAGCCTGGCCAAGGCATCGATTGCGAAAGACGGGCCCGGGGTAACGGTCCGCCGTTACCCCTGGTCGCGCTGTAGTCAGGGTTCATCGTCGCCTCCGCGAAAAACGGTCCCTTCGGCTATCCGCGACCCAAGCGGCGAGTAACCCACGGCTGGGTCAGATAAGCGAGGAAATCTGTCCGAGCACGCGAGAGGAAGCGGCCGGATTCTTCACTGGACACGCTCTATCGCGCATCGTACAATGCCCTAACAATATCGTCGCCGCGAACCGGCCCGGTTGGAGTCCAACCTGGGGCGGTTTGATCGCATAGAGACGTGGGTTCCGTAGAGCGATTGGCGGGACAGAGCCGAGTTGGAGCTCGGCGGTCCTACGGGAAGAGCCGTCGCGGAGCGGGCGGGCGGTGGGCTTGGGTTCGTTCGGCGGGGTTGCGCTGGGTTCGTTTGGCGTAAAGGCGTCGGTGGAGGATGAGCGGTCGTCGGCGTGTGACGGCTCTCGCACGGCTTGGAAAGCCGTGTCACGGACAGCGGTCGCGAGGGGCGGTCTTGGGTTCGTTCGGCGGCGTCGCCTTGGGTTCGTTCGGCCATTGCCCTTGCGTTTCGATTCGGTGTTCGATGTTGGGCGTTCGATGTTCGATCTTCGCCGCCGGCGCCGGGTTCGTTCGGCCGGGCGGGAAGACGTTGGTGGGCACACGGTGGCGGGCACACGCCGTGTGCCCCTACGGATCGGGTTCGTTCGGCGGGGGTCACACGCCGTGTGCCCCTACGGGTTGGTGTCCGTAAGACGGTTTCAGTCGGGTGGTGCCAGGCGGGTCGCGCGGCGGTAAAACTGTCCGACAATGGCACTTCACTCCCGTATCGGACTGGCTGGCTGGGCGATGCTCGCATCGCTTGCCCTTTTTACTTCGTCGTTGTCGGCCGCGGAGGTGAAGAAGCCGGACGATCCTGTCCGGCATATCTTGCCGGTGTCGGACGAGCAGGCGCGCGACTATGCCCTGGACCGCTCGTTCTACAAGAAATCGACCCTGGTCGAGAATGTCCTGATCGCGTCGTCGGACAAGGTGTCGGATTACACGCTCCTGGAGGCGGCTTATCTGTTCAGCCAGATGATGAAACAGGTCAACCCCGCGATCGCCCAGCGGGTGCGCGACCGGAAAGTGCTCTGTCTCATCATCGGTCACAAGGAGTTGACGTCCGACCTTCCACAGTTCGCCAGCGACAAGAAGGGCAAGGAACTCGACTTCTACAACTGGCGGCAGCGCGGCTTTCTCAACATGGGCGTTAACGGTCATCCGACCGTCGTTTTCGCGGAGGAGGATGTGATGGAATACGAAGGCGGCATGCAGATCGAGAGCATCCTGGTCCACGAGTTCGGTCATGTCGTGGACGGGGCCGGCTTCGATCCGTCATTGAAGGAGAAGCTGACCGCGGCGTACGAGAACGCCAAGAAGACCGGGCTCTACCGCGACGGGTACGCCGCCCAGAAGTTCCGCCGGGTGACCAGCGAAACGCCGGTGCTGCTGCTCGATGCGCTGGTCGCTGCGTTCCCGACCAAGACCCGCGAGTTTCTCAAGGCGTGCCTGGACGGCGGGGACATCCTGGTCAACGGCAAGCCGGTCGATTCGGCCGTGCAGGTGACCGCGAAGGACAAGGTCGTCATTGTGTTTGGCGGCCCGAAGAACTGTTACGGGCTGACAAGCCGGGCCGAGTACTGGGCCGAGGGGTTTCAGAGCTGGTTCGATACCAACCGGACGATGGATCACGACCACAATCAGATCCACACCCGGGCACAGCTGAAGCAGTATGACCCGATGCTCGCCAAGCTGTGTGAAGAAGTCCTGGGCGATACCGGCTGGCGGTTTGTGTCGCCGCGCGAACGAGCCGGGAAGGACCACCTGAGCGGCTACGACCCGGCGACCGCGCCGACGGTCAAGAAGTTGGATCACATCGACCAGGCCGCCCAGGACTACTACGACAAGTACTGGAAGGACTACTGGCTTCGGTTGCACGAGAAGCACCCGGCGCGATGAGGTGCAGGCCGAACGGGCACACGCCGTGTGCCCCTACGGGGTCCAGGTGGTGCCGAGGTTTTTGCGGTCGGGGGGTTGAATGGCGGGGGGCTTGGGGAACTCGGCGAGCGCCAGGCCGGGTTCCGGCGGAATGCCCAGGTCGCCGCCCCAGAGGCGGTTGTCCTGCCAGGTGGGTTTTGCGGCGGGGTCAAAACGGGTGATGACCGCGCGCTTGCCCGCCCAGACGGTGTTGCGCTTGAACACGCAGTCGATCGGCGGGAGCGGCGCTTTGACGTCCTTGTCGGCGTAGCCGAGCGCGATGCTCTGTTTGCAGTCCACGATCGTGTTGCCTTCGATCGTGGCCCCCTTGACCTGGAAGTAGCCGCTGGCGGGAGAGCTGTCGATGCCGTTCTGAAGGCAGATCGCCGCGCGGGCCTCGTCGCCCCCGAGGCGTTCGAGGTGGTTGCCAACGACGCGGTGGTCTTCGCCGATCACGCGGATGCCGCCGGTGCCGGTCCGGCCGTTTCCGAGGAAGACGTTGTTCTCGACGAGACAGCCGTTGCCGTGGCGAAGGGTGAGGGTGCCCTGGCATTCGATGAAGGTATTGCCGCGGTAGATGTTGCCGCAGGACTTGTTGGAGATGCACTCGACTTCGCCGTCGCACTTTTCGAAGAGGTTGCCTTCGACGAGGCACTCGGCCTTCTGCATGGAGGTTTCGCTGACGCCGATGCGGATGATCTCGCCGCCGTTCTTGCCGAGGCGCGGACGCGGGCCGAAGTAGTTGTTGGTGATCTGGTGGCGGGGGGGCTGGCCTTCCGTCGCGGGGAGCCAGACGACCAGCAGCGTGCCGGCGCTGGACTTGCCTTGGAAGGAACACCGCTCGACGCAGTTGGCCGAGCCGTAGATCGAGAGCCATTTGCGGTCGGTTGAGTCTTTGGTTGGCGAGTCTTTGGATGGGGAGTCTTTGGTTGGGGTCGTCTCGGTGATGGCGCAGTTTCGGAGGACGCAATGGCTGGCCAGGCGTTTGGAATCGGCGCGGAACAGGATGATGTCCGACTTGACGGGTCGGCAGTTGTCAAACCAGAGGCCTTCGACGACGAGGTGTTCGCCGGCGATGCGGAGGCGGGACGTGCCGGTCAGGCGAACCTTGCCGGGTTCGGCAGCGCGAAGGGTGATGGGTTTCCCCGCTTCGCCGGTGCCGCGTAGCAGGAGGTCAGCGTCTTTCCATTCGCCGGCGCGGAGGACGATCGTGTCGCCGGGCCGGGCGGATTTGACGGCGTCGTTGAGGGCATCGACATCGGCGACGGGCAGCTCGGCGGCGGCACACCAGCCGCAGGAGAGGAGCAGCATGAACGCTGGCACGATTCGGGTAAGCATGGCTGCCGATCCTACCGCAATCGCCGCGGCCGGGAGGGGGTCTTGCGTCAGCCGATGTAGGCGATTCGACCCCTCGCGAAGCATGGAATCAATATTGAACATGCGAGATGAGGAGTGGATCGGGCGGATCGCGGAGCCCATACCTTCGCTCCAAGAAAATGTTGGCGCGGCCTCAGGTTTCCCTTGCATCGCGTTTGAGCATTTGATTAGATGTTTCCACGAGCACCACGTGAAGTCTGGTATCCGTGGTGCCAACAGCTTTGAGCGCTTCCGCGAGGTTTCCTCCCCCTTTCCCTCGCGGGAGATGCACCCCCGGCCCCCGGTGGCACCCCACACCGGGGGCACTTTGTTTCTCCACTTCGGGCCGTTTCTCTGCTTCGGCGCATTTCTCCGCTTCGTCCATTTTCTCCGCACGGCGCGTCGTTCCACGCTCACCCTGTTTCAGCGACCCGGTTCGGACGGCACTCCAGGGCCGGACGTGTTAACATGCCCGCGGCCCTTCGCACGGACGCGACATGAACCCACTCGACGCACGACACCTGGCGCTCAATCTCATGGCCCGTCACGGGCTTCACGACTGGCGATTCGAGTTCGACAACGCCCGGCGGCGGTTCGGCTGCTGCAAGTACCGGGCGAAGGTGATCTCGCTGTCGCGCCCGCTGACACTGCTCAACCAGGAACCGCAGATCACCGATACCATCCTTCACGAGATCGCCCACGCGCTGACGCCCGGAGACGGGCACGGAAGCAAGTGGCGGGCGGCGTGTGTGCGGCTCGGTGCGCGGCCTCAGCGGTGCTACGGCGACACGGAAGTGACCTCCCCGCCCCGGCGACCGGCCGCCTACCGATACGGGTGCGGCCCCTGCGCCTGGTGGGTGGACCGCAGACGCCTGGTCGCGAACCGTTACGTGTGCGGCAAGTGCGGAGGAAAACTGATTTACCACCACAAGGCGACCGGAAGGGCGTTCCGCGTGGAGCCGTTCCAGCGTGGGTCAAGGCTTGTCGAAGTCGTGCCGGACCGGACGCCACAGCTGCAATTACCGCAGCCGCAGAATTGGCCTTGATCGGCCTAAACGGACTTCAGGCAATCCTTTGTCGGAGCCGGGTGTCTACATCCGCGGTATCCGGCGACCGGCCGCCGTGCGGGTGAACACCGCCGGTAAGAATCTGTGAGCCAGTTGTTTCCGGACGTGGCGTAGTGCGAAAACGCCGGGTAGATTGTGTCACGCTTGGCGATCGGTGCCCGAAGGGCGCGGCCATTCCATTCATTCCTGCCCGAACCGATTCGCCGGTAAGGTCGGGGTCTCGAGGATCTCCCATGTTGAAGGTTACGCGATTTGGTTTTGTGGCGGTGATGGTCTGCGCGATGGTCGGCTCGGCCAAGGCCGATCAGTCGACCCCCAAGGGCGCGGCGTTGGCGTTCGGTAACGCGCTGATCGGCGGCGACAGCAAGGGCATCAAGGCGACCGCGGTCGGCAGCGACGCGGACTTCAAGGTTGTCGATGCGCTTGGCACGATGGTCAGCGCGATGAAGAAGCTGTCCGACGCCGCTGCTGAGAAGTACGGCAAGGACAACCCGATCTCGGCCAGCGCCAAGGACATGGACATCGCCGCCGAGCTCGAGAAGTCCGAAGTCAAGGAAGAAGGCGACACCGCCACCATCATCAACAAGACCAAGGAAGAAAAGAACCCGATGAAGCTGGTCAAGAAGGACGGCAAGTGGTTCGTCGACCTCGCGTCGCTCCCCAAGGACGGCATGGACCAGGTCGTGAAGATGGCCCCCGCGATGGCTAAGGCCGCGACGGAAGTCACCGCCGAGATCAAGAGCGGCAAGTTCAAGGACGCGATGGAAGCCCAGCAGGCGCTCGGCACCAAGATGATCGCCGCGATGATGGAAGCCGGCCCCGCCCCGGCCCCGGCTCCGGCCCCCGAGAAGTAAGCCTTCCTTCAGGCGATGGATTTTCGAACGAACGAGCGGAGGCGGCCGAAAGGTCGTCTCCGCTTTTGCGCGTCGCTCGGCTTGGGAGGAAGAGGGATTCACCACGAAGACACGAAGACACGGAGGTGATCCCCTCTTCCCCGCGACCGGGTTATCGCCGTTGCATTCTCCCGATCTTGCGACTACCAATGCGGCTCTCACACGGAGGCCTCGAATGAGCATCGCGACGCTGCGGCAGAAACTCGCTTCGATCGGGCAGGATCAGGTCCTGCGGTTCTACGATTCACTCTCACCAGAGCAGCAGAATCGGCTCGTTGCGCAGCTCGGCGCACAGGATCTGGGCCTGCTGGCATCGCTCGCCGAGACCTACGTCCGGCAGAAGCCGCCGATCGATCTGCCGAAGGACATCCAGCCTGTCAAGCCTTATCCGCGCACGCCGGCGGCGGGGCAGGAGAAGCTGTACGCCGACGCCCGCGCACGAGGCGACGAACTGCTCAAAGCCGGCAAGGTCGGTGCGTTTCTCGTCGCCGGCGGGCAGGGGACGCGGCTGGGCTACGACGGCCCGAAGGGAGAGTACCCCGTCACGCCGATCAAGCAGAAGCCGCTGTTCCAGGTCTTCGCCGAACAGTTGCACACGCACAGCCGGATCGCGACGAAGGTCATCCCCTGGTACATCATGACCAGCGAGGTGAACGATGCCCCGACGCGGGCCTACTTCGAAAAGCACAACTACTTCGGCTACCCCAAGGCGGACGTCTTCTTCTTTCAGCAGGGCATGATGCCGGCCTACTCGATGGACGGCTCGCTGCTGCTGGGCGAGAAAGACTCGCTCGCCCTCTCGCCCGACGGGCATGGCGGCTCGCTCCGCGCGCTCGACCGCAGTGGCGCGCTGGCCGACATGAAGAAGCGGGGCGTCGAGCATCTGTCTTACTTTCAGGTGGACAACCCGCTCGTTCACACGATGGACCCGCTGTTCCTCGGCCTGCACGATCTCACCGGCAGCGAGATGAGCAGCAAGATCGTCCCCAAGGCCGGGCCGCTGGAGAAGGTCGGCAACTTCTGCATCGGCGACGGCAAGGTGCAGGTCATCGAATACAGCGACCTGCCGGAACACCTCGCGAAACAGACCGTCGGCGGCGCGCTGGCATTCAACGCCGGCTCGATCGCGATCCACGCGCTGCGCGTCAGCTTCATCGCGCGACTGAACGCCGGCGGCAGGCTGGAATTGCCCTGGCACCGCGCCGAAAAGAAGGTGCCCTACGTCGACGCCAGCGGCACGCTGATCAAGCCCGAGAAGCCCAACGCAGTGAAGCTCGAGCAGTTCGTATTCGACGCAATCCCGCTCGCCGAGAACCCGCTGGTCTTCACGACAAGCCGCGCCGAAGAGTTCAGCCCGGTCAAGAACGCGCAAGGCGACGACAGCCCCGCGACATGCAAACGCGATCAGATCCGCCGCAACGCCGAGTGGCTGGAACTCGCCGGCATCGACGTACCCCGTGCCAACGGCGAACCTGCGATGACGATCGAAATCTCGCCGCTGTACGCAACTAGCGCCGAGCAGCTCAAGTCCCGGAAGCCGGTTGTCGTGCTGAAGCCGGGCGTGGATGTCTATATCGAATAGGGCAAGGTCATGGATTCGTGTAGCCGGCAAGCAAACTTGCCGGCTACACGACGACCCGCATCACTCAGCCGGTGGTTTGATCTCGTCCCCTTCGAGCAGATACTGCCAGATCGCTTCGAACTGCTTTCGCGCGTCGCCTTCGTAGACGTTGGTGATCGTCGTCTTGCCGTCCTCGCGTTCGAACGCGGGCATCTTGGTGTTGGGGTCGAGGCGCAGCGGATTGTGCACCCAGCGGTGGTAGTAGTCCTTCAGCAGCCGCTCGCGGGCGTGAGAGAAGTTGACCGCCGGGGCCTCGAACGGGTTCAGCGCCGGCTGCTTGTTGACGGCGTGGCACTGTACGCAACTGAAGCTTTCGTTCGGCGTCTTGCCGACCAGCTTGCTGCCGATCGCCGCAAGGGCGGCATCGGGCTTGGGGTACTCGGGCGTCGTTGCGCCGATGCCATGCTCGGCGGCCATGCCGCGAGCGAGCGCGTCGGCGTCCACGTTGAATCCCGGCATCTTCGCGTGCAGATACGGCCGTGGTTTGTACGTCACCTTGCCGGCGATAAACGCTGACGCCCATTCCGGCCGCAGCTTCTCGCCGAACCAGGTCATCAGCGGTGCCCGCTGGTCGGGGGCGAACGCCTCGGCACTTTCCCCCTTGGGCGGCGGATAGGTGCCTTCCATCTCCTTGTGGGCGGCGTCGTAGGTCGTCGCCATCAATGACTCTTTCCCGTCGCGGGCGTGGCAGGCGTTGCAGTTGAGCGACTTCACCTGCCGCATGGCGTACTCCGCCGGCGACTCCTTCGACAGCGACGACCGGTCGGTGGCCGCGAATGCGACGATCGCCTGGCGGTGTTCATCGGTCAGCTTGAAGTGCGGGGCGCCCTTGCGGCCGGCGTCATCGGCCGACAGACAGCCGCGACTCCAGCCGTCTTTCGGGATGGCGTCGAGACTGGCGAACGTCGCCGGCTTTTCCTGGTCGACGGCATGACAGTTCACGCAGCCGGCGGTAACGATCAGCGCCTTGCCCTTGGCCGCGTCGCCCGCGGGGAGGTCGGCGGTCATGGTGCCGGCCGCCTGAGACAGCAGGAACGCCGCAACCGCCGACGCGTCGGCTTCACTGAACCGGAAGTTAGGCATCGGGATCGACGCGTAGTGCGCCGCCGGGTTCTGCAGGAACTTCACCAGCGCGCCGGCCTTGAACTTGGCCTTGACGTACTTCAGCGGAACGCGCGCCGGTGGCGGCGTTTCCCCTTCGGCGACTTCCGCTGGTGCGGCGTTCTCCGGCAGGCCGGCGGGGGGCTCGTGGCAGGCGATGCAGTTGAGCGACGTGAAGAGCTGCCCGCCGCGGGAGACCTTCGTGTCGTCGGGGGCGGGGCCGTCGTCGGCCTTGGCCTCGCCGCCGCCGAGCGTGGCGAGATACGCCGCCACATCGGCGGCGCGAGGATCGATCGAGCCCTTGTCCTCACCCTTGGGCGCAAACACACGCGGCATGTGCGGGTTCGGGCGAAGGGCATGCGGATTGTTGATCCAGGCTGTCATCCAGTCTTTGCTTAGCCGTCCGCCGACGTCGGAGAGATCGGGCGCAACCCGCTTTAGTTCCGGCATGATTGGCGCTTTGGCATCCATCGCCCCGGCAGAATGACAGTTGAAGCAATGCAGCTCGGCGAAGAGCTGCCGGCCTTCGCGAATACGCATCCCCTTCGCGACCGCTTCGCCGCCGGCGTTGTGCGTGAGCTGTGTCGGCGGCACGGGGTGGGCGTAGTACTCGTCCTTCACCGTCCAAAGCAGACGCAACGCCGAATCCCCAGCGGCGGGGCTTTCGTACTTCACGGTGATCTTGTTCTTCCCCTTGCTCAGCCGGACCGGTTCGCCAGCGGCTTTCTTGAAGTCGTCTCCCTCGGCCGTCAGCACGACCTTCTCGCCAATGCTGACCGTCACCTTGCCGCGGCCCTCGGCGGAAAAGGTGTAGGTGTCACGCAGCCGCATGTTGACATCACCTTCGAACACGGCCGAGAACCGCCCGGCGCGAAGGAACGGCGTCGGCGGCGCGCCATCCGCGACAAACAGCGCAAGCATCCGCGACACACGCGTGTCGGTCGCCAGTGGCTTGCTGTCAGCGCCGATCGGCCTGAAGGTGACGGCGACGCCGGCGGCGTCCTTTTCGTCTGCCTTCAAGGGCGGGGCGTCGGGGAGCTTGTCGGCGGTGTTAGGCGTCGACTGGGCGGCAACATCCGCGGGCTTAAACAGCGGACCTGCAACGGACAGTGCCGCCGCCGCCAGGACGCCGAGGCCAGTGAACCAACGCTTCGAGAGTAGTCGTCGCATGAGTGACAGAAGTATACGGTATAGCTGTCCCGCGCCGAACGGCCGATCTGGTCGTCTCGTCGGTGCTTTCGGGGGCGCGAGTCGAGGTGACGGGCCGAACGTCAGACCGTTCCCCATTGCGGTCATCCTGAGCCGCCATGCGACGTCGTCGCGGCCTCGTGCGATGAACGCGACCTGGTGCCACGGGTCGGCGGTACTCCGCAGACCCATGCGCAGGTTGTTCCAAAACACGGGTCTCCGTAGTACCGGCGACCCGTCGCACCAGTCCGCGAACCATTTTCAGAACAGTTACCCCGAGGATTTGAAGGTAGCGTCGAAGCAAAAAGGTCTCATCCGTCGAGTCCGGCTTACCGCCGGCCACCGGCAGATCGCCAGTCGCGCAATCGACAGCCCCATCGGTAGTAAGTCCATGCGACGACGCCGGCATAAGCACCTATCCCGGCGGGTGGTCCCCAAACATGCGGCGGGCCACTGACCGAGAAGAGTGCCGCACCGAGGGCGAAGAAAGCGATAAACCCGTACCCCATCACAATCGCGGCGGTCGCAGTTCGCGATCGACCGATAAACGAAAGACACTGACATAGGAGAAACGCCAGCGTCATCCCAAGAAAAGCGTAGCTCGCCAATTGATCTCGCTCACTAACGGGCGTGAAAATTCCGCGAACACCCACGATCGCGAGCCCGCTCAGCTGCGCGAACTGAACACTCGCCACGATGACAAGCAGATTGCCACGAGCAGGAGCAGTCGGTACGGCTTGGTACTCGAGCTTTACGACCCCATGTACCGGACTTGTATCGGGCAAATCCATGTCGTCTGCGTTGCTCTCACGACTCCAGCATCTCCATCTCCGCCATCGCGGCGTCGATGACGGCTTGCACGTTGTCCGGCTGATCGAGGCCCGCCTCGGGCTGGTCGGCGCCTTCGAACAACGCCGCCTGTTGCTGAGCCTTGGCTTTGCTTCGCTTGGTGCCGGCGCCGCACATCATGACGCTGTCGCCGCCCAGCTGCAGTTCAAGGTCGGCGATCAGGTCGCCTGACGGTTTGACGAACCGTTCGCGGTCCAGCCGCATGATGACGCGCTGCTGCGGGCTGGTCGCCACCTGAAGGTAGACCTCGCAGTTGCCCTTGTGCTTGCGGAGGATCGTCTCGATCTTCTCGGCCAGATCGGTCGTGTGGCGCATCGAGTCGAGCTTGATCGCGACCGTCGTCGTCAGCCGGGCCGTGGCCTCGGAGATCGGCAGGACCTCATTGATCAGAAGGCTCGGCGTTTCGCGCTTGCGGTCGATCTTGCCGCGAACGAACACAATGCTCTCGTTCGCGACTGCGTTCGGATACTTCGCGATCACCTCGGCGTAGGTTTCGGCGAACATGGTGCCGTCGATCTGACCCTCCAGATCTTCCATGGTGATGATCGCCATTGGCATGCCGGCCGACCGGCCGTTCTTGGTCAGCACCTTCTTCACGCGGTTGATCATTCCGCCGATCATCACTTCGGTGCCTTCGGACATCTGAAGCGCATCGCGCGTGCTCGCGGTGCTGTAGTGCTCCAGGGCCGACTGGTGCTCGGTCAGTGGATGGCTGGTGATGTAGAAGCCGAGCAACTCTTTCTCGAACTTCAGCAGTTCCGGCTGCGGCAGTTCATCGACATCAGGCAGCGACGGATGCGGCAACGCGGCGGCGGACGACGTCTCGGCCGCGCCGAACATGCTCATTTGTCCCGACCGTTTGTCGGCCTGCGAACGCTGCCCCGATTCGACCGCTGCATCCATCGCCTGAAGCAGCGCCGCCCGTTTGCCCATCGCATTGAACGCGCCACACTTGATCAACGCTTCCAGCGTCGACTTGGTCACCGCCCGCAGATCGACGCGATCGCAGACGTCGTAGAGCGACCCGAACGGCCCCTTGGCCTTCCGTTCGGCGATCAGCGTATCGACGGCCTTCTCGCCCACCCCGCGCACCGCGGCCATTCCGAAGCGAATCACGCCTTCCTTGGGCGGCTTGGCCTTGCGCTTGCCCTTGGATTCCGGCTCCACGTAAACCGGCGTGAAATCGCGTTCGGAGATGTTGATGTCCGGCGGCAGCACCTTGATGCCCTTGGTGCCGTCGGCGAGTGTCATTCGGCGGCATTCTTCGATGTACTCGACCGTCTTTTCCGTGTTCCCCATTTCGTACGTGAGCAACGCGGCCATGTATTCGACGGGGTGATACGTCTTCAGGTACGCCGTCTGGAACGCGACGATCGCGTAGCGCGTGCTGTGCGACTTGTTGAAGCCGTAGCCGCCGAACTTCAGGATGTGTTCGAAGATTTCGTCGGCCTTGGCCTCTGGGATGCCCTTGGCGGTGCAGCCCTTGAGGAACTCCGGCCGGAACTTGCCGATGACGTCGGCCATCTTCTTACTGATCGCCTTGATCAGCTTATACGCGGCCGACAGCTCGATGCCGCCGAGGCCGTTGAAGATCTGCATGACCTGTTCCTGATAGACCATGATGCCGTAGGTCTCGGCCAGGATGCTGTCCATGATCGGGTGGACTTTCGGCACTTCCTCGCGGCCGTGCTTGCGGGCGCAATAGCTGGGAATCAGCTCCATTGGACCGGGGCGATAGAGCGCGTTGGCGGCGATCAGGTCCTCAACCCGGTCCGGCTGCATCTTCATCAGCAGGTCAGCCATGCCGCCGGATTCGAACTGAAAGATGCCCTTGGTCTCGCCGCGGCTGAACAGTTCGAGCACGGTTTTGTCGGTCAGGTCGAGCTTCTCAACATCGATGTCGATGCCCTTTGTCTGCTTCACCAGGTCCACCGCGCGGGTGATGACGGTGAGCGTGCGCAGACCCAGGAAGTCCATCTTCAGCAGGCCGACTTTCTCGGCGATCGGCCCTTCGAACTGCGTCAGGATGTTGTCGTCTTTGTCCTTGTAGAGCGGGACGATGCCATCGAGCGGCTGATCGGCGATGATCACGCCCGCCGCGTGACAGCCGGCGTTACGGCAGAGGCCTTCCAGCCGCTTGCCGATATCGATGATCTGCTTCACCTGCGGGTCGGCGGCGTACAGGTCGGCCAGGTCTGGAACGCCTTTGAGGGCCTTGTCGAGCGTAGTGCCCGGCGTGCCGGGAATGAGCTTGGTGATCTTGTCCGTCAGCGCCAGCGGCATGCCCAACACGCGACCGACGTCTTTACACACTGCCTTGGCGGCAAGTGTGCCGAACGTGATGATCTGCGCGACGTGGCCGTACTTTTTTCGCACGTACTCGATGACGCCTTGCCGGCCGTCTTGGCAGATGTCGATATCGATATCGGGCATCTCCGATCGGCTGGGGTCCATGAACCGTTCAAAGAGCAGGCCGTACTTGATCGGGTCGACGTTACATAAACCCAGCAGGTAGCCGACCATCGTGCCCACGCCCGAACCTCTGGCGCCGACGGGAATGCCATTGTCGCGGGCGTAGTTGCAGAAGTCCCAGACGATCAGGAAATAGCTCGAGAAGCCTTTGCCGGCGATGACCTTGATCTCTTTCTCCAGCCGCTCGCGTACGGCAGGCGCAACGTCGCGCGTGCCGTATCGCCATTCAAGGCCGTCCTCGCAAAGCTGGCGCATGTACGCTTCGTCGTCGGCCATCGCTGGAGGAAGGGACGAAGGCACGGAGGCATTGTGGCACGAAGGGTCAGATTTTGTAGCCGCGTCCTGCGACGCGGTGTCCTCCGCCTTCGTGCCTTCGTGCCTCAGTGCCTCCGTGCCTGCCCCCTTCAACTTCTCCGCCGGCACCCGATACACCGGCGCGTACCGCTTGCTGAAGTCCAGCGACACATCGCACATCGCCGCCACGCGGGCGGTATTCTCGACGGCCTCGGGGAACTCGTGGCAGATCTCGGCCATCTCCTGCGGGCTCTTGAGGTACAGGTGCGTGGGGTACTTCAGCCGACCTTCGTCGGCGACCAGCCTGCCCATGCTGATGCAGCAGAGCACGTCGTGGGCGAAGTGATCGTCCTTGTTCAGAAAGTGAACATCATTCGTCGCGACCGTGCCGACGCCGAGCTTCTTGGCCAGCTCGACCAGCTCGGGGTTCACCATGTCCTGTTCTTTGATGCCCTGTTTCTGCACCTCGATGAAGAAACGGTCGGGCCCGAAGATGTCGAGATAGGTCTCTGCGATTTCCTTGGCGAACTTGGCGTCCCGCCGCATGAACGCCGACGGGATTTCGCCGCCCAGGCAGGCACTGGTGGCGATCAGACCTTTGCGGTGCTCGCGGAGGATTTCCTTGTCGATGCGCGGCTTGTAGTAGAAGCCTTCGCGATACGCCGTGCTCGAGAGCTTGAGCAGGTTGTGATACCCCTCGACATTCTCGGCGAGCAGCACCATGTGGAACGACGAATCGCCGTGGGAAGTGCTCTTGTCGCGGCGGTCGCCGGGAGCGATGTAGGCTTCCATGCCGATGATCGGCTTGATGCCCTGTTTCTTGCACTCGTTGTAGAACTCGATCACACCGAACATGCAGCCGTGATCGGTAATGGCAAGGGAATCCATGCCCAGTTGCTTAGCCCGCGAGACCAGATCGGAGATCCGGCAGGCACCATCGAGCAGGGAGTAATGGGTATGAACGTGCAGGTGAGTAAACGGCATCCGTGCGAACCTCCAGGAATGCTTATATCCTAGGCTCGCCGGACCGTACAGATTCCGAAAAGATGTCAACACGTTGTCCACTTCCGACTGAATTCAGCCGGCACCCCACAACGTCACTTAAGGACTTATGATCGCGATCTTAGGCCGCGCCCGACAGCCTTGGCGGCGGCAGGTGAAACTGCCCGGCGATCGCGGCACGCAACGGCTTACTGAAATGGAATCCCTGCCCGAACTGGCAGTCCAGCGACTGCAGGAGCATCAGCTGCTCTGGTGTTTCGATTCCCTCGGCCACCACGGTGATGCCCAGGTTTCGCGCCAGTGTCACGATGGCATGCACCAGAGCGGCAAAGTCCCGGCCTCGTGACAAATTGGAGATGAACGATCGGTCGATCTTCAGCACGTCGAACTCGAACTCGTGCAGGCACGACAGCGACGAATGCCCGGTGCCGAAGTCGTCCATCGCCACACGTACGCCCATGGACCGGAGCCGCTTGATCGTGCGCGCCGCAGTCTGAGCGTCGCGCATGACGGTGCTCTCGGTCACTTCCAGGTGCAGCGAATGCGGATCGAGCGCATAGGCGGATAGCAAGCTTTGCAGTTTGTCGGGCAGGCCGGCGTTCATCAGTTGAATGCGCGACAGGTTGACCGCCACGCTGGTGGGGGCGGCGGTGCCAAGGTCTCTCCGCCAGCTCGCCAGCTGGCGGCACGCCTGCTCCAGCACCCGTTCCCCAATCGGCACGATCAGCCCGGTGTCCTCGGCAACCTGAATGAAGTCTCCCGGCGCGACAATGCCGTGAGACGGACGGTTCCACCTCAGCAGCGCCTCGAATGACGATACCTGTCCGCTGTCGAGCGAAACGATCGGCTGGTAATCGAGATAAAACTGATCGAGGTCCAGCGCCTTGCGGAGGTCGCTCTCGAGCGTCATGCGATTGTCCGCCAGTTGCCGCATGGCAACGTCGAAGGTTGCATAGCGGGCCTTGCCGGCCTGCTTGGCGGAATACATGGCGGCGTCGGCGTCGCGCAAAACCGCCTCGGCACTTTCGCAACTGATGTCGCTCGTGACGATGCCAATACTCGCCGTGGAAACCACTTCGTGTTGCCCCAACGAGTAGGGGGCCGAGAGGACGCTCAGCAACCGCTCGGCGACCACGTGGCAATCGGCGATCGATTGGATGCCTTCCAGCAGGATAACGAACTCGTCACCGCCGAGCCTTGCCGCGTCCTGGACGCCCGCGGCATCGGTCGCAACCGAAACAACATCGGACCGGCGCAGCACGGTCCGCAGCCGCTGGCTGATGCCTTTCAAGAGCGCGTCGCCGTAGTCGTGGCCGAGGGTATCGTTGACGATCTTGAACCGGTCGAAGTCGAGAAAGAGCACGCCGAACCGATACGATCGGTCTTCGTGGGCGCGGCGGACGGATTTCTGAAGCCGGTCGAACAGCATCGCCCGGTTCGGCAGGCCGGTCAGCCGGTCGGTGGTCGCCGAGCGGCGAAGCTCCTGTTCCATTCGATGGCGTTCAGTGACGTCTACGAACGCGGTGATCGCCGCCCGTGGCGCGGTGCGGCCGGGCTCGAAGACCGGCTGGCTGTTGACCAAAAGCCACGACGTATCGCCGGTGGGGTTCTTGACCGCGAGCATGACGTCGCGCTGGGGCTGACCGGTCCGCAGTGCGACGATCGCAGGCTCGTTACGGCGCTCAGAATCCCGCCCGCCTTCGGCCGCCGGTTCCCAGAGGGATTCACCTGCCATACGGCCGAGCAGGTCGTCCGCGGGCACGCCAAGGATATCCCCTGCGGCCCGATTGCATTCGATCACCATGCCGTCGAAATCGCTCACGACGACTCCAGCGGGCAGGGCATCGAACAGCGACTGGTACTGGGCCTGACTCGCGGCCAGTGCCTCGGAGAGTGCAAGTTTCGAGGTGACATCGACCGCAGTGCCGAGGTAACCGGCAGGCTTGCCGTCGGCCGTGCGATGGCAGGTGAGCGTCAGTTCGACCGTGAGTCGGCCCCCGTCCTTGCGGACGTACGTCCAGGTACGTTCGGCCGGATGTGAAGGATCGGCCAGCCGGGCGATCAGTTCGAAGGGTGTGCCGGGGCGATCCGGTCGGTCGGCGCATGCGGCGAGGCGTTGCGTCAGTTCGTCGGAATCGTGGACCGCTGCCAGTGGCTTGCCGATCAGCTCCGCGGCCTGAAAGCCCAGCATCCGTTCCGCGCCGCGATTAAAGATGTTGATGTGGCCGGCGGCATCCGTGCCTATAACGGCCAGCTCGACCGCGGAGTCCAGAACTGCCCGCAGCTGCGCCTGCGTCGCGGCCAGTTGATCCTGGATCGACGGCGCATGCGACGACTCCACGCGCTGGTCGCGTCGATCATCGGTCGGCTGTAACCCGTCTGCCACGAATTTCCTCTTCCTGTCTGCCCGATCCGCAATGCCGAGACTCACTCCGAGTGTCGGCTGTAGCGGGCGGTGCGTTCAGTGGGAACGGGCGAAAGCGGGTATCCCCGACATGGGTCCGATAATCCATCATCGCAGCCCAAGCAGCACGCGACCTAAAGCACGACAAAGCGCGGCCGAATCTGCTGCCGCACGTAGGTCCGTGTGATGTCCATGGTCCCGCCGTCGCCGGGCTTTCCGTGCGCAGTCAACCACTGCTGGCCGCGTTCGAAGAACTCATCGAACGCAGCCGGCGACATCTGCTGGGCAAAGTGGGTATCGCGCCGCAGCGGGATGATGCGGCAGATCGGATCCCCCTTTTTGATCTCGATCCTCTTCTGACTGCGATCCAGTTCCAGCACCGTGTGCCACGGGTAGCTCGCCGGGAACCAGTCAGTCTCGATCAGCGCCGACATTGCCCGCCAGGGGCGCTGCAGGTTCGGAATGTCCGTCATCAGCAGGATCTCGTTCGGGTCGGTCTTGAGGAACAGGAACGTGCTGACCTTCACCTGGTGATTGATCGCGGCATAGACATCGTCGCTGATGACGTGCGGCAGCTTTTGCCCCTTCTGCCAGAACCAGGCGTACTGCTGCGTGAGCGGCCGGCCGATGGGGGCGTCGCCGTCGGCGTCTTCAGCACCGGAATCGACGGACGGCGGGCTCCAGTCGAAGTCGCTCTCGATGACGAGGTCATCCTCGACTTTCCAGTCGCCGTCACGCTTGCGTACGAGGGTGAGGTCGAAGTTGGCCAGCAGGTCAAAGCCGTAGGCGTTGGCACCGCGAAGTGGCGGGCACTCCTCCGGCCAGCCCTTGCCGCCGGTATGCTTGATGTAAATGTCCTTCGCCGGCTCGGGGTCGAAAAGGTCCTGGCGGAACTTAAAATAGTGGAGCATGTCGGGTCGAAGTGTACCGGCAAAACACGGTCCGGGCTCGCCAGGGCCGGCAACACCCGCCGTACGCCGCGTCAAGTAGCAGCGACTGATGTCCCTGCCTGTACCCCGCTGAGCGGGCCCGCGGGGCCGGAAAGAACTCCTTCTTTTGCGGCAAATTTCTGCTCCGCATTTGCGGGCGAGGCGGATAGCTTCACTGAACCAGTCTCTGCCTTGGACCACTTTGGACGTCCCAGGAGCGACGACGACTGACGGAGATCTCGCCCATGACTCGGCCCAACTTGCTCGAATCCCTTGAATCCCGACTGCTTTGGTCCGCCGCGCCGGTGCCGGCGGCGGCTTCGCTGCCCGTCGGTTCGGTCCCGCCTCCCTTTGGCGTCACCTTTGGCGTCGCCGAATCCACCACGATCAACGCGACGGCCGGCAAAGTCTTCGCGGGGCCGGTGGGCAAGATCAAGCAGGTTTCGGTTGCAAACGTGAAGCTGCTCGCCACGATCGATTGGGGCGACGGGCAATCCTCGCCCGGCTTCGTGTACAAGCTGCCCACCGGCAGCTTCCAGATCACCGGCAAACATACCTGGAGGTTCGGCGGCACCTATGCCGTCACCGTGAGCGCGTGGGGCGTCCCCGATGCACCGCCCGGCGTTCCCGTCCCTGCGATCGCCTACCCGTTTCCGACGATCTTCAGCAAGGCGATTGTCGAAGGGCCGGCCGCACCGCAGCCGTTCAAAGGCACCGGCGTCACGCTCAATCTGACGGCCGGGGCGTCATTCAACGGATCGGTCGGCGGCTTCGAACTCGCAAATTCGCCGACGATCGGCGCTCTCTCGGCGAGCATCGATTGGGGCGACGGCACATCGTCCGCAGGGACGGTCGCCAAGTCGTCCGGCGGCGCCTACCTCGTGAACGGTACGCACATCTATGACAGAGCTGGCACGTTCGCGATCAAGACGACCATCAAATCCGGCCCGCCGATCGGTCCCGGCCCGCAACCCCTCTTCCCGTCGCGCGTCCTCGGCACGATCGAGAGCAAGGCTGTCGTCACGTCCGGCACCCCGGTGGACCAGGGAACGGCAACGCTGGTGTCCGGACTGCTGACCGTCCGCGGCACCAACCTTGCCGACAAGATTGACATCACCCAGATCCCCGGAGCGGCTGGGGCGACGGCGGAGAAGGTTGTCGTCCGGATCAACACGCAGACGTTTTCCTTCAGCGCCTCGGCAGTGAAGAAGGTCGAGGTTTACGGTCGCGGCGGGGCGGACGACATCAACCTGCACGGCGAACCTCCGCCCACGCCCATCATCGATCCTCCGCCGCCATTCCCCATCCCTGTGGGAACCGGCCTCAGCATTCCGCTGCCCAGCATCGGGCTGCGCGTCGCCGCCACTGTCTACGGCGGCTGGGGCGACGACACCATCCTCGGCGGCCGGAGCAATGACACCCTGCTCGGCGGACGGGGCAACGACCAGCTCAACGGCGGGCTCGGCACTGACAAACTCTTCGGCGACGACGGCAATGACTCCCTCACCGCCTCCCCCGGCAACGACAGCGCCTATGGCGGAGCCGGATTCGATATCGCGATTGTCATCGGCACCGGCGTCCCGCCCCCGCCCGACAGCCCGCCACCCGTGTTCTACTTCTTCGGCTACGTCGATCCCGACGTCGAAGTGGTCGCCATTCCGCCGTGAACTGACGCGGCTCAGGCCGCCGCCCGGCGGGCAACAGGAGTAGATGGTATGGGTATCATCCGTTGAACGCTTTCATATCCGCGTTCACCGTGATGAAATCCATGCGATTCGACTCGCGCCGATCGGCCTAACCATGCGCTGTTTTCACGTCGCAGCACTTGCGATCACCGTTCTATCCGCCGCCGCTTCGGCAGCGCCGATTGATTACGCCCGGCAGATCAAGCCGCTGCTCCACGAAAAGTGCAACGCCTGCCACGGGTCGCTCAAGCAGAAAGCGGGTTTGCGAACCGATGCCGTGCAGTTGCTGCGTGCCGGCGGCGACGGCGGGGCGGCCATCGTCGCGGGCAAACCGGATCAGAGCCTGTTGATTCATGCCGTGGAAGGAACCCACAACGCTCAGAAGATGCCCAAGGACGGTGCGGCGCTTTCAGCCGAGCAGATCGGACTGCTGCGCGACTGGATCGCACAGGGCGCGATCGCCGAATACGAGGTGGTTCCGCTGAGCCCCGCCGAACACTGGGCGTTCAAGCGACCGGTGCGACCTGCGGTATCCGCTGTCAACACACCGGCGGGCGAGGTTCGCAATCCGATCGATGCGTTCATCGAATCCGACCGGGCACGCCTGGGGTTGTCGCCTCTGGCCGAGGCACCGAAACACCTGCTTTTGCGACGCGTGTATCTCGACCTTGTCGGCGTTCCACCCACGCCGGCAGAGATGGACGCCTTCCTCGCCGACGGCTCCCCGAGCGCCTACGAAAGCGTTGTCGACCGCCTGCTCGCCGACAGTCGCTACGGCCAGCGGTGGGGGCGACACTGGATGGACGTCTGGCGGTACGCCGACTGGGCCGGGTACGGGAAAGAGATCCGCGAAAGCCGACGCGGCATCTGGCGGTGGCGCGACTGGATCATCGAGTCGCTTAACGCCGACCGGCCCTACGACGAGATGCTACGGCTGATGATCGCCGCAGATGAGATCGTCGGATCGACTGGCGCAAGCAGTTCCGGGGTCGCCACACCTTTCAACACCGCCGACCTTCGCGCCGGCGGATACCTGGCGCGGAGCTGGTTCAAGTTCAACAAGAACGTCTGGATGGACAATACGGTCGAGCACTTCGGCAAGGCATTTCTAGGCCTGACCCTCAACTGCGCCCGGTGCCACGACCACAAGTACGACCCGATCGAACAAGCCGAGTACTACCAGCTGCGTGCGTACTTCGAGCCGATTGACGTCCGCTCCGATCCCGTCCCTGGCCTGCCCGACCCCGAGCAGGACGGCATCGCGATGGTGTACGACAAGGATGCCGCGGCACCGACCTACCTGCTGCACCGCGGCGACGAGAAGCAGCCGGTCAAAGACCGCCCGATCGCCGCCGGAACACCTGCGATCTTCGGAAATGCCGAGCCGATTCGGCCGGTGAATCTCGCGGCGGCGGCCTGGTATCCGGGCTTTCGTGACGGCGTCCGGAAAGACCTGCTGGCCAAAGCGACGGCGGCCGTAGAGGCCGCCCGCGCCGAGGCAGACAAAGCGGCCGCGAACACCAAGGACCTTGCCCGCGCAAAGCAGGCCGCTGCAGAAGCAGAGCTCGTCGCCGTCGCAGCCCGCCTCGAGGCCGATGACGCCGGCTACTCGTCAGATACGACACCCGATCGACGCAAGGCTGCGGCCGAGGCGGCCCAAAAATCCGAGCGTGCTGCGGCCGTCGCCAGGGCCGAGGCGACGGTGCTTGCCGCAGAACAAGCACTCGCCGAGGCCCAGGCCGCAACCCGACCAGCGGCCACTCGGCCGGCTCCAAAACCAAAGAAGCCTGCCGAAGACAAGGCCAAGGCCGTCGCCGACGCCCGCAAAGCACTGGATACCGCCAAGGCAGACCAGGGCAAGCCGCTCGACGGCAAGTACACCGCGCTGACCGCAACCTATCCCACAACGAGCACCGGTCGTCGAACGGCGCTTGCCGCGTGGGTGACATCGCCGAAAAATCCGCTGACCGCCCGCGTCGCGGTCAACCAGATCTGGATGCGGCACTTTGGCAATCCGCTGGTGCCGACCGAGTTCGACTTCGGCCTCAACGGCAAGCCGCCGACCCACCCGGCCTTGCTCGACTGGCTCGCCGTCGAGCTGGTGGAGCGTGGCTGGTCGATGAAAGCCATCCATCGGCTCATCGTCACCTCGGCGACTTATCGTCTCTCCTCCGGCGGCACGGCAGATGACGGACCTTACGCCGCCAACGCCAAGATCGACCCAGACAACATCCGCCTGTGGCGTGCCAACGTCCGGCGAATGGACGCCGAGGTCGTCCGAGACAGTCTGCTTTCAGTCACGGGCAACCTGGACGCTTCGCTCGGCGGGCCGGAACTGGACGAAGGTGCTTGGCAAAGCAGCACGCGACGAAGTCTGTACTACCGCCACGCGTACGAAAAGCAGGGCGTCTTCGCTTTGGTGTTTGACGGCCCTTCGCCGACCGAGTGCTACCGGCGGGTCGAAACCGTAACGCCGCAGCAGTCGCTGGCGCTGGCCAACAGTGCACTCGCCGTCTCGAACGCGCGGCATTTGGCGGCGGAACTTGCCAAACAAGCGTCACCCGGCGACGGCGAGACGGGCTTTATCCAGTCCGTTTTCACCCGCGTATTGAGCCGATCGCCGACGGCCGACGAGCTCGCAACGTGTACGACCTTCATTGAAAAGCAGTCAGCATTGCTGAAGGACGCAAAGGCACTCAAACCGCACGATGGAATAGAGAAAGCCACCGTCCCGGCGGCAACGGATCCGGTGCAGCGTGCCCGGGAGAATCTCGTGCAGGTGCTGCTGAATCACAATGACTTCGTGACGATTCGTTGAGCCGTCGGGCCTGCGGTAGGAGCATGTAGCCGTACCCGTGTCCGACGACAGTGCCAGTGTAACCGACGGGCAAGCGCTCTTGCCCACGATACAACCATCATGGCCCACGACCCCTCCTGCCGCCGATTCCCGCGCCGAACCCTGCTCGCCAATCTCGGCATGGGCGCGACCGGTATTGCGCTGGCGGATCTGCTGCATTGCGACGGCGTAGCCGGCGCGGCGACGCCGGCGGCCGCGGACAACGTCAAGTCCGCCATCACCGCCGGGCTGCCACACTTCGCGCCGCGGGCCAAGCGCGTCATCTGGTTGTTCATGGTGGGCGGGGTGTCGCACCTGGAAAGCTTCGACCCCAAGCCCGAGCTCAACAAATACGCCGGCAAGGAAGTGAAGGATACGCCGCACAAAGCGGTGCTCGAAAGCCCGCTAACCAGGAACGTCCGCATCGCCGTTCAGAACGATGCCAACGGCCACATCCGGCCGACGCTCTACCCGCTGCAGATCGGCTACAAAAAGCGCGGCCAGTCGGGTATCGAAGTCAGCGACTGGTTCCCCCACGTCGGCGACTGCATCGATGACATCGCGGTCGTGCGGTCGATGTGGACCACCAACGACAACCACGGCGGGCAGCTTCAGTTTCACACCGGCCGGCATTCGCTCGAAGGGCCTTTCCCCACGATCGGCTCGTGGGTGCATTACGGGCTCGGCAGCGAGAACGAGAACCTGCCGCGGTTCGTCGTCCTCGGTACACCGCTGGCCGACTGCTGCGGCGGACAGAACGGACACGGCTCCGATTACCTGGGCCCCGAGCATCGCGGTATTCGTCTGAACGCCGACCCGAAGAACCCGATCCCTTTCGCCGCGCCGCCGGTCGGCGTGTACCGCGAAGAGCAGGAAGCGCAGTTCGACCTGCTTCGCGAGCTCAACGGCTACGCCGCCGTCGAATACCCGGCCGACGACGCGTTGCGGGCTCGTATCAAGTCGTACGAACTCGCGTTCCGCATGCAGGCGGCCGTCCCCGAATCGATGCGCTTCAGTGATGAAAGCGCCGCAACGCGAGAACTCTACGGCCTGGACAACGGCACCACGCGGCCCTTCGGCGAACTCTGTCTCGCCGCGCGTCGCTTGGCCGAGCGTGGCGTGCGCTTCGTGCAGGTCTATCACGGCAGCAACGGCGGGGCGGGTGCGTGGGATGCGCACAGCAACCTCAAAACCGGCCACGCGAACCTCTGCGCCCAGACCGACAAACCGATCGCCGGCCTGCTGAAAGACCTCAAAAGCCGTGGCCTGCTCGACGAGACACTGGTCGTCTGGGGCACCGAGTTCGGCCGAACCCCCGGAGCGCAAGGCGGCAACGGCCGCGACCACCATCCCTTCGGATTCAGCGTCTGGCTGGCGGGCGGCGGCGTGAAGGGCGGCACCGTCCATGGCGCGACCGATGAGATCGGCTTCCACGCCGTCGAACATCGTCACTACGTCACCGACCTTCACGCCACCGTGCTGCATCAGCTCGGCCTCGACACCCGCCGGCTCAACATCCCCGGCCGCAAACGGCTGGAGATCGATTACGGATCGCCGATGCGTGACATCCTGGCGTAACCGCACTGGCGTGATCACACTGCCAATGTCCGGCCCGCCGATTACGCCGATGGATCGGCATTCGTCACGCCGTTAGCATTCCGCCATGGCACGTCTGACACGATTGCTGCTCCGCGAAGACGTGCTCTGGGTGGGTGCGTTGGTCCTCATCCTGCTGTTCACCGGCCTTTCCGCCGCCGATCGCCCGGAGGAAGTCGCCGTACTCGATACCGCGCGTCAGATGCTCGGCGGCGGGTTTGATCGCTGGATGATTCCCCGTATCGAAGGCAGCGCAAGACTCGAAGGACCGCCGCTGGCCTACTGGTTGGCCGCCGGGTCTTACAAGATCTTCGGCGTTCGCGAGTTCGCCGGCCGGCTGCCGTTCGCGATCGCCGGTTGGCTGACGGCGCTGCTTACATGCCGATTCGCAACACGGCTGTACGGCCGTCGTGCCGGGTGGCTGGCAGGCGTCGGACTACTGGGAACCTGGCTCTTCGCCCGTCACACCCAACTAGCCGAACCGGACATGCTGGCGGCTTTGTTTGTCACGCTCGGGGTGTACGCAATTCATAACGCGTGCGATCCGAACAACCCCGCCGGCAAGCCGCGCAGATTGTTTCACATCGCCGGGCTGGCGATCGGACTTACCGCGCTAAGCAACGGGCTGCCGGCGGTCTTCCCGGTGCTGTTTCTTCTCGGAATCGCCGGCGCGTCCCGCAGCACCCAGCCACTGGTGCGGTTCGTCCGCAGCGGCGCGCCGCTGACAGCTCTCGCCGTCATGTTGCCCTGGTTGATCTTCGTCGTTCAGCGTCTCGGCAGCGATGCGCTGTTCATCGAACTGCGTGGCGCGATCTACGGCACCGGCGTTACTGAACCACTTTACAGCTACGCGCCCTGGCTCGTGGCAGGCCTCGCCCCGTGGACGGGGCTGGCGCTATTGGCATTGATCATTGCCGGCGCACGACTTCCGTACGACCGCCGCAGTCAGCGGGTCTTCTGGTGGCTCGGCGCGACACTGGTTCCGCTGCTGCTGATCGGAACACACCAGCGACAGTTTCTCCTTCCGGCGCTCCCACCGATCCTGGTTCTGACCGGATGGCTGGTCGATCGCTGGCTGCGAATGCCGATGTCCAGCCGGCTCGTGCGGTACTGCCGCCGAGTCGCGGTCGGAACGGCCGCCTGCCTGGGCGGGGCAATCGCGATTCCTTTCGCAGCCAGTACCGAACGCGGCACCCTCGGCTGGGCAGACGCCGCGGCAGTCGGCGGACTGGTGCTGCTGGTGGCGGCACTTTTCTGGCTGCGCGTGCGACTTCGATCGACGCCAGCCGCGGGCATCTATCGCACCGTTGTCGCTTCCGGCGTCGCGGTCACCCTGTTGGTCGGTCTGTGGCTGCCGACGCTCCAACCGATCAACGCCCGGAGCATGTCGCGCCTGCTGACCGACCAGTTCGGGCCGCGACAGTACTGCTTCTATGGCACCGGCGACCCCGCGCTGGCGTATAGCCTGCGGCGGTCGGCGCCGGTTCTTTCGCAACGCGAACAGCTCGAAGAACTCCTCGTTCGCGAGCCTCGAACGGTCGTGCTCCTGATCGGCGACAACTCGCAATCACTCCCCGGACTGCCGACCGGGCTCGTCGTCCGTGCGACCTTCAAGCAGGGCGTGCGAACACTGCACGCCTGCGAGTACGCGCCGGAAATCCTAACGCCGCCGGATGGCGTCATCGTCGGGCGCATCTCGCCGCAGGAACGACAGGTCAACCTGCTCGTCACGGGGGACTGGGGCCAGGAAACAATCGCGCAAGCCGAAGTCGCCGCGACTATGAGCCTGTACGGCGTCTGGCACCGCCCGCCGATCGACGCGGTGATGTTCGTCGGTGACAACTTCTACGTCCCGCTGCGCGACACGAACGATTCGGCGTGGCAGGTACTGTTCGAAAAGCGCTTCCGAACGTCAGACCTGCCGATCCCGTTCTACGCCATCCTCGGCAATCACGACTACGAGGGGCACAAAGACGGTGTCCAGTTAGCGTACGCCCGCGAACACCCCGGGACGCGATGGAAGATGCCCGCACGCTGGTATCGCGTCGATCTTCCGCCCGATCGCCCGCTCGTCACGGCTCTGATGCTCGACAGCAACCACTCCGACCTTACCCCGGCCGACTGGGCGGCCCAGAAGCGATGGCTCGCCGATCAACTGAGCCAGCCCCGCTCGGCCCGATGGACGATCGCGCTGGCGCACCATCCTCTGTTCAGCAACGGCATGCACGGCGACAGCGCCTTGCTCCAACGGGAGTGGGGCGACCTTCTACAACGCGGAAAGGTCGATTTCTATATCGCCGGTCATGACCACGACATGCAGCACCTCGAGATCCCGGGGTACTCGACGCAGTTCCTGGTTTGCGGCGGCGGCGGGGCGGAAATCCGTGCGATGCGCCGCGACGACCGCGGCCCCTTCTCCCGAAGCATGCACGGCTTTACGCACCTGCGGTTCGGCGAATTGGCGATGGAAGCCGCCTGCGTCGACCAGCGTGGAAAGCAGGCACACCTGCTGTCGCATCCGCCGGCCTCTGCTTCGTCCACTCGCCCGTCCGCCGATCCCCGTTAACGCCAGCCGACGCCCGCCGGCCATGCCAAACGACGCTGATGCGATCCGACTTTTGAAAGAGCCCGTCGCCACCCTTGCTTCAACCCGCCTCTTGCCGTATTGTTTCCCGCCCCGTCAGGTGTCCAACTGACAGGGTCAGGCGTAAACCCTGATGGCCCCATCGTCTAGCGGTTAGGACACGGCCCTTTCAAGGCCGCGACACGGGTTCGATTCCCGTTGGGGTCATCCGCGAATCATCGCAGCGTCAGGAAGCCACCGGAACTCCCGGTGGCTTCTTGCGTTGCGCGGCGGGGCCGCAGCCTCGCCGATTCAAAACCTGTCCTCGACATTTTTTCGCTTGACGACAGTCGTCGTCGATCCTATCTTTCCGCCATCGACGACAAGTGTCGTCGATTTTCGTTCCCGCGCGTTTTCCCAGGAGCTTTCCCATGCCCGATCCCCAGGGCACGCTGACCGCCGCCCAGTACGAGATCATGGTCGTCGTCTGGGATGCCGGCGACGCCGGGGTTGGCGTGACCGACATCTGGCAGGCGACCGCCGGCCGGCGGGAGGTCGCCCGGACCACCGTCCTGAACCTCGTCGACCGGCTTGAGAAGCGCGGCTGGCTGCGTCGGACGGCCGACGGGAATTCCTACCGCTATACCGCCGCCATCCCGCGCAGCCAGGCCGAATCGAAACTCGCCTCCGGATTCCTGTCTGAGTTTTTCGACGGCTCGGCGGTGCAAATGGTCCAAAGTCTCCTCGGATCCGACGAACTCTCCGGGGCTGACATCGGCAAGCTTCGACGCCTGCTCGATGAAGCCTCCAAAGCCAGATCGTCGTCCGCCACCGACGACGCGAAGGGCCAACCGCCGCCGAAGGGAGGCCAATCATGAGCTGGCCGACCACCGATGCACTCCTTTCCACCGACCAGGCGCTATTTGCCGTCAGCCTGTCGCTGGCGGTGATCGTCGCCGGCGGGCTGGGGCTGGGTCTTGCCTGGCTGACCCGGCGACGTCCCGCGCCGCTGCGCTACGGCCTCATGCTCTCGTCGCTCGGTATCGCGGTGCTGTCGCCGCTCCTGACCGTCATCTCGCAGCAGGCAAAGCTCGGCTGGCTTCGCGTGACACCGCCCGACGTCGCGCCTGCCGTCCACGCCGCCGAGCATCTGCCTGCGTCTGCGGCGTTCGACGGCGAGACCCTTCCGCCGGCAGTCTCGGCCAAAGTGGTTGCCGTCGCTCCGTCTATGCCGGCCATCCCATGGACGCGCGTTATCGCCACCGCTCTGATCGCCGTTTGGATCCTGGGCGCCCTGATCTCACTTTGGCGGATCGGCTGGGGCGTGGTCCGCCTGCGGAGGTTCATCCTGACGCTGCGTCCGTGCGAAGACCGGGCGGCGACCGCACTGCTGCGGCGCGCCGCCGAACTGCTCGCGCTGCGGCGCCGGCCGGCGATGCTCGTCTCGGACGCACTGCCCGTGCCGATGGTGATCGGCCTGCGTCGGCCGATCGTCGTGCTTCCAGCGCAACTGCCGCGACGGCTCGACACCGAAAAACTCGAAGCCGTCCTGCTGCACGAGACGGCCCATATCGCGCATGGCGACCTCTGGGTCGGCCTCTTCCAGCGACTGGCGGGCGCGGCGTTCTGGTGGTGCCCGCTGATCCACAGCCTCAATCGCCGCATCTCCGACCTCCGCGAAGACATCTGCGACAACTACGTCCTCAACGTGCAGGGAGACGGGCTGAAGCTGGCCGAGGTTCTTGTGGACCTCGCCGAGCTCGCCCAATCGCGCCACTGGAAACCATTCGTCTGCGCCATGGGCGCGATCGACGAACGCCCCGGCCTGGAACGACGAATCACCCGATTGCTGCAAAGGAGAAACACCATGACCCGCATGAATCGAATGGCCCTGGTCGGAACGCTCGGCTCCGGACTGCTCATCGGCGGGGCGATCCTCGCGACGACAGTTCGGGCGGCCGACGAAGCCAAGCCGGCCGACGACACGGCTGCGTCCAAACCGGCGACGGGCGCCGCGACGATGCTTTCCGCCCCGGACTTCTGGGAAAAGACCGGCGCCGATACCAGGCACGACTTCAGCGCCGAGACCGCCAACGAAATCCGCCGAGTCGCCGCCGACAAAGCGACCAGTGTCTTGCTGCGGGTCCGGGCGATGAAGCTCGCCTGCGACTTGGCCGGCGACTCGCGCTCGGCTCCGACACTGTCGGCCGAGGACGTCCGCACGGCCCTTTCGTCCGCGATGAGCCACCTGGAAAAAAATCTCGCCGACGAGACCATCGGCAAGTTCGCCGCCGAGATGGGCTTTACGCACGTCATCGTCTCTCCGAAAACCAACGATGACGGCACCTGGGTTCTGATCGAGTCGATCGACGAGGCACGCCGCGGCGGGCTGAACATCCGCGTCGACCGCAAGACATCGAAGGTGACGAAAGTCGACCACTGGGGAAAAGTCACCGAACGTCTGGTCCCGCCGGCCGCCGAAGCCGCGGACCAGCCGTTCACCGCAAAGATCGCTCTGAGGCAGACCGACGCCGCGAAAACAACCACCACGCTCCAGGCGACCCTCAAGGGAACGGCCGGCAAACCCTGGCAGTCGCAACTCAGCGGCAAGCTCAAACAGACCGTGGATCTGACCATCGTCGCGCTACCGCAGACCCAGCCGCAGCAATACTCGGCGGCCTTCAAAATCACCGAAGGCGACAACATCCTGTCGGCTCCCAGATTGACCGTGCTCGACAACCAGGCCGGCAGCGTGACGATCCAGATGCAGGACGGGTCGGAGTTGTCGATCGAAGTAACGATCGCCTCGGGCCGTCTGGCGGATCGCGCGATCGGTCACGCACCTGCCGCGGCAGTCGTCCCGGCACCCCGTTTCGTTGATACCGAAGAGATCAAAGTCGCGATGCGCGAAGCGGCCAGGCGGCTCTTGGAGTTGGATCAGCAGATTGAGGTGGCCCGGCAATCGCTCCTGGAAGGCCATCCCAAATTGGTGGCGCTGAAACAGCAGGCCGCCTCGCTCCGCGGCCAGCTCGACGCGATGAAAGGTCAGATGCAAACCAGCGTCGCGCTGGAACCGGCGGCGGCGCAGGCGCCAAAGGTGCGGGCGACGGAGAACACCTTCGTTGTGAGGACCGCCGAGCTCGAGCTCGTTCGGGCCAGGGTCCGTGCGTCGATGCTCGACGCCGACGAGCAAACCCGCCGGCGCGGTGAAGCGCAGCTGTCGGACATCGACGTCCAGCAGGCAGAACTGAACGTCGTCCAGGCCAGGACCCGCTACGAGACTGCCACCGGAACGCGCTACGATCTGCGACGCGCGGAGCTCGAACTGGCCCGAGCCAAGGCGACGGCGGCGGCAACGGGTGCCGACGAGAGCACGCGAAAAAAGATCGCGGCGCAGCTCGCCGACATCGACGTGCAACTGGCCGAACTGGTGGTCGAACGGGCTCGCCTCCAGTACGAAACGGGGATCGGCGGCAAGGGCGAGCGATAAGTGACAGACGGGGTGGCGGCGGCGACGGGACCGTCGAAGATTGCACCTTCGGGTTGAGGCGTAACGCCACGCAAACCCATCATGGTTCGCACGGTCGCCTGGCTGTCGCATCAGACACGCCATGTCACGCACCCCTTGCGTTCGCGCGCACTCCGCCCCGAAAACGTTCCGCGAACAGGCGGCACGGGTCGCCGGCACTCCGGCGACCCGTGCTGCAAGCCGTCACTTGGCAGTCATGCCAGGTTCGTTCACCCGAACAACGCCGCAATCGGCTTGCCCTGATCGGTGATCGGCACCGGGCGGTCGCCGTCGTACAGGTTCTTGGTGTAATCGATCCCCAGCGCCGCGTGGATGGTGGCGAAGAAGTCGGGCACGCTGACGGGGTCTTTCACGATCTTCTTCGACAACTCGTCGGTCTCGCCATAGGCACCGGTGTGTCTCAGGCCGCCGCCGGCGAGCACGCAACTGAAGCACGAACCCTGGTGCCCGCGGCCGCCGCCACTGTCGAACTGCGGCGGACGACCGAACTCGCCGGTGATGACGATCAGCGTCTTGTCGAGGAGCTTGCGGCTCTCCAGGTCGATCATGAGTGCCGACATCGCATCGTCCAGGTCCTTGATTAGCTCGTGCTGTTTCAGGATGCCGGCGTTGTGGACGTCCCAGCCGGTGCCGTTGAGGAAGTTGAGGTTGTGCGACACTTCGATGAACCGCACGCCCCGTTCGATCAACCGGCGCGACAGCAGGCAGCGCTGCCCGAATTCTCCGCCGTAGCCGGCGCGGAGGTCGGCCTTTTCCTCGTCCAGGCGGAACGCGCGGGTGAACTCCGGCCCGCTCAGTTTCAGGCTCTGATCGATCGCCATTTCGTAGTCGCGCAGGTGAGAGTCGCTGGCAGCGCCCTGGTTCTTGCGCAGCGTCGCCAGCAACGATTCGCGGCGACCCTGGCGATCGGCGGTAATGCCTTCCGGCCGCGACAGGCCCGCAGGACCCTGGCTGGTGTCGGTCAGGTAAAGGTAGCTGTCCCTGGCACCGAGGAAGCCCGGGCCACGGGTGACATTGGGGTACCCGATCAATACGTAAGGCGGCGCGCTGTCCGCCGCCGCGCCACGCTCGTGCGCGATCATCGACCCCAGCGACGGATAGACCACCGTCCCGCTCACCGGGCGACCGGTGTGCATGCGGTTGGTCGCGGCGGCGTGCTCGTCGATCACCTCGTGGTTGATCGTGCGAACTGCCGTCACGCGGTCCATCAGCTTCGCGACCTTCGGAAGGTGCTCACAGACCTCCACGCCTTTCACTGCGGTCTTGATGCTCGGGTAGTACGAGCCGGCGACCTTCTTCTTCGGGTCGCCGAGCGCCTTGGGATCGAAGGTATCGATCTGCGACATACCACCGCCGAGCCAGATCGAGATCACGTGCTCGGCCTTGCCCTTGAGCAGGGGGGCGGAAGAGTCGGCGGCGAAGCTGAGTTTTGAAGCCGCGGCAGCCGCGGCGGCGGAAGCGAGGAATTGTCGGCGGTTGAGCATGATTGCACTTCGATAAAAGCTTCTTCATCCCCTCTCCCCTGTACTCGGGGGAGAGGGTCAGGGTGAGGGGCCGAACGTCGGGCGTCGTTCCGTTGTAAAGCTCTTGAACTTTGAGAGTTGGAGGATGAACGTTCAACGTTCAGCTTCCAACTCTCATCCGCCGTAGATCTTCGACTGGCGGCGACACCTCACGTTCGGCCCCTCACCCCAGCCCTCTCCCCCGACTACAGGGGAGAGGGAGCAAGGACTACGGCATCCACACAAACTCCCGGTTGTTCACCAGGGTCCAGACCACGTCTTCGTACGTTTCACGCCACTGCTTCTGCAGCCGGGGGTCGGCCGGCGGGCCGGTGCGGGCACGCTGTTCCATCTCCACCTTGATCACATTGGCTTCCGACACCAGGTGGTTCGACCACGTCACCCGCGACAGAGGCGGCGGGGGCTCGGGCATCTTGATCGCCGACGCCGGCGTCAATCGCGTGGAGAATCCTTCCGACAGTGCTTCCACCAGCGGCGCTTTCTCCGCCGCCGTCGGCTGGCGACCCAGCACCCGTAGGAACAACGCTTCGGCGAGCGTCTCCGGCGATTCGGCCTTCACCGCCAGCTCGGCGATGCCGCTGCCCATCGCGGCCCGCGTCGTCCAGACCGACACGATGCTGTTGGCCAGCACGCCGGGCTGAAGGACGTTCGGATCGGTCTCGCGATCGGTCCGCGGGCTCTGCCGCGATCCGGTCCAGCCGAAGGCTTCGAGCACGTCGGTGACCGCCTGTGCCCGCGGCAGGCTCAGGCTCGGCCGATCACGCTCGTTCGACAGGCTCGCGAACTCCCACGCCCGCTTCGGATAGCCGAGCGAGATCATCGTGTTCGCAGGCCGGCGGGCGTCGGGGTCGAAGGTGATTTCCTCGGTTTCGATCGGCTGTCCGCTGACGGCAAACAGCGAATCGACCACCTGCTCGGCGGTCAGCCGTCGGCGCTCGGGGGCGTTGAAGAATCGCTTCTCGGGGACCGCTGTCAGGTTGTGCCCGGTCGACTGCCGCTGATACGCCTGCGACGTCATGATCGTCCGCTGCAGTTGCCGCAGGTCGTAACCGCCGGCGACGAACTCGCGGGCGAGCCATTCGAGCATGTCGGGATGGCTGGCGGCGTGGCCTTCCCAATCGTGGGCGGGCTCGACGATGCCCGCGCCCATCAGCTTCCGCCAGATGCGGTTGGCGATGACCTGGGCGAACCGCTTGTTCTGCGGCGTGGTGATCAGTGCCGCCAGCCGCTCGCGCGTGTCGGTCGGCTTGATCATCATCGCGTCGAGCGATTCGTCGTCGGTCCGGCCGGTGGCTGCGGCGAACGGCCAGATCGGCTTGATCGGTTCACCCGGCTTGAGCGTCACCTTGATGAGCGACTCGCGGGCTTTCTTTTCAAAGAATGCCGCCGGCACGGTGCTGCTCTTGGGGACCGACACCGTCTTGCGCTCGAACATGGCCGCCAGAGCGTACAGGTCCTGCTGCTTGGTGCTGTGGTAGGGGGAATCGTGGCAGCGGGCGCACTGCAGTTCGATGCCCAGGAAAGCCTCGCCGATGATGTGCCCCTTGGCAGCGAATGGCGCATCGTTGTCGGCCGCCAGGCCGAAGCCGGCGGCGCCGCCTTCACGCTCGCTGCCGCGGAGCAGGATCAGCTCCGTCACCATGCGGTCCATCGGTTTGTTGTCGGTGAGTGACTCGTGCAGAAACCACCGGAAAGGCCCGGTGTTGTTCAGGCTCGGCTTGAGCATGTTCGGGTTTTCGGCCAGCACGTCCTGCCAGTAGCTCACCCAGTGGTCGGCCCAGCGCGGGTCGGCGAGCAGCTTATCAATCGCCTTGGCTCGTTTGTCGGAAGATCCGTCGGTCAGGAACGCCCGGAGCTCGGCTTCCGTCGGCGGCACGCCGACCGTGTCGAAGTACGCCCGGCGAAGGAACGCCGCATCGTCCACCACCGGCGGAACCGCCACCTGTTCCGGCGAGATCGGCGGGGCGGGCCACGCGGCGCCGTTCTTGATCCAGGCTTCCAGCGTTGCGACCTGCTTCTCGGTCAGGCCCTTGCCCTGCGGGGGCATGCGGACGTCTTCTTCCTTGCTCTTGATGCGCGCGATCAATTCGCTCGCCGATACGTCACCCGGCACGACCGCAGGCTTCTCCGATTCACCGGCCTTGAGCGCCGCCTCGCGGGTGTTCAGCCGCAAGCCGCCTTTCTCCTTCTCGCCATGGCAGCGGAAGCACTGCTCGTTCAGCAGCGGCAGCACCTCGGCGTGGAACTGCTTGGTCTGCGGGGTGACCGCCGACGACTCGGCAATCGCGCGATCGATCTTGGCCTTGATGAACCCGTCGATCGGGTGCCCGCCGGCGGCGGGCGTGGGGCCGGGGTTCTGCTTCGCCCAGGCCGTCGCCGCCTCGTGCCGCTTCTGCCAGAAGGCATCCATCGTGGCTGCGGCAGTGCAGCGGGTGACTTCATCGACGACTTCCAGCGACTTCTCCGCAGCCGCCAATCGGTCCTCCACCGCGGCATCGGTCAGCGGGATCGGCGACTGATCGACCGCCGACGACGACAGCAGGCTGTACGCCTTGCCGTCGGGAGACAGCACGGCGACCAGCGCCTCGCCGGGCTCGGCACGGAACTTCTCCCCGCCGACGATCGTTTCCAAGATGATCCGGCACTTACCGTCCGGCGGCACGATGGCATCGCCGAACGATTCCTGCATCTCGTAGCCGACCGCCCGCACGCCCGGCAGCGGCGGTTGCGGAATCGGGCTCACCGGCTGGTGCCCGTCGGTGGAGCCGGAAATCGTCTTGTTACGGACAACAACCTGCCCGTTGACCCAGAGCCGGGCCAAACCGCGCGTGCGAATGACGAACTTGCGCTCGCCGGGCGTCAGCGTGACATCCGCCGCAAGGCGGGCCAGCACCGGCGCGTCCCAGCTGTCGCGAACGCCCCAGGCGTCGTATCGGAACGGCAGCCGGTGGAGCAGCGTTTCGTTGGCAGCCCAACGGGCAGTTTCGGGCGGGACTTTCTCGTCGACGTTCAGCCAGCGGTTATGCGCGGCGAGCCCTTCGTGGAAGGTCGCCAGCACCTTGCCGGCGGGGATCGGACCGACCTCGGGCATGATTTCCGGTGCCGGCTTGGCAACCACTTCGCCGCCGACGCGCTTGAAGCGCGACTTCATGACCGAGTCGGCGAGCACTTCGCGATGGATCGCGATGCCGTCGAGCAGGCCGCGGAAGCTGTTGGCCGTGCCGCCCTGCGAAGCGCCGATCCAGATTGCGTCTTCATCCACGACGGGGGCATCGGTCGTTTCGCCGCCCATGTCCCATTTGCCGGGCAGCGCGTTGCCGTCGATCCAGCCCTTGATGGTCTTGGGTTCGCCGAACTTGTACGACACCGCGACATGATGCCAGCCGGTATTCCGCGAGAACCCGGTGTTGCTCGTCCAGCGGTGCCAGTGGGCATCCGACTTGGCGACGCCGGCTGCCGGCTTGGACGCGAACAGGAAGTTGATGCAGGCCTTGCCGCCGCTCTCGCGGATGCGCATGGCCCAGTTCTGGTTGTCGCGGGGGAAGTTGGCGGCGCCGGTTCGACCCTTACCGATGATGTAGAAGTTCTCGCCGGCCTTGAAGTCGTCGAGCTTGACCCAGGCTTCGATGGTGATCGCGTCGCCGTTGGTGAAATCGAACGGGCTGTTGGCACCCGGATCTTCCATGACGAACCGCGCGCCGCCACCGTCGAACTTGACGGCGAGGTTGTTCGCGTCGGCATCGGGGAACTCCGGCGGCCGGCGACCCGGGACGTCACGATGGACGCCGCCGACGGCGGTCAGCTTGGTGGTCTCCTCCTGTCCGAACTCCCAGCGGGCGACCGGAGCGGCAAAGGACTGCCCGCCGAACAGAGCGGCGACCGCGACGACGTGGATGGCGAGGGATGTAAGTCTCATGGGATCAGGAAAAAGTACCCAGTACGCATGTCGTTCGTTGGACCGGCAATTGTCGTTCCCGCGGTCTGTTTTGGGAAGCCATTTCGGCGTTCGTTGTCGGTCTTTACCCGCGCGGCAGTGTGACGGGTACCACGGGTGCCACGGGTCGGGTACCCCGCAGACCCGTGCGCGAGCTGTGCCGATCTCACGGGTCTCCAGAGTACCGGCGACCCGTGGCACCAGCTCGCACGCCAATTTCACAACGCTGCTCCAATCACCTCAGACGTCGAGTCACGCGTCAATCGTTCCTGCCAAACGAACCCGAGATCGGACCTCGAACCTGTGGCTTGACCGGCAGGCAACATTCGCTTGCTTAACCGCCAACCGAACCCGACATCCAACGAGCGACCCTACATTTTGGCCAAACGAACCCGAGACGTCCCGCGTTCAATTCGGAGCGTAGGAGCGAGGGCCCGGATTCTGACCCCAGCTATAACGAAACACCCGAGCCGGCAGCGTACCGCAGACCCGATACGGCATCCGCCGAACGAACCCGGCGCACGAGCGCTCCACTTCGCGGCGCGGCTAACCGTCTGCAAACATCGTGCTCTGCGCCTTGGTGAAACCGTCGGCGCACGCCTCTAATCCCGCCAATCCAAAACGCCAAACGAACCCAGCGTTATTCGGCCGTCGTTGCCGACGCCACCCAGATAAGTCCTGGGGCCTGTGCGCGGCGATTACGGGCGCGACCCGGCAGACCGCGCTGCGACTTCAGAAGTTTGGTATATTTTAAGGCGTCGGCCGTTCTGTGCAACGCTTTTCTGGCGGGGGCAGCGAGCACTGCCTCTGGCGATCTCGACTTACCGCCCGCCAAGCGCACTCAGCAGCACGCCCACCTCTTCGTCCACTTCGTCGGCGGTCATGGCATACTCGGCGACGACGCCCCGCAGGATTCGGGAAAAGATACGCTTGGCCGTCTGAAGGGCATTGGCGGCTTGTCCCTCGTCCTTGAACCCCAACCTGCGGATGAGGTCGTCGTACGCGGTGGGGGTGTCGCCGTCGAACGCCGGGCCGATGACGCGGTCGTCGAACACACCCCAGAGATCGGGCCGGGTGGTGGCCGTCGCGTCGCGCATGCGATCGATCGCCTGCCGCACAACCTGCCGTGCCCAGCCGGCATCAAACTCGGCCGACGGGTCGGCTTCGCCATCGCCCAGGCGGTCGGCGTGTTCGGAGATGTCTTCCCCCGACCGGTCGCCGCCGCGCTTTTGCGCCGATTCCTCCCGGAACTGGTCGATCGAATAGCGTTCCAGCGCCGTCATCAGGAAGTTTCGGAACTTGCCCCGGCCGAGCTCGGCCTTGCCGATCAGGTTTTTCTCAACCACCCGGCTTGCGACAAACCCGCTGACCAGGTCGTCGGCCCGGTCGCGGTCGATGCGGTACTTGCTGATGACGTAAGTCCGAAACGCCGGCAGATACTTGCGAAGCAAATCGCCCAGGGCATCGCGCTGGGCGACGGAAGGATCCTCGCCGGCACGAGCGACCAGGGACCAGTGCGTGGTGGGGAAAAGCTGAAACTCGCTCATGGAGGCGAGTCTATCATGGCAACCCTCAAAGTCCGGAAGAGCTTCTAAATGCCAACCGTCATCGCCAGTCGTCGGCCGTCAGTCCCGCGGAAAGCCGTTTGCGGAAAGATCGCGGTCGGAAAGCCAGATTCGTCGACTGACTTCGAATCTCCTGATGAAGACACTGAAGAACCTGTGTTCTGCTCCCCTGCGACCCCCGGCGGATTCTGGCAACAGAGTCCGCCGGGGTGATTTTGTTGAGGAAGGTGTGCGGACGTGACAGTGCGCATTCCGCTCTTCCTCCTGCCCCAAACAGGTCATCCACCAGGCAGAGCCAGATCGACGCCCCTGCTCCGAACCTCCTGCTGAATAGAACACATCGCAACGCCGGCAAGTGGCCGACCGACGCGATGACAACTCGCAGAACTCACAGGAGCAGGACCATGTTGAAGAAGATTGCTATCGCGTGTGCAGGTTTCGTCCTTACCGGCCAGTCCGCATTGTTTGCCCAAACCGCCAACCCGCTGGATGTTCCCAGTACTCCCCCGCAGCCGGTCGTTCTGGCCCCCGCGTCGCCGATGGTGTTCCTCGGAGAGATCGACGGCATCCCCGTCGTCCTCCAACTCACGGTGACCGGGCAGGACGCGAGCGGATTCCTGATCGTCGGCGATCAGAAGTGCCCGTTCAGCGGCAAAACCGAAGGCCCCGTCATCGACGGCTCCTGGCAGGCCGCCAGCGGCAAGACCTACAGGCTGCGGATCACCGATCGTCGGGATTCGCTCACGCTCGAGACCAACGGCAAGACGTTGTCGCTCCGCCCGGCGAATCGCCCGGTTACGAACCCGCCCGTTACGGCGCCGCCGGCCACACAGCCGTTGAACCAGAACAACGTCCCGTTCCCCGCACCCAAGCCGCAGGACAAGGTCCTGCCGCTGACCGATGCGAGCCTCGACAACGTCAGCGACAAGGTCGGCGAGCACTTCACCGCTCCGCTGCCGGCGGGCTGGCGAATGATGGACGGCCCGCTGGGTGCGTTCATCGGATCGGCCGACGGCAAGAGTGGCTTCGGCGTCATCGGCCGGCCGCTCGAAGAGACCGAAGGATTCAGCACCTTCGGCGGGAACATGCTTAAAGCGGTCGGCGTGTCCGATCCGACGGTCCTCAGCACGGTCGAACTGAAGGTCGATGGTGGCGAAGGCCGCGAGTTGGTCCTTGGTTTCGTCGGCCGGGACAACGTGAAGCGGACTGGTATCTTCCGGATCGTCGTGCTGAACAACGGCCCTCGGAAGATCGGCATGATCTGGCACGCCGCCACGCCGGACGATCAGTTCCGGGCCGAATGCGGCAAGATGCTGAAGCTGGCGATGGCAATCCGAATGAACGCCCAGCAGCCGACGCCCGCTCCGCTGCCCCCTCAGGCCCCGCAGGCCAACGGCGGCAATGAAAACGGCAATCCGCTGAACTTCTGATCGATCTCGCAGAAGTCCCCGTCAAAGCCACGCCGCCCCCGCGAAGCGATTCGCGGGGGCGGTGTTCGTTCACAGATCAATTGTCGCTGAATACTTAGGGCAGCTCATGCCGGGTGGCATGTGCAAGCGTACTCGCTTGCCCGTGGCGATCGCGATCCGACATTCGCCACGGGCAACGTGGTACTGTTGCCCATGCCACCCAGCGTCAATGCTTGGATGCGCCAGGCCGCTACGTCTGCAACAACGATTCCGCCGGCGTCGCTGCGCCCCGGCCGAATTGTTCGGCAAACGTCGCTTCGCCGATCGCGGCTTTAAGTGTCATCAGCAGTTGCTCGTGCGCGATACGTTTTCCCTCGGCCAACTTCATGCCCAGGGCATTCCGCAGCTGATCGGCACAGCCGAGCAACGCCGCCGACCGGGCAGAATCGGTCGCGGCGAGCAGCAACGCGCGAGTCTCCAGCGAGGTGGCGATCCCGCCACGGTCATTGATCGTCAACCGCAGATCGGTGCTCGCGGCCGAATGAGCCATCGCGTCGTTCGGATTGCCCTGTTGCAATTCGACGTGGGCCAGGAAATCGAGCTGATCGGCCATGTTCGCCTTGTCGCCGAACTTTCGGCAGACCGCCAGCGCCGACTCGAGCCGGCTGCGCGCCCCCGACAGGTCGCCTTTGGCCAGCAGGCATCGCGCGATGCCTTCCTCGGCGTAAGCCATGCCCCATTCCTCGTCCAGCCCCTTTAGGATTTCCAGGCACTTAGTGTACAGCGGCAGGGCGATGTCGGCGTTTCCCTGCTCGACCTCGAGCTCGCCGAGATTGAGATGCCCGTAAGCGATCCACCGCGTGTCGTCCCGCTTGATGGCAATCGCCATCGACTTGCCGAGCAGTTCGCGGGCCTCCTGGGGTCTGCCCATCGCGCGGGCGATGTTGCCGATGTTGTTGTAGGAGCCGGCGATCAGCGCCAGGTCGCCGAGAACCAGCCGGACCTGCAGCGCCTGCTGTCCCAGGTCGTAGGCCTTGCGGAGGTCGCCTTGTTCCTTGGCGAGGGTGCTAAGGTTGTTCAGCGCGGAGGAGACGATCGGCAGTTCGCCCGCCGCGCGGGCAAGGGCGAGCGCCCGCTCGAACCATTCTGCCGCCCGGCCCGGCTCGCCGAAATAGATCGCGAGCACGCCGCCCGAATCCAGCAGTCGCGCGAGAGTGGCGTTCTCGGGCGGATTCAGTTGCATGATCGCGTCCACCGTCCGGACGCCCTCGGCCATCATCCCGCGGATGTTCCAGTACTTCGCCAGCGCCGCCCCCAGCGGGACCGCGATTTCCACCCGCCGATCCTGAATCGAGTGGTCCATCGCCGCCCGCAGGTTGTCGTGGTCGGCGGCGAGAGCGGCGAGGGTTTGCGCCTGTGTCGGCCCCTGGATCGACTGTACCGAAGTGACCGCAAAATCCTCGAAGAAACGGGCGTGCCGCGTGCGGACGGCTCGGCGTTCGATGGGACTCACCGCCAGTTTCTCGGCGGCGTACTGGCGGATCGTTTCCAGCATGCGATAGCGGACGACCCCGTCGCGCTCGTCGGCAATGACCAGCGAATGCTCCACCAGTTCGCAGAGCAGATCGAGTACATCTGCGGCATCGATCGGGACCGCCGCCGAAACGTCGTGAACGAAGTCAGCCTCCGGCTTGAGCGTGACCTCGGGCGCATCGGGAGCATCGGTCCCGTCGGGCAGGATCGATTCGGCCGCTTCAAATGTGCAACCGCCGGCGAAAACGCTCATCCGCGCCAGCGCCGCGCGGGCGCGGTCGTCGAGCAGTTCGTAGCTCCAGTCGATCAGGGCCCGCAGCGTCTGTTGACGCGGCAGCAGCGTGCGCGATCCGCCGGTGAGCAGCTTGAAGGCGTCGCCCAGCCGCTCGGCGATCTGCTGGGCGGACAGCACCTTGGCACGGGCGGCCGCGAGCTCGATCGCCAGGGGAATGCCGTCGAGTCGGCGGCAGATGCGCGCGATTGCCGGGGCGTTGTCCTGCGACAGGGCGAACCCCGGCCGCACGGCTCGGGCACGCTCGACGAACAACCGGACCGACGGCAGTTGCTCCAGCTCGGCTAACGGCACATCGTCGGTGTCGGGCGTTGTCAGCGACGGAACCCGCAGCGCCGTTTCCCCGGGTATGCGCAGCGGCTGGCGGCTGGTGGCGAGTAGACGCAGCTTCGAGCACCGCTCCAGCAGGTCGGCGCAGAGTTGCGCCGCTGTTTCGATCAGGTGCTCGCAGTTGTCGATGACCAGCAGCGCATCGGCGTCGCGCAGGTGGTCGGCGAGGATGTCAGCCGCGGATCTGCCGGACGATTCCTTCAACCCCAGAGCCGACGACACCGCGCGGGCCACGGCATCCGGGGTGACGCCTGCGGCGATGTTTGCAAGCTCCACCATCCACACGCCGGCGGGGAACATCCGCAGTGACCGCCGCGCGGTCTGCAATGCCAGCCGGGTCTTGCCGGTGCCGCCGGGGCCCAGCAGTGTCGTCAGCCGTGCGGCCGCCAGTGCCGTCGCGATGTCGGCGAGTTCCTGTTCGCGGCCGACGAACGACGAGGTCTCGTGCGGCAGGTTGTTGGGCGGATCGACCGGGATGGCGACCTTGATCGTGGCCGGAATGGCGGTCGACCGGCCCGCACCATTGGTCAGTGCCGCCGAAAGCGCGTCGGCAAGCTCGGCCGCGGTCGCGAAGCGATCGGCCGGGCGCTTGGCGCACGCCCGCGCCAGGACCGCCATTAACGCTTCCGGTACGTCTTCGGCAAAGCGGCGGATATCGGGCAGGGGTTCGTTGATCTGCTGGTGCAGCAGACCGGGAACACTTTCGGCTTCGAACGGCGGCCGGCTTGCCAGCAGGTGGAAGAGGGTGCACCCCAGCGCGTAGACGTCCGACAGCGGCGTCGCCGGTTCGCCGCGGCATTGCTCCGGCGACATATAGGTCGGTGTCCCCATGATGCTGCCGGCTTCGGTCAGATCGGACACGGCGGCAAACTCTCGCGCCAGTCCGAAATCGACCAGCTTCACCTGTCCGGTTGGGGTCCGCATGAGGTTCGACGGCTTGATATCGCGATGGATGATCCCGGAGCCATGAGCTGCCGCGAGCCCCAACGCCGCGTCCCGCACGGCGGCGGTGGCATCGCGCCAGTCGAGGATGATGTGATGCTGGAGATGGTCGGCAAGGCTCCCGCCCGCGAGCCACTCCATCGCGATGAAGACGCGGGCGCGCCGGCGGGTTCCGTGCCGGCCCACCTGGTACACCGCCGCCACGTTCGGATGGCTCAGCTTCGCCGCCGATCTCGCCTCGCGCAAGAACCGCTGCTGCAGCAGTTCGACATCGGTCCCGGCGGCACCCAGGGCGTCGCGTTTCAATACCTTCACCGCCGCGTCGCGTTCCAGCTCGACGTCCCAGGCCAGGTACACCACACCCATGCCACCGGCCCCGACGGGGCGCAGCAGCTTGTACTGTGCCATCTGCGAGCCTGGCGGGAGATCGGGGTCGATGATGGGATCTTCGGACTTCATCCGGGTCGGGAGCGGACGGAGCAGACTATAGCCGACAGATGAACGTGCGTCCGGGCCACGGACGCCAACACGGACGCCACTCTTGGACGCGTGCCGTCAACCATGGCACAATACTTTGCATGCACGGCGACGGATCGCCTGCGGGGCTGTTGGCTTTCGTCCAGACTTCTCAACGACACGTCTCATGCGCTTTCTCGGCTGGATCGGCAGCTCCGCGATCGACATCGTTCGCAGGTGGATCTACCTGGCGTCGGTGATCTATTCCGTACTGATGCTCGTCAGCCGGCCGACCACCTGGCGACGGACCGTCCGCGAGGTGCTGGCCCGGCAGATCCTTTTCACCGGGGTGGAAGCCGTCCGTTTCACCGCCGCGATCGCATTCTTCGTCGGCATTGCCGTCGTCGTACAGGCCCAGCTCTGGCTGCAAAAGATCGGCCAGGTGACGGCCGTCGGTCCACTGCTGGTGGCAGTCATCGTGCGGGAAGTCGGACCGCTTCTGGCCAACGTCATCGTCCTCGTTCGCAGCGGCAATGCTATTACGGTCGAGCTGGCCAACATGCGGCAGACCGGTGAGCTTCGCGTCCTGGACGCACAGGGGCTCGACCCGCTGCTGTACCTGGTCGTCCCGCGCGTCATCGGCGTGATGCTGTCGGTGTTCTGCCTTTCGGTGATCCTGATCACGACCTCGCTCCTCACCGGATACATCGTCGCGCTGGCGCTCGACCTGAAAGTCGGCACGCCGGCATTCTTCCTGCGCGGCATCCTTAGCGCCATCACCGCAGCCGACGTGCCCAGCGTGGCCGCCCGCTCGCTTCTGCCGGGGATGATCGCCGCGTGCATCTGCTGCACCGAAGGCCTGAGCGTCGGCGGGGCGCAGACGGATGTCCCCCGGGCCGTGACGCGGGCCGTGCAACGCTCGTTCGTGTCGCTGTTCGTCACGTCGGTGCTGATCTCGGTGGTGACCTATGTCTGACCCCAATACCGCCGACAAGCCCCCGGTGCTCGCGTTCGAGGAGGTCAGCATCGAAATGCCGCAGGGGTTCGATCACGGCATTCGCGGTGCCAGTTTTGTGCTCAGGCCCGGCGACTGCTGCTTGGTTCGGCTCGAATGGGAGTCCCTCCGCTCGCCCCTGACGGACTTGGCGACCGGGGTTTTGGAACCCGACAAGGGCATCGTGAAATACGGCGGCACCGACTGGAACCGCATGGGCTTCAGCCAGGCGAACCGCGAACGCGGTAGGGTGGGACGCACCTTCGAAGGCATCGGCTGGGTGGCCAATTTGGATGTGGACGAGAACGTCATCCTTTCCGAACGCCACCACACCTGGCGGGCAGACAGCGAACTTTTGCACGAGGCCGAGACACTGGCCCGGCAGTTCGGGCTCGAATCGCTGCCGAAGACCCGGCCGTCGCAGACCAAACGCCTGGACCTGGCACGGGCGTCGCTTGTGCGGGCGTTCATGGGTTCGCCGACGCTGCTCGCGTTGGAACGCCCGGAGATGTCGGGATACCCGGAAATCATGCCGCCGCTGCTGAAGCAGCTCGCGGCCGCCCGCCAGCGCGGGGCGGCGGTCCTCTGGCTGACCAACCGCCCCGAGATTTGGCAGGAAGCCGAAGTCCGGCCGACGATACGATTCACGATGTCTGGAGAGACGTTGGTGCCAGTGTGAATGCGACGAAGTGCTCACGACGGAGGCACGGAGACACGGAGGGCAACGTGCTGCGAGTTGCCCTCCGTGTCTCCGTGGTGATCCCTCTCCTTCGCCTCGAAGTCGACTTAACCTTCTGCCGCCGAGAGGATGAATCCACATGCCCAACAAACCTTTCAAGTTCCGATTCGCCAACGAGCTGGCCGGCGGGTTAATCCTGCTGGCCTTGCTGGTCATTGGCGTATCGCTGGCGATGAGCGGGCAGGTGCGCGAACTGTTTACGCGCCGTAGCACCATCACGCTCAACCTGCCGCCGGAGGGTTCGCTCGGTCTGAAGGAAGGTGCCGACGTCGTGATCCTCGGCACCCCGGTCGGGCGGGTGTCGGCGATCGACATCAAGGACAATGGCCGCATGACCGCCAGCCTCAGCGTGCGGGCGGACTTCGTGCGGTTCATCTCGGCCGACACCAAAGCCGTCATCCGCAAGGCCCAGCTCATCGGTGACGCGTACGTGGAGATCCCGCGCAAGGACGGCCGACCGCTGCCGGAAACCGGGGCGACCATGGAAACGTCCGAAGACCGCGCCACTGCCGAACTGGCCGAAACCCTTCTCAACGACATCCGCGCCGAAGCACTCCCGGCGATCAAAAACCTCCGCGCCGCCGCCGAGGAATACACCAATCTCGCCAAAGACTTGCAGAACCCCGACGGCGACCTCAAGCAAGCAATCGCGAACTTCAGCCGGATCGCCGCGGCCGCCGAGAAGGGTGACGGCGTGGTTGCCCGACTGCTGAATGACAAGGCGCTCGCCGACCAGATCGCCCAGACCGGCCCGAAGGTGAATACCGCGCTCGACGAGACCAACGGCGTGCTGAAGCAACTGAACAAGACGTCAGCCGCACTGCCCGAGATGGCCGCGACCGCCAACGAACAACTCAAGCAGCTCCCGACGCTGATCAAACAGATGGAGCTGACGCTCGCCGAGGTGCAGGGGGTGCTGAAGGACCTGCAGAAGTCGACGAACCAGCTTCCGGACACGGTAAAGTCCATCAACCAGACGGTGCAGGGGCTACCGTCGCTGGTACTGCAGTCGCAGGAGACGATGCGCCAGATGCAGCGGCTCGCCGAGAGCGTTCAGAAAAGCTGGCTGGTCGGCGGCGGGGGAAGCACCGAGTCCGACAGCTCGGGTCGAATCCCGCCCGACCGGATCGGAGGCCCGCGATGAAGATGCGCCTGCTGAAACTACCTTTTAGCGCCTGCCCACAGGGCAGGGTTCTTCTCGCGGATGTTCGCGCCATCATGCCCAAAGAATCACCACGGAGGCACGGAGACACGGAGGGCAACCCGATGAGGGAACGGAAGAAGCGGAATCCAGATTGCAGGATTCGAAATGAAGAGCGTGGAAAAAGCGTGCCTGTCTCCTGCGACGCGACGCACCTCATTCCTCATTCTTCATCCCCCGTTCTTCATCCTTCATTCGCATCTCCCTCCGTGCCTCCGTGCCTCCGTGGTGATCTTCGCCGCATTCCATTGCTCATCACCGCGATGCTCGGCATCGTGGCGCTCGCGCTCTCCGGCTGCGGCGGACGGGTTGCTTTGGCTCCGGTGAAGGATCTGGAGTTCACGCAATCCATGAACTCCGCCCGCGTCGCATTCGAGCGGGGTCAGATGGCGCAGGCGCTGTTGCTCTTCGAGCAGGCGATGCAGAAGGCGGCCGCACGCGACGATGCCGCCGACATCGGCGAGGCGGCTTACAACCTCGGCGTCTGCCTTTTTGACGACGGGAAGTTGAACAGGGCCGAATCGGTCCTGGAGACCGCGCGAATTGAACTCGCCCGCGCCGGCAGGCGAACCGTCGACGTCCGGCTGGTGCAGGCGAAGCTCGCCCGGCGAATCGGCGAATCGGCGAGAGTGAATGCGGCCGAGATTGCCGGGGAAGTCGCATCCGCCAAGGATGCAACCCAGGCGGAGAAAACCCAGGCGATCACGCTGCTGGCAGAGATCGACCTGGACGCCGGGCGGGTCGAGGCCGCAGAAAAGCGGTCGGCCGAAGCGCGCCGGGCGTTGCCGTCGGCCGGGGTCTCTCCGCGGTCTCGCGACGCGATGGAAGCCGGCATCGTCGGGCTGGAAGGCAGAATCGCCGCCGCCCGCGGCGACCACGCCAAAGCGGCCGTGGCGTTCGACCGCGAGGCGACACTGGCGCAGTCGGGAGGGCTGTACGGGGAGATGTCGACCGCGCTGCTGGCGGCGGGGCGTTCGCACGAGTCGGCCGGTAACGCGCCGGCGGCGGCCGATCGCCTGTTCCGCGCCGCCCGCAGCCTGCTCGCCCAGGGCGACCGCCAGCGCGGATACGCCGCCGCCAAGGACGCCGCCATCGCCGCCGATCGCGCCGCCGACCCGGCGTTAGCCGCCCGTGCCCGCGAGTTGGTGAACGAGGGTTCGCCTGCCGGCAGTCCAGCGACCAAGGCGAGCTGACCCTTACCGACAGGCATGCTTCCTAGCCGCGTTCTGCTCCGCTTCTTCACACAGATTTATCAATTTTCGCGTTGACAGCGACCCACATCCGCAGGCATATTGAACCCGAACTTTTAGCGAACTCTCTATCCTTCAACCGGAGCCTCGTATGTCATTGCGCGAAGTCGGTAAGAAACTCGTCGAACTCTGCCGGAAGGGCCAGAATATTGATGCGATCACGCAGCTTTACTCCAAGGACATCGTCTCGGTCGAGGCGATCGAGGGACAGGGTATGCCGCGGGAGATGCGCGGGATCGACGCCGTGCTGGGCAAGGGCAAGTGGTGGTTCGAGAACCACGAGATCCACTCGGCCGAGGTCGGTAATCCGGTGTTCCACGGCAACGACCGGTTTGCCTGTGTGATGAAGTACGACGTCACTTTCAAGCCGGCCAATAAGCGGATGAAGATGGAAGAGATCGCGCTGTACACCGTCGCCGACGACAAGATCGTGCGCGAAGAGTTCTTCTACGACATGGGCGAGATGAAGTGAGCGGCGTGATCTGCAACTATTGTTAAGGCTGCTCGCGAACGGGTGCCACGGGTCGCCGGTACGCCGGAGACCCGTGCCTGTCGGCCCGACTCGCGCACGGGTTCTGCGGACCCGTGGCACCCTACGCCGACAACTACTTTAAGAACTCCAGACCGCACGACCACCTCGGGTTTCGATTTAACACGAAGGAACGAAGGCACGAAGGTTCACGAAGAAAATGTTGAGTCAGGGCTTTTGAAGCCTGTTCTGATCATCCGACTCTTCTTCGTGGCTCTTCGTGCCTTCGTGCCCTTCGTGTTAAATCCGAACGCCAGACCACTTGGGATTGCGCAACTGCAGGTGGTTCAATTCGACGAGTTTCTAAGGGGGCTTGCCTAGAACGAGGGTACGTTTGCTTGACTGCGTTGCGAGGCACCGGAGTCTCCTTCATCTCACGAGAGCGCGGTAATGCCGCGTGCGGGGCCCGAAACGTGTGAAGCGAACCTGAAACGTTGTGAAGCTTGCTCGCAAGCTCGCGAGCGCCGCAAGTGAACAGTGACTTCTCGACGACTGCTCACCGGCAAGCTTGCCCCAGCGACTTTTCCACCGTGCGCTTGCCCTCGGGAGACACTATTCGTCCAATGGGCGAATGAAGCCCCATCGGCCGCAGACGCCCGTGACACCCGCCGCGAATCCGTCCCCGTTTGGCAAGAAGCCGTTCGTCAGCAAATCGGGTCCGCGCTCGCCCGCGCCGCAGAATGGTCCTCGTCGCACGGATGGTCCCCGGTCGGGTCCACCCAGGTCGGGTCCACCGAGGACGGGACCGGCACGGCCAGGCCCTCACCGCACCGGCGGGGCACCACATGCCGCGCGGCCCGGCGGGCCGGTTCGTTCAGGCAACGCCGGCCGTCAACCATCGGGGCCCGCGACCGACTGGTCCGGCGTGGCCGAATGGTACGACCGCCTCGTCGGTGACGAGGGGAGCGAGTACCACCAGAAGGTGGTCTTCCCCGGCGTGCTGCGAATGCTGCAGGTACAACCGGCCGACGCCGTGCTGGATGTTGCCTGCGGGCAGGGGGCGCTGTGCCGGCTGCTGGAAACCAAGGGCGCAACCGTGACCGGGATCGATGCCGCCGAGCCCCTCGTCGAAATCGCCCGCCAGCGCGGGCCGACCTGTATCAAGTACCACACCGGCGACGCCCGCGAGATCGAGAAGATGCCGTTCATCGCCAGCGGCGCTTATGCGTCGGCGGCGTGTGTGCTGGCGATCCAGAACATCCACCCGATCGCGCCGGTGTTTACCGGCGTGGCGCGGGCATTGAAGCCAATGGGCCGGTTCGTGCTCGCAATGATGCACCCCTGCTTCCGCGGGCCCAAGGAGACGAGTTGGGGCTGGGAGGAAAAAGAAGGCGTCCAGTTCCGCCGGGTAGACCGGTATCTCGTACCCCGCAAGACGCCGATCATCACGCACCCTGGCAGCGCACCGGACGTCTACACCTGGACATTCCACAAGCCGATCGAGGCGTACGTTCGCGCCCTGCGCGGCGCAGGCCTGCTGGTCGACGCGATCGAGGAATGGCCGAGCCACAAAACCAGCGAACCCGGCCCGCGTGCCGCCGCGGAGAACCAGGCGCGTACGGAGATCCCGATGTTCATGGCGATCCGGGCGGTGAAGATCGGATGAGGATTCGCCCCGATTAACGGTCGCACCGCAGGTGCACTCCTCTGGATACGTTAAGCCGTGCAGCGATTCGCTGGCCTTGAAGACGTGCACCTGCGGTGCGACCGCTAATCGAAACACGCTGATCAAAACACAATGGGCCTGCCGATCGTCGGCAGGCCCATTGCGGTTTAGCAGTATGGTGGTCACAGGCTGAAAACCTGTGCTACGGCGTTCGATCAGACGAACGACTGCCACACCAGGCTCAGTGCGGTGTTATTGCCTTCGTCGCTCTCGGCGAACGCGTTGGCGGGGTCAACGTCCACGCCGAGCTGGTACTGGCCGACGGCCAGGTTGCCGGGCAGGGTGGCGCTGAACTTGACCGTCTTGCTCTTGCCCGGGGCCAGGCTCAGCTTCTGGGTGGTGGTCACCAGGACGGTGCTGCCGTCGTTGACCACGCCGGCGTCGGTCACGACCAGCGTGATCGGAACCAGATCGTTGAACGTGGTGTTGCCGTTGTTCTTGATCGTCGCGGTCGCCGTGATCGGCAGACCCGCCGTCAGACGGCTCGGCTTGGAGACGACCGTCGGCTGCAGGTCGCGGAACGGCGGCTGAATCAGCGTCGCGGCGACCGTCGAGCCGGTGTTGTTGGTCTCGTTGCTCTCGGCGATCGTGTTGGCGGTATCGGCTTTGATGAGCAGGAAGAAGTTGCCGTTGATGTCGTTGGGGAACGTGAATTTCAACGCCGCCGCGATCGACTTGGTCGGCTTGAGCTTCTTGACCAGCTTGCTGATGGTGCCGAGGGTGGCATCGCCGGCGTCGAGCGTCCCGTCTGCCGACGTGTAGACCTTAAACTCGACCGTCTTGTTGGTGAGGGTACCCGGGCCGTTGTTCTGAAGTTTCCACTTCAAAGCGCCCTTGGCACCGCCGATGTAAGACGCCTTGGTCTTGCCCGGCTTGACGATCACCAGGTCCGGGCCGTTCGGATCGCCGATCGCCAGGGTGAAGGTTCCGAGGCTGGTGCCACCGGCGATGGCGTTACCGGCGGCGTCCTTGATCGCGCCGGCGGTGGTGGTGACGGTGTACAGGCCGGTGTCGTTGGTGTTAATGCCCGAGGGGAACGCGACCGAGTAAGTCGCGACCGCCGACACACCGGTACCGACCACATTGACCAGCGTAGCGGTTTGGGCACTGCCGCCGGCCTTGGTGACCGTCAGATTTCCGACCGTCACGGTGTTCAGGCCGACGTTGTCGGCGAGGTTGACCGTGAACTGGAAGGTGGTCGCACCCGGCGTGGCCGACTCGGCCGATCCGACGGTTGCGGTGGGCAGGGTGCTATCGCTGCCACCACCACCGCCGCCGCCACCGATGCCCGGACTGTCGGACAGGAAGATGTCCGACTTGCCGTTTGTATCACCCGTGCTGATGTCGCTGGCGTCGGAGGTGAAGACGACGAAATCGCCGTTGCGGCTGATGAACGGATCGAAGCTGCGGCCGTTGGCGGCGGCACCGCTGGTGTTGATACTCACCAGCGAGATCGGCCCGCGGACCAGGTCGCGGAGGAACACGTCCTCGCGGCCGTTGGTGTCGCCGTTGATGATGTCGCCCGCCGTGCTGCTGAAGCTCGCGAACGAGCCATCCTGCGACAACGCCGGGAACTCGCTGAAGCCGCCGGCGCTATTGGTGCCGAAGCGGTTGATGCTCAGCAGCGTGGTCGTGTTGGTCTGGGTGTCACGCAGGAAGACGTCAGAGTTGGCGTTGCCGTCATTGGACACCAGGTCGGTCGCCTTGCTCTGGAAGGTCACGAACCGTCCATCGCCGCTGATGGAGTTCGAGTCCGAACTGGCGTTGCCGCTGGCGCCGGCCGGGGTCTGGCTGATCAGGGCGGTGGTGCCGGTCTGCAGGTCGCGGACGAAGGTGTCGCGGGCGTTGTTGGTGTCGCCGCTGGCGACCATGTCCGAAGAGTCGGACCGGAACGCGATGTAACGCCCGTCCGAGCTGATCCAGGAGTCGAACGACTGGCTGTTGCCGGCCGCAACGTTGCCCGAGTTGACGCTGATCAGCTTCGTCGCGTTCGGGGCCAGGCCGAACACGGTTGTGCTGCCCATGTTGCGAACGAACACGTCGTTGTTGTCATTGCCGTCGATGCCGGCGTTCAGGTTGGCGGCGAAGCTGGTGAACGACACCAGGCTGCCGTCCTTGGAGATGGTCGGCTCGCTGGAGCTGCCCCCGGCAAAGGTGCTCGTCGTGCCGCTGCGGGCACTGACCAGTTCGATCGCGCCGGTGGCGATGTTGTAGCGGAAAATGTCGTTGTGATTCTGGGTATCGCCGCTGATCAGGTTCGTTGCGCGGCTCACAAACGCGACGTAGGTGCCATCGGCGTTGATGACAGGCTGCGTCGAGTCCTTGTTGCCGCCTTCACCGGTCGTCGGGTTCTTGCTGACCATGACCGTGGTGCCGGTGTTCCGATCGCGAAGGAAGATGTCCTTGTGACCGTTGGTGTCATTGGCGACCAAGTTTGTCGCGAAGCTGCTGAAGACGACATAGCGCCCGTCAGAGCTGACCGACGCCTCGGCCGAGTCGCCGTTGGCAGCCGCTCCGCCAATGCCGACGCTCACCAGGCCCACGGCAAACAGGCGGCGGTCTTCCAGCGCCTCGGTGATGCTGCGCTGAACGCGCTTCCGGGACTTGGTCTCAAGACGTGAGCGACTGGTAGAAACCTTCATGCGACTGATCATTGGGCGGCTCTCCGCGAAAAAAGGGGACTTGAACTGACAGCTTTCGAATCTGCTGCCAGCATCGGCAGACTTTTACACAGATTGGTTATCGGCCGAACAACTACGAAAGGTGGAATCCGACCTGTCCTGCCTTGCACAACCAGCAGAACGCCGAAATATACCCCACGGTTCGACGTCCGGCGTTTATCGGCCGTGGGATGACCGTCAGGGAGCAATGGTTTTTCCGTAAGACGATGGTGGACAATCCCTTATCGGACTTAAAAGTCGTCGGCTGACACTCGCCGGGCACACCGAACAGCCTTGGCGGCAACTTCCTGTCGTGCCGACATGGCCACCTGCGATCCATAACTGTTGCCCAGTTTGACAATTCGCCCCAGTTTCAACAAGGCAAATCGGGCCGCTTCACTAAAGAGATACGATTGCTCGCCGAAGCCAAGCCCCTCACTTACGCTTCTATCGATGGGGTTGAGGTTCAGGTTTAACGACCAACCAGGATTCCAGGCGCATCGCCGTTGGCACCAGCGAACCAGCCTTCTCCCCACGCCGCCCGTCCCTGGAGCAGGAGTGTTGCAATCGCGATCGGTGTGAACTCCCCGGCAACGCCACTTGCCTGGACGGCGGCTTTTACGGCCGCAGGTTCGGCGGGAATCGCGACAACGTCCCGATGCTCGGCCTGATCGAGCTGCAATTCGACCTGGCCCCGCGAAAGCAATGTCTCAACCCCAAAAATGAGCTCCGGCTGTCGCAGGCGGGCGTCTTCGGCCAGGCCGATCAGGCGCATTGAGACGATATCCGACGCTCCGACGCGAACTTCCTCGTGCAATTCACGTCGAACTGCGGCGAAGACGTCGGGAGCGTCTCTTTCGCCATCGCCACTGCCATCGTCCGGTTCGAGCGTTCCCGAAAACGGATGCACCCGCCCCGGGTAGTACGCCACCCGCTCATTCCGCCGGCCCAGAAGCAGCCAGCCGTCGGCGGTCAGTAGCGCCGGACTCAGGCCGATCGGATTGGCCAGCACGCCGGGCCCGTACTGATCGGCCAGTTCCGGGTGAGAGACATTGGTCCCCCAGAACGATTTGTAGCTGGTACGAGACATCCCGATCCGCACGCCGGCGGGCGAGACGTCGAACGATTCGAGGCGGCACATCGGGCCGTCGAAGAGGGTGCGGTTGGGGACGGCCAGTGCGGCGGACCAGGCGGCATCGATGACGGACTGGACGGCGTTCGATGGGGCGAAGCTGCTTTCGATCAGGTGCGCGATCACCTCGTGCGATGACCAGTCGCCAGCAACCCTGATGGAGAGTGATGATTGCATCTGTTCCGGTCCTCTCTCCCCTGTACCCAGGGGAGAGGGCCAGGGTGAGGGGCCGAACGTCGGGCGTCGTTATGATGCGGATGTCTTGAACATCGAACGTCGGAAGTTCACTGTTCAACGGTCTGCCACCATCGATCCTCGGCTGGCAACAACGCCTCACGTTCGGCCCCTCACCCCAACCCTCTCCCCTGCGTACAGGGGAGAGCGAGTAGTTCACACATCAAAATACTTCGCCTGCGGATGATGCGCCACAATCGCATCGGTGCTCTGCTCGGGCACGAGCATGTAGTTCTCGCTCAACACCACGCCGATCTCCTGTGGCTTGAGCAGTTCGACGATCTTCGTCCGCTGCTCGAGGTCCGGGCATGCGGGGTAGCCGAAGCTGTAACGGCTGCCGCGGTACTTCTGCTGGAACAGCTTCTTGATGCTCGGATCGTCCTCGCTGCCGAAGCCCAGTTCCTGCCGCACTCGCTTGTGCCAGAACTCGGCCAGCGCCTCGGCCGACTCGACGCCGAAGCCGTGCAGGTACAGGTAATCCTGGTACTTGCTCTCGGTACGCAGCTTCTCGGCGACCTCGGTCGACTTGTCGCCGACGGTGACCAGTTGCAACGCCAGCACGTCGAACTCACCCGAAGCCTTGGTGCGGTAGAAGTCGCTGATGCAGAGCTGCCTGCGGCCGACCTGGCGGGGGAAGGCAAACCGCATCACCTCGACGGGCTTGCCGTGCGGGACCAGCTTGCCGTCGCGCATGCCGACGGTGCCGCCGTGGTTCACGCCACAGTCACACTTGATCGGGTGGTTGAACGCTTCGGGTTCGTAAACGACCAGTTCATCCCCGTCGGCTTGCACGGGGAAGTAGCCGTACACGACCGCGGGCTCCAGGAAGCCTTCGGCCGCCGCCCGCTTCTGCAGGTCGGCGAAGACCGGGCGGGCCTTGTCGTTCAGGAAAGTTTCGTACTCCTCCGGCGACATCTTGCCCTTGCTCAGGCCCCACTGGCCGGTGAACAGCGCGGTCTCGTTGATGAAGGGGAAGATGTGCTTGACGTCGATGTTCTTCACCACCCGCCGACCCCAGAACGGCGGGATCGGCACGGGGTTGTCTTTTGCCACGTCAGGCGCGTCCTTGGCGACGGCACGCATCGTCTCGCCGTACTTCGCCTGCGATTCCTCTCGCTGGCGTTTTCGCTTGATCGCGCGTTCCTTCTGATCGGTCGACACCTGCTGCAGCAGCCCGCCGGTGATGGCATCCATCATGTGCAGGCCGTCGAACGCGTCGCGGCAATACAAGAGGGGACCGCCGTACAGGCTCGCCAGGTCGTCCTCGGCGTAGTCGCGGGTCAGCGCGGCACCGCCCAGCAGCACCGGCACCTTCACGCCGCGGGCATTCATCTCGACCAGGTTCTCGCGCATCACCGCGACCGACTTCACTAGCAGGCCGCTCATGCCCACCGCATCGGCCTTCTTCATCTCGGCGGCTTTCAGGATCTCATCCACCGGCTGCTTGATGCCCAGGTTATAGACCGTGTAACCGTTGTTGGTCAGGATGATGTCGACGAGGTTCTTGCCAATGTCGTGCACATCGCCCTTGACCGTTGCCAGGACGATCTTGCCCTTGCTCTGACCTTCCACCTTCTCCATGTACTGTTCGAGATGCGCGACGGATGCCTTCATCGTCTCGGCGCTTTGCAGCACGAACGGCAACTGCATCTGTCCCGAGCCGAACAAGTCGCCGACGACTTTCATGCCTTCCAGCAGGATGTTGTTGATGATCTCAAGCGGCGTATACGTCGTTCGCGCCACCTCCAGATGATCGATCAGGGCTCGCTTTTCGCCGTCGATGATGTGCTTCTTGAGGATCTCCTCGATGCTCAAGCCCTCCCACGGATCGGCCTTGACCGCGACAGCCGATGCGCCGTTGTCGGGGAAGAGACCGATGAAGTGCGTGAGCGGGTCGAAGCCTTCCTTCCGGCGGTCGTAGATCAGTTCGAGCGCCGCGTCCCACTGCTCCTGCGGGATGCGGTTCTTCGGGAGAATCTTGCTCGCATGGACGATCGCGCTGGTCAGCCCAGCCTCGCGAAGCTCGTGCAGGAACGCGCTGTTGAGCACGATGCGCGACGCCGGCTTCAAGCCGAAACTGACGTTGCTCAGGCCGACCGTTGTATGACACTTGGGCAACTGCTGGCTGATCAGCCGGGTGCCTTCGATCGTCTCCATGGCATTGCGGCGGTCTTCTTCAATGCCAGTGCTGATCGGAAGCACGAGCGGGTCGAACATCAGGTCTTCGTCGCGCAGGCCGAACCGGTCGACCGCCAGGTCGCGAATGCGCTTGGCGATCGAGATCTTCCGTTCGCGGGTTCGGGCCATCGCCTGCAGCTTGTCTTCGTCGATGCAGCCGGCAACGACCGCCGCGCCGTACTTGCGGGCCAGCTCGCAGATCTGCCCGAGCTTTTCCTCGCCTTCTTCGAGGTTCATCGAGTTGAGAATGCACCGCCCGCCGGCCAGCTTCAGCCCGGCTTCCATGACGGCCGGGTTGGTGCTGTCGAGCATGAGCGGGGCGGGCAGCGCGTTGACGTAGCGCCGAACGACCTCGTGCATGTCGCGAACGCCGTCGCGGCCGACGAAGTCGACGCAGACATCGAGCATGTGCGACCCGTCGCGCATCTCGTCGCGGGCCATCGACACCAGGCCGTCCCAGTCGTCGGCTTGCAGAAGCGTCTTGAACTTCTTGGAGCCGTTGGTGTTCGTCCGCTCGGCGACGATGAGGTAACTCTTATCCTGGCGAATGTCTTCGGCGGACATAAGCGAGGAAATTTGCGGTCGCGGATGGACGTCTCGTGCGGCAGCGCGGTGGCCTGCGGGCGACTGACGACCGGCATTCGGCACGCCAACCGCATCCACGAGCGCCTTGAGGTGCTCCGGCATTGTCCCGCAGCAGCCGCCGACGATGTTGACGCCGAACTCCGAGACGAACCGCTTCACGCCCTTGGTGAAGTCCGCCGGGTTCATCGGGAAGACACTCTTGCCGTCGACCATGATCGGCAGGCCGGCGTTGGGCAGGGCGCTGACCAGCTTCGGCCAGTTCCCTGTGATGTACTTCATCGTCTCGGTCAGTTCGGTCGGGCCGAAGGCGCAGTTCAGGCCCAGCACATCGACGTCGGCGAACGGTTCGAACGTGGCGACAAACGCCGACGGGTCGCAGCCTGTCAGCATGTTCTGCCCGCCGTTGAGGTCGAACGACGCCTGCACCATGATCGGCAGACGTTTGCCAGCCTGCTTCATGGCGCGGTTGGCGGCGGCGATGGCGCACTTGATGACCAGCATGTCCTGCTGGGTTTCGATCAGCAGCACGTCGGCGCCGCCGTCGATCAGACCGCGGAACTGCTCGAAGTAGCTGTCCTCCATCGTGTCCCAGTCGGTGTGACCGAGGGTGAGGATCTTGGTGCCCGGGCCGACGGAACCGATGACGTAGCGCGGCCGGTCCGGCGTTTCGTACTTGTCGCAGGCCGCGCGGGCGATCTTGCACGCGGCGATGTTGTTTTCGTACACCCGGTCGGCCATGTCGGCCTCGGCCATGACGATCTTGTTGGCCCCGAAGGTGTTGGTCTCGACGCCGTCACAACCCACGGCCAGGAACGCCTCGTGGATCTCCTGGATGACGTCCGGCCGACTGAAGTTGAGAACCTCGGAGATGTTCTCCTGTCCGAGCCAGTCCTTCTGGAGGTCGAGCGGGCGGATCTGGAGGTTGGAACCCATCGCGCCGTCGAGGACGACGACACGCTCACGGGCCAGTTCAAGGAAGGGCTTTCGCACGGGGTTCTCGCAGTCAAAGGAAACCGACAACAAATCACGACACCGAATGAATTTGGATCGGCCATACAGGGACGATCGCATCAATCTTGACTCTTCGGCGGCGGAATCATCCATCCGTTCATCCGGATCATAGGAAGAAGCAGTCAGAGGTCAAACACCCGGGCTCGCCTACCATACCTGTCCCGGTAGACTACGAGAGGTAATCGCCCCAACGTCGCGGTTCAATCGGACAGTGCCATGAAAGACCGGTCTTCCATCCGGACCCATCTCGCCGAACAAGTAGCCCGCGAGGTTGCCGATGCCTTTGAACGCTTCGCCTTGGCGCGCAAAGGCGAGACGATCACCGCACTGGCATTGTGCTCCGTAGATGACGCGGTGCCGCCTTATGGTATGGGCGGAACGCTCTCAAACATCGGTCCGATCACCGGCAAGCAGAGTACATGGCATGCCGACCCCGCCGACTGGTCTTGGGCTGACCCCGTCCGATGCTACGATTTCGAAGAGATCATTGGCGAAATTCTGGACGACAATAACAGGCCGTTTGAAGAACGCGCCGAGGACATCTTTGAAGGAATGGTCGGCGGGCTCAAGAGGTTCGATGGCAGCGGGAAATTCAGGGGGACATTGCCACGTGAACAGATGCTTTTGATGCTCTGGATCCACGACCCTTTGCCAATCAATTCAGCCAGGGTGATGAGGTGGGTGGCCCAGTTGAATCCGCCAGCCGTGTCGCAGTGGTTCAACGCAGTCTATCCGTACCGAAATTAGTCGGTCAGTTAGTCTCCCCAAGAACCGAAATGAACCAATCGGACCTCACGAACACTTCACCAGCGGTTGTCCAAAATCACACCCTGGAGGTCCTGCCATGCTCACACGTCTCCGTCGCGGCTTCACACTTGTCGAACTTCTGATCGTTGTGGTAGTCCTGGCGGGCGTCATCGCGTTGCTGCTGCCGGCGCTGAGTAAGGCTCGGAAGTCGGCGGTAGCGTCGAGAATGATGAGCGAGTACGACCAGCGGCAGGGGGCCGCTGCTCCATCACGGTCTCCAGCAGCGGCCGGGAGCGACCAATCACAGGCCGGCGAGGGACTGCGGCAACCGGCCGCTGCTAACATTTCCAGCTTCGAAGCCGACATTACGCTCACGCCACGCCTTTCGGTCGGGACCGCAGAGCCGGAATCGATCTACGAAGCGAAGTTCGCCGCGAAGCTTAAAGCCGTCGCACCGGCATCGGGCAACGGCAACGTCGGCAACGCGGGCAAAGACAGCGTATACGCCAGGATCGCACTGCCGCTTCCGCCGGAGATCATCTCGCTTGCCGACCTGAGCATCATCGTCGACGGCCAACCGAGCGACAGCGACGACATGGGGATGGGTCAGCAGGAGTTGATATGGATGGGAAAATTGTCGCAAACAATCCCTTCAACGATCGACATCACCTACGCCGCCGTCGGCCGCGGGCTTTACGCGTTGCAGACGCCACCGGGAAAGATCGTCGATCAGTTTAAAATCACCCTGACCGCCGCCGGGTCAGACGTGCGCATGCTCGATCTGTCGATGCAGCCCACCGAGCTCAAGCGGGAAAGCGGTCAGACGATCTACACCTGGAACTACAAGAAACTGATGTTCGGCCGGCCGATCGCACTCGACGTCTTGGGCATCGCGCCGATCGACCGTCTGGGGGAACTGACCTGGCTCGGGCCCTTGAGCCTGATCGCGTTCGGCCTGGTCATCGGTCTGGTGGCTTATTCGGCGGGCGCGGTGACGTTCGACCGCTGGGTGCTGCTACTGGTCCTCGGCACCTTCGCCGGCGCCTATCCGCTGATGTACTTCGCGCAGGAGTTCATCAGCCTGCCGGCGGCGATCGCGACGGCGGGGGGCATCGTCGTCCTTATCATCGGCTTGCGGGCGATCACGATCATGGGCTTCAAGCTCGGCTTCGCCGGCGTGATGGTCCCGGCCGCCCTGATTATGACCGTCACAATCGCCGCGGCGTTGCGGCCGTCGTTGCAGGGAATCCTGCTCACAGGCAGCGCGTTGGCGCTATTCGTGCTGGGCATGATGCTCGCCCCGAAACTGAAGTGGCCCGTCACGCAGCCGCCGCTCCCCGTGCAGGCAGCATGATCCACCTCTTTTTATTCTCCGTTCTTCATTCTTGGTTCTTCATACTTCATTCCGTTCGGAAGCAGACGAAGAGTGAAGAACCAAGAATGAAGAACGGAGAATGGTGCGTAGGTCACAACCTCACACCCGCGGCGCTTCCCGCATCGGCATCGGCCAGGCCGTCCGGGGCGGCGGGGCGCCTTCGGCGAGCCGGCGGTTCAGGAACGTCAGCACCGCCTGCGCCTCGGCGATATCTTCGGCGCTGACCAATCCCAGGTACATCTCGCCTTCAAACACCGCGACGACCCGTGTCTGCCGCTCTTCCATCACTTTAGTGACCTCGTCCAGCGTCATCGTCGCCTGCACGCGGACGACCGCCTGCTCCTCGCGCATCGCCTCGGTGACGTAGACGTCGTACAGGCTGGGCGTTTCGGCGAGCCACTTCAGGACGTCTTCTCGCGTGATCACCCCGGCCAGCCGGCCGCGGTTCAGGACGGCAAAGTCGGGCTGATAGCTGGTCATGATGTGCTCGATGACATGGCTCATCCGGTGTTCCAGCGTCAGCGTGATCGCCGTCTTGTTGTAGGCATCTCCCACTCGACGGGTCGCTAGCACGGTGCCGGTCTGGGCGGCGGCGGATTCGGCGCCCGCGCCCATGAAGATGAAGAACGCGATGACCGCGAGCATCCATTGCCCGGTGGATAGGCCCACGAGCGCCAGCACGATCGCCGCCGCCTGACCGACGGTCGCGGCGATGCGGGTGGCCTTAGCGTGCGGCATGCGCATCGCCAGGATCGACCGGAACACCCGGCCGCCATCGAGCGGGAACGCGGGAATCATGTTGAACGCGATCAGCATGACGTTCGCACCGATCACGAATCCCAGCATCGCGAACGCCGCGGCGCGCAGGCTCGAGGCGTCGATCCGAATTCCGCGAGTGCTTTCAAGAATCTGACCGACCGCCGCCGACGTCTCAAAGCCGCCGAGCACAAACCAGACCGGAACCAGTACGGCCAGGATGGCGACGTTCACCAGCGGCCCGGCGATCGCGATCAGCAGTTCCTGCCGCGGCTTCTCGGGCATCCTGCCCATCACCGCAACGCCGCCGATCGGCAGCAGAACGATCTCCCGCACCGGGATGCCGAATCGCTGGGCCACCAGCGCATGACCGAACTCGTGCAGCGTCACGCACAGGAACAGCAGCGCCACCAGCGTGACTGTAAACAGGATGCCCATCGCACCATGGCTGGCACCCTGCATGCCGACGAGCAGGACGATAAAGAAGAACGACCAGTGCACCCGCAGGTCGATGCCGAAGAAACGTGCGATTCGAAACGCGCCACTCATTCAAGCTCCCATCACGGGCCGGTCGCTCACGGATCTCAACAGATCGGTCGTGAACGCCTCGGCGTACGCGGCATTGTAGGGTCGGGAGCGACCGACGTCCGCGACGCGGGCCGGGATTGAGCGGTGAAATCGCGGGTCGCGTTTATAGTCGCCTGATGCGCGATAGCGTGCCTAAAACCTCGGGCCGCGTCGCCATCGACGCGACTGAAACGTTCGCTTTGCGATTCAATCACCGGAGGAAACTGCCGTGAACTGCCCCCAATGCCAAACTTCTCTGGTCATGTCCGAACGCCAGGGTGTCGAGATCGACTACTGCCCACAATGCCGAGGCGTCTGGCTCGACCGCGGAGAACTGGACAAGATCATCGAGCGCTCATCGATGTCGGACGATGACGACGACCGTGAGATCCGTCAGCACCGCGTAAGCCCCTACGACGGCGACCGAAAAGGCGCGGACTATGAACGGTACCCCCGGAAGAAGAAGTCGTTCTGGAGCGAACTGTTCGATTGAAGACGGCCGGGCGGGTAGCCTTTTTGCCAATGCGGTGGGTTCGGCGTCCTCAATCTTTGCGCTGGATTCCACAGGTGTACTTTCCGAGCCGATACGCGTAGAACGCACCGGTACTACGTGACGGGCCGAGCCGGCCCGTTGGGTTTGGCCCTCGAAAGACACCTCCGCGCATGCTCTATCTCTGGATCGGATTCATCGCCGCCGTCCTCGTCCTGGTGGCGCTCGACCTGTTCGTGTTCCACCGCAAAGACGAGGTGATGAGCATCCGGTCGGCTCTCAAATGGTCGGCGTTCTGGATCGCGCTGGCGCTGGTGTTCAACGTCGCGATCTACTTCATGTACGCCGGCCACTGGCTCGGGCTGGGGCAGATCAAAACCACGCTGCACCCCAACGGCCTGAACGGGTTTGAGGCGGCGGCGTTGTTTTTCACCGGCTACGTCGTCGAGCAATCCCTCAGCGTCGATAACCTGTTCGTGATGGCCGTCATCTTCGGCTACTTCGCGATTCCGCCGAAGTACCAGCACAGGGTGCTCTTCTGGGGCATCATCGGCGTGCTGCTGATGCGCGGCGCGATGATCGGTATCGGCGCGGCACTGATCTCGAAGTTCTCCTGGATCCTGTACGTATTCGGCGTGTTCCTGCTGTATACGGCGTACAAGATGCTGTTCGGCGGGGGTGAATCCGATCCACAGAACAGCGCGATCCTGCGCTTCGCCCGCCGCTTCTTCCCTGTCACGCACGAGTTTCATGGTCATCGCTTTGCGGTGCGCGAATCGGAATTGGGCGCGGCCGAGGACATCGACGAGCCCGAGGATGCCAAGACGCCACCCGCTGCTGCCGGACCGTCCGACGCCGCACCCACCACCGCGGTGCACCATCACGCCAAGCCAGGCTCCAACCGATGGGTGCTGACACCTTTGGCACTTGCGCTCGTGGTGATCGAGACGACCGACCTCATCTTCGCCGTCGATTCGATTCCCGCCATCTTTGGTATCACCGACGACCCGTTCCTGGTTTTTACCAGTAACGTGTTTGCAGTCCTGGGGTTACGGAGCCTATTCTTTGCATTGGCCGGCATCCTGGAGAAGTTCGAGTATCTCAAGGTCTCGCTTGCGGCCGTGCTGGCACTGGTGGGCGTCAAAATGCTTGCCAACAAGTGGCTGCACGACATTCCGGGGATCAACTTCTACATGCTGGGGCTGGTCGCGGTCTTCCTGACGGCAGGAATCGTCGCATCCATCAGGAGCGACAGGCGAAAACAGGCCAACGCATCGAAGAATCCGGATATGTCATCCCATCCTGCGCCGGCTTCGCCGGTGAAAACCGACCCTCCGACCTGAGATGTTTCCCGCCTTGAAACACCGCTCGTTTTTGTAACGCCGGTGGAACCGATACTTCGCTAGTGTTCCGGCACGTGCTCGTGCACGAACTTTACAACCTGTCATCCCCTGGTGGGGAGTAGCTACCCCTGTCGGGGTGGGATCGTCGTCAACACGGTGTCGTCATTGACGCCCGGCGATCCCAATCGAAGCCTGTGACGGCATAAGCGTCGCGCCTTCGTTCGGCAAGACCACCCATTCGGCCAGCGTTGCTGGCCGGGGGTGGTTTTTTTGTCGAACGATCCCGCCGCCCCGGCGGGACGTCGCGGATTGGCTGCCGTCATGCTCTGGATCTGGGTCGGTTTCGTCGCGTTCGTTCTCGTCCTCCTGGCGCTCGACCTGGGCGTCTTCCATCGCAAGGCTCATGTCGTTTCCGTAAAGGAGGCCCTGGGCTGGTCCGCCGTCTGGATCACCCTCGGGCTGGCTTTTTCAGGATTCGTTTACGTCGCGTACGAAAACCACTGGATGGGGCTGGGTACGGGCAGCGGCGGGGCGATCGTGGACCAGATGGCCGTCAGTGCGTCCAACCCTCTGGGCCAACTCGACGGCGCGACCGCCACCATCAAATACCTGACCGGCTACGTCATCGAAAAGAGCCTGTCGGTCGACAACATCTTTGTCATCGTGATGATTTTCTCGTTCCTGGCGGTGCCGCAGATGTATCAGCATCGCGTGCTGTTCTGGGGCATCATCGGCGCGCTCGTAATGCGCGGCCTCATGATCGGCGTGGGCGCGGCCCTGGTGAAGGAGTTCAGCTGGATCTTGTACCTGTTCGCGGCGTTCCTCATCATTACCGCGATCAAGATGTTGTTTCTCAAGTCGGGTGATCCGGATCCGAGCAAGAACGTGCTGGTCCGGCTGACGCGCCGAATCTGGCCCGTCACTGATAAGTTTCATGGCCAGCACTTCTTCGTCAAAGCCGGCTCGAACGCGAGCCACGAAACCGCCACCCCCGGATCGATGGTGGAAAGTGACCCCTCCGTCGAACGGATGGAAAAGGAACGTCCTGGCGTCTGGATGGCGACGCCGCTGTTTCTGGGCCTACTGATGGTCGAATTCACCGATCTGATTTTCGCGGTCGACTCGATCCCCGCGATCTTTGCGATCACGACCGACCCGTTCCTGGTCTTTACGAGCAATGTATTCGCGATCCTGGGGCTTCGCAGTCTCTATTTCGCTCTGGCCGGACTGGTCGACAAGTTCCGCTACCTGAAGGTCGCACTCGCGTTCGTGCTGCTGGTGGTCGGCGTGAAGATGCTCACCCACACCTGGCTGAAGGAAATGCTCGGCGAGCACTTCAACTTCTACCTGTTGGGTGTCGTGCTGGGCATTCTGGCGCTGGGGGTGATCGCTTCGATCGTCGCGAATCGCCGTGACGCGCGGAAAGAAGGGGATGCGGGCAAGTCTGAGGGCGCAACGCTCGCGAAGCCCGCACCGCTCAGCAACCCGACGCCCTGATGACGAATTGCATAGAACGGCGATCGGACCGGCGACGCTGATCACGCACTCTCGGGCGTGTGATTGACGTCGGCCGGTCCGATCCCGTTTCAATTCAATGAGTACGCCGATTCCACCATAGTGAAATTCGTCACGATCTCGGATAGCATCCCCCGCGCTATGCCCAAGATCACCGTGGACGGCACTACCATCGACGCCAAGCCGGGCGTGATGATTCTTCAGGCCTGCAATGATGCGGGCGTGGAAATCCCCCAATATTGTTATCACCCGGGGCTGTCGATTGTCGCCTCGTGTCGGATTTGCCTGGTGGAGGTGGAGGGCATTCCCAAGCTCGTTCCAGCCTGCCAGACACCGGTGCGGGACGGCATGGTGGTCTTCGCCAAGAGCTCTAAATCCATCGCCAACCAGAAGCAGGTCATGGAGTACCTGCTGATCAACCACCCGCTGGACTGCCCGGTGTGCGATCAGGCCGGCGAATGCCTGCTGCAGGACTACAGCTACGAATACGGCCGCAGCCAGAGCCGTTTTGAGGAAGACAAGCAGAAGAACCCCAAGAAAGATGTCGGCGATAACATCTTCCTGTACGCCGACCGGTGCATTATGTGCACCCGCTGCGTTCGGTTCACCCGCGAAGTCAGCGGCACAAGCGAGCTGTTCGTCGAGGGCCGCGGCCACAAGGAAGAGATCGCGATCTTCCCGGGTAAGCCGGTCAACAACAAGCTATCGGGGAACGTCGTCGATCTGTGCCCGGTCGGTGCGCTTCTCGATAAAGACTTCCTGTTCAAACAGCGTGTCTGGCTGCTGAAGGAGACGCCGAGCATCAGCCCGGTGGATGCCGGCGGCGAGAACATCTTCCTGCATCACAACGAAGGGGTCGTCTACCGGATCAAGCCTCGCTACAACGCCGAGGTTAACACCTGGTGGATCAGCGACGACACCCGCTACAGCTACAAGGTGCTGGCCGATGCCAAGCGGCTGAAGGCCGCCCGCAAGCTGGAATACGGCACCCCCGCTGAAATCGGTTACGGCAAGGCGATCGAAGAAGCCGCCGAGGGACTCAAGAGCGTCGTCTCCGCCGACGGCGAAGGCAGCCTGTACGCACTGCTGTCCCCGATGATGGCGTGCGAAGAGGCGTACCTGCTGGGCAAGTACATCCGCTCGATCGACCCGCAGGCGGTCCTGGTCCTCGGCCCGGTGCCGACGGCAGCTTCGGACGACGTCTTCAAACACTACAACACCGGCAAAGAAACCTTCCGCATCAAGGCTGAGAAGGTCCCTAATGCCAACGGCATCCGCCGGGTGATCGACCTCCTTGGCGGGCCGAAAGCGTCCTTCGACGAACTGGGCAATTACGGCCATCTTCGCGGCGGCTGGATCGTCGGCGGGTACCTGAGCAACTGGCTTCCCGGCGATTTGCCCTCGGTGCTCAACGGCGGTTTCCGCGTCATCCAGGACATCCTGCCCAACGCAATCACTGATCGTGCCGATGTGGTTCTGCCGTCGGCAGGCTGGGCCGAGAAGGCCGGCTGCTGGGAAAACTACGCCGGCAAGATCCAGGCCTTCGCCGCCGCCGTTCAACCGCCTGAAGGTGCCCGGCGTGAAGGCGACGTGTACTTTAAGCTTCTGGGCCGCAGCGGTTTCTACGACGCCGACGCCGTCCGCGCCGAGATGGGCGGGGCGTTCGCAGACGTCAAGCTGCCGACTGAGAAGGAAGAAGTGCCGGCATTCGAGTTCGCCGAGCTTTAACTGGCGCACGTAGGGTCCGCCTTGGCGGACGCCCGGCATGGGATCGCACAGCTTTTGCAACACGGAAGTCCGCCAAAGCGGACCCTACAGATGACAGAAATCCTTGACTCCATCCTGAAGGACCCCCTCCACTTCATCTACACCCACGTTCCACCGTGGGTGTACATCGCCGCGATCTCGCACTTTGCGATCCTCGGCGTGGTGGCGTACCTGATCCTGCTGGAACGCAAGACCGCGTCGTGGGTTCAGGACCGCATCGGCCCCAACCGCGTCGGCCTCGACTTCGGCATTCTCCCGTTCAAGTTTCTCAAGAACGTCAACGGCTTCGGCCAGCCCCTGGCCGACGGCGTAAAGTTCATCGTTAAGGAAGACTATAAGCCCAAGGGCGTCGACACCGTTCTGTTCACGATCGCCCCGGCGTTCATGGTGATCGTCATCATCATCTCGATCGCCGTCATCCCCTGGGGCGGGACGTATCAGAACACCAAAGACGTGGATGTAACGGGGACGAAGCAGACCTCGGGCATCGCAGCGATCGACGACAATCTGCCGCCGAGTACGACGGTCGTCAGTGCCTCCGGCAAGACCGACCTTGCCAAGCAGTCCACGCACTCCGTCTTCGAGATTTCCGGCCCCAAAGGCACCACCGATTACAAGGCCGCCGGCACCAAGGTGCTGGCGACCTACGAGATTCGCAACGCCGCCGGCCAGGTGCACCGGTATACCCGCGCGATCGATATCAGCGGCTACACCGAACCGTCCGAAGCGGCCGCCGTTCAAGCACGCCTGCCGGCCGATGCGGTTCTGTTGAAAACCGATGAGAAGGTGTCGATCGACGTCCCCATCGAACTGGTGAAGAACGCAGACGGCACGTTCTCGGAAGTCGTCCGTAGCGTCGCCTATCGCTGGGAATTCGCCCCCGGACGGCTTGATATCGGCATCCTTTACGTCCTGGCCGTCCTGTCGCTCGCCGTCTACGGCGTGGTCGTCGGCGGCTGGGCCTCGAACAACAAGTACTCGTTCCTCGGCGGCCTCCGCGCGACCGCCAATATGATCTCGTACGAAATCCCGCTGGGCCTGGCGATCCTGTGCGTCGTGCTGATGTTCGGCACGCTCGACATCGCCAAGCTCGTTGACGGGCAGGCCGGTTATTGGATCGGCGTGATCCCCGCCTGGAACTGCTTCAGCCAGCCGTTGCCGTTTATCCTGTTTGTGATCTGCATTCACGCCGAAGCCAACCGCGCCCCGTTCGACACCGCCGAAGCCGAGCAGGAACTGGTCGGCGGGTATCACACCGAATACTCGGCGATGCGGTTCGCCCTGTTCTTCCTCGCCGAATACGCGGGCATGGTCACCACGTCGGCGATCTGCGTTGCGTTGTTCCTGGGCGGCTGGCACCTGCCGTACCTGGACTACCTTTGGCCCGCCATCGGCGGCAACGTCGCCGGCGCGCCGGCGTCGGTTACGGACAGCCTGATTGCCTGCCTCGTCCGCACGGGCGTCTTCTTCGGGAAGACCGTCGCCATCATCTTCCTGTTCATGTGGGTTCGCTGGAGCCTGCCCCGGTTCCGGTTCGACCAGATCATGATCCTGGCCTGGCGTGCCCTGATTCCGATCTCTCTGGCGCTGCTGATGGCAACCGCCGTCACGATTTACCTGACCGCCGGTCCGACGGCGGCGGGCGAACCGACCTTCGTGAAGCCGATCGCCGGTACGCTGGCTTTGGCGTTGCTCGCGATGAATGTGATCGTGCTGATCGCGACGATGTTCATCAGCAAGCTGTTGCCGCAACCGTCACCGACCAACCGCAAGATGCCGCTACCCAACAGCCGTTTCCGAAAGACGCCGTTGCCAGGCAAACCCGTTGAGCGGATCCCGGTGGCTGCTGCGACGTGATTATGCGCGTTCGGCGCGGATCGACGGATTGACGCTCACCGGCTGCCGAAGAGAACCCACCCCTTCGGGGATGGCGCTAAACGTGGAAGGTCCTTCGCGTGATGCGCGGAGATTGAATCATGAAAGAATCCGACGTCATCGTCCTGCAAGAACCCAAGCTGTCTCTCTCGGACCAGTTCTATCTCCCCCAGGTTCTGATCGGCCTGGGGACGACGATGAAGCACATGTTCAACGTCGTCGCGCGAGACAAGCATCTGGTCGTCTCGTATCCCGAGGAACGCCGCGAGGATAAGCCCGTCGAAGAGGGCGGCATGTTCCAGCAGACATATCGCGGGGTTCACCGCCTGAACAAGGACGAAGACGGCCGAGTGAAGTGCGTCGCGTGCTTCATGTGCTCGACCGCGTGCCCGGCCCGGTGCATTCATATCGAAGCCGACGAGTCCCCCTGGGCCGATCGCGAAAAGTACCCGGCGAAGTTCGATATCGACGAGTTGCGCTGCATCTACTGCGGCATGTGTGAAGAAGCCTGCCCGGTTGATGCGATCGAATTGACGAGCCTGTACGACATCGTCGGCCTGACTCGCCAGGAAATGATCTTCGACAAGGCGAAGCTGCTGAGGGTGTACGACGAGACGGTCAAGGCTGAGCCGATGTGATCGGATCTGGCTTTGTGAGCCACGAAGAATTGCGACGAAAACACAAGAGACACCACGCCGGATGTGGCGCGGTGTCTCTTGTTTTAGTCGGTACCCATGCCGAAATCTGAAGAAAACGGGGACCGTGGAGGATAAGCATTTTTGCCTGTCACTCGGGACCAGAACCGGTGTTCGAATTACGGGGATCACGGCTTATTCGCGCAGGGAGTGCGGATCTGAAATCGTCGTCCTGGTGAATTCGAATACTGGTTCTGGTTCCGAGTGATAAGCAAGACTGCCGATCCTCCACGATGCCTGGAATTCCTCGCGTTGCGGCAGGGGGTCCCTAATGCAGCGAGAGAAACACAAGCACGCCGACCAGCGCCACCAGCAAACCGATCGCCAGCGAGATCAGCCCCCAGGGCAGCGTGCTCTTGCCAGCGTTCGACAGTTCCGTCTGGGCGTAGACCACTGGCGCATCGTCGCCGGCGTGCGAGGCGACTTCCAGCAGGGCGTTGGGATCGAGATTGCGATCCGCGAAGCAGGTCCTGCAGATGATGTCGTCACCATCCTGATAGACCTGGTCTGACGGGTACAGGCTGCGGCAGGTATTGCAGACGTAACCGGGCTCTTCGCCACGAGCGGCGAGTTTGTCGGCCCAGCAGTCGTGGCAGTAGTACTCGTTGTCGTCGCGAACGCGTTTGGCGTGGGTGATGTCATGGCCGCAGACGGCACAAAGTTTGCGCACGGCGGGCAGCACCAGCTCGCCGCAACGCGGGCATCGCGACTCGCGGCGTCCTTCCGGCATGACACCGCGGCAGAGGGGACACTTGGCCAACACCGGCATGAGGAACCATCCTGGGCACAGCTGAACAAACGACGCCTCATGATACGCCGTGTCCGGGGCTGGCAGGGGGGTCGCAACGCAAGCAGGGGCGCGGGTGGTCCGCGCCCCTGCGGGCGTCCGCCGCACCCACTGTCCGAGCGGAACGCCCTGGTTGCGAAATTGCCGCAAACCGAGTGTGGTCGGCTCGCGACGTGTCGGCCGGTCGGAGGTGGCCGGCCGCTCCAACTGTGACTTACGAATACCTTCGGGGATGAAGATTCCGGCCGGTGCCGTGGTGCGATAACCATCGAAGGGGATGAATTTGGGAAGGCGTTCCGGCCCGCCATGGCTAAGGCGGCCGCGCCTTCCGGGTGCAAGATTTCAAGGTTCAGCGACCTCAAGTTGCAAACCTCAGCCTTCAAATTTCGAATCTAAGATTCGGTGACGCGCCGGCCGAGTTCAAAGTTCCGCTGTTTTCGACGGAAAGCCTGAAGCCTCCGTCATCGGACGTCGCGTCTGGGAATCAGATACGCGATGAGCCTTGCCGGCAGAGCGGCGAAAGCCAGCGCATTTCGGGTGCGAAAGTTCGCGATCATCGGCTTGTCGGGGCGGGTGCTCGTGAAGGCTTGTGAAATTAGTCACAACCTTTCTTGCAAGAACACACCCCCCGTCTTAGACTCCGCCGCCATTCCCGAGGGCCTTGTCTGACTGCCATTGGGAAGCGTGACTGTCGCCAGCTTTCAGACGCTCATCCGGTTGTTTTCCCGGACGATGTGCTGAAGGTTGCATGAACCAGAAGATGACTGCCGGCGCGAACGGCGGAGTGCCAACTCCACCGGATCGACCGTCCGGAACTCACGGCAGCGGACCCGGCGTCCGCATGTAAACATGCTCGCTGTCTCGTCCCTTGCCGCTTCCTTCTCCCTGCCAGCCCTGGCCCATTCGGCGCTGGCCGAAGCCTCAACGGCAGCGCCGCTTCTGCCGCCATTGCTGATCCTGCTGCTGTGCGTCGTGGCGGGAATCGCGACTTCGATGCTGTTGCCATCGAAGCGAACCGCCAACGTCCGCCGTATCGGCGGGGCGGTCCTGGTGCTGGCAGGACTGGCGTTTGCCGCCATGCTGTTCCACGCGACCTTCGGAGCGGGAACCGAGGCGGCGACCATCTACTTCTGGCCGTTCGCGGTCATCGCCTTGGTATCCGGCGTTCGCGTCGTCACCCACCCCCGGCCGGTTTACTCGGCCCTTTACTTCGTTCTGACAACATTCGCGTCGGCCGGTCTGTTCGTGCTGCTGTGGGCCGAGTTCATGGCCGCCGCCCTGATCCTGATTTACGCCGGTGCGATTCTGGTCACGTACGTGTTCGTCATCATGCTGGCTCAGCAGGCAACATCGCCTGACCAGTCGGCGACGACCGAGAACGAGTACGACACGATCGCCCGCGAGCCCATCGTCGCGGCGACGGTCGGTTTCGCCATGATGGCGATGCTGCTGTTCGTCATTACCGATCGGTCCTCGGCGATTGCCAAGGTCGGCGAAGCCGCGATCGGACCGAATGGTAATCTGGTTGCCGAATTGGTCACCAAGGGCGAGTCGACCAAGGGCATCGGCCGACATCTGTTCGAATATCACCTCGTGAACCTTGAACTGGCAGGTCTGATCCTGACACTGGCGACCATCGGCGCGATCGTCATCACCCGTCGCAAGGTCGTGACGGCCGATTCGCCCAAGGTCGCCGCCGTGATGTCTACCCCGTATACGCCGATCGACGACAATCCGCACAGCATTCCGGTCTACGGGACGGACAACCCGAATCAGAAGGCGTACCCGGAAACGTGATAAGGAAAGGATGAAGGATGAAGGCCGAAGGATGAATGAGTTGACGTTGGCTCGATTTCATCCTTCAAAATTCCGCCTTCCTCCTTGGATTCAATGACCCAGCTCGCCCTCCAACAATACCTGATCGTCGGCGCGATCATGTTCGCCCTCGGGCTCATCGGGTTTATGACCCGTCGGAACCTGATCGTCATGTTCCTGAGCACGGAACTGATGTTCCAAGGGGTGACCGTCAACCTGATCGCGTTCGGCCATTACCACAACAATCTGTACGGGCAGGCCTTCACGATCTTTGTCCTAGTGGTCGCCGCCGCCGAAGCGAGTTTGGCGCTGGGCTTGGTCGTGCTGCTGTTCAGGACCAAGAACACGCTGGATGCCGACGCGTGGCGAGAATTGAAAGGGTGAAGACAAGTAGGCAGTACGCAGTAGGCAGTGGGCAGAGAAATCAGCCAGCTGCCAATCGCGAAGACTGCCACTCTTCACTGCGTACTGATTACTGCCTACTGCCTACTTTTTATGGATTTCGCCCTCCAATATCCTTACCTGATCCCCTTGCTCCCGCTGATCGGGGCGATCATCGCCGGGTTCTTCGGGGCCAGGTTCCTCAAGGGTCAGTCACACTGGCCGATCTGGCTGGGCGTCGGTGCGGCGGCGGTGCTGTCACTCACCTTGCTCGTCCATGCCCTTGGCCTTCACGAAGAACCCCTCAAGTTCTCCTACACCTGGTTCCAGTGGATCAAGCTCGGCGGTTCCGCCGACGGTGCCCTCGGCCAGCCGGGTAAGTCGTTCCTGGTCAACTTCGGCTACTACTTCGATCCGCTCACGAGCGTCATGCTCGCGGTGGTCTGCGGGATCGGTTTCTTCATTACCGTTTTCGCCGCCGGCTACATGAAGGGCGAAGGCGGTTACTACCGGTTCTTTGCCTACCTCGGGCTGTTCATCTTCATGATGACCAACCTGGTCATGGGCGAGAACCTGATCATGCTCTACCTGGGGTGGGAAGGCGTCGGCCTCTGCTCCTACCTGCTGATCGGCTACTATTACGACAAGCCCGCCGCCCGCGAGGCCGCCAAGAAGGCGTTCCTTGTCAACCGCATCGGCGACTTCGGTTTCGCGCTGGGCATCATGCTTTGCTTCTCGGCATTCGGCACGGTCAGCTACTTCGGCGATCCGGCCGTGGCCGGTGACGGCCTGCTGGAGATGGCCGCCGCGGGCAACCTGACTGAGTACCAGACCTGTGCGCTGACCTTCATTCCGTTCCTGTTGATGGTAGGTGCGTTCGGCAAGAGCGCCCAGTTCCCGCTGTACGTCTGGCTCCCCGACGCCATGGAAGGCCCGACCCCCGTGTCGGCGCTGATCCACGCCGCCACGATGGTGACCGCCGGGATCTACATGATCGCCCGTTGCGGTTCGCTGTTCGTTGGCAACGAGGCAGCGATGATTACCGTTGCGGCCGTCGGCGCTTTCACCGCGATCTTCGCCGGGTTCATCGCCCTGCGGCAGTTCGACCTGAAGAAGGTATTCGCCTACTCGACGGTCAGTCAGCTCGGCTTCATGTTCGTCGGTGTCGGTGTGCTGGCACCCGTTGCCGCCGTCTTCCACCTGGTTACCCACGCGTTCTTCAAGGCACTGCTGTTCCTGTCATCCGGCGTGGTGATGCACGCGATGAACGGCATCCTCGACCTGCGGCAGATGTCCGGTCTGAAGGAAGTGCTGCCGAAGACCCGCTGGCTTATGCTTATCGGTTGCCTGGCGCTGGCGGGCATGGTGCCGTTCAGCGGGTTCTTCTCGAAGGACGAAATCATCCACGCCGCCGAGCATGGTGCGCTTCATGGCCACATCGGCCGGCTGATCCTCACCGTCGTGTTGCTGGCGACGGCGTTCATGACCGCCTACTACACGTTCCGCCTCTACTTCCGCGTCTTCGAAGGCCCGCTGAAGGTTCCTGAAGCCCCGGCGGATGCCCACGGGCACGGCGGACATGGACACGACGATCACGGGCATGGCGGTCACGACAGCCATGGTCATGGTGACCACGGCCATCACAACCACGAGCCGATGATCATGATCGCGCCGTTGGCTGTTCTCGCCGTCGGCGCGCTCCTCGCCGGCTTTCTCAACTGGCCTGTGCACGGACTAGGCCATTTCCTTGGGGAGAGCGAATCGTTCAAGCTCGCCTACAAGGTCGCCAGTGCCCGCTTTGCCGAACTCGACCCGGTTCCGATGGGCCAGCCAAGCTCCGAGGCCCATGGCCTGGTGAATGCCGTGATGGTGATCAGCTTTGTGATCGCCGCCCTGGGTATCTTCACAGCTTACGTCTTCCACCTGAAGGACCGGGCACTGGCCGACCGCAAGGCCGCCGGCATGCCCGCCGTCACCAGCCTGCTCGACGGCAAGTTCTGGGTGGATGAGATCTTTATCGCCGGTATCGTGGAGCCCCTGCGGATGTTCGGCAAGGTGCTCTGGAACATCGACAAGTACCTCGTGGACGGCATCGTCGCCGCCGTCGGATGGACCCCGCAGCTCGGCGGCTGGGTGCTGAAGCTCGGTGTGCAGCGGGGAAGCCTGCAGGGTTACGCCGCCGCGATGCTGTTCGGTGTGGTTGTGATTCTGGTGCTGGTGTTCATGTGAGAAGTCAGGAGTTCAACCTGGGAGCCGGAAGGAAATCCTTTCGCTCTCTTCTAACTCCTCGCTCCTAGCTTCTAACTCCTTGGATTTCATGCTCCTCGTTCTCCTCATCATCCTCCCGCTGATCGGCGCGATCGCCTGTGCGTACTCACCCAAGCCCCTGGCCAAGGCCGTTGCGTTGGGATTCAGCGTTGCCACGCTTGTGTTCGGCATCTACGTCGCGCTGGAGTTCTATGCCGGCAAGACGCTCACTTTCGAAGGCCCGGCCGCCGCTTCGCTCGGCTTTACCTTCAAGCTGGGTGTTAACGCAATCAGCCTTTGGCTGATGGTCCTGACGGTGGGAATCACGCCGCTGGCGATCGCCGCCAGCTTTGACTCGATCAAGGATCGTGAGAAAGAGTATTACGCCTGGATGCTCGCCCTCCTGGTGGCGATGAACGGTGTATTCCTCGCGAAGGACGCGCTGCTGTTCTACGTCTTCTTCGAACTCACGCTGGTGCCGATGTTCTTCATCATCGGCATCTGGGGCGGCCCCGATCGCCGCTATGCCGCCAACAAGTTCTTCCTGTTCACGTTTGCCGGCGGCGTGCTGACCCTCGCCACGGTCGTTTTCGTCGGCATCAAGTACGGCACGTTCGACCTCGATCTGCTCATCAAGTACGCCCAGCAGGGCGGGACCGTCGCGGGTCACTTTGTCCCCAAACTCACCGATACAGAAAAGTTCTGGGTGTTCCTCGGCTTCCTCGCCGGTTTCGCCGTCAAGGTGCCGCTGTTCCCAGTTCACACCTGGCTGCCGCTGGCACACACCGAAGCCCCGACGGCCGGCTCGGTCATCCTGGCCGGCGTGCTGCTCAAGCTCGGCACTTACGGCATTCTCGCCGTCGCGATCCCGATCGGCCTGATCAACGCCGACGGAACCAGCCCGTTCAAGACCACCATCCACGTGCTCGGTGTGCTGTGCGTCATCGGCGTCATCTACGGTGCTTTGGTCGCGTGGGTGCAGCAGGACATCAAGAAGCTGGTCGCCTACTCGTCAGTTTCCCACTTGGGCTTCTGTGTGCTGGGCATGCTGGCGTTGAACGACATCGGCATGCAGGCGTCCGTCCTGTACATGATCAACCACGGTATCAGCACCGGCGCGATGTTCCTGTGCATCGGCATGATCTACGACCGCTACCACACCCGTGACATCAATGCACTGTCGGGATTGGCCAAGCGGATGCCCATCCTCGCTTTCTTCTTCGTCTTTTTCGTGATGTCGAGCATCGGCCTGCCGGGGCTCAATGGTTTTGTCAGCGAGTTCTTCACGATCCAGGGCGCGTTCTACAGCCCGTACCTTGGCCCCTGGTTTGGTGCGTTTGCCGCAACCGGCGTCGTGCTGGGCGCCGTGTACATGCTGCACATGACCGCCAAGGTCATCATGGGCCCGCTCAAGACCCCGCTTGACGTCGAAGCACAGGCCGGCGGTCATGGCGATGGTCATGGGCATGGCGGACATGGCCATGGCGACGCACACGGTTCACACCCCATCCCCGGCGACATTGGGATGCGTGAGATCGGTATTCTCATTCCGCTGGCGATCGCGGCGATCGTGCTTGGCGTGCGACCCGGTTTCGTCAGCGACAAGATGCTCGAACCCCTGGCACAGATCCGCGGCGGAAGCGCCACCGTCGTAAAGGTGGCCGATGTACCGGCCAAGCCAGAAGCAAAGCCGGTCGTGACGCTGAATGAGCGATGAACGATTGCAATTGACCTGGAGCTGAACGGATTGCTCCACGTTCTCTTCTTCGCGTTCTTCGTGCATTTGTGATGAAAACGAACTTTCAGTAAGCGTCGGCTGCAAAAGCGAGAAACGTAAAAGCGACACAATGGACCTCCTCAACGCACTGGCTCCCGAACTCGTCCTCATCGCCGTCGCGTGCGTGCTGTTCTTCCTCGGCACTTCGCACAAGCCGTCGATGCGCCGGCTGTCGGCGCTGATCGCATTCGCGACGCTCGTTGCCATATTCCTTTGGCAGGGCTTCTCGTTTTTCCATGGGACTGCGTCAACGCTGAGAGATCCGTTCAACGTCGTGCATGTCACGCCGATGTCGATCTTCGTGAAGACGCTCGTCTCCGGCGTCGGCGCGGTCCTTGTTCTGCTCGCCTGGCCTGGCAATCGCGACGCCACCGGTTCCGGCAGCCTGAACGTCGGTTCTGATGTTGGCGAGTACTTCGGCCTGGCGCTGCTCGCGTTTGCCGGCGTGTTCCTCGTCTCCTCCACCAACGACATCATCCTCCTGTTCCTGGCGATCGAACTGGCCGCCATCCCGACCTACATCATGGTCAGCATCTCGCGGCCGCTCCCGGTCGCGCAGGAAGCCGGCGTCAAGTACTTCTTCTTGGGCGCGATGGCCGCCGCTGTCATGCTCTTCGGCTTCAGCTACGTCTACGGCGGCACCGGCCACATTAGGCTCGACGCGATCTCCGACGTCATCAACCAGACCCGCAACGGCAACGCCTGGGCCGTGCCCCAGATCAACTCGTTTCTGCTGATGGGGCTCATCGTTCTGCTCGCCGGCTTCGCATTCAAAATCGCCGCAGTGCCGTTTCATGCCTACGTCGGCGACGTCTACCAGGGCGCGGCCACACCGCTGACGGCACTTCTTGCTTTTGTCCCGAAAATCAGTGGCTTCCTTGCGATCATCAAGATTCTCTCGGCCGTCGGCGGGGCCCACTATGTGCTGCCGCCGGTCGTCGGCACGGTGCTATGGGTGGTCGCCGTCCTGACGATGACGTTCGGCAACGTTCTGGGCCTGCTCCAGCTCAACATCAAACGTGTCTTCGCGTACAGCTCGATCGCTCACAGCGGTTACATGCTGGTCGCGGTGACGGCACTGGTGATGGCCGCTCCGCAGCTTGCCGCGACGGACCCGGCCGCGGCGACCAAAGTCCAGTTGTCGGCTCTGCAGGGTATTCTGTTCTACATCGCAGCATACGGCCTGATGAACGGCGGGGCGTTCGGCATCCTCATGCTGCTGCCGACGCGGGCGCACAAGCAGATGGGTGATAGCGAGTTCCCGCCCGTCGCCACCACCGCCGAAACCTTCGAAGACCTCGCCGGCCAGGGCCGCAAGCATCCGTTGCTGGGGCTTGGCATGGCGATCTGCTGCTTCTCGCTGATCGGCCTGCCGCTGACGGTCGGCTTCTTCGGCAAGTTCTACCTCATCGCTCCTGCCCTAAAGGCGAACCTCATCGGGCTCGTCGTGATAACGATGATCAATGCCGCGATCTCCGCGGCTTACTACCTGAAAATCGTCTCCACCATGTTCATCCGCCCGCTGCCGGCTGATGAAGCTTCCTCCGCCGATGCGTCTCCCCGTTCGCTCCCGCTGTCGCTGGGCGTGGGGTTGTCTGTGGCCGCGACGCTGGTGCTCGGTATCGCGTTGCCCTGGACCGACGCATTCACCGGGCGAATCGGCACAGCCGCGGGCATCGTTGCCGCACCGGTCGCCGCGCCCGTCGTTCAGACGCCGCCGGTCCTTCCGGCCGAAGCATCGCTGCGCTAGACCGTCGCCTACCAAGCACGTCCATACGCGAGCAAACTTCGAGGCGTATCTGGCATTGGGCGAGCCGTCCACGCTGGACACTGTGCCGAACCCCCGTGAATAGTCCCGGGTTGAGCGTCCAGAACGCCGCAACGGAACCCGACTCCCCTCAAGACACCTGCTTCGGCACCGTAATGGCGCACCGTCATGGCTCGGGCTGCGCCGCTAACGCCAATCGCCAACGGCGGACGATGGGGCTTGCGCTTGAATGGAGCCCTGGGCCGTTCATCTCCCAAGCCGACCACGCCAATTGTTCAACGCTGGCACACCTCGTAATTAACCGTTTGCCATTTCATTCTTAATCAAATGCTTGCATTCGGCCCCATAATCCCGTCGCTCCGGCGTCGATATGGGCAGAGTCTGTCGATCGCATGGGAAACGCAGGCCTAAGGGCGTGGTTATCGGAACCAGATCACAAGTGGACGTAAATTGTGACCGGTAACGGCCACTTCTGCCGAACAAAAAACCAGCGGAGCGAGGTGTCGGACGGTGCGACAGTGATGAGATCGTCCGACAGACGGTGCGGCGGGCCTGATTGCCTGCCCGCCACCAGATTATCAACCAAGAGCAAATTTCGTCCTTAGAGCCGGAACGGCGGCGAGTGGTTCGCCCCGTCGTCTTCCAAACCCGGCCCGCGGACGCGAGGGAACAGGAGAGTACGATGATTTCGTCCAAGCGTCGGTCGATTCCGGCCATCATGGCGGGCGCGCTGAGCCTTACGGGCGTCGCCGCATTCGGTCAGCAGACCCAGCCCAACCAGCAGGAACTGCTGGACACGGTCAAGGCCCTTCAGGCCAAGGTCGCTCAGCTCGAAGCCAAGCAGGAGCAGGCCCCGGTCGCCACCTACGGCGCCGACAAGGCCGTCGCCGACCGCACGGTCGCCGATGTCCTGGCTGATGCCAACAAGCGCAGCCAGCTCATGGCCGAAGGCGGCCTCACGGCCGGCTGGCTCAAGGGCAAGCCCGTCATCCAGAGCGAAGACGGCAAGTTCACCCTTCACCCCTACTTCCAGCTCCAGTTCCGCGGCGTCGCGAACTACCTGGATGAATCGCCGAGCACCGGTGACGAAGACTTCGACAGCGGCTTTGAAGTCCGCCGCCTGAAGTTCGGTCTCAACGGCAAGTACGCCGAGTTCGACTACCGGTTCCTGTGGGTCACCAACCGCGCCGGTGGTGCCGTTACCCTGGAAGACGTGGAAATCGGCTACAAGCTGAACGACACGATGCGTGTCTACGCCGGTCAGTTCAAGGACCCGGTCCACCACGAAGAACTCGTCAGCAGCACGCGCCAGATCGCGGTCGACCGCTCGCTGGTCAACGAACTGCTCGGCGGCGGCTTCCTCGACCGTGTTCAGGGCGTCGGCCTGTCGTACGAAAGCGGCCCGCTGTACGCAACCGTCGTCCTCCACGACGGTGCCAACTCCGACAACACCAACTACCAGGGCAGCGCAACCCAGGAGTGGGGCGGAGCCGGCCGCGTCGAGTACACCGTCTACGGTGACAAGAAGCAGTACGCCGATTTCTCGGCCATGGGCAACAAGGGCGACATGCTCGTCATCGGTGCCGGCGGCGACGCCACCGGCCGTTCCGGCGACAACGTGTTCAGCTACACCGTCGACGCCCAGTGGGAAAACGCAGCCGGCCTCGCCATCTACGGTGCCGCGCTCGGTCAGACCATCATCGGTCACGGCGATGAAGACAACGATTCCAACTTTGGTGCCGTCGCCCAGGTGTCCTACCTGCTCCCGGATTCCAAGTGGGAAGTCTTCGGTCGTGGCGGCTGGATTCACAACGAATCCAACGCCGACAACGACGACGATCTGTTCGAACTCACTGGCGGCGTGAACTACTACTTCTACAGCCACAACGCCAAGCTCACCGCCGACGTCACCGTCCTCCCGAACGGCTCCCCGGCCGATTCGGGCCTCGGCTACCGCGATTCTGGCACCGAGATGCAGATCGTCGGTCGCGTTCAGTTCCAGCTCGCATTCTAAGCGGCAAACGAACTGACTTCTGAGCGATGCAAGCCGTGCATGGCGCGATCACGCGTCATGCACGGCTTGTTTTCATTCGTGAAGAAGCGGCTCGTTCATTGGCGACCGGCGCTTCCTTCGTGGACAAACCCCTTCGCTGACATATCCTTCACAACCATGCTTCAGACCGTCCGTTGGACCGACAACGCCTGTCGCCTGCTCGACCAGACGAAACTGCCCACCGAAACCGTCTACGTCGATATCGTCGATGAAAGGCAAATGTGGGACGCGATCAAGCGCCTGGTCGTCAGGGGCGCGCCAGCGATTGGCGTTGCAGCGGCGTTTGGCGTCTACCTGGGGGTGCGATCTTTCAGCGGCGAATTGCTGCCGTTCTACGACCGTCTGAACGAAGTTTGCGACTATCTCGCCACCAGTCGGCCGACAGCGGTCAATCTTTTCTGGGCGATCGACCGGCAACGCCGCGTCGCACGCGATGCCGGCCGCAGCGTACGAGCCGACACGTCCGACGAGCACACGATTGCCCTCGTCAAGGCCAAACTGCTCGCGACGGCCCGACAGATGCTCGACGAAGACACCGCGATCTGCCGCAGGATCGGCGAGCACGGCATCGAGCTGCTTATGCCTTTAACTGCTGCCGACGGCGTTATCCGCCTGCTGACACACTGCAATGCCGGCGGCCTGGCGACAGTCCAGTACGGCACCGCGCTGGCTCCGGTGTACGTCGGCGTCGAGCGGGGATTGAAGTTCCACGTATACGCCGACGAAACCCGCCCGCTGCTGCAGGGCAGCCGCATCACCGCGTACGAACTGCAGGCCAACGGCGTCCCGGCCACGGTCATCTGCGACAACATGGCGGCAACCGTTATGCGTCAGGACAAAGTGAAAGCCGTCATCGTCGGCACGGACCGCGTCGCCGCCAACGGCGACGTGGCCAACAAGATCGGCACGTTCGGCGTGGCGATCCTGGCGAAACACTTCGGCATTCCGTTCTTTGTGGCCGCCCCGACCAGCAGCATCGACATGAGCCTCGCCACCGGCGATCTGATCCCGATCGAAGCGCGCTCGCCCGATGAAGTGACCCACGGCATGGGCAGGCAAACCGCGCCGGATGGCATTGACGTCTACAACCCGGCGTTTGACGTGACTCCGGCAGAGTTGGTGACGGCGATCATCACCGAGCGCGGGGTCGTGAAGAATCCGACAACAGAGTCATTGAGGTTGACTGCACTTTGACCGCTTTACCGAGAACTCGAACTGCCGTCACCTCGCGAGCACGTCCAGCAGCGTACCCAGCATCTGATCGCCGGTCTTGAGCAGTTTCGCGTTCGCCTGATAGAGGTGTTTGTCGCGGATCAGATTGACCGTCTCGCCGACCAGGTCGACGTTCGACGTCTCCAAACCTTCTTCGTCGATCCCCGCCGGCGTTTCGTCGAGGGTGACGGAATCCACCCGCACGCCGGCCGGCTCGACCGGCGTCAGATTCGCCCGGCGGGCCTGATACCCCGACGTATTGAGGTTCGCGATGTTCCCAGCCGTCACCGCAATCCGCGCCGAGGCGGCGGACAATCCACTGGCGGCGATGTCGAGAACGGAGAACATTCCACCTCCGACATCGGATGCCGCGAGCCGCCGGTCAAACCCTTCCGGTCAGCAAGTTGTTATCAGACCTCAACCCGTACCGCGGCAGCGTCCAAACGGTCTGTTATTGATTCTCCATGACATGCCATCCCCCAAGCGATATAACCGCCAATCCGCATTGGCACTCTGAACGTACGTAAAGGACGGGAAACAGCATGGCAGGCCGACTGGCAGTCGATTTCGGAACGTCCAACACCCTCGTCGCCGTCTGGGACGCCGAGCAGGGCGAAGCATTGCCGCTGTTGCTCCCGGACCTGTCGCGCAATCTCGCGGTGCACAGCCCGCAGGGCGATTTTGCCGAAGTGCCGCTGGTTCCGTCGCTCATCCATTACGTCGACGAATCGCAGAAGTGGATCGGCCAGCAGGTGTTCGACCAGGATCTCTACGAGCACCCGCAGACTTTCCGGTGGAGCAAGCGGTATATCAGCCGCCGCACGCCGATCAAGCTGCACCTCGGCAGCCATGACATCACCGCCCGCATCGCTGGCCGCGATTTCCTTTCGTCCGTGCTCACCGCTGCCGTGTCCGGAATGGAGATCGATCCGCAGGAGGAAGAGGTCGCGCTAACGGTCCCGGTCGAGGCGTATGAGCATTACAACCACTGGCTGCTGTCGGCGGCCGAGAAGGCCGGCGTGCCACACGTTCGGCTGGTCGATGAAGCCTCGGCAGCCGCCATCGGCTACGGCGCGACCATGGAGATCGGCGACATCTACATGATCTTCGATTTCGGCGGTGGGAGCATGGATGTGTCGGTTGTGCAGGCCGACGAGCATGAGGGCTCGCGATTCTGCCGCGTGCTGGGCAAGGCCGGCAGCGATCTTGGCGGCGCGACGATCGACGAATGGATGTTCCGCGACGTTCTCCGCCGGGCAAAGCTCAAGGATGCCGAGCCCGACGTTCGGAAGATCAGCCGGAAGCTGCTTGTCGATATCGAACGGGCCAAGGAATTGCTGAGCGTCGAAGAGAAGGCCGACATCAGCGTGATCGACATGTACACGGGGTACATGGTGTCATCGGATTACACCCGGAAGCGGTTCGAGCAGATGCTCGACGTGCAGGGCCTGTTCTCGCAGATCGAACAGACGCTCAACCGCGCGCTCGAGGCCGCCCGGCTCCGCGGCGTCGATGACGATCAGATCAAGTCCGTCTTCATGCTCGGCGGAAGCAGCCTGATTCCGTCCGTCCAGCGCGTGCTCACGCGGATCTTTGGCGGCGAGCGGGTCATGATCGACCGCCCGCTGGAAGCCGTCGCCTGCGGCGCGGCGGCGTACATCGCCGGTGCCGTCGATATTGCCGACTACATTCAACACGACTACGCCATCCGGTATCTTGACCCCGTCAAGGGCGCACACGGCTACCGACCGATCGTCCGCCGGGGCACGCAGTACCCGACCGTTGATCCGGTCGCCAAGGTGCTCGTTAAGGCGACGCAGGATGGGCAGGCCAAGCTCGGTATGTCGGTCTTTGAAGTCGGTGAGCCGACCGGTGGCGATGCCAAGGTTGAACTGATCTTCGACAACACCGGCGCCGCCCGCGTACGGCAGGTATCGGCCGAGGAGGCCGGCAAGCGAACGCACTACTGGATCAACGAAAAGGCGGCGACGTTCCTCCCCACCAACCCTCCCGCCCAGCCCGGTGAAGCCCGCTTCGAAGTCCACTTCGGCGTAGACGCCAACAAACGCCTGACGCTCTCCGCGATGGACGTCACGACGGGCAGATACGTCTGTCAGGATGTACCGGTGGCCAAGTTGAGCTGACGCCCGGAGCGTGAGAACACCTAAGGCGTGAGAACAGTGGGGGACGTAGGCTGCGATCTGCGTGGCGACACGCGACTCGCTGAGTCCCCCACCCCTCGCATCATTCGTCGTCCACGTACTCCCGTTCGCATACTTCGGCGTGCTCGTCGTCGGAGATGATCGCGATCGTGGCCATGCTCAGAAACAGTCCGCTTTCAACAATGCCGGCCCGCGTTCGCAACGCCTGCTCCACCTTGTGCGGGTCGGGGATACCGTCGGCAAACCGGCAGTCGTAAATGTAGTTCCCGTTGTCAGTCACGAACGGCGCGCCGTCCTTGGCCCGGCGAAGAGTCGGCTCGCCACCGAGGTTGCGGATGAACGGCACGTGCGCCTCGTGGCTGAACTGCACGATCTCGATCGGCAGCATCGCCCGGGTTCCAAGCTTCTCCACGACTTTCCCGGCGTCGGCGATGATGACCAGCTTGGCCGAGTTCTGCGCGACGATCTTCTCCCGCAGCAGGGCACCACCTAAACCCTTGATCAGATCGAGGTTAGGGTCGATCTCGTCGGCGCCGTCGATGGTGACATCGGGGTGCGGCGCTTCGACCAGGCTCACCAGTGGGATCTCCAACTCGCGGGCCCGGCGTTCGGACTGAATGCTCGTCGGCACGCCCCGGATGTCCGTGAGCTTACCGGCCTTGATCGCTTTACCAAGAGCCTTGAGGAACTCGTCGGCGGTGGTACCCGTACCCAAACCGACGACCATTCCCGATTCGACATAGTTCATCGCCGCTTCGGCGGCACGCTGCTTCGGATTCATCGCCGAAAGAGTACTTGAGCGGGGTAGGCGGGGGAAGAGGTGGTTAATTGACCGGGTGGATGGGTGGTTCGGTCGCTGTACAGCGTCCGACGCCTTCCCACCAAAGCGGGCGCAACTTGCCCGTACGTCAACGCACTACCGCAACACCCATCCACCCCTCTGCCCACCATCTTTTTCCTCGACTTTTTCTCATCTTCCGGCGCCGCCCCGTCCGATAACACTTCTAACGTCCGATTCCTACCCGCGGGGACCGCGGGCACTTTGCAACGAGGTACGCCATGGAAGGCATCTTTTCCCGTTCGCGTAACGAACCTTTCGAAGTCGCCGCACCCGTCATCGGTGCCCGCGTCGCCGGCGACCACACGCCGCGCAGCGCTCTAACCGTCGGGGCCGCCGGCATCGGGCTGCTCTGCATCACGCTGGCGCTTCTGACCGGCTGTCAGGACACGGTATCGATGATCCCCAATCCCGACCCGGATCTGCAAAAGACCCGGACCGAGTTCGCCCGCGACGCCATCAACCGCCAGTACAACACCGAGGCCCCGCGTGGCGGCAAGATCAAGGGTGGCGCGACCGTCGACTACTCCGACAACATCATGCACGTCGCCAACTTCACCAATGAAGACTGGAAAGACGTCGAAGTCTGGGTGAACGGCCAATGGGTCGTCTTTGTTCCCAACATCCCCAAGAACGCCGAGACCTCCCGCCGGCTGAACTTCGAGATGATGTACGACCGCATGGGCCGTAGCTTCCCGACCGACAACACCGACGAAGCGACGACGGTTCGCAAAGTCGAGATCTTCCGCGACGGCAAGATGTACGAGCTGGCCGGGTTGTCCATCGAGTAAGCAATCCCCAGCTTGTGGTGCAGGCGTCCCGCCTGCAATGCAGCCGATACGGCTGCACCACAAACACGACAACGAATCATGGACGGTCGATCGGGTGCGGCGCGGAGCGCGGCACCCGATCGTCAATTCTTCATTGTGATCCCGGCTTACTTCGCCGCCTTTTCCTTCTCGATCTGCTGCAGCAACGAGTTCACCGCGACATCCAATTGGCTGTCCTTACCGGCCGATCCTTCGCCCAGGTTCCGGCGGACTTTGACATCGACCGGCCGGCCTTCACCTTCCAAGCTCTTGCCTTCGCGCGTGGTTACCTTGCTGAACGGAATACGGACCGACGTACCGTCCATCAGTGTCGCCTCGCTGGTAAAGATCACGCCGCCCGCCGTCGGCTCGCCGACGACCTTACCTAGTTTCAGCGCCCGATACCCTTCGGTGAAGTTCTCGGCGTCGCTGATGCTCTGGCGATTGGTCACCAGCACCGTGGGCAGGTCGAGCGCCCGCTGGCCGACGTAAATCCGGCCCGGTGCATCGGTCGCGCCACGACGGCTGATCGTCAGGTAGCCACGGCGGCTCAGCACGTCCAGCACATACGGGCTGACGAACCCACCCGTGTTGGCGCGGATGTCAACCACCACGCCTTCCCGGGTGGCCGCCTCGGCATCCAGGTCGGCATTCAGCCGCGTCAGCGCATTGGCGCTCATGTCGGCGATGTGAACGTAACCCAGCCGGCCGTTGCTCGCCTTTGCGACCTGCAGGCGGTTGGCCTCGCTCCAGGCGCGGTAAAGCAGCGTCTTCTCGGTTGATACGTCCACCGGCCGCACCGGCACGTCGCGTTCGTCCTGCTGGCCGGCCGACTTCACGCTCAGTACCACCCGCCGGCCGATCTTTCGATCGAGCAACCGGTACAGATCCACGCCACCGTCGATCGGATCGCCGTCGACGCTCAGGATCGTGTCGCCGATCTTGATTCCCGCCTGTTGCGCCGGGCCGTCATGAAGGACCTGCGTCACCTTCAGAACACCATCCTTCTCGTACGCCGGCCGATCGAACCGAACGCCCAGCCTTCCGACATTGGTGTTTCCGAAACGCCCCCCGGAGACCCCGGTGTGCGATGCGTTCAGATCGCCGATCATCAGCGACAGAATCCGCCGCATGTCGTCCGGCGTTTTGGCCCCGGCGATGCGCGGTTCGATCTTCTTCCACACGGCGTTCCAGTCGACGCCGTGCATCTTGGGGTCGTAGAAGTTGAGGTTCAGAAACTGCCACGCCTGGCGGGCGACCTGCATCTTCTCCTGTGCAAAGTCGACCTCCATCGACGCCTGCACAGCAATCTCGCGAACAGTCCGGGTATCCATCGACACGGCGCGGATCTGGCCATTCTCCAGGTAGTAAATCTCGCCTGAGTTGGGCGAGAACCGCACCCAACCCTTACCGCCGGTGGTGCTCGTCAACTGCCGGACCGACGACCCTGAGGTCGAGTCGAGCGGGTAGGCATAGATGTTCTGCTTGCCATCGGTCGAACCGACGAATGCGCACCACTTGCCGTCGGGACTGACGGTCTGAAAATCGACGTCCAGACCGATCTGCAGCAGGCTGATGCGATGGCGGATATCGGCCAGATCGAACCGCTCCAGCGTGGGGAACAGCCGGGGATCGATCGACGGAAGGGCAGGCCGGGTCGCCGGCCGAGTTGCCGGTTCGACCTTGGCCGGCTGGGTAGACGGTCTGGTCGCCGGCGATTCCGGTGGCGCGTCGCCGGGCGTTTCGGTGATCGGCGCCTTCTCCGGCGTTCGCCGGTCGGGCTGGGCCGGCTGCGGCGGCGTGGGTTGCGGCATGCCGGGCCGCTGCGTCTTCATCTCGTCCTTGAACAGCCCGCGGAACTGGTCTTCGCTGAAGTTCGGTGCCCGCGGAATCAGGTCGACCCGCGCGAGCTGATAGTCCTCCGTCCGCATCCCCGTGCCAAACAGCAGCGAACGGCCGTCGCCGCTCCACGAGACGCTGTTGCTCCCGGTGTTGGCGAAAAACGTGACCTGTGTCGGCTTGGCGTCTTTCTCCTGCGTCGCGACGACGAACACGTTGTCGAACCCGCGCCGGCCGCTGTCGATGTACGCCAGCCACTTGCCCCGCGGCGAAAACACGTAAGGCGACGCCGCGTTATCAAACGGTGGCAGGACTGACGCCAATCCGCTCACCAGCGTTCGCTCAGTCTTGCTTCCCAGTTCGAGCATTCGCAGCTCAGTGCCGTTGCGTCGGAAGACTAGCGCCGTACCGCCGGGCGAAAAACGCGGCGTCGAGTCGATCGCCTTGGCGGTCGTCAGCGGGATCTCCGTCTGTGTCCCGAAGTCGTACATGTAAATGTTCTGCACGCCCGAGTCTTTGCCTCCGCGATCGGAGACGTAGACCAGCTTCTGGCTGTCCGGCGACCAGTCGATGTGTCCCTCGGCGGCGGGGGTGGTGGTGACGCGCGTCGCACGGCCGCCGTCGCGGGCCGAGACGGCGAAGATCTCGCCGTGGACCGAGAATGCCAGTTTCTTACCGTCCGGCGAAACCGCCAGGTCGCGGAAGCCACCGGTGTAGTTCAGGCTTTCGACGACGGGCGCGTTGGCCGCGCCGCGGAGGTTGATCTTGAGTTCCCACGGCGTGCCACCGGTAGTCGGAACACGCCAGATGCCGAAATCCCGCTCGAAAACGATCGTCTTGCCGTCCTTCGAGATACTCGGCCACAGTACGCGGCCGTCTTTGAAGGTAGTCAGCGGCCGAGACGTGCGAACCACTTTCGCCGGCGGCTTTGCCTTGGCACCATCGGCGGCGTTGGCCTTGACGCCTTCAGCGGGCTTGGCCTGCTGGGGCGGGGTCATATCGTACGCGATGATGTTCTGCGGCTGGGCGTCGCGATCGCTCACGCAGTAAAGCGTCTTGCCCCCGTCGCCCCACATCGGCCAGATTTCACGTGCGCCGGGCTGCGTGATCTCCTCGTACGCCACGCCTTTGCCGCGCTCCCGGCGAACCCAGACGTGCGCCTCGTTCCAGTTCGAATGGCCGTTCCGCCACCAATCACGGCTGCTCGCACCGGCGCTCATTGCCAGCGACTTTCCGTCGGGAGACGGGGCGGCGTTGAACTCGTTCGTGTACCGCTCGTCCGACACCGGCATCGGCGTGCCGCCGGTCGCGGCGACGCGGTAGATGTCGGCGTTACTCGCCCCAAGATCTGCGACGGTTGAGCTGAAATAGATGTACTTGCCGTCGGCGCTCCAGGCGTCGAGCTGGTCGGCCCCGTCGTCGCTGGTCAGCCGGGTCAGGTCGCCGGTCGCGAAGGTCAGCAGGTAGATGTCGCCGTTGCCCGACCGGCTGGAGACGAAGGCAAGCTGCTTGCCGTCGGGTGAATAAAGCGGCCGGCTTTCGTTGGCCGGATCGCTGATCAACAGGTGTGCCGTCCCGCCCTGCGCCGGCACAATCCATATGTCGCCGGCATGAACGAACGCGATCTCCTGCCCGTCGGGCGAGATTGCCGGTTCCGAAAAACTCGGCAGCGGTTTGACATCATCGGCGGCAGCAAATGCCGTCCAGGGAAGACCGACAAGTCCGGTTAGACAGGCCAGGCGCAATGCGAATCGCTTCATGAACGGTGCTCCGAAACGGGATCAGTGGCAGGAGCCGTAAGGTTATGAAGCGGGGATGGGGGGTGCAAGGAATATCCTCGATCCAAGCACCGCGCTCCGCTTTGCGTCGCGGCTAACCGTGCGGGGGTTAACCGCGATGCAGAGCGGAGCGCGGGTACGACACGCAGTTTACAGGCGACCGAAGATCATCGCGTCATTGTCCTGGATGCTGACGGTCGCCGTGTCGGCTGCGTCGATCCGGTAGAGGCTGTTGGCGTTGATCGTCAGCTTTACCGTCTCGACACCCTCATTCACGGTGTCGTCGATGACGTCGATCGGGACGACCACGAACGACTGCCCGGCGGGGATTTCGATGCACACCCGGCGTTGGAAGGTCGGCACGCCGGTCGTTGGCAGCAGATCGCCAGGTGTCCTCGTTGTCGTGGTCGAGTTGATAAAGGTCAGCGAGGTTGTGTAGTCAGAACCGACGGTCGCGCTGGCCGCGATGTCGAAGAATACCTTCGTGTTGAAACTATAGACGGCGTCTCGCGTCACGACGAAGTTGGCTTGGTTGTCCACCGCGCCTTCGCGAGCCGAGTTGTCGAGCGAATAAATGCCGACCTTCGGCACCGCGCTGATAAACCGAGCCATGGTGCCAGTGCGGCCGACAGCGAGGATCTTTCCGTCGGAGGTCAGGTTCGTCGTCAGAATCGAGTCCTTGATGCCGGCGGCGGTGGTGACCTTGCCGTTTTGGCCGAAGAAGCCGTCCAACAGTCCGTTGGTCTTGAAACGCGCCATCGCAAACTTTCCATTAGAGCTGCCGGCGACCAGGATGCCTTCCTTGCTGACGCGGACGTGCCTTGCATCGTCAACACCGCCCAGGTCCGTTTCCACGTGACCTGTGCCGGCAAAGTTCGTGTCGAGCTTTCCGGCCGATGTCAGCCGTGCGACCGCGAAGTTGTCCGCGAACTTTCCAACCAGTACGACGCTTCCGTCCGGCTGCGCCTGCAGGTCGCGAAGTTCGGACTTGGGGAGAAAGAGATTGTTGAATCGGCCCGGACCGCTGATGCCGTCACTGAAGCTGCTGTCGAGCGAGCCCTGGTCGGTGAGCCGCGCCACGGCGAACCGAACCTGGCTGCCCGGCCCGCCGCTGCCGCCGACGTAGATTTTTCCGTTGGGGGCGAGCGAGATCGCGGTGGCCGCTTCGGACGTCTCGCCGCCGAAGCCGATCGTGATCTTTCCGGTCCGGCCGGCCGTCCCCGAGAACGAGCCGTTGCCCGCCTTTCCGAAAGTCGTGTCCAGCGAGCCGTTGGGGTTGATACGGGCGACGGCAAAGTCCTCGGTCCTCAAATGGATAGTGATGGTACCCGCCGTGTTGGCGACCCCCGCGACGACGAGCTTTCCGTCCGGCTGAATCGCGATCGCGTTCGCGAAGCTTTCGCCGACGCCAGTGAAGTTGATCGTCATCCGGCCGTTGCCGTCGAAGGAGTTGTCCAGCGTGCCGTTGGTGTTGAAACGGGCGACGGCGGTATTGCCATAGTTATCCCAGGCGTCTTCGGTCATACCGCCGGCGACGACGATCTTGCCGTCGGCCTGGATCGCGACGGTGTTGGCAAAGTCGCCGCCGATGCCGAAATCGGGGTTGTCCTCGCCGCCGAAGTCGGCCGTCGCGACGCCGTCGCCACCGCCGAAGGTCCTGTCGAGCTTTCCGTCGGTACTCAGCCGGGCGACGGCGAAGTCCTTGTTCAGGGTGCCGATGGCGATGACCTTGCCGTTGGGCAGAACGGCGACGTCGGCGATCTCGAACCCGACGCTCTGTGCGAGCACCTTGCCGCTGCCGGCGACGCCGAACGTCGTATCCAGGCTGCCGGCGCTCATCAGGCAACGGGTTTCGAGGGTTTCGAGCAGGCACGGCCGGGACTTGCGGGGGGTGAGGTCTTTCATGCCCCTACAAACGAGACCCGCAAGCTTCATCTGCGGTGGCCCGGAATAGGGCATCCGTAGGGCGGGCACTGCCCGCCGGAGAAAGCGGAGATCGCCAGGGTGAGGCACGGGACTTCGGGCGTCGCGATCCGGAGTCCGACCCAGAGAGCCCTGCGGCTCTGCCGCGGGTTCTTTCATGCGACGAGCGAGTCTCCCCATCGCAATCATCAAGCGTTATCGAGATTTCCGCCGGAAGCGGTTTTTCCGTCGTACGGAAGAACCCGCGGCGGAGCCACAGGGCTCTCTGCGCCCGGACTGCGACGCCCGACGTTCGGCCCCTCACCCCAACCCTCTCCGTGCGAGTACAGGGGAGAGGGGGTCAAGGCTTTGCGAGGTATTTGAACAGGTCCCGAATCTCCTGATCGCTCAGCCCCAGCAACAGCCCTTCGGGCATCAGCGACTGCTTCATCGCCCGCTCGTCGGCGATATCGCCTTTGGCGACCGTCGTCTTCTGCTGGGCGGCGTCGACGAGCGTCAGGCGGTCGCCGGATCGCTCGATCACCAAGCCGACGTAAACCTCGTCTCCCTTGGTCTTGATCCGAGTGGCGGCGAACTCTTCGCGGATGTAGGCCGACGGATCGACGATGTTGATCGCCATGTCGTTGGCGTTTCGGCGATCGTAGGTTGTCAGGTCGGGGCCGATCTTGCCGCCTTCGTTGAACAGCGTGTGGCAGACGCCGCAGCGGGTCATGAACAGTGCCTTGCCGCGGCCGGCGTTGCCAACGCCGGTGGTCGCGAGCCGCTTGATGCGCTCGACCTCGGCGGCCTTCTCGGCGTCGGTGGCGCGGACGGCCTTGCCGAAGACTTTCTCGACCAGCGCGGCGACGGCGGGGTCTTCGAACTGGCGAAGGCGTTCGATGTCGGCGGGGGAGAGGTCGGATCGCGGGATAGTGCCGGATTCAACCGCGCGAACCAGTTCAGCCGAGCTCGACGCCCGAGCCAAAAGTGCCGAAATCACGCCGTCCTTCAAGTTTCGATCCGAACTCTTCGCCGAATAAAGCTTCACCAAGCCTGCACTAACGGCCGGATGATCGCATTGAGTTAATGCAGCAACGGCGTCAAGTCGCTGCTGCTTCGCGCCGGGATTGGACGCGATCTTGAGCAGAAACTCGGCGTCTTCGGCTTGGCCACGTCGAGCCAATAGTCGCATCGCCCTCAGTGTCATCGAGGTGAGCTTGTCAGGGGAACTCAACATCGAGCTACGCATCCGTTCGACTGTCGCGCGGTCGCCTGCGATCAAAGCAAGTTCCAGGTCGCCGGACTTGGTGAATTGTTCCTTCAGTTGCGGGATGAGCCGCGCTGGATCGAAATCGGACGAAAGCCCTTCCTTGATGCCGGCCATTGCCATCTTTCGCCAGCCGTCATCCCGTGCGTCCCTAAGCAGTAGCGTCAATGTCCACTGATGTGCTTCTGTGAGTTCAGCAGCCGCGCGCCGGATGAGCCTTGGAACGACGACTTCACGTCCAATCTTTGTGTTAAGCCAGAACCCATTCAGATCAAGTTCGGCAACCCGGGTTCCGATCGCGCGTTCGATTGCCCACCAGAGAAGTAGTGGAATGTGCGCGTCCGCCACGTCATCATCTCGCTGCAACATCGTCATCGCGAGCATATAGGCATGATCCGCCGTGCCAATGCGCCTTGCCGAACTAGCCAACTGACTGCGAACTTGTGAGTCCGTTTCCTTCTCTGCGAGTTGCGTCAGCCGTTTCACGACTGAGTCCGGTAGTTCCACGCCGTCGTGATCCGCGGCGAGCCGGATCGCCCACGCACGTACGCTGGGATCGCCATGCTTCAGAGCGCCGAGCAGGGTCTTCTCGTCCAATTCTCCGGTAACCTGCAATGCCCAGAGGGCATCAACCGGATGCTTTGATTCTCTGTCGTTCAGCGTCGCCAACAATGCGGAAGTTGATTCCTTGCTGCCCCGGTCCCCCAGCGCACGCCGCGCGGTCGTTCGTTCCCATCGGTTATCGCTCTTGAGCCGCTCGACCAGCTTCTCCGCCGGCTCGGTCTGCAAATCCATCGCAACCGTCGTCGGCTTCCAATCCGCCGGCCGGATGCGGTAGATGCGGCCGCTGCCGCGCTCCCACGTGTCCCGCGGGTCGACGTGACTGATGCGTTTCTCGTAAAAGTCGGCGACGTAGATCGCGCCATCCGGCCCGACCTTCAGGTCGACCGGGCGGAACCAGCCGTCGTCGCTCGTCACCAGATATGGCTCCTCGACCGTCTTGTACGTCGAGCCCATCGGCTCCAAGCGCGAGAGCTGAATGCGACTCTGGAGCGAGTTGGGGCTGATGATCTTGCCGCGATACTGCGGGAAGAGCGTGCCGCCGTAGACGACGAAGGTGTGGCTCAGTCGGTCGGCGTTGCCTTCGTGGGGCATGTGTTCGAAAAAGCCGAACGCGTAGGGGTTGGTCAGCGGGCCGTGCTTGCCCCAGCCTTTGACGTAGTAGCCGCCCTGCACGAAATGCAGGCCGCGGAACTTGCCCCAGTTGGTGCCGGAGAAGGCGCGGCCGGCGTCGTCGAACTCCAGGCCGAAGGTATTGCCGCCGCCCTCGGCGAAGATCTCGAACACGTGCCGCTCGGGGTGGTATCGCCAGATCGCCTGGCCGAGGAAGTCGGTCGTTTTGCTGGTGTCGCCAAGAAGGGTTTTCACCTTGGCGGTGCAGGTGGAACCCTGGCAGCCGTAGAGCCACCCGTCGGGGCCCCAGGTGAGGTTGTTGGCGACGGCATGGGTGTCTTCCAGGCCGAAGCCGGAGAGGTGGACGATCGGATCGCCGTCGGGGACGTCGTCGCGGTCGGCGTCGGGGTAGAAGAGCAGGTAGGGGGCGTTCATCACCCAGACGCCGTAGTCTGTGCCGTCCTTTCGTGGCCGCCCACCACGGCCGGGCAGGGCGCTGGTGGCGATCGACAGGCCCGACACGAACGTCTTGTGTTTGCGGAAGCTGCCGTCGCGATCAACGTCTTCGAGGATGGTGATGACGTCTTTCCCCGCCGCATGGTTCGGCGGGGCGGCGGGGACCTTATCGAACTTCGCCCGGATGTAGCGGTCGTACTCGACGACCTTCAAACCCTGTGGGAATGGGTACTGGATGTACTGCACCACCCACATCCGCCCGCGCTCGTCGAAGTTGATGCACAATGGCTGACGGATGTCCGGCTCGGCGGCGATGAGGTCGACTGCGAGGCCGGGAATGGGCTTGAACTTCTTCAGTGAATCCGCCGGCGACAGCGGGTCGGTTTCGCGCATCGGCGCTTTGAGCTTTTCGAGCGCCGAGTCGAGGCCCTTGGCGTCGAGGACGTTGGCGGTGAGCGCGGGGTTGGTGGCGGGGGCGGACGGTGCCGTCGCAGGTCCGGCGGCGATGGACAGACTTGCGCCAAACGCAACGACAGCGAGAGTGACAACGTTCCGCATGAAAGCTCCCGGCGTTAGGTGACGTGCCGCTTACGATACCGGCTAGAGCAGTAGATGTGCGAGGCATTACTCCCTCTCGGGTGCTTCGGAGTACCTCGCGTCCGACCTTTTTAAGAACCACGCAGGAAGTGTACTCACGCAGTAAGCGGGAATGGACCTGAAACCGTCACCGTTCCCGCTTACTGCGTGAGTACACTTCGTGCGCGGCTCCTCAATAGGTCGCACACTCTCAGCTCAGGATGACAGCACGGGGACGGCCTGTAGAGCGGAACACTGCCAAGCGTTCGGCCCGTCTGCCCCGAATACAGGTGAGAGGGGATCAGAGCGTCTCCGTGAACTGGTCCGTCAACCCGCGAACCGTCGCCGGCGGGTTCGCCATCAGTGCGATCACCGCACGCCGCTGTCGCGATTTCTCGTCCTCGCTCAAATACTCCAGCGGCGACCGGCCGGCGACGCGGGCGAGCAGGCAGCCTAGGGTCTGACGAACGGCAGTCGGTTCCAAATCCGCCGCCCACATCACATCGCCGACGCCTTCGCGATAGCGCGTCCAGAACGCGACGGCGGCGTCCGAAAAGCGTGGCCGCATCGCCGGCAGGTGATGGGCTTTGCTCAGCAGGTGCGTCATGGCAAAGCCCAAATCGAATGACGGATCGCCCCAGTGAATGACCTCGTGATCCAGAAGGATCAGCCGGCCGTCGTGTACGAGCACGTTCTTGGGGCTGTAGTCGCCGTGGACGATCGAGAACCGGCGCGACCGCGTCTCGACAATCAGCCTGTCGTAGAATGCCGCCGACTCGGGGACCTGGCTGGCGGTGTAGGCGTAGTACGGCTCCAGCCGGAGGCTCTCAAAGAAACCTCGATCGTCGAACACCGGCGCGAGCTCCTTACGTCGCAGCCACGAATTGCGATGAATGCCGGCGAGAAGATCGGCGAACTGGCGGACGTGACCCGCCTCCAGCCGGCCGGCAAGCAAAATCGTCTTCCAGTTCTCGTGCGGCTGCGGCACGGCCTGCATCGCCAGCAGGTGATGCGCCGGGTCTTCAAACACCAGCGGCGTGATCGTCCCCGGCGGGGCAAGGGTGGCCAGATGCCGCAACCCGGCGGCCTCCCGCTCGATGCGGACCGGATCGCTAAACCAGTCGACCTTTACGCGTAGCTTGGCCAGGGCCTGTTTCAACACCCAGGCTTTGCCGCCGACCCGCTCGACCAGGACCGTGCGGTTGGAAACGCCGCCGGCGAGGACGGTGATCGCTGGTTTTTCGGGGGGATCAATGCGGTTCGTCTCGCGGAGGTACGCGAGAAGTAGTTCAGGCCGTTCGATGTCGAGGCTATTGGGCATCTAGTCCCTCCTCCGACGTTCCCGAGAGGGCGATCGGCGTTCTGGCGTTGTTCTAGTCTGCGACAGTGTCCGGTTGATCAGCGAACGGGCGACAAGGCGCGGCCAATCTGGATGATCCCCGGGCCTGCTGCCAAACAACCCCCAACGACCGCCAATCGTTGGGTGATGCCAAACCAAAGAAACCCGCAAATGATAATGACCCCGGCCGCGCACAACATCAGACCTGCGCCGACTTGCCGCGCTACCCACGCCGACATGGGCTTGCCGTCAGGCCGAAGCTCGCACCTTGCCTGTACCATTCGAGATAAGACGGCGATCACCATCAAGACAAGCAAGCCAAGGGCGATCAAACCGAAGATCTGCAAAGTAGATGCATCGACTGGGAGGTCTCTGATGTAAGCAGTGTAAAATAGAACTAGCGCCATCGGCATGGCAAACACCGACGTGATGAACACGCCGAGTTGCCAGCTCACCTTGATTTCAGGCATCGGTCGCTTATCCATGATCGCACCATACGATCAAGTACCGTCGGCGACGCCTCACACCGGCTGCGGCTCGGGCTTCCTGGATTGCGATGGCGAAGACGATCCGCCGGCATGCCGATTGGCGAACTCTGCTGCGGCCTTGACGAAGCCCATGAACAACGGGCTCGGCCGCAGCGGACGGCTGGTCAGTTCCGGGTGTGCTTGCGTGCCGACGAAGTACGGGTGCATCGACTGCGGCAGTTCCAGCACCTGCATGATCGGCTGCGTGGGATGCTTGCCGCTGAAGATCATCCCCTTGTCTTCCAATTGCTTGATGTAGGTGGGGTCGACTTCGTAGCGATGCCGGAAACGCAGGCGGGTCATGCGGGCGTTGTCGAAAAGCTTGCTCACGAGCGACCCCTGCTTCAGCTCGATGTCCTTGCCGCCCAGCCGCATATTGCCGCCGAGGCCTTCGATCTTCTTCTGCTCGGGGAGGATATCGATGACCGGATGCTTGCAGTTGGTTTCGAACTCGGTGCTGTTGGCTTCCTTCAGGCCGCAGACGTTGCGGGCGAACTCGATGACCGCCATCTGGAACCCCAGACACAGGCCCAGGTAGGGCATCTTGTTCTCGCGGGCGTAGCGAATGCACTCGATCTTGCCTTCGGTACCGCGAATGCCGAACCCGCCGGGCACGATGATGCCCTGCACGTCGGCCAGGCGCTTGGCGACATTGTCGGCGTCGATCATGGTCGTATCGAGCCAGCGAAGCTGCACATCGACGCCCAAGTGCACGCTACAGTGCTCGGCGGCCTTGATGATGCTGGCGTAGGCGTCGCGTAGGGCGACGTACTTGCCGGTGACGGCGAGGGTGACACTCTTCTTGTTGACGCCGATACGATCCACGAACCACCGCCAGCGCAGGCGGGCCTGGTCTTCGTGGCGCTGGTTGACGCGTTCATGGAGGTCGAGCAGGGTGAGCACTTCGCGGTCGATGCCGACGTCGCGCAGCGCATCGGGAATGAGATAGATGCTGTCCAGGTCGTGCATGCTGACCACGCGCCGCATCGGCACGTTGGTGTACATGCTGATCTTCTCCCGGACTTTCTCCCGCACTTCGCGGGTGGCCCGGCAGGCGATAATGTGCGGCATGATGCCGACTTCCATCAGCCGTTTAATACCGAGCTGGGCGGCCTTGGACTTTTGTTCGCCGACGGCGTTGGGCTCGAGGATGTACGTGAGTGCGACGAACACCACGGCGCCTTCGCCCTCTTCGAACGCGAGCTGGCGACAGGCTTCGAGGTAGTGCATCGTCTCGTAGTCGCCGACGGTGCCGCCGACTTCGACGAACACCACATCGGCGTTGGACTTCACGGCCAGTTCCCGCAGGCGGAGCTTGATCTCGCCGGTCACATGAGGGATGGCCTGTACGTCGCGGCCGAGATAGGAGCCTTCCCGCTCCTTCTTCAGCACCGACGACATGATCTGGCCGTTGGTGGTGAAGTTGGCGGCCGAGAGATCCTGGTCGAGCAGCCGCTCGTACGTGCCCAAGTCCATGTCGGTCTCCATGCCGTCATCTAGCACGAAAACTTCGCCATGGCGGTAGGGGTTGAGCGTGCCGCTGTCGACGTTGTAGTAGCCCTCCATCTTGATCGGTGCGACCCGCAGACCCTTGTCCTGCATCAGCTTCGCGAGCGATGAAGCAAAGATGCCCTTGCCCAGCCCACTGATAACGGTACCGACCACGACCACGTACTTGTGGTGCCCCTTTCGATAGCCGGGGGGCATCGGGGTGTAGAACTCGGTCTCTTCCGTGGACTGGCCGATCTTGGCGAGAAGGTCTTGGGTGCTCATGGTTGGCTCGTAGGGTCCGCCTTGGCGGACGCAATTTGCGTTCAGGTTTTCCATCGACCTTCAGGACTCGTCTTCAACGAGCGCAACGCCGCTGCGGTCACCGGCTATCGCGTCCGCCAAGGCGGACCCTACGTACAAACTCCGCGTACTGTTCCGGCGTATCGATTCCATGCGTCGCCCGTGGCGTAATCAGGACGCCGATCGACCGGCCATGTTCCAATGCTCGAAGTTGTTCCAGCTTTTCGGTCATTTCCAGTGGGGTCGGCTTCCAGGAAGCAAACTCCAGCAGGAACGGACGACGGTAGGCGTAGATGCCCAGATGCAGATAGTACGCCGCCGCCGGGGGCGTCGCCTGGTCCCGCTGATGGGGAATCACGCTCCGCGAAAAGTAAATCGCCCGGCCGTCGATGCCGGCGACCACCTTTACCAGGTTCGAATCCGTCACCGCCGCGCCGGCGGGGAACGGTGTTGCCGCCGTTGCCATGTCTTCGGCGGTCGTTTCCAGCCGCTGAATCAGCGCATCGACAATACCCGGTTCGATCTCCGGCTCATCTCCCTGGACGTTGACGATGATCGGCTCATCAACGCCGCGCGCGACTTCTGCAATTCGGTCCGTCCCACTCTGGTGATCCGGCGACGTCATCACGCAGCGGGTTTCGAACGGCCGCAGCGCCGCGACGATGCGGTCGTCATCGGTTGCAACGATTACGTCCTTCACCAGCCTGCACTTACGTACCTGATCCACCACATGCTGGACCAAAGGCCGGCCGGTATCAGCGGCGAGAATCTTGGCTGGGAAACGGGTCGATCCGAAGCGGGCAGGGATGACGACGATCGCAGCCAAAGACAGACCTCAGACGCGTTTACAGGTCCACTTCAAACTGCAGAGCGAACATACGGATGCAAGGGGGGGGTGTCAAACATTGGAGGGGAAAGTGTCATTTGTCATTTGTCATTTGTCACTGGTCAATGGTTACTGGGTCGCACCTGATTCGCGCAAGTGACAAGTGACAAGTGACAAGTGACAAGCATGTACGTCCGCCAAGGCGGACCCTACATGAGTTCGAAATCCCGGCGCTTGGGGTCTGCGATCGCGATCACGATCGCCGACAGACTTGCGGGCTTACCCTGTTTCAACGTTCTTGCGACCGATTGCAGTGTCGCGCCCGTGGTCATAACGTCATCGACGATCACGACATGCTTGCCTTCGATCGCCGCGGCGTCCGTCAGCCCGAACGCCTGTTTGAGATTCTCTTCCCGCTTCGAACGGGCGCGAACGCGGATTTGCGCCTCGGTGTTTCGGACGCGTACCAGTGGGTATGCAACGCACGGGTCCTTCCCCGTCTGCTTGCTGAGCCGCCGGGCAAGGACATCCGCCTGGTTATAACCCCGGCCGATCTGCCGCCAGCGGTGCAGCGGCACCGGGATCAGGCAGTCGGTCTCGGTTAACAGCGCTTTCACGCGCTCCTGCTCGATCAGCCGGTCAGCGAAGAACTCGGCGAGCGACCAACGCCCGTGATACTTCATGCGGTAAACAAGATGCCGGATCGGGTCGGAGTAGACGCCCAGCCGGACGATGCGTTCGAAGTTGGGTTCGCCTTTGCCTTCGCAGTAGGGACAGGGGTCGCCGTGCTGGCCGAGCGGCATCGCACAGGCGGGGCAGGCGGGTTCATTTTCCTGTTTGTAGAGGTCGTCGGCGCACTTGGGACACAGCGGGCCTGCGCCATCGACAAATACGTCGCACGCAGCGCAGGTCGTCGGGTAAAGCAGATCGACGACGTCCCGGAAGAGAGATTTGACGAACCCCAGTGGCACGGAAGGATAATATCGGATGTCGGATTTTAGCGCCATCCCCGAAGGGGTGGGTTTTCGCGCGGAGGGTGTCGAACTGCGGACGTCTCGCGGAAGTCGTCCGGATTAAGGAGATTTTTTCGACGACATCGGAGGCGCGTCGTCGGTCGCGGGGTTTTGAACGGGTGCGAAGTCCGACATCCACCGCGCGAAAACCCACCCCTTCGGGGATGGCGCTAAAAGTCACCGTAGTTTTTCACCCGCGAGTACAAAACGGTGTCCGAACTTTTCGAAGTATGTCGCGTACTCGACGCCCGCTCGATCTCTCAAGGCCTCGATCTCTTCACGGGTAAACGCCTGCGCCACGCTCGCCCGCGCATCATGACGGACCATGGGCCCCGCAGCCAGCGTGAACAGCGTGATCCACGCGTAGGCACGCCGGCGGCGCAGGAGGTCGGCAACGATCACGCCTCGGGCGCTGACCCGATCCATCTCCCGCAGCACTTTCACGACTACATCTTCATCCAAGTGGTGAAGGAACATGCTGGTCATCGCGTAATCGAATGAACCCGCGTCGAACGGCAAGGATGTGGCGTCGCCCTGAACGATGGACAGCTTCGATTCGGCAATCCCCGCAGCAGCGGCCGCACGCCGGGCGGCGTCAACCGTCTTCTGGTGCAGATCGAGGCCGACGATCCGCACATCATACCCACGCCGCTCGGCCCAATTCAGCACCGCCAGCGGCACATCGGCCGAACCGGTGGCAACATCCAGAATTCGAATCGGCCGACCCTTCTCCCACTTGCTGGCGAAGCGGTCGAGATGCCCAATCGTCGCCCGCGTGTAGCCGAACCGGGTGTTCACCCGGCGAATGAAAACGAGCGAGCGCTCCAGCTCCGCCTGGTCGGCGGCAGGGTCGTCCATCCATTCGTCGGCGCGGAATCGCTGAGATTTTCGGAATGGCATTTTAACCACGAAGGAGCATGAAGAATCACGAAAGAGACTGTCCACGAATGAACACGAATCAATGCACAAATCTAGGGTTCGGTTCGAACTTTACAGCCAGATCCCATGTCTCTTTTCTATTCGTGGACATTCGTGTCCATTCGTGGAAAACCTCTTCTTCGTGTGCTTCTTCGTGGTCAACAACACCTTTCATGGATCACTTCGGCGGTGCCGGCGGCGTGTCGAAGTTCTGCCGCCAGTTGTAGTCGAGCAACTTCTTGGCCTTGGTGCCGACCGTTGCGGCCGTTGCCTTGGGACCGTCGAACTCCTTGCCGGTCGCGCCAAGCGTCCCGCCGAGTTCGTCGCAGCTTTCGTGGATTTTCAGACACGTCGCCAGCGTGTTTTTCAGCGTACCGAACTGCTTGTTGTCGGGGCCACGATATTTGTACTTGGTATCGAAGCGAATGATTTTGCCCGTCATCGGATCATTCACGGGCACGCGGGCAGTGATGACTTCCATCGAAGCCTTCTCGATCGAATCGGTCGATTCTGTCAGCTCCTCCATCGCCGATTCGAGCAGCTTTTTGGCCTTTCCGATCAGGTCGGCGACCATCGTCTTGGTCGTTCCGTCGCTGCCGGTGGCGGCCATCTCCAGCCAGCGGACGTTGCGAATGTCGGGCAGGGCACTCAGGATCGGCGGCAGGGTGCGGCCGTCTTTCGCGGCGGCAACCTTTGGTGTGACCGCGGCCAGCTCGTCGGCGTAGAGCAGCTCGATCGCCTTTTTCCTGTCCGCCATCTCGATCACGTTCACCGGCGGCAGTGACTTAGTCTTGTCGTCCTTGTCCTTCAGCTTCGGCTGGTAGTTGTAGCCGGCGTTCACCTTGCGGAAGAGCAATTCCGTCGCGATGTCCAGGGCGGCGGCCGGGCCGTCGGGCGCGATCTTCGACGCCTCGGCAAACGCCGAGATCGCCGGCTGCGATGCCTTCATGCGGATGTGGGTCTCGGCCTTGATCAGCAGCAGTTCGTGCCGGTCGTAACCCTCGGCGGCCTTGCCCTTCAGTACCAGAACGCGCTGAAGTAACTGCAGCGTTTTCGGGTAATCTCCGGCGGCGTAGGTATCGCGAATGGTCTGTTGAGACGGCAGCGGGTCGGTGGCGGCACGGAGGGGAAAGGTCAGTAGCAGAACCAGTCCGGCAACGATCCAAGGTGTGCGGCGCATCGGTTCCTCCAGGGTGGTGTCGGATGATAGCGTGCCGGCACGAGCAAGTGACAGATCATTCTTTCTGTCCACCACGCCGGTGACGGATGTGCTCCGAAGGCACCGGCGTTCGATTCATCCTTCGCGCCCCCATTCGTGCATTCGACGTTCGACATTCGACGTTCGGTGTTCGCATGAAACCCGCGCTCCGTTTGAGTCGTGGCTAACCCCGTTGTTAGGTCTCATCCCCTGCGCCCGTCTGGACTTTCCCCCGCCGGTGGCTTTAATAGCGCCATCTGTCCCGGTCGGCGTTGCGGGGGGTTGGAACGGTTTGCCGGCAATGGGACGGGGTTCTGCAACAAACGTCGCGACGAGTGCGTCCGGCTTCGGCATTTCCTGCCGACAAACGGACTGCGGTTATCGTGTCAGATCGGCCAGCCATCGGCCGTCTTTCACGCGGAGGACCAAAACACGTGATCTCCGTTTCTCAGCTCACCAAGGCTTACGGTCCGGTGCTGGCCGTCGACCATATTTCTTTCGACGTGCCCAAGGGCCAGATTGTCGGGTTCCTCGGACCCAACGGTGCGGGCAAATCCACCACCATTAAGATGCTGTCATGCTACCTTCCGCCTACCAGTGGCGGGGCGACGGTCAACGGGTACGACATCTTCCACCAATCCGAGAAGGTCCGTGAGAATCTCGGATATCTCCCGGAAAACTGCCCGCTCTACACCGATATGAGGGTGCGGGAATACCTCGACTACCGCGGCCGGCTGCGCAAGATGCCCCGCGACCTGCGAAAGAGCCGCATCGATTACGTGATCGACCGTTGCTGGCTCGAGAAAGTCCGCGACCGGGTCATCGGTCAGCTTTCCAAGGGGTATCGCCAGCGCGTCGGCCTGGCCGATTCGCTGCTGCACGACCCGCCGGTGCTGATCCTGGACGAGCCCACCGTCGGCCTGGACCCGTCCCAGATCATCGAAACCCGCAAGCTGATCAAAGACCTGGGCGGCGACCATACCGTCATGCTCTGCACGCACATCCTGCCGGAGGTGGAAGCGGTGTGTGATCGGGTGATCATCATCCGCGGCGGCACCATCGCGGCGCAAGGTACACCTGATGAACTCCGAGACAGCCTCAAGATGCAGGCTCGTGTGCTGGTGGAACTGAAGGGGTCGGCGGACCAGGTGAGCAAAGTCCTGGGGAACGTCGCCGGTGTGCAGAACGTCGAGATCCTGAACGGCCGTGCGTCGGCGGGATCTGACGGCTTCATCACCGCGGCGATTCGCGCCCAGCCGAAGCGCGACGTCCGCGAAGATGTCGCCCGGACGGTGATGCAGAATCAATGGCCGCTCCGGGAAATCCGGCTGGAGCAGGCAAGCTTGGAAGAGTACTTCGTGAAGATGATGGCGGCGCAAGCCACCAAAGGCGGGTAACGGCTATCCGACGTTCGGCACAGGAACCAAGCATTACTGAAACTCGACCGCTCAAAGACTTTCCCAAACCAACACCATGACTCGCGCACCTACCATCGCCCGCCGCGAAATCACCAGCTATTTCTATTCGCCGATCGCCTACGTGGCGCTCACGCTCTTCTTGTTGGTGGCCGGCTTCTTTTTTCAACGTGACTTCGACCCCGGTCAACCCGCCGGGCTGCGAACCGTGTTCGATATGATGCTCTGGACGCTGGTCGTCATCGTCCCGGTTCTGTGCATGGGATTACTGGCCCAGGAGTGGGCCAACGGAACCGTCGAGACACTGTTCACCGCGCCCGTCGGCGAAACAGATGTCGTGCTTGGCAAATGGCTCGGCTCGCTCGGGTTTTTCGTCCTGCTGCTGCTGCCGACGCTGATCTACGTTGCACTGCTGAAGATGTACAGCCAGGTTGACCTGGGACCGGTCTTCACGGGTTATCTCGGGCTGTTTCTTGTCGGGGCGATGTTCCTGGCGATCGGGCTGTTCTGCTCGTCGCTGACCCGCAGCCAGGTGATCGCCGCCGTGTCGGCCGTCGCGATCTTGTCGCTGATCACTGTCGCCCCATTCCTGATGGCGGCCAACCTTTCCGAACTGCATCCGGTCTTGCGAAAGCTCACCGAGTGGGGCGTGCAGAGCCGCTACGCCGACTTCGGCAAAGGCGTCATCGATACCGGCCACCTGGTCTTTTTCGCGGTCATCACGGCGGTGTTCCTGTTCCTGACCGTGAAGGTGCTGGAATCGCGACGGTGGAAGTAGTCCGCCGCCGCGAACAAGGAAAGATCAACCACGGAGTTCACGGAGGACACGGAGAAAGACACACAGAGAGAGATGCATTCCCTAAACGGAGCTACGAGACCATTGGAATTTAATCCTCAGTCTTCTCTTTCTCCGTGTCCTCCGTGTCCTTCGTGGTTAGGCGTTTTTCGGGGTACAGACAAACTCAGAATCAGTGAGTGCTCATGAGCAAGAAGAACAAGAAATCCCCAAACGGCACGAAGCCCGATTCGGCCGCATCGTCACCCGACGTCACCGACGGCGACGAGCTGGTTAAAGGCGAGCGCGACGCGCTGTCGGCGATCCCTCCCGACGTGTTCGTCGCCGAAGACCAGCAGGCCCGCTGGCTCAAGTACGGTGCCAACGTCGTATTGACAACCGTCGTCGTGCTGCTGCTGTCGGCGATCGCGATCTGGGCCTTCAACAAGGACTCGATCCCGCTGGGCAAAAGCTCGATCACGCTCAAGGGCCGCAAGGACCTGACCGGCGACTCGTCCAACGAGCTCAAGCCGCAGACCAAGCAACTGATCAAGGACCTGCCCAAAGAAGTCACGCTCGTCAGCCTGTACCCAAAGCTCAAAAAGGAAGAAGCCGCCAACAAGGGCGCCGACACTCACCAGAAAGTTCTCGACATCCTCGACGAGTACAAGCGCAACGGCAGCAAGATCAAGGTCGAAGCGATCGACCCCGTCAACGACCCTGACGCCCTCAACGTCTGGCTCGGCCAGGTCAAGCGCAACTACGGCAAGAACATCGACAAGTACGAAAAGTTCGTGAAGGAAGAGGTACCGGCGGCGATCACCGACATCAAGAAGATGGCCGAGACCGAGGCGGCCGAAATCAACAAGCTGATCGGCTCGCTCGGTGAAAACGGCCTGACCGAAGAGCAGAACCGCAAGCTCGCCCGCACGATGGTGCCTGCCAGCAGCACAGTCGCCTCAATGCCCGACCTGCTCACGCAGCTCAGCGACGCATCGCAGGAACTGCTGAAAGCCAAGATCCCCGACTACGCGCAAGCGGTGAAGCTCATCCGCGAAGGCACGCTCGCTCCAGTCGGCCCGGGCATCATGTCGAAGGTTCCGGGCATGAACCTGCTCCGCGACAACAGCAAAGCACTGACGACGCTCTTCGAAGGCATTAAGGGTGATAAGGATCTGCCCGAATCCGTCCGCAAGTATGCCGAGGCGGCAATCCCGCGATTCCAGAAGCTGCACGACAAGGCCGACGAGACGATCAAGAAGGCCGACAGCCTCGGCGAACTGAAGCTGGACGACGTCCGCAAGAAGCTCCTGCCGACAGAAGACGGCGTCGCCGCGCCGCCGGCAATCGCCGTCATGGGCGAAGACGACGTGAAAGTGATCGAAGACAGTGCCCTGTGGAAGAGCGGCCAGACCACCGGCATGATGGGCCCGTCGAGCCAGAAGCCGCGGCTGCGTTTCGCCGGCGAGCAGCAGCTCACCAGCGCCATCCTGTCGATCGCGCAGACGAAAAAGACCAAGATTGCGTTCATTCGCGCCGGCGGCGGGGGACTGCTGTCCAGCGGCGGCATGATGATGGGCATGGGCGGGCCGGGGCCGTTCGGCGTGATCGCCGACCGCTTGCGGGCCTATAACTTCGAAGTCGTCGAGAAAGACTTCGGCCCCCAGCAGCGGCCCGACCCCACCCAGCCTTCGGAAGAGGACATCAAGGACGCGATCTGGGTCGTCTTCGCCGGCGACAACGCGCCCGACCCGCGCATGGGCGGCATGCCGACAGCAGGCATCCTTGGCGAGCGGCTCAAGACGCATCTCGAAGCCGGCGGGTCGGCCTTGTGTCTGCTGAGCTTTGAAACCGAAGATCTGGTACCGGCCCTCAAGGATTGGGGCATCGAAGTCAAAACCAACGTCATCCTCGTTCACGAGCCGATCGAAGCCGGCAGCGGCGCGCAAGGCGACTTCATCGAAGCCGCCCGAAGGCGTCCGCCGATCTTCATCGTCAATGAGTACGGCGAACACCCGATCACCACACCGCTGCGGACGCTCGATGCAGCGCTGGTGCCGCTGGTGCAGGTCGGCAAAACCGCCGCCACGCCCGCCGGCGTGAAGGTGACGCAGATCCTGCCGATGCCCAATAACCCCAAGGCGTGGGGCGAAACCGATACCAGCTTCATGCGTCCGAGCCCCGGCCGACGTCCGTCGAACCCGGAGTTCGACGCCTCCACCGATACGCCCGGCCCGGTCTACGCCGGCGCGGTCGCCGAGAAGGAAGGCAAAGGCCGGCTCGTCGTCATCGGGACGCAGAGCTTCATCCACAACGACATGATCAACATCCCGGACACCGAGGTGCTCGAGAAGTCGAAGATGGAGGTCTCGCGGTTCCCCGGCAACGGCGAGCTGTTCACCAACAGCGTGTTCTGGCTCAGCAAGCAGGACAGCATGATGGCGCTCAGCCCCGCCGCGATGGACACCGCCCGCATCGAGGCGATCCCCGCGGGCAAGCTGGGCTTCATCAAAGTCGGCCTGGTCCTGGTCATCCTCCCGCTGCTGGCGGTCGGAGCAGGGATCACGGTCTGGCTGTCGCGGCGGTAGGGTGGGGTTCACCCCACCGCACCGCGTTCGACAACGGGATGTGTGCATTGCTGTTCGATGCAAAACGGCGAGACGACACACTCAGTGTTTGCAAGGTTTCCGGTGGGCTGAAGCCCACCCTACAAAATCAGATCCATGAATTTCCGCACAACAATCATCCTGCTGATTCTGCTCATTGGCGCGGGGGTGTTTTTCATCGTCGCCAACAATTCCGAGGATCCGCCGAAGAAGGCGTCGCCCACCGCCGCCGACGAGAGCGGGCGGAAGCTGTTTGACGTCAAGTCGGCCGACATCAAGAAGATCTCGGTCGTCCCAGGTGCCGGCGTGGCCAACAGCTCCCAGCCGCTGGAGATGACGAAGGTCGACGACGAATGGAAGATCACCAAGCCCATCAACTGGGCCGCCGACAGCTTTGAAGGCGGGAACCTCGTTGACACCATCGTCGACCTGCGCTCCAGCGCCACGATCGACCTGACCGACAAGAACCGCAGCGGCACCGGGCTGGCCAGCCCGCGCTACACCGTCGAGCTGACCGACACCAACGGCAAGGTCCACAAGCTGCTCGTCGGCGAACGTTCCGAACTGGGCCGGCTCTACGTCCAGAGCGGCGGCGAGACCGCGACGGCGTCGGTGATCACCGAAGGCCGGCTCGCCGAGAAGCTCGGCAAGGGCACCGATGGCCTGGTCGCCAACATCCGCGATAAGAAGCTCGTCGGCATCAGCACGTTCGACGCGAAGCAGATGGAGATCACCGTCGGCGGCAGGAAGCTGTCGCTGGTGAAGGACGCCAACGCCTGGAAGCTGACGTCGCCGGTCGATCTGGCGGCGGACATGAGCGAAGTCAGCGACATCCTGACGACGATCTCCAACCTACGCGCCGATGCGTTTAGCAACGAGGCCACCGCCACCAGCCGCGGCGCGAAGTTCGAGCAGCCGCGGGCGGTGGTGACACTCTCGACCGCGGCCCCGGCAACGCAGCCGGCTACCGGACCGGCATCGCAGCCGGCCGCCAGAACGGTGACCGTGTACATCGGCCAGCCGACCGACATCACCGAGGAAAAGGTGTGGGTGAAGGTGTCCGACCCGGCAAGCGTGGCGACGGTGAGCCTGTCGAAATCCAGCTTCGAGAAGATCGCCGACGCGACAGTGCTGTCGCTGCGGGACCGGCGGGTATTCGATCTGGACCCCGAAACGGTATCGGAGGTCTCGCTGACGACCGAGACCAGCGGCGCGACGCAGCCGTCGCAGAAGCAATCGCTCAAGATCGAACGGCGGAAGGAGAACCTGGAACTCGGTCCGCAGATGCCCAAACCCGAGGCGGGCCCGGCAGCTGCGCCGGCGACCTCCCCGGCCACCAAACCATCGGCTTCGCAAAGCGGGCATCTAAGCTGGGTGGCATGGGCAAGTACGCTTGCCCGTGGAGCCAGCCTGACCACGTTGCTGCAATCGGAAGGGGCTCCTGCCACCAAGCCCGCCGTGCCCGCAACGCTTCCGACGACCATGCCGTCCGCGGTCGCATCTCCTGCGGGCACCCAGCCGACGACGACGCCCGCCGCCATACAACCCGCCGCGTTGCCGGTGATGCCCGAGCCACCACCTCCGCCGAAGACCAAGTGGGTTCTCGGTTCAGCCAAGGGTGCCGATGCCGACGATGCTACCGTGAGCAACCTGCTGTTCGACCTGCACCCGCTGCGGGCGACCAAGTTCCTGGCGGCGATGCCCGCTGCCCCGGCTGGCACCCAACCAGCCACACAGCCGGCCACGTCGGTTTACGTCCTGACGGTGAAAGCAGTCGCGGCCGGCGGCAAGGCGACAACGTACGAGCTGAAAGTCACCGATCGCGGCGGAGACACCAAGCCGATCGGCCAGTACCAGGACCTGATCTTCGAACTGGATCGCGCGTTCGTGGACAAGCTCAAGAACAAGTTCGACGGCACCGATAAGGCGCCGGCTCCGCCCCCACGCCCGCAAGGCATGCCCCAGGGATTCCCGGGCGGCGGATTCCCAGGCGGGTTTCCGGAATGAAGAATCGGGCGGGATGTGAAATGCGGAACACGCAATGAAAAGTGCAGAATGGAAGAAGCCGATCGGCGACCTTCATTCTGCATTTTTCATTGCGTGTTCCGCACTCTGCATTGCCCCTGGCGCGATACCTCGGAAGTAAACCTGCATCCGATGGTGCGCTTCACTTCGCCTTCAGCCGCGGCTCAATCACCTTCACCCACAGCTTGTAGCTCTCCGGCTTCATGTGCAGGTTGTCGGAGACAAAGAGGTCGGGCTTCACTTTTCCTGTTTCGTCGAGCATCGGCGTGAAGACATCGATGAACTCGAGGTTCGGATTCTTTGCTTCCTTGACCCACGCTTCCAGAAGGCCGTTGGCCTTCTTCTGCGTTCCAAAGAGGCTCTCGCGTTTTACGCTCGGCTTGATTGCCAGGTAGAGAATCCGCGTCTGCGGAAGCTTGTCGTGAACGAGCTTGGCAAAGGTCTTGCAATCGTCGACGAACTGCTCGGGCGTTCGGCCTTTGCCTAAGTCGTTGTCCCCTTCGTAGAAGACGATGATCGACGGCTTCAGCGGGATGACGGCCCGGTCGACGTACTTGATTGCGTCGGGCGCACTGGATCCTCCGAAGCCGCGGTTGATCACCGGCAAATCGGGGAAGTCGGTCTTGAGGGTCTGCCATCGCTTTATGCTTGACGACCCGTAGAAAACGATGCCTCCGGGCGCAGGCAGTGATTTGCGGTCGGCAGCCTCGAAGGCTTGGATCTCCTTCTCGAACGGCTGAGTGGAAGGGGCAGTCGCCGGCTTCGTGGACGACGGTTTGGTCAGGGGTGCTGGCGAGTTCGACCCCTTGGCAGCGTCGGCGCCGGCGGATGTACCCGTCGTGCAACCCAACATACCGCCGAGCGCGGCGACGACAACGCACCTGCCGATTCGATTCATTACCATTGAAGGTCCTCCTGAAAATCACGTCTATTCTGAACGAATGCCTCAGCCAAAGATGGACAGCATTCTGCACAGATGCAGCTCCGTGTGCGAAACAGGCCTCTGCGTATCCGTGCCAGACTGTCCCGATCTACGACTACTCCTTCTTCTGCTGCCGTGGTGCCGGGTTGCCGGATTTGGCACCCTCGGCATTGATCTCAGCGTGCAGCGATTTCATCTGGGCCGCCATCGCCTTGGTCCGCTCCGGCTCTGCCGCCGACAGGTCTTTTGCCTCCGCGGTGTCCTCAGAGAGGTTGTATAACGCGAACTGTTCCAGCTTCTTGTCGGCCAGCAGCTTCCAATTCCCGTCGAGCAGCGCGACCTCCCACGGCCGGCCGATCGAAAAGTTGTATTGCCAATAGAGGGGGTGCGGCCGGGTGATCGACTTGCCTTCGAACATCGGAAGGATATTCGCCCCGTCGAGCGCCCGGTCCTTCGGCGCGTCAACGCCGGCGATAGCGCAGAACGTCGGCAGCAAATCGACACTGCAGACCGGCGTTTCGCTCACCTGTCCCGGCGTGATGCGCTTAGGCCAACTCATGATCCCCGGCACGCGGTAGCCGGCCTCGGTGATGTGCAGCTTCATACCCCGCAGCGGGCCGGGCGAGCCGTAGCTTCGGTTGGCGTTCTTGTAACGGTTAAGCGTTTCGGGGCCGTTGTCGCTGGTGAAGACAATGAACGTGTTGTCCCGCAGGCCCTTGGCATCGAGGTACTTCAGCAATTTGCCGACGGCGGCGTCCATCTGGGATACGTTGCCGTAGTAGTGCCGCTTGTCGCTGTTCTCTTCCTTGGCGTACTGCTCGAGAAACTCCGGCGTCGCGGCGACGGGCTCGTGTGTCTCATGGAACCAGACATTCAGAAAGAACGGCTCACCTTCCTTCAGTGTGCCGAGCCACTGCGTCGCCTCCGCAACACAAACGTGGGATGACGGGCCTTGCGTGGGCCCGACCGGTTTGCCGTTGCGCACGAAGTTCGTCGGATTCAGATGACTGGGGGCGGCGTTGTTCTGCGTGTACATCCAGTGATCGAAGCCGGCATCGCCGGGCGTCGGCTCCGAACCGTTCACCTTGCTGTTGAGATGCCATTTGCCGACATGACAGGTCTTGTAGCCCGCTTTCTTGAGAAGCTGCGGAATGGTCACTTCGCCGGGCCGCAGGAAGATGCCGGAGTTCTGTGGAATCCAGTCGTGGATTCCAAGGCGGTTGGGGTTGCGACCCGTCATCAGCCCGGCCCGCGACGGCGAGCAGACGGGCATCGGCGAGTAGTAGCGCGTGAGCTTGACACCGCTTCCGGCGAGCTGATCCAGATTCGGTGTCTTCGTGATCGGGTTGTTGAAACAAGCCAGGTCGCCGTAGCCGAGGTCGTCGCAGAGGAGCACGATGATGTTCGGTTTGGGTGCTTCGGCAGCCGAGGTGGCCAGCGAGGTCACTACCGCAAGCAAAGCGACAATCGCGCGAACGAGCATGGTCGTCTCCATCCCATCTCCTCTGTACTCGGAGGAGATGGCCAGGGTGAGGGGCCGAACGCCGGGCATCGTCGCCCGCCAAGGAGCTCTGTCTGCAACGTCAGAAGGGACCGGTTATTGATCAGAACGAAATCGCCCCGGTCTGTCGTCGTCGGCGATGGAAGAAATGGGGGAGTCGACTCAGGGTCGGCCCCTCACCACAGACCTCTCCCCCGAAGTAGGGTGGAAAGGGAGCCGTCACACCAGCCCGTTCGCCTTACGGATAATCCACTCCGCGGTGATCAGTCCGACGAACACCGCCAGGAACACCCAGTGGGTTGTTCGGCTGTACTTGCCGTTGGGGTTGCCGAACAGGCTGATCTGCTCGGCGGAGCTGTCGGTATAGCTCAGTTCCGGGATGTGCTCGGCAAGGATGTCGGCATACGCACCGTCGACCATCACACCGCCGCCAGCGGCGGCGATGCTGCTCAGTGCGGGGCGGTCGGCATTGATGTTCTTTTTCTCGAGGTTCAGCGTATCGACGACCTCCACGGTCAGTGATTTCTGCAACGCCTTGGTGTCGTCGGCGAGCAGTTTCTCCACCTCCGCACCCTGCAGCGTCAGTTCGACCTGTCCCGGCGGAAGATTACCGAGCGTGGCGCGATAGCGGCCCGGGGCATCGGGAATCTCGCTCATCTCGGCTTCGACAACGGCCTTGGAGTTCGGATCGATTTGCCCAGTTGCGCTCAATACGCGCGCCCGCACCTTCACCTTCAAGCCGGTCTGCGGGACGAGCTTGGTATTAACGATGCGAGCGGTAACCGAAGCCTGTTCGCCGCCGACGTATCGGGGCTTGTCGGTGCCGAAGCGGACGAACTCGCCGCCGGCCGGGAGATCGCCGGAGACGACCCACCGGATGACCTGTCCCCAGAGCCGCTCATGGTAGTTGATTCCGTTGACCTGCCGCAGCCGCCATGTGGCGTCGCCGGCGAGGTACATCACCTGGCCCAGGCCAGCGTTCATCGTCGCCAGCAGGGCGCGCTTGCGGGCCGTCTCCAGCGCGGTAATGGCATTGGCGTCGGCAGGGTTCGTTGACGGCGTCGGGGCGGCCTGGCCGAGTGCCCGGCCGTCTTCGATCGACCAGATCACGCTCGCGCCACCTCGAGCGAGAGTGTCGTCGGTGTGCCAGTACCAGGCCAGGTTCGGATCGGTCCGGATGGTCTCCCACACCTTGCGGTTGGTCTCTTCGTCGATGCCGAACTGCGTGAGCAGATGGTTTTCGCCGTCCGGCGCGATGACCGGGTGGTACCCGATCTTCAGGTGCTGCTGCAGTTTGCCCGGCGTCCAGTCGGGACTGGGCTCACAGGGGAACAGCGCTGACAACGGCTGGCCGGCGCCCCATGCGCCTGGCATGTTCAGGTGGCCCGAGAGGATCAGCAGCGTCGCTCCGCCGTCGGTCACTGCTTTGACGATCATTTCCTGCTGCTTTTTCGGCAGCTTCTCTGGCGGAATGTCGCCGATGACGATGAACCGCCACTGGTACCACTCCTCCTGCGTTTCAGGCAGGATCTGGAAATCCACGCGGGTGTCCTTCAGGTCGGTCGAAGGCTTTCGCGGGTCGGGGGGTTTGATGTTCTTCGACGGGTCGGTGTCCCACCCAATTCGTGCCGGTTGGAGCAGCATCGTCTGCAGCTTGATGCGATGATCTCGCTCGAAATAGTTCGTGATGTACTGGTATTCCCAACGGGGAACGTTGTCGAGATAAAGGACCGTCAGCTTGGTGTCCTTCACGTTCACCCGCACGGTCGAGTTATTGTTCACGACCACCGTCTCGCCGGGAATCTCCTTGATCTGGATACGGTAATCGTACAGGCCGGCGTCGGGGAGGTTCTCTTTCTTCTCCGTAAAGGTGATTACCTCGCGGGGGCGTTTGACGTCTATCTCCTTGGTGTCGATCAATGTGGAGGCGTCGGTCGTGCCCGGTGCGTTACCGTCGCCGCTTCGGCCGTCGGCCACTTTCAGGCGGTGCAGTTCGACGGTCGCTCGCTTACCGTCGAGGCCATCAAGCCGCAGAAGGGACGAGATCTTGATCGTGTCGCCTTTAAAGACCCAATCCGGCGCTTCGATCGTTTCGACGGCCGCATCGGGGGCGACCTTGCCCGTGCCGGTGGCAATGGAGTAGACCCGCACACCGCGCGACGCCAACCGGCTGACGGCCTCGGCGGTGTCGGCCTCGCGGCGGTTCTGGCGGCCGTCGCCGACCATCACGACCGTCGCCGGCTCGTTCTGGCTGAGCTGATCTTGGATCGCCTGGAGCGCGCTGGCGACATCGGTCACGGGTGCCACCGTGCGCGATAGCGCCGTTTTGACTGCCTTGCCGGCGTCGGCCTGGTCGTCGGGAATGATCGTCTGCGGCCGCTGACCGAAGCCCATGACCTTCACGGTCTGCTTGGGCATCAGCACGTCGAAGCCCGGGGCATCAGCCTTGGACTTGTCGGTGATGACCGCCTTGGCGAGCTGTGCCCGGGTCATGGTCGAGACCTTCTCGAGCGCCTCGGTTACCCGGCTGTCGTTCAGCGAGAGGATCGCCTGGTCGGCTTTATCCGCGGCGGCCTGAAGCTTGGTGGCGGCGGCTGCGAGAGTGGTGCGAGCAAGGTTCCAGTCGACGTCGTTCTGTGCTTCTTCGGGCTTCTGGCGTGTGTCGATCTTTTCGATCCCCTTGGCAACGGCGTCCACCACCGTCCGCAACTCTCGGGCAATCGTCCCGTCGTCGCCAGCGATCGGCGACTTGGAGATCGTGTCGGCGACGCCGGTGAGGAGACTGTTCCACTGCTTCAAACCGCGGACGATATCTTCGACCTGCTTGCGCTGGTCCTTCTCTGCTGCACCAGCCCGTGCGAGGGATTGGTAGTAATTGACATCGGCCCCGAGCACACTCAGCCGGATAGCCTGTCGATCGAGCGCGCCGGTGCGAACGCCTGCAGGTACCAGGCCCATTGCATCCGCCCAGCGCAACTTTTCAATCGGCGGGGCGTGGGCATCGGTCCGTTCCATCGATTCGCTCTGATCCAGCAGCAGCCAGAGTGTGCCGTTGACCTTGCCCGTCCAGGTGAAGACGCGCGCCGCGCCCAGCAGCACGAGGAACATCATGAGGATCAGCAGCGTGCGAATGGCGGTTAGCGCGAAGACGGCCTTGGCCGGGGCGATGCGGCGCTGGGCGCGATAGAGATAGAACGCTGCGACGATCGCGACGAGACCCAGACCGGCAAGCAGCCAGATGTTGATCTGAGCGTTGGTGGTCCAGTGCGAGTCCACGATAGGCTCGGCCTGAGAGAGGATGGGAATCAAAGCGAGTTGCACTAATGCCTCATTGCCTTCGTGTTGCGGACGCTCTGTCCGTGACACGGGCTTCCAGCCCGTGCGTGAGTCTCAAGTGGTCGATAGGTGCAATCTTCCGACTACAACGCACCTGGCACGGGCTGGAAGCCCGTGCCACTGATTGCGTCCTACGCCACCGTCGCCGATGCGGTCGTGCCCATTCCGGCGACCGTCTGTTGTCGCATCACTCGGTACGTCATGAACGTTTCAAACAGCAGCACGCCGAGTACCAGTCCCGCCAGGATCGGCCAGAGCTGTGTTCCCTGGCTACCGCCGCCGACGGCAGACGCGAGTTCCGTCGGCGTGATCGTCGCCTCGAGGAACTTGTGGTCCTCACTCGCCAGCCACTTGCGGTCGGCTTCGCTCAAAGTCTCTTCCTGAAGCTCGACCGGGTCGATCCCGACGCCGTAGTACACCGGCGCCAATGCCGTCTGGTCGAACCGCAGTTCGTACCGGCCGGGCTGGTGCGTTTCCTTGAAGCGAATGATCTGCCGGCCGTCGCGAACGATCGGGCGGACCTGTTCCTTGGTGTTGTCGGGCAGCGTAATCTCGGCCTTGCCGATCGCCGGCGATGTCGGCCCCGTCCAGACGAGTGGCTGACCACTTTCGAGCCGGCGATTGGCCTGCCCCTTGGTCCAGCCGCTGGCCAGGTGATAAACAGTCGTATTCACCAGCGGCGAAAATGCCCGCATGCTCGGCCAGTTGTTCCAGCCGGTCGTGCCGTCGACCGGGCTCGTCCAGACGACGATGCGGCCGCCATTAGCGTCGATCTCCCGCTCGAACATCAGCGGGTCGCCGTTCTTCGTCGCCAGCAGCACCTTGACGTCGGGGTTCCTGGGCTTGACCGACCACCATTTGAGCGTGGTCATGCCAACGAGCACGTTGCGCTCGGGCTTGGTGAACGGGCGGAGCGTCGGATGGTCGGGGCTGATGACTTCAATGCCGGCCGACTCTTCCACCGCTTCCTGCCGGTCGCTGACGTCGAGCTGCAGCAGGTTCGAAGCCGCAAGCTGATCTCGGATCAGCCCGCGTTCGCTGTTACGCCCCAGGATAAACCAGACGCCGTGGCCGCTGCTGGCATAGTCGCGGAGCTTGCTCTGGATCGACGTCGGCAACTGCGGAACGTCGTTGACGATCACCATCGCGTAGTCGTCCAGCGGAACACCGCTGAGCTTGCCGTCGGCGACACTGACGAAGGTCGGTTTGATCAGCGACGGACTGTCGGCGGTCGGGGCGGCCGACAGCATCGCCGCACCCAGGAACTGACTTCGCTTGAACTTGTCCAGCGTCGCCTCGTTGGCGTTGGAATCGATCCCCGCACTGCTGAGCTGCCCGTCGATCACCAGCACCGGCAGAGTTTGCCAGACGTAGGCGCTGGCGGTGGCGGCGTTGTCGGCGTCGAGACCGTCGGGCGCGTCGATGCGGACTTCCACCCATTGCGAGTTCGGATCAGTGAACGTGTGGTCAAACCGCAGCGTGCGCGACTCGCCCGGCTTGAGTGCCGATACCGGCTGCCGGCCGCCTTCCGTTCCGGCGACGATCAGCCGTGCGCTCACCCCCGGCATCTCAGCCGAGCCGGTATTGGTCACCGTCGCAGTGATTGTCGACGGCTGATTCTGGCCGACAAGGTCGGGCGAGATTGTCACCTCACCGATGGACAGGTTCGCCCGCTCGCCGACTGGCGTAATCGGCAGCTCGTACATCTTGATCGAAGAATCAGCCCCTTTGACGCGCTGGCCAAGGGCGGCGTTCCACGCTCCCAGATCGTTCGCCCGCCAGTTCGACTTCTGGCCGTCCGAGAGCACGATGATGGTCTTGCGCGTGTTGCGGCCCTTGCCGATGATCTCCCGCGCCTTCTGCACCGCATCAGGGATGCTGGCTGCGGTGAGGCCCGGTTTCTCCTTGCGAAGTTTATCGAGCGTTCCGGCGAAGTTGTCGCGCGGCACCGGCAGGGGGGTAAGCACGCGCGGTGCCTTCTCGGCCAGCACCACCGAAACCGTGTCCGACGACTGGAGCGCGGACGCCTCGGTCAGTCGGGCGATCGTGGCGACGGCCTGGTCGTACACCGTCCGGTCGCCGGACAGCCGACGGGTGGAAAGCGAGTGATCGATGACAATGCCGATATCTGTCGAAGCCTTGCCGGCAAGCGGGTTGTATTCGTTGTCTTCCCACAGCGGCTGGGCGAGCAGCGCAACCAGCAGCGCCAGCCCCGCCAGGCGAAGCAGCATGAGGAGCCAGTGGTCGACCTTCTTGCGGCGTTTCTGCTGAAGCACCGACTGCTTCAGGAACATCATGGCGCCCCAGAGCACCGGCTGCGTCCGTTGGCGGTGCAGCAGGTGGATGATGATCGGTATCGAGACCACAAGGGCCCCGGCGATCCACCAGGCGAGAGAACCGAAGAGAAAACTCATGCCGTTTCCGTAGTCCCGAGTTGCAGAATGACAGCTGCGATTGAATCGCGAAATGACGAATGACTAAATGCGAATGACGAATGAATGTTCAAGTGTCCAATCTCGAAACAGATGCTCGTCGTCGCCATCTTCATTTGATCATTGTCTGTTTGGTGCTTCATTCGCCATTCGAGTTTCGCCATTAGTCATTTCACGCAGTGCCGTCATTCGCCATTACTTTCTTCCCATCCGCTGGGCCAAATACGTCATCAACACCTCATCGAACGGCTGGCTCGTGTTCAGCAGCAGGTGGCTCACGTGCTGCTTCGCCAGCCCGATGCGCAGCGCCTCCTGGTGCTTCTTGAGATTTTCAAGGTAGATCGCCCGCATCAGCGCCGGGTCGAGGCGGATCTTGTCGGTCGGCAATTCCAGATTCTCGAACTGGCTCCACTTGCGGAACGGGAACTCCAGCTCGTCGTTGGCCATGACTTGCAGCAGAATGACCTCGTGCCGCTTGTGCCGCAGATGGTGCATCGCCTCCATCAGCTTGTCCGGGTCTTCGAACAGGTCGGAGATGATGACGACGAGCCCGCGGCGGTCGATGCGCTCGGCGATCTCGTGCAAAATTGGCGCGATTCCCGTTTCGTTCTCGGCGTGGGTGGTATCCAGCGTGCGGAGAATCCGCATGAGCTGCGACGGCGTGCTCTTGGTCGGGATGAAGGAGCGAATCTTGGTATCGAAGGTGATCAGCCCGGCCGAGTCCTGCTGGTGCAGCACGATGTATGCCAGGCACGCGGCGACGAACTGGCCGAAGCGAAACTTGCTGAGCGGGTCTGTCGCGCCCTGGTACTTCATCGAGCCCGAGGCATCGAGCACGATGCTGCAGCGGAGGTTGGTCGTCACCTCGTACTGCTTGATGTAGTAGCGATCGGCCTTGGCGTACACCCGCCAGTCGATGCGCTTCACGTCATCGCCGGGCACGTATTGGCGGTGCTGGGCGAAGTCGAGCGCGAAGCCGACGTGGGGCGACTTGTGCATGCCCTGGACGTAACCGTCCATGACCTGCCGAGCCACCAGCTCCATCTTGCTGATCTTCTGGAGCGTGTGCGGTTCGAGCAGCGAAGACCCCGGCGACCGCACGGTCGCCGCGCGGTCGGTGGCTTCGGAAGGCTGGGTGGCGAGGGCCATTCAGGACACCTGAAGGAAGGGGCAGTTCTTTGAAACACAACGAAGAATGAAGAACATGGAATGAAGAACGGAGAATGAAGGGAAGATCAAGAGAAGCGTTCATTCCCCGTTCTTCATTCCATGTTCTTCATTCTTTATTTCCACGATCCAACGGCTACCCACCGCGGCTACGCTGCCTTCGTCGATTCCGTCCGCGGAATCTCCCGCACCAGCCGCTCGATGATCTTGTCGCTGGTCATGCCGGCGGCCTCGGCACTGAAGGTTGTCATGATACGGTGCCGCAGGACCGGCAGCGCCATCTTGGCGATGTCTTCGGTGGTGACGTGCACGCGGCCGTTGAGGATCGCACGGGCCTTGCCGGCCATGATGAGATAGATGCACGCACGCGGGCCTGCACCCCACTGGACCAGCTCGTTGATGTACGCCGGCACACCGGGCTCCCCGGCGCGGGTGGCCCGCACAAGATCGCGGGCGTAGGCATACACGTGATCGGCGACCGGCACCCGCCGGACGATCTGCTGCAGTTCCATGATCGCGTTACCGTCGAGCAGGCGGCTCAGCTCGGCTTTGTAGTTCGTCGTCGCCTGCTTCATGATCTGGATCTCGTCCGCCGGCGTCGGATATTTCACGATCGTCATGAACATGAAGCGGTCGAGCTGGGCTTCGGGCAGGGGGTAGGTGCCTTCCTGCTCGATCGGGTTCTGCGTCGCGAGGACGAAGAAGGGTTCCGGCAGCGTGTAGGTCTGTTCGCCGACGGTCACCTTGTGTTCCTGCATCGCTTCCAGCAGCGCGGCCTGCGTCTTGGGCGGGGTTCGGTTGATTTCGTCGGCCAGCACCATGTTGGCAAACAGCGGGCCCTTCACGAAGCGGAAGGCGCGCTTCCCAGTGGTGTGATCTTCTTCCAGCACGTCGGTGCCGGTGATATCGGATGGCATCAGGTCGGGCGTGAACTGCACCCGCTTGAAGCCCAGATGCAGCACTTTACTGATGGTGCTGACCAGCAGCGTTTTGGCCAGGCCCGGCACGCCAACCAGCAGCACGTGGCCGTTGCAGAACATGGCGGTCAGCACCTGCTCGACGACCTCTTCCTGGCCGACGATGACCTTCCCCAGTTCGGTCTTCATCACCCGATAGGCGCGGGCGAGCTGTTCGACGGCTTCAAGGTCATTGGTGGAGGCAGGGGCTGGCGCCGCGGGTGCATTGGCCATGGGGGGAATCTCCGGAGAATCCGATCCGCCGGGGTGAAGGGCGGATCGGTCACAGACAGGGGGTCGAAGGTTGTTGGAATCGAATGCCCGCAGGCGAACCCACCGCGCGGGCACACCTAGTACGCCGGGGTGCGCATCGGTGTTGAAGGGACTTATCGTTCACCGCGACCCGATGCGAATTGCGATGTTCCCCGCCGGGTGCCTCGCGTTCTATCGCGAATCATGTTTCTCTACCCACCACATCCTCCGACGACTACACTAATACTCCCGATGAGCCACCTCCCCTCCACTCGTCGATCCTGCCTTCGGCCGATCGCGGCGATGCTGCTGCTGATGGCGGTTACATCCTTCGCCGGGGCCCAGGTCGATCAGGCGGCGATGCGCGACCAGCAGCGCCGCAACCGCCAGGACCAGTACCGGTCGATGCAGAACATCGTCCGCAACATGCAACGGCTGGAGGTACGGCGGATCGAAGACGTGTTCCAGATTCGCGTCGAGGGCAAGTCGCTCGTTGTCGGCCTGCCCCTGGGCGAGCGGGATGCCCGCCTTGCCGGCGAATCGACAAAAAGACGCAACGGCCAGTTTCGACTGGAACTCGAAGGCTTTTCCGGTCCGACTTACATTCAGTTGTCCAACGTCTCGCCGTTCCAGGTTCGCGCGGCCCGGGCGCCCGGAGCCCAGCCCGCCCCGGCGAACGATGAAGCCGCCGCCGCACGGACCTTCAGCCTGCTCAGCTACGACATGCCCAACCCCGACACGCTGACCACCACCAGCGTGCAATCGTACCCGAGCTACTTTCATGTCGAGCGCAATACCCAGCTGAATGACGGCCACTGGATGGTTCGCATCATGGAGCAGCGCAGTCCCGACCTGCCCGACGGCGGTACCGTGCAACTATGGGTGAACCAGTACGGCGGCGGGGCGACCCAGCCGATCAACATCAACATCCAGGCAGCCGACTTCCCCACCCTTGTTCGCGACAACCCCAATGAAGTCGAGCAGTACATCCGCCCGCTTCTGCGGCAACTGGGGCAGGAACAGATCTTCGCCCCCGACGCCCGCGTCGCGTGGCAGGTGCTGGCCGACTACTGGCCGGCCGATGAGGTCGTCGGCAAACAGGTGAACGGGCTGCTGCCCGACCTGGACCATTCCGACTTCCGCCAGCGTGAAAAGGCGCTTGCACTGCTGCTCAAGCTCGACCGACAGGGTGCAGCGGTGCTTCGCCACCTGGATCGCTCCGGTTTCTCTGCCGAGAAGAACCTGATGATCGACCGCGCGCTTGCCCCGTATGCGCAGCTCCCCGATCGTGAAATGAACCGGCTGGCAACCGACAAGGGATTTCTGCTCGACTGCCTCTACAGCGACGACGAGCCCATCCGCGGCGCGGCGATCCAGCAATTGGTCAAGATCACCGGAAAAACCAACCTCCGATACGATCCCAAGGGCACCACCGGAGATCGATTCTCGGCCGCCAGGGACCTGCGCGAGAAATTGACCGGCAAACCGGCGACTCAGCCGGTGAAGTGAATCAAGGTGCCGACGGCCGCGTCCCCAGGTGCAAGGCAGTACTGCCCACCCAAGAACAGGCCCTGAAATAGCTTTCGTTTACTCCCCGCCTTTGAGCATCATCGAGATCGCGATCGCGACGATGATCACGCCGATAATGATGAGCCATCGCACCCGTCGCATGGTCTTGCCGAACTTGCGCGACACGCCGATGACGACGTCTTCGCGGGTCCGCACGCCGCGCTCTCGCCGGGTGGATTCACGGGCTTCTTCGACAATGGATTCGGCCGACTCGGCGTCCCACCCCTGCGACAAAAGATCCGCCGCCACGTCGTCGAACGTCCGACCGGCGACCAGTTCTCGCATGGTCCACTCGACGGCGTCTTCCCGCCCGCCGGTGTCGTCCACGACGTGGTCCAGGCGATCGGTGAGCTCTGCGGCGGGCGGGGCGGTCGCCTCGGCAGGCGGGGGATCGGGTTGATCGGAAGGGTCCATGACGGGCGGTCGCTCCTGAGGGTGATTGTAGCGACAAGTCGCCGGCGGGGAACGCGGATGGCTCGGCGTCGCTTGACTCCCCACTGGCCCGTCGTAACCTCCGTGCCTTCGATCGAAAACCCGCGAGGAGGAACCGCATCATGTCCGCGACCTGGAGCACCAAGAGCGACTTCAAGTTTTCCGCCGGCCCCTGGAACCTGCACACCGGCGCAGATCCCTTCGGCCCGACGGTTCGCGACGACCGCGACTTCGCGGCGAAGCTGAAGATATTCAAAGACCTCGGCTTTGAGTACGTCCAGTTCCACGATGACGACGCCGTGCCCGACAGCTTCACCCCCAGCCAGCGCGAGGCCAAGGCCAAGGAGATCAAGAAGCTTCTGGACGACCATGGCCTCAAGGCCGAGATCTTCGCCCCACGGCACTGGGAAGACGCCCATGGCGTGGACGGCCCGGTCACAAGCAACAGCGCCGCCGACCGCAAATGGGCCTTGGAACGCGGTCGCCGGTCGATCGACGTCGGCCGCATCCTCGGCAGCGAGCGATTCGTCTGGTGGCCGGCGCGCGAAGGCACCTACATCCGCGAAAGCAAAGACGCCGTCACCAGCTTCAGCCGAATGCTGGAGTTCGTTGACGCAATGCTCGATTACGACAAGAAGATCCGCATCCTCGGCGAGATGAAGCCGAATGAGCCGATGGACCTGATGTACCTGCCGACGACGGGCCACTTCCTGGCACTGGCGTACAAGACGCGTGATCCCAGCCGCGTAGGCGTGCTGATCGAAAGCGCCCACGCGATCCTGGCCGGCATGGATCCGAGTGACGAGTTCGCGTACGCCCTGTTCCACCAGAAGCTCTGGGGCGTTCACCTGAACGACCAGAACGGCCTGAAGTACGACCAGGACAAGACCTTCGGCAGCGTCGATCTGCGTCGCGCCTTCAACCAGGTCGATACGCTCGTAAGGCACGGCTACGGCAAGCAAGGCGAAGTCGTCGGCCTGGACGTCAAGGCGATGCGCACCCAGCCGTTCGACAAGGCCCACCTGCACCTGAAGCACTCGAAGGAGATCTTCCTGATGCTGGTCGACCTGGTGCACTCGATCGACCGCAAGACGTGGCAGGGGTATGTCGATGCACGGGATTACGAGGGGCTGGAGCTCTTCATTGTGAAGAACTTGATGGGCAAGTGATGCGGCAACACCGACTATGACGTGACAAGAGCCCTGCGACGATGTCGCAGGGCTCTTGTCGTTGAGGCAACTGCTTCTGTAGGGTCCGCCTTGGCGGACGCGAACACAAACGGTCCGCCAAGGCGGACCCTACGTCTTGAGGTCGGCGACTTCGAGATCAACCAGAATCACTTCCCGTTCAGCAGCTCCCACAACCACTTCTCGCTCTTAACGTAGAAGGCCGCCTGCGCGTTCCCCGTCCCATGGTGGTTCGAAAGCGGCAGCACGATCAGCTCCTTCTTTCCCTGTGTCGCGTTCACACTGGCTGCGATTCCGGCCGGCGGGCAGGTTTCGTCGATCAGGCCGGCCGACACCATCACCGGGCACTTGATGTTCCTGGCGAAGTTCGTCGCACAGAAGTATCGGCTCGCCGCGACGACCTTCGCCTTGTCGCGGCCCCAGGACTGCCCCGGCCAGTTCGGCCAGCCGGGGGCACGGCCGGCCTGGTCGCCGGTCAGGTCGCAGCCGGCGGGGACGTTGGCGAGCATCGCCGTCACCTTCGGGTGCAGGCCGGCGGCGGCGAACGACTGCCCGCCGCCCTGGCTGGTGCCCATGACGACCAGCGTCTTGCCGTCCCAGTCTTCGCGGGCGGCCAGGTATTCGGCGGCGCGATAGCAGTTGAGGTACATCCGCAGGAAGTAGCTCGTCAGCCGGTCTTCATTGCCGATGCGGACGTAGTCTTTCAGCGGACCGTTCGACTGTTCCTTGTAGAACGCCTCGTCTTTATCAAAGGGCAGGTCGTGAGCCATGATGTTCAGGCAAAGCCAGCCATCTTCCGCCCGGCGGACCACGTTTGAACTCGGCAGTCCGTATACGCCGGCGTACTGCACCAGCAGCAGCGCGGGAAACCTGCCCGCCTTCTTCGGCCGGGCAAGCTGCCCGTACAGATGCGTGCCGTTGATGCTGTCCATCGTCAGCTTGAAGTACTCGAACGGCGGTCGGCCATCTTTCGTCGCCTTGGCGGCGGCAGCCTCCAGTTTCGGGTTCGCCGGGATCGCCGACATCGCCTTGATTTGACCCGCCCAGAAGCTGTCGAAATCCTCCGGCGTCGGGGCCGAAGGCTGGATTTTGTCGGGCGCGACAATGGCACCGGCAAGCGCCCGGATCGGCTTCTTGTCGGGCCCCATGACGCCGGGCAGCGTGAACTCGACTAGCAGGTTTCCCGGCTCGTCGAGCGTCGCCGACAGCGTTGCGACGCCTTCCTTCAACTCCAGCTTGCCCTGCTTGATGACGGTCAGTCCGCCCTTCTTGATGTGGTAGTTGACGGTTGCGGGCGCGGTCGTCGCCGCATTGCCTTTGGCTTCGACGCGCCACTCGATCGCCTCACCCGGCGCATAGACGCCAGACGGCTTTACTGGGGTCGCGGTGAGTGTTTGAGCGAAACCGACCGACGACGACCCGAGCAGAACGAGTAGCGCAAGCCAATGAACGCGTTTGAGCATATTCACGAGAATCCTCCGAAAGGTAGGGGAATGCTACACGGGTGCCCCCTGGATGATCGAAGACTTTCTCAATAAGACAGGCTCGCCGTCCGGGTAACGCGGCATCGGGTGCCACTCAACAGTGTGGGCACGGTTTTGCTTCCACTCCCACCAAACGTGTGCTAGAACCTTCGGCCCGGGCGGCAAACGCCCGTCGAATCCTGTCCTCGCAAGGAGCCTGCTATGTCCCGTTTCGGTCGTTGTCTTGCTTCTCTCAGCCGAACCGCGCTGGCCGCGATGATCGCCGTCTCGGTGATCGGATGCCAATCCGGCAACACAACGGCCAAGGAAGAGATGCTTCCGCCGGGCAAGCTTGAGATGCTCAACAGCGGCGACAAGCTCATCAACGAAGGCGAAGACCTCAAGGATCAGGCCAAGAAACTGCAAGCCGAAGGCAAAGACGGGGCAGAACTGGCCCGCCAGGGGGACGCCAAGATCGCCGAAGGGGAGGCGATCAAGAAGAAGGCGATGTCGATGAAGCAGTAGGAATCGCCCTGATCACCCTGATTCAGGGCAGAGAACGGCGACATTATCGGCACCTGCGGGTTCGGAAGTCCGATAACGTTCGCCGGCGGTCTTTTTGCATGGTCCGCTCCGATAACAGTGGCGTGATGCAACGCGGCTTGTCAGCCGCACCGGTTCCGGGGGAACCGCTGGCGTCACGCCGCGATGGACATCGGAGCCCGACGCATGCGACCGTTTCGTAAAACCCACCTCGCCATTCGATCGATCGCCGGCTGCCTTGCGACGGCAATGCTGGCCGCGCCCGCCTGGGCCGGCATCGTCACCTACCGGCAGGGGGAGCAGGACTTCGCGTCCGGCGCAGGCCCGATACTGGTCACCGACGCCGTACTGGCCGGCGCCAATGAAGCGGCTCCTTTCGACGGCTCGGTCTTCGGCGACGACCGCCGATCCGCCTTCGGCCGCATCCGATTCACCTACCAGCTCCCCAAGGAAACCACCGGCGACGGCAGCCTGACGTTGGGCCTGATTGGCCTGGATTCCCCTCCGGACTCCAAACCCACCGTCAAACTGTTCCTCGACGGCATCGAACAACCCAACGCCCCCTTCGCAGGCGTGTCGTCACCCCTTTTCCGGTCGTCGGCCAGCGTGGTGTCGGTGCCGGTGCCGGCGGCGCTGCTGGAAGACGGCGAAGTGGAAATCCTCGTCAAAGCCTTCCGACGCGGACCCGGATATCCGGGCAACGCCATCAGCATCGATTTTTCCACGTTGACGGTCATGAACGTCAACACCATCCCCGGCGATGGCACCAACGGCGGCGGGACCGATCAGCCGGGCGGCGGTGGCAACGGCGGTGGAGGCAATGGGGGCGGTGACAACGGAGGCACACCTGGTGGTGGCGGCGGCGGGGGTAACAATGGGGGCGGCGGCGGTGTCGTTCACCCCCCGACGGCGATCCCGCTTCCACCGGCCGTCTGGGCAGGCGGTGTCGGACTCCTGATGGCCGCATTCGCGCGAAAAAAGAAGCTCAACCGCGGCGCGTTTCCCTCGATCTCACGCGCTCGGCGACACTCGGCGTTCCAACGGTAGCCGACATCTCGCGTGCCGGGTGGAACGTCGCACTATTCGTGCGTCGCACCGGTGCCGGTCGCCGCTTCGATGAACTTCGTCACGTCCGCCTGCAACTGCTTCAAGCCGCTCGCCTCGTGATACAGCATGTGTCCACCGGGGTAGAACGTCTCGGTGATGTTCTTTCGCAGCGACTCGCTCAGCTTCATCTGCCGTAGTGTGTAGGCCGCGCCCAGGTAAGGCGTCGCCAGGTCGTAATGACCGCTGGCGACCATCAACTTTGTGTGGGGGCTCAGCCGCATCGCCCGTTCCAGATCGTCCGCGACATTCAGGTAGCCGTTGCCGGCCCGGCCGAAGTTCCAGGGCTGCACGCGACCGGTCAGCACGTCGTACTGCAGATCGGACTCGTACTTGAGCGTCCGTCGGGCGTAGTCGTTAAAAGCCCCGGCGTACGCCGCGAAAAACTGGTTGAAGCTCGGGTCGTGATCGGAACCGCGTTCGAGGGAGTCAGGATCGTACCCCGTCAGGCGGGAATCAAACCGCCCGACGACCTTCTGCTCGTCCAGCAGCAGTGACTTGCGGAACAGATCCGAGTCGATGCGCAGGTCTGCCTTGCGAACGACACTTTCCGACAATCCGGTGAGACGGGCGAGCTTCTTCACCGCTTCGGTGCGCTCGTCGGCAGTCGCCGAGGCCCCTCGCGCCAGGATGCTCGCATAAGGCCCGACCGCGAACGCCTCCGACTCCTTCAACGCCGCCTTCAAATCCTTCTGCAGATCCTCCGGCAGCTTGCCATGGTAGTGGGCGGTCGCTGTATAGGTCGGCAGGAAGAGCATGTACGGCAGGTCGTTGCCGTTGCCGAACGAGAGTGTCTGGAAGTTGAGCACCGTCGAGATCAGGATCACGCCGTTGAGGGCAATACCCTGGCGCTGCAGCAGGTGGTTGCTCAGGCCGGCGGCGCGGGTGGTGCCGTAGCTCTCCCCGGCGAGGAACTTGGGGCTCGGCCAGCGGAGATTGCGGGTGGTGTAGAGCCGGATGAACTCCGCGACCCATCGCAGGTCTTCCTCCACGCCGTAGAACTGCTTGCCGTCCTCGCCCGCCGCCGCCCGGCTGTAGCCGGTGCCGACGGGATCGATAAACACCATGTCGGTCGCGGCGAGCCAGGAGAACTCGTTCTCTACGGTCTTGTAAGGCGGCGGCAGCGCTTCGCCCTTGTCCGACAGTTTCACCCGCACCGGCCCGGCGGTGCCCAGGTGCAGCCAGACCGACGCCGCTCCGGGCCCACCATTGAATACAAACGTAATCGGCCGCTTGGCGGCTTCGTCTGCGGTGGCGGGGCGGGGGTGCTTCTCGTACGCGATGAAAAACAGATCCGCCTTGGTCTTGCCGCCGTCTTCCTTGAGCGGATAGGTGCCGGCGGTCGCGGTGTACTTGACCGGCTTGCCGGCGATGGTGATCTGACCTTCGGTAACCGACAGGTTCTTGTCGGATTTCCCATCCGTCCGCTTTTCCTCAGGCGGCTTGGCATCCGCGGGGCGCGCCTCGGTTGCCGGTTGCGTCGCCGGCTTCGTGGCAGGCGATTCGGCGCGAACTTCTGGCACCGGTAGCGGCGTCAATAAGGCAAAGAACAACGCGAGGAGTGTGAACTGGCGAGCGGGCATGTCGTCGAGAGTGCCCGTTTCGCCGTAGGACGTCAAGCAATCGGACCGCAGCAGCAGGTCCAAACGCCCACGGACGGCTGTCCGTGGGCGTTGGCACGCTTCGTGTCTTGCCCCACGCCCGCCCGCATTCATAATGTCCACCCCGGCGTCTTCCGCCGGACTAACACCTGAGGAGCCTCATGTCCGCACCCCAATTCCGCACCGAAAAAGACTCGATGGGCGAGATGCAGATTCCCGCCGACGCCTACTACGGCGCCCAGACCGGCCGGGCGGTCGAGAACTTTCCGATCTCCGACCTGCGCTTCAGCCGCCGGTTCATCGCCGCGATGGGCCTGATCAAATGGTCCTGCGCCGAAGTGAATCACAAGCTCGGGTTTCTCGATGACAAGCGGAAGACCCTGATCCAGCAGGCCGCCGACGAGGTGATCGCCGGCAAGCTCGACGCGCAGTTCGTCGTGGATATCTTCCAGACCGGCAGCGGCACCTCGACGAACATGAACACCAACGAGGTGATCGCCAGCCGCGCCAATGAAATCGCCACCGGCAAACGCGGCGGGAAGGACCCCGTCCACCCCAACGACCATGTGAACATGGAGCAAAGCTCCAACGACAGCATCCCGACGGCGATCCACGTGTCGGCCGCCGTCGCGATCAACGAATCGCTCGTGCCGGCGCTGGAACACCTTCAGAAGGTGCTGGAGGCCAAGGCCAAGCAGTACGACGACGTTGTAAAGATCGGCCGAACGCACCTTCAGGACGCCACCCCCATCCGCCTGGGTCAGGAGATCTCCGGCTACGCCGCGCAGGCAAAGCTTGGCGTCATGCGGGCCCACAAGGCGATCAACGCGCTGCGCGAATTGCCGCTGGGCGGGACGGCCGTCGGCACGGGCATCAATTCGCACCCCGACTTCGCCAAACAGGCGATCGCCGTCATCGCCCGCAAGAGCGGCATCGACTTCGTCGAAGCGGCAAACCACTTTGAAGCCCAGGCCTCGAAAGACGGCGTCGTCGAGGCTTCGGGACAGCTCAAGACCATCGCGATCAGCCTGAGCAAAATTGCCAACGACATCCGCTGGCTGTCGAGCGGTCCCCGATGTGGTATCGGCGAGATCAACATCCCCAGCACGCAGCCGGGCAGCAGCATCATGCCGGGCAAGGTGAACCCCGTCATGAGCGAGATGGCGCTGATGGTCGCGGCGCAGGTCGTCGGCAACGACACCACGATCGCGTTCGCCGGCTCCGGGCTCGGCAGCACCTTCGAGCTGAACGTGATGATGCCGGTGATGGCGTACAACCTGCTGCAGTCGATCGATCTGCTTGCCAAGGCCGCTCGAGTCTTTGCCGACCGCTGTGCCGCCGGCATCGAAGCCGACAAGGCCCGCTGCGAAGGCCTCGTCGAGCAGAGCCTGGCGATGTGCACGAGCCTGGCCCCGGTCATCGGCTATGACAAGGCCGCCGACATCGCCAAGGAAAGCCACAAGACCGGCAAGACGGTCCGCCAGGTCGCGGCAGAGCGGAAGCTGATGAGCGACGCGGAACTGAACAAGGTGCTGGACGCCCGGCGGATGACCGAACCGCAGGCGGACATGGTGGGCAGCGGCGGGGGTTGAAGGAGCGGGGGGAACACCGAACACCGAACGTCGAACGTCGAATCCGGGCGCCATTGTCTCCCCGTGATTCGACGTTCGGCGTTGGAAGTTCGACGTTCGGCGTTCGCATTTCCGCGAAAACACACCGACCGCGATGATGCGCAAATCCTGCGCCCTGCCGCCCGAAACGACCTCCGACCCCCGCCGAATCGCCCCGGAACCGTTATTATCGGCCACTGGGGCGGCGCAGAACTTGCTCTCGGACGTGCTCAAGTTTGCGCGGGTTTCCGTCCGAAAACACTCTTGACGAACGCACGAGCGGCGTTGGACGGGAATCAACCGGACAGCGACTCGGGCGAGCCGAACGGATTCGGCGTCCTGATCGTCCGCGGCCCACGGACCGCGTGACAGCCAGGACCACGACAAGGAGGTTTGCCCCGCCAGGAGCATCCCCCTGTAGCGCGACAATGACCAGCCGTTGCCCGGTCGCCACCCGGCACCGGCTCTCCCGGTTCATTTTTCGCGTCACTTCCGAATCCACCTTCGACACGTCGACGCTGTCCATCGTGTTCTGTCGCCCCAGGGGCCTGCCGGTAAGGATACCGGCCGGTCCGATTCCATGGCGATTGCTACAATCGCCGCATTTGTGTCACGGAGGATCTCTTGAGCCGGATTAATACGAACATTGGCGCGCTTCAGGCCCAGCACCGCCTGAACTACAACCAGGCCGACCTCTCGACGCGGCTGCAGCGTTTGAGCACCGGCTTGAAGATCAACGCGGGCAAGGACGCCCCGGCAGGCCTGATCGCCAGCGAAACGCTCCGCAGCGAAATCGCCGGCATCACGCAGGCCGTCGACAACAGCCAGCGTGCCAACAACGTCATCAACACCGCCGAAGGCAGCCTGAGCGAGGTCTCCAGCCTGCTGCTGGAAGTCCAGAGCCTGACCAACCAGGCCGCCAACAGCGGGGCGCTTTCGCCGCAGGAAATCGCCGCCAACCAGCTACAGGTCGATGCCATCCTCAACAGCGTCAACCGCATCAGCAACACCACGCAGTTCAACGGCGTGAAGCTGCTGAACGGCGGGCTCGATTACACGCTCAGCGGCGTGGTGTCGGCTGACATCGACATCGCCACCGTCAACGCGGCCAAGATCCCCGACAACGGAGCGATCACCGTTGCCGTGCAGGTGACTGCCAGCGCCCAGCTCGGCAAGATCACCTACACCGCATCGGGCATTGGCGGCTCACCGACCACGATCGAGATCGCCGGCAACATCGGCACCGAGCAGCTCAGCTTCGCCGCCAGCGCACAGAACAGCGCCATCTCGTTTGCGATCAACCAGCTCAAGGAATCGACCGGCGTGTCGGCGTCGGTCGTCGCCGGCGACCTGGAGATCTACTCCACCGCGTACGGCAGCACGCAGTTCGTATCGGTCAAGACCATCACCGGTACCTTCACGACCGGCAAGGACTTCGGTGCCGACGCCGCCGTCACCATCAACGGCTCGGCCGCCAGCGTCGAGGGCAAGGTCGCCACGGTCCGCACCGGCGACCTGGACATCACGCTTGACCTCGACGCGGCGTTCGCCCAGAACACCGCGACGGGCATCACGAGCTTCAACATCACCGGCGGCGGGGCAAAGTTCCAGCTCGGCGAGCGTGTCGAACGCCAGGGCCAGGTCAACATCGGCATCAGCTCCGTTGCGACGACCAAGCTCGGCAACGCGACGGTCGGTTACCTGTCCAGCCTGGCGAGCGACGGTGCCAATTCGCTGGTCGGCGGGAACACGATCCAGGCACAGAAGATTCTGGACGCGTCGATCAAGCAGGTCGCCGAGATTCGCGGCCGGCTGGGCGCGTTCCAGAAGAACGTCGTCGAAACGAACGTGAACAGCCTGAACGTGGCGTTGGAAAACGTGACCGCCGCCCAGAGCCAGATCCGTGACGCCGACTTCGCCGCCGAAACCGCGTCGCTGACGCGGGCGCAGATCCTTGTGCAGGCCAACACATCGGTACTCGCCCAGGCGAACGCCAGCCCGCAGAACGTGCTGTCGCTGCTGGGTTGATCCCGGCGTTATGGCGGCCGCAGGACGGGCCGGCTGAAGAATCACAACCCGGGTAGTGCCCGATCGAGGATACCGGCGACACGTCGCCGCCACCCAAGGCCGGCACACCCTGGTGATACAGGGGTACGCCCCCGCGAGAGCAGCGTAATCCCCGAAAGGGCGGCACTGAGAAGTGTCCGCCCTTTCTTTATTTCAGTAGGCAGTAGGCAGTGAAGAGACGACGAAACCGGCCAGGGACTGGGTCTTTCTCTTTTCTGCCTACTGCCTACTGCCTACTGCGTACTGCTTACTTCTCCTCACATCTGACACGACCCCGGTGCTCCGCCGCAGCGGCCGCACATGGGGTCATCGCCGCCGCCGGACGACGACTTGGCCGCCCCTTCACCGCCGACGGCGAAGACGCTGAGCACCTTATTCGTCTTCGGCGACCCGCAAGCCGGGCAGGCCGGCTTGGCCTCGGTCGCCATCGATCTCACGAGTTCGTCGAACCGATTGTTACATTTTTCGCAGGTGTATTCGTAAACGGGCACTTCTACTCCTCGTTCTTTGGTCTCAGTATTGACCGCAGAGTTGAAAGACAAGTCGCGGCACATCCCGAAAGCCAGCGTCGGCTAACTTTCGCTTCGTCTCCTCAAAGATGCCACGCAATTGATCGTCACTCAGAACCGCCTCGCTCGCATCTTGGGCGCCGAATCGGCCAATCTCGTGCCCGATCAAAAGGAAGTAGGGTTCGCCGTCCGTGAGGCGACCGAACGCGAACTTCAGCTTCACCTTGCGTGCGGCAGCAACTCGCGCGTCCTGCCTCATTTCCAAGCGTTCCGCCTCCTCGTCCGAGGCCACTTCATACCTTACCCCGTAGTAAACATAGAAGGCGTCTGCTCCCATTGTCCCTCCGTCGAGAGCGCAGTTGTTTCCATCGAAAGCCGAGCGGAATAAGCCGCTCGATACTACCAATACACCGCCCCGTATGCTCGTAAACGGGCATACGGATGGTGCTCCAAAGAATCGTCAACGCGAACCGACTGAAACGCGATCTCCACTCACATCACGGCAATCGCGGCGAATGCAAGGATCACAAGAACCGTCGACAAGCCTCCGATGGCAATCGCCGCAATCGCCATCCCCCGGCCTTTCTGAATGCCGAGCCTGCACAGGCCGACCAGCGACCAGATCCCCATGACCAGCGAAACCGGCCCGAGGACGATGCGGAAGCAGAAAATCCCGATGATCGACAGCACCATCGCCGTGTTGGCCGCGTCGCTGTAGCGGTTGCGGATGAACTTGTTCGAATAATGCGATGTCGGATCATACGACACCTGCGGCTGATAGGGTTGTTGGTACTCCAGCACGTTGGCCGTCGGATACTGGGGCTGAGAAGCCCCGGCCGGCACCTCGTACCCCTGGGGAACGGGCGGCACCGGTGATGCAAACTCCGGCAGGGTCGAGATTGCCTGCCAGTCGGGAAAGCCTTCCCGCCAGACCTGATCGTCGAGCGTCAAGTGTCCGGCAGCGAGCATCTGCCGCAGGACCGACGACGTCACCGGCCCCACCTGCTGCCCGTTAGCGGCGTAATACCAGACATCGGATGCATTGGATGACATCGGTCCCTTCCTCAGGCGAGTTCCCTGGCAAATCCCCGAACTCCCTAGCCCCATGATGGCGTCGCCGGTAGTGCTGTCAATGTCGGACGCTTGCCCATGCCAGACGAGCACCACGGAGGCTCGCAGACACGGAGGGTCGCTTGAGGTCTATGCGCATCACTCGTGATGACACTGATCAGGGCGAACGCAATGACAATCGACTCGCTTGAAAACCAGCCCACTGAGCTCGAGAACATCCTCGGTCGGTTCGAACCCCTCCGCGCCTCCGTGCCTGCTCCGAAAATGCATTTAGGAACCGCAGATTCCGCAGATTGCGCAGATTTCAGAGAAGACAATCTGCGAGATCTGCGCAATCTGCGGTTTCATCCCCTTGGTGTGAGATCACGGTGTCATGATCAACTCCGTGGTGAATCTTCTGCCGCGCCAAGTGTGTTGCAGTGTATTGCACCCTCGGGCGACACCGGTATTCTCCTTGCCAACCCGCAACCGGAGAAGGATTCCTTGCCCAAGAAAGTCATCGCGTCAGCCCAGCCTTTCGACACCACCAAGTTCGTCCACCCCGCCCAGGTCGGCGGGATCGAGGCCTACAGCTTCGACAACGGAGCCGCCCGCGGCGGGCGGGCGCTGCTGGTTAACACCGGCGGCGGCCTCCGCTATCGCCTGCTTGTTGACCGCGGGCTTGATATCGACCAAGCCTTCTTCAACCAGCATTCGCTCGCCTTCCTGACGCACAAAGGCGTCACACCGCCGGCCCAGGGGCTCGAACGCGGTATCGACTGGCTCAAGACTTTTCCCGGCGGATTGCTGACCAGTTGCGGGCCGTTCAACATCGGTGCACCGAGCACCGACGCCGGCGAAGACCTGCCACTTCACGGGCCTCATTCCAATACGCCGGCCGAGATCGAATCGGTCGTCCAGCCCGACCCGCACGCCGGGAGGAATGAGATGTCGGTCGTCGGCGTGTTCCGCTACGGCCGGCTGTTCGGGCCGAATCTGACCCTGCGGCGGACCATCCGCTCGACGCTCGGCCAAAACGCGATCCACTTCACCGACGTGTTTTATAACGCCGGCAACCAGCCCGTTCCCCACGCCTGGCTGCTGCACATCAACCTCGGGTATCCGCTGGTCGATGGCGGCGCCGAGTTCTGCTACGACGCGAAGGTCGTCCCGCTGGGCAACCCCGTCGCCCAGGCCCGCTTCAAGCCCGGCGGCGACTACAAGAAGGTCCCGAACCCGCTCGAAGCACATCGCGGCTCCACCGAAGCTGTCGCCTACCTGTATCCCAAGGCCTCCCGCGACGGCTCCACCACCGTCGGTCTGGTGAATCGAAAGGTCGGCGTCGGTATCGCGATCGACTACAACACGAAGCAGTTCGGCCGATGCGTCAACTGGCAGCATTGGGGACCGGGCGAGTACGTAACGGCACTAGAACCCAGCAACGGCAGCGTGGAAGGGCGTGCGAAAGATCGCGCCGAAGGCGTGATGGACATGCTCGAAGTGGGGGAGTCGAAAACCTACGAATATTCGCTGCGCATCCTGGGCGATCGGGCCGGGATCGACGAACTACGTGCATTGAACGGGTGAGGTTTCGGACAGCGCCGATGCACCGCATCACCTTTTAGCGCCATCCCCGAAGGGGTGGGTGTCGCGTGAGGGTCGTGGATGAACCACTGATCTTCATCGCGAAAAACCAAGCGCAGTCCGGTTCTCTGCGCTCAGGGTGCAATCCGCGCCGAGCTCACCCCTTTGGGGATGACGCTAAAAAGTCACTCGCAAGGATGCACGTCGACGACCGGTCAAATCGTAAAATCTACCGCGCCAACCCGTCTTTCCACTTGAACGCGAAGCCCTTCGTCCCCGCGAACAGCGCCGCAACTTCGTCGCCGGCGGCTTCCTTCCGCCAGCCGGTCATCACGTGAAGTTCGCCGACTTCGGCGCTGTCACGCAGGGCGTAATACAATTCGGTGAAGTCGGCCCGGCTGCCCACCAGTGACGGGTCGATCCCTTTTGAAAAGCAGATCAACTGCGCCGCCGACAGCAGGGCGTCGGTCTGAAACTTCTCGCTGGGGGTCGGCTCCTGGTTGGCGCTTTCTTCCAGGTTGGTCACGGGGTCGGCCAGGCCGCGGGTGGTGGCGTCTACGATCGCCTGGCCGAACTCGATCTCCACCGGCCGGGGCAATCCTTTGACGCGCTGCAGCTTATCCACCGAACGGATCGGCGTTCGGGCCATGTCCACGAGCACTTCGTCCTTCAGAAACGCCCGAGGCGGGACATCCGTTTCCTTCGCCGATGCGTTCCGCCAGATCACCAGTTGGCGGAGCACGCCGGCGTGCCTGGCGTCGAGCGATCCCGCCCCCTTGATGCGCAGCCACTGCGTTTGCGGGTCGAAGCGGTACTGCGACGGCTCGCACATCGCGTCGCACTCCTGCCGCACCCAGGGCAGAAATCCACGCGCATCCAGACGGCTCTTGAGCTCGTCGTGCAGTCTCGGCAGGTAGCGTACGTCGTCGGCGGCATAGCGCAGTTGCTGTTTGCTCAGCGGGCGCTGGTCCCAGTGGGAGAAGGTCAGCCCCTTGCCGAGCCGCACGCCGGTCAATTCCAACGTCAGCTTGCCGAGCGACACCGGGTACGGAAACGAGCACATGCCGGCGGCGATCTGCGTGTCGAACACGTTCGCCGGGCCCCGGCCCAGGTGCCGCACCACCGGCTCGACATCCTGCTGGCCGGCATGAACGATCTTCTCGACGGCGGGGTCGGCCAGCAATTCCCAGAACGGCATGAGGTCGATGTCGGCGATCGGGTCGATCAGCGCGACTTCGTGTGCCGACGCGACCTGGATCAGGCAGAGCTTGGGGTGGTACGACAGTTCGCCGATGAACTCGCTGTCGTAGGCGAAGGTGCCTGCCTGCCGCAGCCGGTCGATGAGTTTGGCCAGTTCGGCGTCGGCCGTGACGAGCAGGGCATGGCCCCGGGGTACCAGGGGGTGTTCGTCAATCTGCTGGGGCGGGAGTTCGGGTTCGTCGCCGTCGTGGGCAGCCGAGTGAGCCTTGTCGCGATGCGCCGAGCGCCAGGAAAATCGCGACTTGTCTTTGGACGCAGGATTTTTGGGGGTGGATTCACGGTCGGTCATGGAGACGTATGTTCTACGCGCCCTTCCACGCCACTGCCAGCACCACAATCCCCAGGATGATTCGGTAAATCGCGAATGGCACGAATCCGCGCCGCTTCACCCAGGCCATGAACCATGCGATGACCGCCCAGGCGACAAAGAACGAGACAACGAATCCGACCGCCAGCACGCCCCAGCGATGGGCGTCCATCGTCAGCACCTGGTCGCCCGAGCCCTTACCGCGCACCGCCTGGATGAGCTTGTAGGCGAAAGCCGCGAACATGATCGGGATGGACAGGAAAAAGCTGAACTCCAGCGCCGCCGGGCGGCTGAGGCGGGAGATCTGCCCTGCGGCGATCGTGGACATCGACCGGCTGGTGCCGGGAAACGCCGCCGCCAGGATCTGCGCCGCCCCGATGAAGATCGCCTGCGGGTAAGAGATGTCTTCCAGGCGGTTAACGACGGGCCTGGTGAACATGCGGTCGATCACCCACATCAGGATGCCGCCGACCAGCAGGGCACCGCCGATCACCCGGAGGTTTTCAAGGTTTTCACCGATCTTCTTGTCGAGCAAATACGCGGGGATTGCCGTGACCACGGACGCGATCAGCACCATCGACAGCGGGTGCGTCAGGAGGTTGGTCGATCCGTCGCGGCCGCGCGGGAAGCTGCGCAGGAAGTCGGCAATCCGCTTACGGAAGTAAACGACGACGGCCAGCACCGCGCCGAACTGGATCACGACGTCGTACATCTTCCAGTACGGATCGTGCAGATCGAGGCCCAGCGGCGCCTTGCAGAGGCGCAGGTGCGCCGTCGAACTGACCGGCAGGAACTCTGTCAGTCCTTCGACAATGCCAAGCAGGATGGAGATGGCGTAGTCATTCATGGGGTGCGGCGGGAAGAGAATGCGGGACAACGGCAATATCGGCAAAAGCTACCGTGAACTTTGCCGCGCCAGTTTGTCATCCTGAGGTACTCCAAAGGATGACAAACTCTCGCGATGAGGAGTGCGGAGCGAAAAGTGCTGAGTACTTAGCAAAGGCGGTAGGTGAATTGTTCACTCAGTACTCAGCACTTCTAACTCATCGCTAAGTGTTCCCCCGGCGATACATCGAAACCGCCTTGCCGACGTACGTCAGTCCGCTCCAGACGGTGATCGCGACGGTGGCCCAGATGCAGATGTCGCGGACGACCGCCGCGGCCCATTTGGTGTCGGGGCTGAGCGTGGTCGAATGGGCGATGTAGTTGACGTAAATGAGGATGACCAGGATGGTCCCCGATTGGAAAACCATCTTGAACTTGCCAATAAACGCCGCCCCGAACGCCTGCCCGCCACTCTCTGCGACACCGCGCAGGCTGGTAACCAGCAGTTCGCGCGTGAGCAGCAGTACGACAATACCAGGGGCAACACCCGAAACGGTCTTGACCACGTCCTGTGAGCCCGGCGACATCGCCCGGGCGGTTTCGGCAACGATGAAGTTCTTCCCGGCGAAAAAGATGAAGCTCCCCAGCACCAGCACCTTGTCCACCAGGGGATCAACGACCCGGCCGAACGCGCCCTCCACCTTCCATCGCCGGGCGAGGTAGCCGTCCAGAAAATCGGTGATCAACGCGATGACGTAAATGATGAACGCGGTGTTCAGCAGCCACGGGTCACCCCGGCCGTCGTGCTGGTAGAACGACAGGAGAACAAAAAAGACCGCGGCCAGCACGAGCCGGCCACCAGTCAGTGCATTGGGCACATGGCGGATCATCGGGGGCGGATTGTACGGGTCGAAGCGACCGCGGCAATGCGGTCCGGAAGTTTGCGATTCGCATTCGCGTCGGGTACATGCCAGCGGTCCATGACCGAACTCCCTTTGCAGCCACCCGATGATTCGAACCGCAGGCCCCGCAGGCTCACCTATCTCGCGTTTCTCGCGATGGCGATCGGCGGGATCGGAACGCTGGGGTGCGGCATTCAGCCGCTGTCGCTCAGCTTTGCCACCTACAAGGCTGGGGGATTCCAGACCGAATCCGGTGCGATCCTGCCTTTCGATCGCGGCCTGCTGAACTTCACGATCGCGTGCGCGATCTTCGACCTGCTAACGTCCGCGGCGTTGTTCGTCACGGCGTATGCGGCGTTCCGACGTTGGAGCTGGGGTCGGCGGGCAGCGGTGACGGTGTCTGCCGTCATCGTGGTTGTCGCGCTGCTAAAGATGACCGGGTCGCTCACCGCATTCCGCCAGCCGTTGATCGACATCCGCATGTCCGCAATCGCCGTCCTGACGCCGGAACAACAGAAGAATGTCCCCGCCGACTACGCCGAGCAGATCCAGAAGATGAGCTATCTCGGGCCGCTGCTGATGTTCGTCATTCAGTCCTTCGCCCCGGCGCTGATTCTGCTGGTCTGGACACGCCCGTCGATGCAGTCGGCGTTCAAACCCTCGCCTCCGTCGGGATTTGAAGTGCTGCCGCAGAAGAATGACCACTGAGGCACGGAGACATAGAGGTCAACCCGACGACGACGTAGTCTGCGCAAAATTTCGGGGAACCACAGATGCACACAGATCTTCACTGATGAAATGCGTCGGAGATGCATGAACCAAAACGGACTGACACAGACATCCCGCAGCAAACGACGAGGTTGTCTGTCTCGATTATCTGTGCAGATCTGCGTGCATCTGTGGTTCCTTGGCCTTTGCTCAGACGACGTCGTAATCGAGTTAACTTCCGTGGTGCTGACTTCCTGACCAATCCTGCATGGACGCCCCCGATTCCATCGACTACAAAATTGGCATGCGAACCACCCTCACCTCCCTTATCGTGCCCGCCTTCGCGTTCCTGGCGATGGTCGGCGTTGTCGCCTCAACCTCGTCCGCCGCTGCGCCGGCCAAGGAGAACGGTGGCGTCATGTACCACGTCGTCTCGCTGAAGTTCAAAGAATCCGCCACCCCCGAGCAGATCAAGGCGGTCGAGCAGGCGTTCGGCGACCTCAAGGGCAAGATCGCTGAGATCAAGACCCTGACCTGGGGCACCAACGTCAGCCCCGAGAAGCACGACAAGGGCTTCACGCACGTCTTTGTGCTGACCTTCGCCACCGCCAAGGACCGCGACGCCTATCTGGTGCACCCGGATCACAAGGCGTTCGGCAAGGTGCTCGGCCCGATCATGGCCGATGTGTTCGTGGTCGATTTTGTCGCGAAGGAATAAAAGTGACGTGCCGGGGTGACTGGGAGCACCCGTAGGGTCCGCCTTGGCGGACGCGGAACCGCCGACGCCATGCTGTGGTCGCGGGCCGACGCTCGATATCGACCTGGGTTCGGTAGACCATGGCGGCATCGGCCGCCCGCCGGCGACCAGCCTACCGTTGCACCCCATCACCCCGACACCTCTTACCTACCGCACGACCGACAGCGACCGCGATCGCTGTTTCGGCAGTTCCGCGACCAGATCGTACGCCTGGTAGTCCGTCACCTTCACATCCAGAATCTGGCCCGGAAACAGTTCGCTTCCGTGCGTATGCACGAAAGTGACCGAGTCGATGTCCGGCGCCTGGCTCTGCGATCGGGCGACGTAGCCGTCTTCTTCGTCGCGGCCGGCGGGGCGATCGACCAGCACCTGGATCGTCTTGCCCACGGTCTTCTTCGCCCGGGCGAACGCGACTTCCTGCTGCGCCAGCATCAGTTCTTCGACGCGCTGCTGGCGGACTTCATCGGGCAACTGGTTCGTCAGCCGGCCCATCGGCGTGCCGGGCTCGGGTGAATAGGGGAACACGCCCATCATCTCGAACCCGAAGTCCTTCACGAACTGCACCAGCTCCTGGTGCTGCTGCTCGGTTTCGCCGGGCGAGCCGGCAATGAACGTGGTGCGGATGGCGATCCCCGGCACCCACTTGCGCAGCTTCTCCAGCAGCGTGACGATCTCTTTCTTGGTCACCCGGCGGCGCATCACGGTCAGCAGCTCGTCGTTGATGTGCTGCAGCGGCATGTCGATGTACTTCACCAGCTTAGCGCTGTCGGCGATCGTCTTGATCATCTCGTCAGTGAAGCAGGACGGGTACGCGTACATCAGCCGCAGCCAGTGCACGTCTTTCAAACCTTTGTCGAGCGCCTTAAGCAACCCCGACAGACCAGGGCCGTAGCCGATATCGGTGCCGAAGCTGGTCGTATCCTGACCGATCAAGTTCAGCTCGACCGCGCCGTCGGCGGCGAGTTCTTTTGCTTCCAGCAGGATCTGCTCGACCGGCTTGCTGCGCATCGGCCCGCGAATGCTCGGGATCGTGCAGAACGTGCACCCTTGGTTACACCCCTCGCTGATGCGCAGGTATGCGTAGTGCCGGGGCGTCAGCCGCAGGCGGGCGCGGTCGTCTTCGAAGACCGGCAGGCGCGATGTCTTGGTTTCCTTCCCGGTGGCGGCTAAACCCTGTGCGACCGCCAGTTCCTTCGATAAGTCGTGATACTTGCCCAGAAAATGCCCGTGTTCCTGCCGGGGGTTTTCCTTCCCGCGAACGGCTTCGACGATGTGTTCGCGATCGAACACGCCCACCAGCCGGTCGATGCCCGGGGCGTCGTTCAGCAGCTTGGTCTTGTGCCGCTGCACCAGGCAACCGGCCACAACCACGCGCTTGACCTTGCCAGCCTTCTTGAGCTCGATCGCGTCGCGGATTTCCTTCAGGCTTTCGTCCTTTGATGCCTCCAGGAACCCGCAGGTGTTGATGACGATGACGTCGGCGTCGTCGGCGTCGGGGGTAATCGCCAGACCGTCTTGCGCGAGCAGGCCGAGCATCCGCTCGCTGTCCACGAGGTTCTTCGGGCAGCCGAGGCTGACGAACGCGACAGACTTGATGGACTTGGACGGCTTGGGCATTACGGGCTCGAAAAACAGGCGACCGGAACGCCGGCGCACGGGGGAAACGGGACAAAGTACCGAAATTCGGCCTTCCGGGCAACCGGAAGGCTACATTCGGGGGTCGTCAAGGTCGGCCGAAGGCGACTCCCGCTCCTTCAGGTCGTTCAGGAGATCGACAAAATCGAGGTCGTCGAGCTCAAACCAGGCCGGAATCGCCGCCACCGACATGCCACGCCTCTCGGCAAGCGCCTCGGTAATCCGCCGGCGAAGGTCGGGGTCATCAATCTCACGAATGCGGATCATACGTCGGATTGTACCAGAGGGTTTGATCCACGAATGAACACGAATGATCTCAACACGGCCTGGCGGCACCCGGAATGAAGAGAACACGAAGGCGCGAAGGCACGAAGAAAGCGCGAAGGTTGTCGAATCCGTGGATTGGGCTATCCCACGGTGTATTCCGCTCACTGTGCGTTGGATTGCCCGCCAAGAGCGCCAAGAAGCCAAGTACGCCAGGAAGCAGATTCTCTTGGCATACTTGGCTTCTTGGCGCTCTTGGCGTTGAGATCGCTCTGCGTGGCGAACCCGAAAACATTAGGCTGTCCACTGATTCGACAACCTTCGCGCTTTCTTCGTGCCTTCGCGCCTTCGTGTTCTCTTCGTTTCGGGTTCGGCCAGGCCGCCTTGGAGTGCCTTCGCGTTCACCCTGATCTGGTAAACTTTTAGCAACGCCGGTCGACGCATGAACATTGCCGAAACTTTTCGTGCCGACCGGCGTCAACGAGATTAGATTGTTTTGCCGAACGGCCCGACCCCGGGCTGCCACACTTCGCTTCAGAAGGAGCACGAGATGAACCAGTCACGTATGGGTCTTGCCCGGCAGTTCTGCTGGATGATGGCACCGGTCCTGCTGCTGAGCGGGATGGCATTCGCCAACGCGCCCGCGCGCGCCGGCCGGAACCGCCGCCGCCGCCGCCTCCGGAACTTCCCAAGCCCCCCGAAGGCCCGACGATGAAGATCGAACAGGTCCCCGGGCTGGAACGGGCCAAGCTGATCATCCCGAAGAAGCTCCTGCCGGGCGCGAAGGAAGAAAAGGCGGACGCCGGGATGTCGCCGGCACGGACAGCGATCGCCGGCATCGCAATCTCAGGCGCGGTAGCGCTGCTGGGACTGCAGTTCATCCGTCGCCGGTCGGGCACGCCCGGCCGGTCGTCCACGCTGATGCTCGTCGCCGGCGGCGTCGGATTGGCGCTGGTGTCGGCGGCGGCAATGGCGGACATCGCCATCCCGGGACAGCCAAGGCGTCCGCGTCCGGTGCCGCCGGAACCCCCCGTCGTGCTGCCGGCCGGCGTGCCGGTGACGATCAGCGTGGTAGATACCGGCGACGAGGTCATCCTTCAGATCGCGCCAGAGCACGTGGCACCGACACCCAAGCCGTTGCCGGGACTGAACGCACCGCACGTCGAACCCGGACAGAAGCCCGCGCCGTCGGGCCTCACTCCGCCGCCGCCACCGGGGTGAGGTGACAGGTTACGCGCGTAGCTCTGGGTGGCATGGGCAAGCGTACTCGCTTGCCCGTGACGAACACCAACCAACGATCCCCACGGGCAACGGAGTACCGTTGCCCATGCCACCCAGTTGTACCTACCGGAATCATTCCACCCAGATTCAGCCTACCCAGTCTTGACCGCTTTACCCACCCAATCCCTGCTATCGTCCTCGTCCGCCGACGGTGCCCGCCAGGGCGACGTTCGGTCGCCGCTGGCGTTCGTGCTGGCGTGCCTGGGTGTGGTCACCCTCGCGGCGGTGCTGGCGGGGTTTGTGCCGATCGGGTTCTCGATCGTCACCGTCTTCCTCTTCGCCGGGCCGCACAACTGGCTCGAACTCCGCTACTTCCTGGCCAAGATGCCCGCGCGGTGGGGGCCGCTCAAACCGTTCTTCACACTCGCGATCGGCGGCGTGCTGGTCCTGACCGCCGGGTTCATCGCGATGGCCCTGGTCGGCCGATCGGCCAACTGGGCGTACAGCACCTGGAGCCTGGCGTCGTCCGTCTGGAACAGCGCCCTGGTCCTCTGGGTCGCCACGCTCACGTGGATGCGTGGCCGGCAGACGCCCCGGCGGGACTGGTCCTGGGCGCTGCCGGCAGGATTGGCCGTCGTCGCGGTCGTCTGGATTTTTCCGGTCGCTTGGGAACTGGGTCTGGTCTACCTGCACCCGCTGATCGCGCTCGTTTTCCTCGATCGCGAAATCGTCCGCCGCCGGCCCTCCTGGCGGCGGGCGTACCACGTCTGCCTGCTGGCCTTGCCGGTGTGCCTGGTCCTCCTCTGGTGGCGGTTGGCCGGCGCGGCGCCCCTCGCCGGGCAGGACATGCTGACGATGCGCATCACCCAGCACGCCGGCGCCGACATCCTGCACAACCTCTCGCCGCACCTGCTCGTCGCCACGCACACGTTCCTGGAGATGGTTCACTACGGCGTATGGGTCGTCGCGATCCCACTGATCGCGATGAAGACTGCGCCCTGGCAACTGACCAGCGTCCCCCTCGCCCGCCGAAGCTGGCGCTGGCGCACCGCCGTTGTCGCACTGCTGGTCTGCGGCGGCGGGGTCGTCGTCACGCTCTGGGCCGGCTTCATCGGCGACTACGCGCTCACCCGCGACATCTACTTCACCATCGCGATCGCGCACGTGCTGGCCGAGTTCCCGTTTCTTTTGCGAATGCATTGAAGAAGAGTAGGCAGTACGCAGTAAGCAGTACGCAGAAAAACAAAGAGAACAGATGGCTTGCCTTCCCTGCGTACTGCTTACTGCTTACTGCCTACTTTCCTCCGACCTCTGGCAATTCCTTCCTCTCGGTTACCTGACGACGATCGCGATCGAAACGCCGATCCTGCTTTTGCTCCTGTCGCGCGGTCATTCCGTCGGACGCCGGCTGCTCGCGGGGGTCTGGCTGACGGCTTGCACCTACCCGATTGTGATCCTGGTGCTTCCAGTGCTGATCCCGGCGCCAGAGGACCGCTGGCTCTACTTGCTGATCGCCGAAACCTTCGCGCCCGTCGCCGAATGTGCCTTGTTCGCCGCGGCGTTTCATCGAAAACGAGTCGGCTGGACTAACGATGGATCGCATTCCAAGCACCCACCGGATTCGATGGCAGTTCCGGATCGTGGCGAGAGGCACTTCGATGTTGGCGTAGTCGACTACGCTCCGGCAAATCTCAAGGCCTCACACGTGGAGCCGAATCGACTGGTGGACTTCGTCGCCATCACGCTGGCGAACCTGGCATCGTTTGGGATTGGGGAGATCCTGAACCGGTATTGGTGACCGGCCGAAACGACTCGGCGTTACCATCCTTTCAAGCGTCGAAGTTGCGTCTTGGTCCCCTCCTCCGGTACTCCGGGGGAGGGGACCCTGCGCCGCCACACGCAGGTACAAAAAACCCCGGAAGTCGGGCAAGAACTTCCGGGGCGGGGAGGGAGTTGGAGGCTGCTTTTAGGCGTGCGCGGACGCCGGGCGTCAGAACCGGAACCGATGGCGGAACATGCGCAGCGCGGCAGTGATGGTCGAGTCGCCGGTCGTAACGCCGGTGGTGTCGCCGGTCGTGTCGGTCGAATCGTCGGTCGTGTCGTCCGTACCGTCGGTTGTGTCGTCGCAGTGGCCATCGTGCGGATGGCCTTCGCCAACTGTCGCATCGTCGGTCGTGCCGTCGTCCGTGGCGTCGTCGTGGGCGGTGCCGTCTTCGATCAGGCCGGCGAACGGTCCGCCTCGGAAGAATCCGCCGCGGCCGAAGAAGTGGCCGGCGATTCCGTCGAGGAAGTCGTGGAAGTGGCCCCATGGTCCGTCGGAGGTTCCATCATCGGTTCCGTCGTCGGTGGTGTCGGTGGTCGGGTTGACGGTGTCTTCGACATTGGTGACATCGTCGTTGTCGTCGACGATCGCCGAGTCGCCGGGGTCGTCGGTGGTGGGGGTGTCGTTGGTGCCGCCGTCCACCGTGTCGGTGCCGTCGAGATCGATGGAAATCAGGCGGTCGTTGCCGGCGTCGCCCATGAGCATGTCATCGCCACGACCGCCGGCCAGCAGGTCGGCGTCGTCGCCGCCGGCCAGGTCGTCTTCACCGTCTCCGCCGAAGACCTTGTCCTTGCCCGCGCCGCCGATGAGGGTGTCGTCGCCGCTGCCGCCGAAGATGCGGTCGTCCCCCTCGCCGCCGTCGATGGCGTCGTTGGCGGTGCCGCCGGCAAGGTTGTCGTTCCCCGCGCCGCCGGCGATCGCCATCGGCAGATTCACTTTACGGGCGGTGCGGATGGTGTCGTTGCCGTCGCCGCCGTTGACGACGATGGAGGTCACGTCGGCGACATTGAAGGTCGTCTTGGCACGCGACTCGGAATCGCCTTTCACGCCGGTCGAAACGGTCAGCGTCTGGCCGTCGCGAGACTCGGCAATGAAGACGTAGTCGTCGCCGGTAGTGCCTTCGATCGTCAGCACGCCGGAAGCGAGGGTGGCCGTCGGGCCGACGGCAAAGAGCTTGCGGTCCTCGAGCGTTTCGATGGGCATGGGTGCCTCACAGGTTGGATCCCGGGCGGTGGGTGGGAGCCGGGGTGGGAGCCGCGTTCACACTGACACGCGGCAGGTCAAACGCCGCATTGGCGTCGCAGTCTTTGTTCCCGGAAGTGAGGCAAATATTCCTGCGCGGCAGGCAGTAGGCAGAGAAAGCAAAAGAGCCGACGGCCTTGTCTTGCTCGGCTTGCCGCCCAACCCGGACTTATTCACCTCGGAGGACACGGAGTTCACGGAGACGAAGACGGAGAAGGCAACCATGAGCAACCCGAGCGATTAGGCTTTGTCTGAAAACTTGTTTGGTGTGCCACTTTTCACACAGAGCCTCATTCGGCCTGCACGTCGCGCCGATCGCACTCGGGCAAACTCTCCGTGATTTCTCCGTGTTCTCCGTGTCCTCCGTGGTAATCCTGCATTTTCCGGGCGACTGCGTACTTCTCTCAATAAAACGCCACGAAGTAGCTGATCTCCTTCGGCTGATCCCCCCTGGGCGTCAGTCCGGACACGACCACCTCGAACATTGCGCCAGGGCGAAGGGGCAGTGTCTTGGGGCGGGCGATGATGGCGTTGGAAATCCCGAACGGGTCGAGATTCACGTTCTGGTAGTTCAGTTCCAGCGGCTCGGCAGACCGCTTGAGCTTCTGATCGACCGCGTAGATCGTCATCTTCGCGCCGGTGCTGACCGTGTGGTGCTTCGGGTTCACGCTGATGTGCCATGCCTGGCTCGCGCGGAACATGTTCGCCGGGAAATACCCGCGCGGCGGGAACGCGACATAGTCGTAGTCGGGCGTGTTCTCCCGCTTCGAGTCGAACGAGTACATCGCCGAAAACTTGCCCGGCCCGGCACCGAAGCCGGTGTTGGCCATCCGCGGGTTCAATATCCAGCGGCGATGGCCGAGACGGTCGATGTTGCTCCGGTCGCTGTCGTCCATGTAGGCATCGACCGACGCGACGATGTTCGACGAGGTGAAGATGTTGCTGGAGCCGCAGCCTTGCTTTGCCTTGGCATAGAACTCGTCGCTGACGCCATCGGTCTTTTTTGGCGTGTGCGTCAGTTCGTTGAGCATCGCCATCAGCTCCGCGCCGTGCTGGCAGAGGTCGATGTAGTTGTCGTCGTAGCCGACATCCCACGCGATATCGCACAGGTAGCGGTAGGTGCGCAGGCGAACCAGCGCTTCGCCATACGATTGGAGCGAGGGTCCGCCCTTGGGCAACGCGGGGGGATGGGCCTTGAGGTAGTCGGCGGTGTCTTTGAGGATCTGGGCCCGCGTCGCTTCAATGAGCTTCGTCGACTTGGGGAACACCAGCCGGCCTTCGTACCAGGTCTCGTCGGTCAGCGGCTTGCCGGTCTCGTCGAACGTCGCGCGAAGCCCGTGCAGCTTGCCGGCGTCGTACCGACTCTTTTCCTGCACTTTCTTGCCGCCGGGGAAGTAGGCGGTGAAGTCCCCATGCCGCTGGCCGGCGGCATTCAGGCGGACGCGGAACGCGAGCGTGCCGTCGGGGTGCTTGCCCGATTCTTCGCGCGGGTTGGCGGCAGGTGCCGCCGGTCGGGTGGCCTGGGCGGTCGCGCCGGGTGCGGGTGCGGCGGGTCGGGGCGTGGTCTCGGCGGCACGGAGCGGATTGGTAACTGCCGATGCCGCAGCAAGTAACGCGAAGGCAGAAACAGCAGCGACAACGAGAGCGGGGCGGTTCGAGCGGGGCACAAATCCTCCGTCAGGGGTGAGCAGGCACGCGACCAGATGGTCGGCTTGCAACGTTCTAACGGACGCCGATGGAGGACATTAGGACGGCTTACAAAACGGACGGCGGTACGCGGGCACGGCGGGCAATGGCTCGGAGAAGCTGAGCTGTCGTGACCTCCGGAATCCGCTTGATTCGCGTCGGATTAACCGTACAATATACTAACATTTATCGATCAGGTAAAGCGCCGTCGGAACGCGTCGTATGTTCACCGCGCGGTAGCCCGGGTCCGGGATTCATGGCGGCACCATCGCCGCCGGAAGGGATTGTCATGCGCTCACTGCGTCGAAGCGGCAGGGCCTCGTCGGGTTCGTTCGGCAGAATAGGTGTAACTCGACATCTTGGCAGCGGCCTGGATTTGGGTGGCATGGGCAACGGTACTCCGTTGCCCGTGTCGAACATCGGACGGCGATCGCCACGGGCAAGCGAGTACGCTTGCCCATGCCACCCGAAATGGGCTTCACATGAGCGGCGCACTCGAGCCGCGCTGGGTTCGTTCGGCGGCGGCGGAGAGGTCGCGATCTCGGGTTCGTTCGGCGGCCCGTCGTCGGGTTCGTTCAGCAGGGAGAAGTGAAAGGAGGGATGCGCTGGGTTCGTTCGGCGGATTCCACGCCGGGTCTGAGGTACGCCGAAGACCCGGATGCCCCCTGCACACGCGCAGAATCCGGGTCTTCGCGAGTACGCTCAGACACCGGCGTGTCTAATCTCGGGTTCGTTCGGCGATGTCGCGCTGGGTTCGTTCGGCGAACTGAGGCCCGGTCAGGTTAATCGGCGTTTGCGGCCGCCGACGATCCAGCCGATCGCCGTCGCCGCGACCGCCCATTTCCACCAGCCCGCCTGCGCCTTGCCCACGGGGATCGGGGCGGCGGGCAGGCCGGAGACGGCGGCGTCCTGGATCCGGCGAAGCGCCTTGTCCTCCGACGACCGGGCCGGCGTGATCGCGTCTTTGCGCTGTGGTTCGGCGGTGCCATCGGAGGTGGCATTGGCGGCGGTGAAGTCACGCGTGCCGGGCTTCACCCCCAGCACGGCAAAGTCGAGCACGCTGTTGAGCTCTGCGCCGATCAGCAGCACCGCCGCCGACAGGTAGAAGAAGAGCAGCAGGATGATCGCCGCCCCCAGCGTGCCGTAGGTCTTGTTGAAGCTGCCGAAGTTGCTGACGTAGAAGCCGAAGCCGAACCCCATGAGGATCCACAGCGCCACCGTCAGCACCGCGCCCGGCGTGACGGTGTGCCAGCGCTGTTTGATGTTGGGCCCGAAGTAATAGATGAGGGAAACGCAGGCCAGCAGCAGGAGGATCGCCAGCACGTATCGGAAGATATTGACCGCCAGCGCCGCGACGTCGCCGAGGACCGCCTGGTCTTTAAAGTGCCGCACGACCGCGCCGCCGACCGGAAGCAGGACCAGGACGATCAGGACCAGAACGATGACGGCAATGGTCAGTCCGATCGCGACCAGGCGGTGCTTCAGGAACGATCGCTCGCTTTCGACCTCGTAAGCCTTGTCAAGGGCGGTCATTGTCATCGTCATGCCGCCGCTGGCGCCCCACAGGGCCAGCAGCAGCCCGAAGCTGAGCAGGCCGCCCTGGGTGTTCTGCATGACGTCGTGGACGTTGCGGACGAGTTGGTCGGCGACCTCGCCGCTCACGGTCTGACGGATCGCCGGCTCCAACTCCTTGAGCGCGTCCTGCTTGGCCGATCCTGGCATGTAGGGGGCGAGGGAAAGGAGGAAGATCATGAAAGGGAACAGCGCGAAGATCCACGAATACGCCAGCGACGACGCCCAGGTGAAGATGGCGTCCTGCTCGATCTCGGTCCACAGCTTTCGGGCGAGCCCCGTAAAGCTCATGGTGCGAACGACATTGGGAACATCGCGAAGCCTTGCCATGGCGGGATTGTGCAGCGTGGGGTGTCGGACTGTCAGCGCTCAATCCGGCAAGCGGCTGTCCCTACGTTGGTCGGCGGGCGGGGGTACGTCTGGACATACTGAAACGCGTGAAACTCGCCGTCGTCTACCCCGTCGGTGTGGCGTCTGCACCGCACGGTCGCGGGCGAAAGTTCCATTGCGGGTCGGGGCGCAAGGCGGTAGCCTCGGGACGGTACGGCAGATCTGGACCGGTCCTTCTAACGCCATGGATACGCCACACGCCAATCACGCTCAGGGAGCCGGTACGGCCCTGGGGCCACTGCTGGACTGGTTTTCGGGGAATGGCGCTTACCACAACCTGGTCCATTGCATGGGCCACGACTACCTCTGGATTGGGATCACCATCACGCTGGATGTGGCCGTCGCCGCGGGCTACCTGCTGATCGCCAAGCACTGGTGGAACAACGAGCGGACGCTACCGGACATTCCCGCCCGACGGGCGCTGGCGAGCATGCGGAACATCTTTCTGTTCTGCGGGATCTGCGGGTACCTGTTCATCCCGGTCAAGATGATCTGGCCGGCCTGGCGGCTGTACGACATGGTGATGCTGGCGCTGGTCTATTTCACCTGGCGGTATGCGTGGAGCGCTACGAACCTGAAAGTCATTTATGCCGAGCTGGGCAAGGGGACGAAGCTCGCCGAGGAATTGGAAGCGACGAAGGAACAGTCGGAGCGGAAGACGTTTTTCCTGAACGCAGTCAGCCACGACCTGCGCACGCCGCTCAACGGGCTTGTGCTGCAGGCGAGCCTGGCCGGGGTGAGCGCCGAGACCGGCGACCATGAAGGGCTGAAGCAGGCATTGGCGACAATGAAGGCATCGGCGCGGACGGCCGGCGAACTGCTCGATTCACTCCTGGACTACGCACGGATGGAAATGGCGACCGAGACCCCGCACACCGATCGGGTCGGGCTGGCGCAACTGATCCGCCAGGTCTGCGACGCGAACCAGCCGGCAGCGGCCGCCGCGAAGCTGACGCTTCGTGCCAGGTGCCCCGAGGACCTGGTCCTCTTGACCGACCGGGCCAAGCTCGAGCGGATTCTGGGGAACCTGATCGGAAACGCGCTGAAGTTTACACCCACCGGCGGCGTTCGCGTGGAAGTGGTGTCGACGAAGTCGGCCGTCGAGATTCATGTTATTGATACCGGCATCGGAATCACGATGACGGATCGGGCAAAACTGTTCGACGAGTTTTTCCAGGTGAGCAACCATGAACGGGATCGGCGAAAGGGCTTCGGACTCGGACTTGCCATCGCCCGGCGTCTGGCTCGGCAACTCGGCGGAGACATTACGGTCGACAGCGCCCCAGGGCAGGGCAGTCGATTCTCCCTGGCACTTCCGGGCGTTTGCGACGTCGGAGCGGCCGGGGATGCCGCCGAACCCGAGCGCGCTGCCATCATCACAGCCGCAGAGTAGCCAGAAGGTCGACGCGGAAACGGCCGACCGCCGGACGATACTGATCGTCGAGGACGACGCGATCAGCGCCCAGGCGATGCGCATTCTGCTCCGACGCAGTGGCTGGCTGGTGGAGGTCGCGCCGACGATCGCCGACGCCAATGCCTACCTGGACCGCAATACGCCTCACACGATCATCCTGGACCTGATGCTTCCAGACGGCGACGGGTCGCTGGTGCTGCGGCGGGTGCGCGATCAGGCACTGAAGACGCGGGTCACCGTTACGACCGCGACCGCCGACGCGGGGTGGATCGACCGCGTCAAGGCCCTCAACCCTCACGCGATACTGCGAAAGCCGATCGAGCTGACGGAACTGATGAACGCACTGTCGTGCTGAAAGCCCGGCGGAAGTTGCCGTGGTGTTCGAGAAGCACGAAAAAAAGCACGACCGCGGCGGACCGCGATCGTGCTGTGGATGTCGTTGAACAAGATGTCGCTGCCAACGGGGCGGCTGGGAAGCCTCCTCCGCCAGGGGTCGCTTAGTCGTCGTTGACGATGGTCGCCAGGCCTTTGTTGTCGGCGAGGGTCGCGTTGACGACGCTGAGCAGGTTCAGCGAGAAGGTCTCGCTGGACTCGCGAAGCGTGTCGCCCTTGATCTGGACGGTGATGGTCTTGCTGGTCTGACCGGCGGCGAAGTAAAGCGTGCCGTTTCCGCCGACGTAGTCTTTGCCGACGACGGCGGTGGCACCCTTGGTCTCCCACTTGATGGAGACCTGCTTGGCGGCGGCCTTGGTGAGGCTGACCGTGAACGTAAGGTTCTTCACACCCGAACGCCCCTCGGTCGCGCTGACGTCGTTGACGGTGACGGCAGGCGAGGTCGAGCCGGTTGTCGGGGGAACGGGGGTCGGCGTCGGGATGGGCGACGGCGAGGTCGGCGGGGTGACTACCGGGGGGGTGACCGTGCTGCTGCCGCGGAAACCACCCTTGAGATAAGAGATCAGCGGGGCACTGGTGTAACGCGTGTCCCAGCCGGCCTTGGAGAGGTTGCGGGCCCTGGCGAGGTAGTCGCCGGCATAGCTGTTGACCGAACGGTTCTTGTCGGGATAGGCGACAGCGACGTCCTGGGCGCCCGAGTCGTACGAGCGGGACCAGTTGTCGATCGTCAGGTACTTGTTGCCGACGATGACCGGGCCGGTCTTGTTGCGGGGCACGTTGTACCGGTTGCCGCTCCAGGATTGGCCGCTCATCAGGCCGTAGTTGGTGACGACCTGGAAGTGCTTGATGTTCTGGAAGTCGTTGCCACGGATCTGGAGGTTCTTGATGGTGAACCCGCCGCCGACCGCAATGCCCTGGTTCCAACCGTAGACAGTGTTATTCGTGATATTCAGGCTCTGGATGCCGACCGCCGAGGCGCGGTTGGTCGTGCCGTTGATGTTGGAGACGGCGATCGCGGGGTTCGGCGTGGTGGTGACGCCGATCTGGAACAGGTTGTCGGTGATGGTGGCGGACTTGATGTTGCTGGTTTCGATGCCGACACCGGCCGGGGCGGCGCCGATGTTGTGACCGCCGTAGAAGATGTTGTTGGCGACGATGCCGGTCACGCCGCCAGGGGTGACGACGCCGGAGCCGTTGACCAGTCCGTAGGACAGGCCGACGCCGTTGTTGATGAACGCATTGCCGGTGACGGTGCCGCCGGGCCGGGCCTGAAGGCCGTGGCTGGAGGCGTTAGCGAAGATGTTGTCGATCGCCGTCAGGCCGCTGCTCTTGGCGGTGATGTAGGCGTTGTGATTGAACATGGTCTGGCCGGCGCCGTTGCCCCAGCCGTTGTGATCAAACACGTTTCCTTCGAGAAGCACGCCATGCACGCCGTCGGCATAGATGCCCTGGCTGTGGCTTCCGCGGGACCAGGCGTCGACGACGACGGACCGGCGGACCTTGAGGTTGTAGCTGGGCCCGAGGAAGGACTCGAAGTCGATGTTGTTGCGGTAGCCTTCGACCTTGGTGTCTTCGATGAGGAAGTTGGTGACCTTGCCGGTCGAGATGATGCCATCGGGCACTGCGCTGCCGCGGCCGGCGGCCGAGAAGTTCAGTCCGATGATCGCGACGTCATGCACGCCGGCGAACGCGGTGTTGAAGCCGTTCTTCGAACCGGTCGCGACGAGGGGCCGGTTACCGCTGCCATAGGCACCGATGAGCGTGGGATTGCTGGCGTCTTTGCCGCTGATGTCCCAGTAGCCGAAGGATTCGCGGAACGTATCGCCGCGCTTGAGAAGGAGCTGGTCACCGGCGCCGCTCCGCATGAGCTTCTTGGCACGGGCGAAGGACATGACCGGCGAGGACGGAGACGAACCGTTGTTGGAGTCGCTTCCGGAGGAGGTGCTGACGTAGATGGTCTTTGCGCCTGCGGGGGGAGTGATTTCGGTCCAGCCGTTGACAATCGAGACCGACATCAATTGCCGGCCCTCAAGCGTATCGACGAGAGCGCGTTGCGTTTCGACCTGACCAGCGCTCAGGGCGCGGGAGAGAAGACGTTTCAGATTTGTCGGGCGAAGCGAGCTCAGGCGCTTCGAAAACGGTCGTACCACGACCGAGGCAGCGTTCGGCACGAGACCATCCTTGCAAAGGTTTTTGGCTGTACGCAGGGAGCCAGACCGCACCGGAAGCGCGGTTGGATCGTCAGTGGGGTCTTGGCCGGAGGGGCCACCCGACCCTTGGGGTGAGCGAGGGCGACCTTAAGGAAAAATCAATGACGTGAAAACCCGTTTAATCCCGGTTTGAGAACTTTTTTTCGCATCACGTCAATAAATGCCACCCGTTACGTGATGAGCACAACAATATGCCTGACTTTGTGCAGCGAAAATTACTTAACTCGACTCGCGGCTCGCTCGAGCTCGCCGTCGTACCCCTGTACACGCCGGGTGAGCTCGATGAGTTCCATCGCCTGCTGCCGGGCGAGCGACAGGCTTTCGTCGGACGCGCGTTCAATTGCTCGTTCCACGTCGCGCGCCTTCACCGAGATCGGCTCAAATCCGTACCCTCCCGCGGCTCCCTTGATGCGATGCACCGCGCTGCGGAGGCGAGAAATCGCCCCGGTCTCGAGCAGGGACTGGATCTCGGCGATCTGCGCCGGCAGCTCGGCGACGAACGCGGGCAGGATCGCTTGAATGTCAGGATCGCCGCAGAGCGTACTGACGAGCACGCCACCCCCGGCGTTCGTTTTGTGGGTAGCCGACGCGTCGTTGGTGGATGCATTCGACTCCACACTGTTCGCAAAACGCGGCAGGAAACGCCCGAGCGTGGCCAGAAGCGCCGCCCGATCGATCGGCTTCGAGGCAAAGTCGTCGCAGCCTGCCGCGATGCAGTGCCCGCGTTCTTCCTTCATGGCATGGGCGGTGAAGGCAACGATCGGGGTCTTGTGCCCCAGTGCGCGTATCTGCCGGGTTGCTTCGTAACCGTCCACCTCCGGCATCTGCATGTCCATGAGGATCAGGTCGAATGGCCGACCGGCGACTACGGCGGCGGTGACGAGCTCGACGGCCGTCCGGCCGTTGACCGCCGTCTGCAGTTCCAGCCCCGTCCGCTTCAGAAGGGCCGACACCAGCCTTCGGTTGTCGGCACTGTCTTCGGCCAGCAGGATTCGCCGCCCCATCATCGCGTCATCCGCCGGTGCCAGCGGGGGAGCCGAATCGTTCGGCACAACGCCGGCGGCAATGGCGGCGACAGCGGCAGCCTCGGTGGGTCCCGAGCTCGGCTGGGCTATCGGTTCTACCGGCGAACCGATCGGGACGGTAAAGCTGAACGTGCTTCCCGCCCCCGGCGAACTGACCACCCTCAGATCGCCGCCGAGAAACTCGGCGAGCTTTCGGCTGATCGTCAGGCCCAGGCCCGTTCCCCCGAATCGCCGCGACATCGACGCATCCGCCTGTGCAAAGGGCTTATACAACTGGCCCAGTTGCTCCGGCGTCATGCCGATGCCGGTGTCGGCGACGTCGAACCGCAGATGTCCCGATCCTTCCACGACCGAGACGTCGATTCTCACACTGCCTTGCTCGGTGAACTTGATCGCGTTACCGACAAGATTGAACAGGATCTGTCGCACCCGGGTCGGGTCGCTGTGGATCATGGGCGGAAGCGGCCTGCGGTAGGCGACCTCGAACGCGATCCCCTTCTCCGCCGCCCGCACCCGCATCAGCGACGAAACCTCGTCCACGATCGTTTCCACGCGACAGGGAATCTGCTCCATCGTCAGGCTGCCGGCTTCGATCTTGGTGATGTCGAGGATGTCGTTGATGACTTCGATCAGATGCCCGCCGTTGCGGCGGATCACGCCGAGGAACTCCGATCGGCTCGCCAGGTCGAGCGAGTAGTCTTCAAGCAACTCGGCATAACCCAGGATCGCGGTCATCGGCGTGCGGATTTCGTGGCTCATGTTCGCCAGGAACGACGTCTTGGCCCGGCTGGCCGCCTCGGCGGCAAACTTCGCCTCTTCCAGCTCGCTCATCGCTCGCTTCTTGGCCGTAATGTCCCGGAACGACGCCACCGCGGCGTACGGCCGATCCTGCCCCGGCCGCACCAGCGGGCGGGAGTTCACGGAAATCCACCTCAGGCCGCCCGACGGCAGGTGCACCCCCATCACGACATCGGAATACGGTTGGCCCGTCGCCAGGCTTCGCATCGCCGGGTGATCGCTTCCGGGGAACGGGCTGCCGTCCTCGTGAACGGCGCGCCAGTCGGGATCGAGCGAGGCGCGGCCGTGGAGCTGTGCCGCCGTCAGTCCCAGGATCTGGCAGGCGCTGTCATTGCACGCCTGGATCACCCCGTCCTGGTTCTGCAGGACCACGCCCTCCGAAAGCGCGGAGATCACCGAGCGGTAGCGATCCTCGCTCTCATTCAGGGCCTCCGTAGCCATGTGCCGATCGGTGATGTCGTGCACGGTGCCGACGTATCCCAACAGTTCACCCTGATCGAAGTAGGGCATCGCCAGGCATTCCGTCCAGACGACGGTGCCGTCGGGATGAAGGAATCGGTGCTCCGAGCGGAACTCCCCGCCGGCCTGCGCGGCCGCATACCACTCGCGCCCGATACGCTCGCGATCCATCGGGTGGATCGCCGCGATCCAGCCCCGCCCGCGGGACGCTTCCGGCGTCATCCCGCCGATCCGACCCCACGCCGGGTTGGTGTACAGCGCGTCGCCACTTGCATCGGTCAGGAAAATGCCCAGCGGCGAATTCTCCAGCATCGTGCGGAACTTCGCCTCGCCAAGGCGAAGGCTCTGCTCGGCGGCCACCTGCTCCGAAATGTCCTTGGCGATCCCCAGGAATCCCCTTGCGCCGCCGGAATCGTCCGGCAATGCCGTCACCGACAGCAGCACGGGAAAGTGCGTCCCGTCCTTGCGAACGTAGGTCCAGCGGCGCTCGTCGGCTTTTCCGAGCCGCGCTTCGGCCACAAAAACCTCAAAGCCCGGCGAGATCAGCCGGCCCAGTTTCGCCGACAGCTCGGCGGCCCGGGCGATGACCTCTTCCTTTACATGGAGCCGTTCGGGCGTCGCCCGGCCGACCAGTTCGTCCGACGACCAACCGAGCATTCGTTCGGCCGCGGGGTTGAACGCGGTAATGGTCCCGTCGTCGGTGGTGGCGATCAGGGCATAGTCGGCACCGTCCACGATCGCGCGTTGCAGCTGCAGGGCATCCCGCAGATCTCGCTCCACCTTCGACAGTCGCTGCGTCCGCGTACGCTCGCGACGTTCGTCGTACAGCCCGCGGGCGGCGGCAGGCTTCGACTGCTGAATCGCTCGCAGTTCCAATGCCCGCTCGACCTGGCGCGCCAGCGCGACCAGAGCGTCCCGCTGCTCGCTCGACAACGTCCGTGGCCGGCGGTCCATCACGCACATCACACCAATCGAACCGCCGCCCGGGTGCCGCAGCGGCACGCCCGCATAAAAGCGGATACCGGCTTCGCCGGTCACAAGGGGCAACTTGGCAAAGCGTGGATCGTCGGCGGCGTTCTCGACGAGCAGCATCGTGTCGGTACCGACTGCGACGTCGCAGAAGCTCTCCTCGCGAGGGGATTGCTTCGCAACTCCTGCGCCATTCGCCGAGGCGAACCACTGCCATCTACCATCGAGAAAAGACACACCCGCGAACGGCACGGCGCAGATCATCGCGGCGAGCCGGCTGAGGTCATCCAGCGCAGGATCGGCGTGGCCCCCATTGGCGCGGGCACCCTGTGCGGCGGACGTTTGCAAGGCGGTCGTTCGGGCAGACATCGGGTCGCTTGGGGCTGATGCGGACAACGCGCCCGGCCTCGGGTTCGCCGTCTCAGTCCGATGGCACAACAGCTTACGCGAACTCGTGGTATTTGGGGCATTTGCCCGTCATTCGGGAGTACCCCAGTTCTTCGGCATTTCGGGACCGAAAGATGAGCAGGTCCCGACGACAATCTGGCCAGGAAGCGGCGATTCGGAAACCGTCGATCAGTCACGCGACCAGCGCGCTAGAAGCTCGCTTCCACGCTGTTGACGATATCGATCGCATCCTTGTTGGCTTTGTCAGTGCCCGAACCCCCGGCCAGGAAGTCTTTGATGCCGTCCTTGGAATAGAAGGTATCGTTGCCGTTCTGTCCGAACATCGCATCTTCCCCGCTACCGCCGTAGATCGTGTCATTACCGTCGCCGCCCTCGATGTAGTCATTTCCGGCATTTCCCTTGAGAATGTTGTTGGACGCGTTGCCGTAGATGTAGTCGTTGCCGCTGCCGGCGAAGAGGTTCTCCATTCCTTGGACGCCGTCTGTGATTCCAAGACGGAATAATGGGCCTCCGACCGACGAGTATCCGCCGGCCAGACCGTTGCGAAGCAGCATGTCGATCGTGGCGCTCGAGTAATCCAGCGTGTCCACTCCCGTCCCGCCGTCGTAGAAGCTCTCTGACGCGCGGGATTGCTTACTGATCAGGGTGTCGTTGCCGGCCTCGCCGTACAGACTCGACTCGACGCCGAAGTTCTGGAGGGAGTCGTTACCCGCGCCACCGTAGGCCTCGCCCAAGCTGCTCCGGAGCAGCAGGGTATCGTTGCCGCCACCGCCTCTGAGGATATCGCCATGGAAAGTCGAAGGTCCCGAGTCGAGGAGGCAGGGAATCTTCACGGACGGATCGATGGTGACGGTGTCCTCGCCGGCCCGGAGGTAGACCGCGATGTTCTTCACCTTGGAGAGCAGGAAGGTGCTGATTACTCCGTTGTCATTGACCTTGAGCGACAAACCGCTGACGTAGGCCGAGATCGTGTCGCCGTTGGCGTGATCGGCATCGTCCTTCCCCATGACAGTCAGGAGTCCGGCCGGGCTGAGCGAGACGGACATGAGACGTCGTGATTCCAGCGATTCGAGCAGCATGAACCAACTCCATGAGTTTGCGAAGCGACTTCGTGGGGCCCAGGAGTGAACTCGCGAGCACCGCACCTGCGACCTGATGCGTTACGGGCAGTCTGCGGTCGGTTCGGTGAAGCGGCAATTGACCTGAAAGTGTCTGCCCTGATTGTGGCACTGCCGGTATCCAGGAATAATCGCGACGCGACGGTCGAACGTGGAGCAGCTTTCCTTGCTGTAGCGGCAAGGCGCTACTCTATCGTCCGGGCCGGGGATTGGACTCTGGAGGCTGAGCGGTGAAGGCCCCAAACGCAGGTCGGGCGATTCCCTCTTCATCGAACATCGCGAAGGGGGTCCAATTCACCGGGCCCGACGCGTACCACTCCGGGCTCCAGTAGTAGACGCCTTCCAACGCGCGATTCCGCCGGGCGATCGCCAGGAAATCCGCCACCCATTTGCCCTGGCCGGCGGCGCTCAGGTCGTATCCTTCGATCGGTTTGTTCCAGGCCGAGAACTGCCCGTCGAACTTCGCCGATGACGGGTACGCCGTCTCACATACGATCACCGGTCGGCGGATCGCTTCGTGGATCGCGGTCAGCGTCTGGTCGAAGTAGGCGAGCGTCCGCCGGGCGGGATCTTCGGCCGAGGTGGGGAAATAGCTGATGCCGGCGACATCAACCGCGACGCCGGCATCGATCATGTGTTTCCAGAACGCAACGCAGTAGGCGTGCTCCTGCCACTGCGCCAGGTGCAGGATGAAACGCGCGTTCGGCCGGGCCTTGCGCACGCCGCGCTGGGCGGCGGTCAGGATCGGTGTCATCCGCGGCCAGATGCGCTGGCTCATGTACTCGATGCTCACCCGCTTGGGCCACTCTTCCTCGAATACGCCGCAGATGCCGAAGTCGATCTCGTTACCGATTTCGAAGAGATCGATGTCGTGGCCGTGACGGCTGAAGTGCCTGGTGACGCGCTCGGCATAGGCCTCAATCGCGGCGAGTTTCGCGGGCTCGTCCAGGTCCTTCCAGACCGCCGGTGCCGGCTGCTTGACCATGTCCGCCCAGTTTTCGCTGAGAAACAGGACCAGGTAGGGGGCCAACCCGTTGTCGCGGGCGCGATTGGCGACGTCCACCGCATAATGCAGCCCGCTCTCCCCCTCGTCACCGGTCCAAAGGCGGACGCGAGCCGCGTTCACGCCCTGGCGTGCCAGGCCGCTGTAAGGATCGATCGCCTTGCCGTCGTGCGTCCATTTACGTCCGTCCCGCTGCATCTGCAGGGCGTAGTTCATGTCGACGCCCAAACGGAACGGACGGGTTGCCGGCTTATCCCCCGGCGGCCGTGCCGGCGGATCATTCGCCTGCAACGCGGTTACGAACAACGACAACATCAGGCCAGTTGCGAGCACCAGTAGTGAACGGCTCATGACACTGACGCTAATCGCGGAAGATTTGGCTTTCAATCGAACCGGCCCAACCCCCTCGCAAAGGCAGTTCACATACACCACCTTGGGAACGCCGAGCTCCAGCTCGGCCCTGTTCCCAGATCTAAATCAAACTCGGCGACCGATGCGCGGCAGCCGACAAAGCACCACAAACCACGACAGCACCGCGACCACGGACAGCCCGACGAACACCCCCATTCCCATCGCGCGAAGCCGCAGCCAGGCCGCGTCCGGCTGCGGGCGATAGCCGACGCGGTGCGTGCCATCGGGCACATAGACCGCCAACTGCTGGTTCACCTCTCGAACCCGCTCGGGGGAAACGGGCTGGTCATCGACGAACATCTGGTTCCACGGAAACGCCAGGACACTCGTCTGCACCCAGCCTCCGGCGTCTTGCTGAACGTCGATCGGCTGGGCGACGCCGAACTGCGACCCGGTTCCGACCGGCAACGCCACCGCCCGAACTCCTTTCAAAGTGGCGGGCGGTTCGTTGGCGAGCAGGCGAGAATCGTCGGAAACGGCATACGCTTTATGCGCGTGATATCGCGCGGGCGCACGGGCGATGAAGTCGGCGTCCTGTTCCCACTGTGCGGACAGCTCCGCCGGTACCAGGGTCTGAAAGGCGTACCTCGTCTTCATCGCCAGCCCGGTGGCAGACAGACCGATGGCGATCGTCCAGACGGCAAGCGTCATTAACTGAGAACGTCCTGAAACGGGTGAGTTCCCAAGAATCGCGGTTGCCGCCAACAGTGCCGACAACATCGCCAGGTTGCTGTAGCTGATGAGCCTGTAAGCGTACTGGATGAACGAGAATGCCTTGGGAAGCGCGTGAATCAATGTCGCGCTCGTCGAGAGCACAAGTGAGATCGCCAGCAACGCCAGCGAAACCCGAAGGAGCGTTCCCCATTGAAACCACTTGATCACCATGCGCCGCCGGTTCACGCCCGTAGCGGTGCGACAGGTTCGTGCCAAGCGGAATAACGTCCATCCCAGGAGCACGAGGAGTGGTGAATTGAGCTGTGGGTTGTTGTGAGGCCAGAGATCAGGCGACGCATTCAGCGGCAGCGGCATGAGCCTTACCCAGATGCTGTCGTGCAATGGTTCGTGCACCAGGACGCCTGTCATTCCCGCGACAGACACTCGACCGCCGTAGAGTGCTGTTGCGTGCAGCCACGGGGCGGCCGTTAGTCCAACGACGCCGATGAGCCCCAGCAGCGCCCTGCGGCGCTGGCGCGGTGGTCGCAACCGCACCTGACCTGGCGAGGCATCCTTCGGACGAGCATCCTGCCGTAACCGTTTCAGTCCGACCGGGAGAGCCGCCAACGCCAGGCACCCCGCGGCCAGCCCGCCCAGCACCGCCGTGATGCTGTGCGATCCCGCGGCGAGCGCGCCGCACCACGCACATAGCAGAAACAGTGCAACCTTCATCGCCCGCCTGCGTTCCAGCAGCGCCAGGCATCCCGCGCACAGCGCGCAGGTCAACAGCCCCGTCGCGATGAACTCGGCAAGGCCGCCCCGATGATACAGGTTGTTGAGCGGGTAGATCGTCCAACTGACCAGTGTCGCAACGCCGATCGACCAGACGGGCCGGCCGCTCACGCATCGGCCGATCCTATAAACGAGGCAAAACTGCAACGCCCACACGGCAAGCACGGCCATTCGCAGCGACCCGGCCGCACCGGCGACGTTGCTGATCAAACCCAACCCTGGGAAGAGAATCGGTGCGTAAAAGACCGGTTGCGCGTTGCCCGCAAATCGCTCACTGTCGATCGCCACCGGAAACTGCTCGTGGACCGAAAAGTATCGACCGCACTGTGCGATCGACCACGCCACGCTATCCACGTCGGGATGATTCGGCCACTGAGCCGGCTGAAGCATCGGGATCATCGGCAGCACCGGGATAAGCGCCACCGCCAATGACAGCAGCACGACCAGCAGGGGTTGCCGGATGCGCGGCCCGGCGGTGCAGGTCGTCCCAGGTGGTTCCACGCGTCAGAGGCTATGACGGCAACGACCGAGGGGCAACTCGAAGGAGGGACAGTTGGGTGCGACCGATCCACATGTGGGCATGGCGTGGACACGGTATCATCGTCCGCCATGCGACGAGCCGTTTACGCCGGTAGTTTCGATCCCATCACCCTCGGCCATCTCTGGATGGTCGAACGCGGAGGCGAATTGTTCGACGAGCTCGTCGTCGCGATCGGCGTGAACCCAGACAAGAAGTACCTCTTCGACCTCGATGAACGTCTGGCGATGCTTCGGGAATCGACCGCGCATTGCGCCAACGTCACGATCGCCAGCTACGAGAACATGTTCCTGGTGCATTACGCCAAGCAGGTGGGGGCCGACTTCATCCTCCGTGGGGTGCGCAACGAACAGGACTACGCGTACGAGCGGGGCATGCGTTACGTGAATGCCGAACTCGACAGCGACGTGCGAACCGTGTTCATGGTTCCGCCGCGCGAACTGGTCGAAGTGAGCTCCAGTTTCGTCAAAGGGCTGATCGGCCCGGCGGGTTGGAAAACCGTGCTGAAAAAGTATCTGCCGCTTCCAGTGTACGAACGCTTTTTGCGGTTGCACCCGTGACGCCGGTGGCGTTACTTCTGATGAACAAACGCGACCTGCTTTCCCCGCAACTGGAGTCTTTATGCACACCAAACCCGAACCGCAACATGCCTTCCTTCAGCAACTCGTCGGTGAATGGACCTACGACGGCGAAGCGCTAATGGGCCCCGACAGCCCGCCTGAGAAGATGTCGGGGACGGAAACCGTCCGCTCGCTCGGCGGACTCTGGGTGATCGGCGAAGGCAAGGGGAAGATGCCCGATGGCGGCGAGGCCACGATGATCGTGACCCTCGGCTATGACCCGGCGCTGGGGAAATACGTCGGTACCTGGATCGGCTCGATGATGGCCAGGCTCTGGGTCTACGAGGTGACCGTCGAAGGTAACGTGATCAACATGGAATCCGACGGCCCGTCGTTCGCCGATCCGAACAAGACGGTCCGGTATCGCGACGCGATCGAGATCGTCTCGTCCGACCACCGCATTTTCACGGCGTCGTTCCTGCCGGATGACGGATCGCGGATCACATTCATGACCATTCACTACCGCCGCAAGAAGTAGCCGGTGATCCAACAGGTGATCGCATGCAGGAGAAGCTCCGCACGGATCTCGAACGCAGCTGGGCGGCCTGCGCCCCGGTGGGCGGTCCGTTGGCCACAGAGGTCTTGGACGAGTTGCTCACGCTCTGGTCGGCGCCCGCGCGTCACTATCACAATGTCGAGCATCTTCACGAATGCCTGGCGGAGCTCGCGGCCGTCGCCGGTGACCTGAGCACTCGCGGCCATCGCTCGATCGCCCTGGCGATCTGGTTCCACGATGCGATCTACGACGCCGCCCGTCACGACAACGAAGCCGCCTCGGCAGACCTGGCGGCGGCTCGGCTGGGTCAGCTCGGCGAATCGCCGGACGTCATCGCGACCGTCGGCAGGCTTATTCTCGATACAGCCCATCGGGCCGAACCGGCGACACCCGAGGGCCGGCTGATGGTTGACATCGACCTGTCGATTCTCGGCAAGCCCGCCGATCGGTTCGATCGCTACGACGCGGCGATTCGCGCCGAGTACGCTCACGTCCCCTGGCAGGATTACCGCACGGGCCGGTTGAAGGTGCTGCGGGCGTTCCTGGCCCGGCCGGCAATCTACGGCGCGACCTGTTTCAAAGCCGCCTACGAAGACGCCGCCCGAGCGAACCTTGATCGTGCGATTTCCCGGCTGGAGTCGGCCAGGAACTGAGCCGGGGGAAGATTCTGCCGGGTGGTCGCAACGATGATGGGTTGCGGGATGCGATGGTTGCGCGCCCACTTGCCGGCTGAACTGCCGGTGTACCCGGCTGTTTCGGTGAGGCCGGCGCATCCGCGCGATCGACACCATCGCCATGACCCGGCGCAGAGTGGCTATAATCCCCCAATTGCCACGCCGGGTTGCTAAAACGGCGGCAATCTTGGTTCGTCGCAGCGCCGGCCCGTCGGGCGTGGTAGTTAGAATCGACCGCACGTAAACGTCTGGCGTTCGCAATCCTCGAACCTGCGGGCGTTCCTGAAAGGACACGCGATCATGAAGTTTCGCGCAACGCGTCCCCTGTTGGCTTCGGTTCTGTCGGCCGTCCTGGCGACGGGGCTGAGTGTCGGCTTCCAAACCTCCACTGTCCTGGCCCAGGATAAGCCCGCCAAGCCGACGACCGCACCGGCCAGCAAACCCACCACCAAGCCGGCGACGGCCCCCGCGGTCGAGGTGGGGATCCCCAAGGCCCCGGTGGCTGGCAAGAGCGAACTCAAGTCGATCAACGCGATTCCCGAGTCACTCGACGACCTCAAGGCGCTCGAAGCCCGGGTCGCCGAGATCACCAAAAAGGTGCTTCCGGCCGTCGTGGGCGTTCAGGCCGGTTCCGGACAGGGTAGCGGCGTCATCGTCGGCAGCGACGGCTTCGTGCTCACCGCCGGCCACGTATCCGGCGAGCCCGGTCGCGATATGTCGCTCATTCTCACCGACGGCCGTCGCGTTCGCGCCAGGAGCCTGGGCGTCAACTCCAAGATCGACTCGGGGCTCATCAAGATCACCGACAAGGGGACCTACCCCAGCGTCAAAATCGGCAAGTCGGCCGACCTTAAGAAGGGGCAGTGGGTTCTCGCGCTCGGCCACCCCGGCGGCTACCAGCGCAACCGGCCGCCCGTCCTGCGCCTCGGCCGCGTGCTTGCGGTCAACGGCTCCGACAACTTCGTCATGACCGACTGCACGCTCGTCGGCGGCGACTCCGGCGGCCCGCTGTTTGATCTCGACGGCAATGTCGTCGCGATCCACAGCCGCATCGGCCCTTCAACGCTGAACAACATGCACACCCCGTCCGACACCTATGTCGAAACGTGGGACCGGCTCGTCCGCGGTGAATCGTGGGGCAGCACCTTTGCCTTCCTCACCCCGCGCGGCCCGATGCTGGGCATCGGCGGCGAATCGGCCGAAGGCAACGGCGGGGCGGTCATCGGCACCGTCACCCCCGGCAGCCCTGCCGAGAAAGCCGGCATCAAGCCCGGCGACATCGTCGTCGGGTTCGATGGCAAACCGGTTCAGTCTCTCGAAGAACTGGCCCAGTCGATCAGTCGAAAGTCCGTCGGCGACAAGGTCGCGATCGAACTGGTTCGCAACGGCAAGAAGATGGAACTGAGTGCGACTCTGGCACGACGTCCGCGCGAGTAGGCGCGCCTGTTCAAGCGAAACAACTGATGGATTCTGGTTCGGGGCCGGTCCCCCATTCAAGGACATTCATGCGTACCTGGAACTCGAAGTTCAAACTGATGCTCGCCGGTTCGCTCCTGATCGCGGGCCTGCTCGGACAGCCGGCCCAGGCGCAGCGGTTCCGCGGTCCCGACCGGGAATTGTCGAAGAACGGCAACGGGATCAAGGACGCCTTCAAGGAAGTCGTCAGCTCGGCAAACCTCGCCACCGTCAAGGTGCGGTCCGGCGGAAAAGACATCGCCTACGGCACGGTCGTCGCCAAGGACGGCTACATCCTCACCAAGGCGAGCGAACTGACCGGCGACGTGGCAGTCCGCCTGCGCGACGGCACGGAGAAGCAGGCGACCATCGTCGGCGTCGCCGAAGACCATGACCTGGCGATGCTGAAGATCGACGCCGAAGGACTGACGGCGATCGCCTGGACGGACGCTAAGAAGGCAAGTGTCGGGCAGTGGGTGATTACGCCGGGCATGTCCGACTCGCCGATGGCGCTGGGCGTGCTGTCGGTCGATCGCCGAAAGATCCCCGCCCGCAGCGGCTTGCTCGGCGTGATGCTCGCCGACGGGGCCGGCGGGGCGAAGGTGATGCAGGTGGTCCCCGACAGCCCCGCCGAGAAAGCCGGCCTGCGGGTCGATGACGTGATCGCCGCCGTCAACGCCAAGGACGTCGGCAGCCGTGAAGCGCTGATCGAGACCATCCGTTCCTACATGCCCGGCCAGACGGTAAAGCTGGCGGTCAAACGCGGCGAGAAGGAACTGCAGGTCGAAGCCAAGCTGGTCGGCGGGGTCGGCCCTGGTGCCCGGGCCGAGATGATGAACCAGATGGGCGGCGCGCTTAGTCTGCGAAACGCCAACTTCCCCGCCGTACTCCAGCACGACACGGTACTGACGCCCGCGATGTGCGGCGGCCCGCTGGTCACGCTCGACGGCAAGGCGATCGGCATCAACATCGCCCGCGCCGGTCGCGTCGAAAGCTACGCCATCCCGTCCGACGTGATCGAGCCCCTGCTGAAGGACCTCAAGAGCGGCAAGCTGGCCCCTAAGAGCCAGGAGAAGCCGACGACCAAACCGGCTGAGAAGAAGAACGAGGAGTGAAGGGCGGCAATGCCTGCGATGGCACGCGATGATTCCGTCCGGTCCGGTCGATCTGCTGCTCTATTGCCTGGCGTGCTTCAGCACGACATTGTCAATCAGGTCCATTCCACCGCCGCCGACGACAATGCCTACGACATGAACGCCCGCCGGCACGGGAATGGCCGGCGATTCGAAGTGCTTCCACGCCTCGACAATGTTCGACGCGTCAATCGTGAACACCGTTGCGCCATCCAGCGTGAGGGTCAACGATGCCGCGGTCTTCTCGTACCCGCGGCGTTTGGCCACATCCAGGCCGATCGTGTAGCTCCCCTTATCGAACGTTACCGCCTGCGATACGCCGTTGCCCTCGCCGCGCATAAAAACACAGTGCAGCGTTCCATCGGGGGCGGGGGGCGGATAGCCGGTCTCCGCCAGGTTCTTGATGCCCAGTTCTCCACCGCCGGCCGGCTTGTGAAACGTCCAGGTCGTTCCGGTGGGATTCCGACCGAGCGTTTCGTTCCGATCATTGTCCAGGTCGTACCGCTCGAAGCTGGGGCTGGACAGGCCGACGACGCCGGCCGTCGGAGTGACCTTCACGGTGTAGACCCTGGTCGAGCCGTCGGGTGCCGCGATCGTGTACTTCTGCGGACCGCTGAAGTCCCCCTGGGTGCCCGAGACAGGCTTCCCGGTGACCAGCGGTGAACCGGTGTTGTAGACCGGCGCGAGCTTCGTGAGATCGGTAGCAAGGGGCACCTGCACCCGAATCTCGTCGCCGGCAAACTCGGGTTCGGGCAACCCCGGAAAGACAAAGTCCAGGAGGGTTGCGACGGGGCCACCGGTCAGCTCGGCCACGATCACCGTCGGCTTCTCGCCGTACGCCGCAGTGGAAAACTCGGGCACCGTCACCGTCTGAATTCCCGAACCCTTCCGGGTGACGACCAGCGGCTGTTTTTTGGTATCCGCCAGGAACCAGGCAGCTGAAATCCGTGTCGTCATCGCCGGAAGCGTCAGTTGACGGTCGGCAGGCAACTTGTCGACGCAGAGGTAGAGCAGGTTGTCCCTGGCGGTCACCCATCCCCACGCCGGCGAGCGCTCGCCCCAGGGAACGAACGGCGGGCGCGACAGCAACTGCGCCGCCTTCGATGGCTCCACGTACGCCGCCAGGTCGCGCATCGAGATCACGGTGTACTGGTTGTCCTTGAGATACCGGACATACGTTTCAAACACGGCCGGGTCGAGCCCCACGGTCGGGTGTTCACCATCGGCCACTCCGTGAAACGTCAGGACAACCACCTGTCCCGGTGTCGCTTGTTTCACCGCCTTGTAGAACACTTCGCTGTCCCGCTTGATGTCGCCGTCACTGATGCTGAACGATGGGGCGTCAAACGGGTTGTCTGCCGTCGGCTTGTAGGGTTTGTTGTGTCCGCCCCGCGCAAACAGATACCCCCTGGCAATCAGCCCGTCGTAAAGGCGGCTATTGACGCTGTAGAACGGCCAGCAGAAGGTCGTGGGTCGTGTCACGCGATGGGTGGTGCACTGTTCTTCCAGGCCGGTCACGGCGCGGAGACACCCATCGAGGCCTGTCGCACTGAGTTGTCCGTGGCCAAGCGTATGGTTCCCGATCTCAAAGCCCATCTCGTCGAGACGCTTGATCTGCTCCCAGGTCATGTACCAGTCTTTTCGCGTTCGGAACGCGAACGCGTCACTGACATAAAACGTTCCACCGAATCCATACTTCTTGAGGAGCGGTCCGACATACGTCGCATGGCTCGCGCAACTGTCGTCGAACGTCAGGACGACCAGCTTTTCAGGAATCGGCTTGCGAAGGATGCCCAACGGATCGCTGGGTGCCGCTTCGGCCGCGTGAACCCGCGACCCGGACGCGCCGACGGCAACACAGCAGAACGCCACAACCATCACGAGGCGGCGAAGGGCGGTAGGGGTCATGCTCTCTATACTGCGTTCCCTGGAAAGCGTCGCGTCCGCGTTTCCCCGCGGCGGACGGCGGCAGACGCTGCGCCCCAAGGTGAAGCGTCGTCACCCGACCTTTACGCTACCACCCTCAATCGTCACCGCCTGCCCCCTCTTGATCTTGCACCGCTTGCGCGTCTCGACCACGCCGTCCACCTTTACGCCGCCTTCGGCGATCAGATGCTTGGCGGCGGCACCACTTTCGGACAATCCCACCAGCTTCAGCAGATCGCACAGCGCGATGTGTTCATGGCCTTCGGTCAGTTCGAACTCGAACGTCATTTCACTCACGTCTTCTTCTCCTTCGGGTCGGCGTACTTCGCATGCAGAATCACCGCGATCTGACCGTCATTGGTTTCGACACAGATAAAGCTCACGCCGCTGTTCTGCCAGTTGGGCTTGACCGCTTCGCGGAGAACGCCGGCATCAATCAGCTTATCACGCAGCAGCGTTCTCTCGGCCTCGACCGGTTCGAACGTAACGGCGTTGAACTCTCCCTTTTTGTTGAAGCCGTACAGCACATTGCCCGCAACGCCGGCGAGGGTTTCATTGCCGTTGCCCGTCGTCCATCGTCCGGTAGGCCCTTGGGCCGCCTTGGGAAACTTCGTCTTAAACTTGTCGAGCGGAGTGCCCCAATCGACGCCGTTCCAACCTTTGAGAATCTGGTTGACGACAGGCGCGGGAAACTTAACGGTTTTCTCGGCGGCCTTGTCGGTCGGCTTCTCCGCCTTGTCGGCGGCAGTCAGCGTCTGCGATGACAGGACGCCGATGCACAGGACCGATACGAATACTCGAACAACGCCGGTGTAGGTTCGTTTCATAATCCCGCCTTGAAGTGGATGGTCTGTCAGCTCAAGCGGCCGCGACACCATGAATCATACACACTGCAACCCTCAACGGACCGCCAATTTCCATTCCGGTCCTGCCGACGGACGAAAAACACAGGGTTACCGCCGGCGCAGCTCGGCGTAGTAGATCGGCAGTCGCTTCCGCACGAACTTCGATTCGAACAAGGTCTTCTCGCCGGCGAAGCTGCGGCCCTGCACGTGCTCCATCGCGGCCGGGTCGTTCCAGAAGTCGGCCGACGTCATGGCGATTTCAAACTGGCTCGCGATGCGGCTACTGGGCCCTGGCACATCCGCTGGCCGCATCAGATCGCGGGCGCGAACCCGTGGCGTTCCATTCTCGACACTCTTCTTCTGCCGGGCCGCCTCGAACCATGCCGGTTCCGGCAGGCCGAGCAGCCCGAGCACCCACTGGTAGTACCCGGGGTGGTCGGTCTTGATGACCAGAGCTCCGCCCGGCCGAAGCACCGCATGAACGTCCCCCAGAAACGGCTCGGCGATCAGGCGATTCTTGAGCTGGTTCGGCTCATCACACGGTTCCGGATGGAACACCCACACCTCGTCGACTTCGCCGTCGGCGAAGATCTGCCGCAGGTCCTGAGCCCGGCCGCGAAGCAGGACGACGTTCTTCAACCCCATCGCGGCGACACGCGACGCGCCCTCGTTCAGCGACTTCACCTTCCAGTCGATCCCGACGAATCCCATGGTCGGATGCCTGGCGGCGATCGTGCAGAGAAACCCGGCGTCAAAGCAGCCGACTTCGAAGGTGATTCTTCCGTCAAAACTGTTGCCGATCCTGCATTCGAACTCGTTGCGCCAGGATCCCCGACTCCGAAACAGATCAGAATCGACCCGAACCGGTTCGGACGCGTGCGCTAAGGCATCATTGGGTGGGCTGGACGATTCTGACATGCGATTTCAAGCGAGCGTGCCGCGCACCATACGACCCTTTTAGCGCCATCCCCAAGGGATGGGTGTCGCGCGTTGGGCTCATTAGTACGAACCGAGCAGGGGTTGCAAGTCCCCGTGTTTTAGAAACGCTTCCGCGCGCCGCGCATCCTCCACTGTCGTTTGAACCTTTATCCCTCTACCGCGACTTCACCTGTCGCGGCGCGTTCTGCTCTAAGACTCGCCGGTCCTTTCCCGTAACACGGACGTGCCATGTTCCTCTCCCCAAGGACTCCCAATGCTGCCGAAACCGAAGCGGATACCCAGGTTAACCACGCCGAAACACCGGAATCCCCCGACGTTGACGCTGTGCGCCCACGCTGGCATAGTAGCTTGGCCTCGGTAAGCAAGCCGACGCCCGAGCAAACTCCTGCCTCTGACAGCCGGTCAAGGAAGGCCGGCAGGAACTTGCCTGTGGGTGAAAAGCAGCCCGCCAACGGTCAAAAAGGGCCGCAAACCCTCCGCGAAGAAAGCGCCAGCTTCCGCGGGAACCTTTCGGCTTCTCCTACGTCTAACCCGATGTCGAGCCTGAGTGGAACCCATGACGACGCGGCCGACCTGATCGACGAAAGCGGCTTGCCCGCTTCCGCCGACCAGGCTGCCCGACCCGACGTGGCGATGCTCAGGCGGGCCAAGGCCGGCGATAAGTCGGCGTACGGGCAGATCGTGATCCTGTATCAGGACCGTCTGTTCAACGCCGTCCTTCGCCTGGTCGGCGACCGCGACGAGGCCCTCGAAGTCACTCAGGAAGCGTTCACCCGCGGCCTGATGAAGATCGAGAGCTTTCGCGGCGACGCCTCGCCGTACACCTGGCTCTTCCGCATCGCGATGAACCTGGCGATCAGCCAGCTTCGCAAGGTGCAGAGAGCCCGGACCTTCTCGCTGGACGCACCGATGAGTGGTGGCCGGGCGGGCGGCGGCGGGGCGGGTGGACGAAACGACGACCAGGCCTCGAGCCTGGTCGATCGCGTCGCCCGCCATTCCGACACGCCGGATGCCGAGATCGAGCGGCGCGAGCGCGACCAGCAGGTGCTGAGCGCGCTGGGCCGGCTCGATGCCGAGTACCGCGCGGTACTGGTCCTGCGCGACATCGAGGGCTTTGACTACCAGCAGATGGCCGACATCCTCGGCCTGCCGCTGGGCACCCTCAAGAGCCGGCTCTTCCGGGCCCGTCTGGCGCTCCGGGATGAGTTGAAAGCGTATATGACGTAGGAAGTAGGCAGTAGGCAGTAGGCGGTAGGCAGAAAAGACCATGTTCATTTGAAGTTCTTTTCTGCCTACTGCCTACTGCCTACTGCCTACTGATCGAATGCCCGAGAACCCTCAAGAACAGACCGAAGCCAAGCTGCTGGCCTACATCGAAGGCGAGCTGGATGAATCCGGCCGCGCCGAAATCGAACGCCACATCGAGGCCAACCCCAAGCACCGCAAGCTGCTGGACGAACTGTCCGCAGGCCGTCGGCTGCTGCGGCTGTTGCCGCGCGAAGTCGCCCCGCTTGACCTCTACGAAAATGTCCAGTCTCAGCTCGAGCGCCAGGAGCTGCTGTCATCGGTTTCGACACTGACCGACGGAGCCGGCGGTTCATCGGGAACCGGATACGACATCAACCCCGAGACGGGAAACTTCCGCCTCAGCCGCTGGGGCCGTATTCGCGCCGCGGCGGCGATCGCACTGCTCGCCAGTGGGATTGGCATCGTCGGCTACAACATCACGATGCCGGGCAACTCGCGACCGGTCGCGATCAAGAGCGAACCGGCCTCCCGCGGCAATGGCCTTGCCGAAGCCAGCGGCGCTGGCGCGACCGCCAAGGCACAGCTCGCGATCTCCAATACAGCCGTCGACGAGCTTCGGCGTCTCCGCATGGCCGGCGCGGCCGACCACGTGCGCAATCTGGACGAGGTTCGCTCAGCGCTCGCCGGTGACCGTGTTGCCGCAGCGTCTCCGGAACCCGAACTGCTGCGCCGTTCGGCAACAGACAAGGTGGCAGACAAGGCCGTCCCCGAAGGCGGGGCCGGCGGCGCCGGTCCCGATACCTCCGGCCACGAACCGTTCTACCTGGTCGTCGCCAGCGGCGACCCGGCTTCCGCCCGCGATGACGTGCTTTCCCTGCTGTCGGAGAAGGGGCTGACGTACAGCCGGGTCGCGATGACGCCGGCGATGAGGCCCGACGGCCAGTCGGAACGTCAGTTGCAGGGGGACGCGCCAATCGCCACGGAGCGCAAGCGGAGCGATGGGAAGTCGGATGAGACATCCGCTGTCGGCGGAGCGGCCGGTGCGACTGCGACGGGTGCCACCGCGCCCGGTGCAACGGTCGCTGGGCAACTCGCCGACAAGCGGCCTGCCAGACCGCTTGCCCCGTCGGGCAACGCTTTGCCTGACGGTGGTGGCATCGCCAACGGTTCGCCCGCCCCCGGTGTTGCAGTGGCTGCCACACCAAAGCCAGTCGCCGCGCCGTCTGATCGAGCCGCTGCCAAGGCCGCGGCCGGCCCGGCGGTTGAGGACGTGGTGATCGTCAGGCGCGTCCCGCGCAGCCGGGCGGCGGAACTGGTCGCCGCGATGAACCGGCCGGCCTCGGCGCGATACGCCTTGGCGTACGGCGACGCCAGCGACGCAGGCAACGGCACTGCCAAGGGTGGTGCGTTCAAGTCGTCGTTCGGGGCGGCGGCCGCCGCGCCCGCGAAGAAGATTGCCACCGGAGATGCGGCCAAGTTCACGTCGGCGACGGATGACGGTAATCGCGCCAGGGGCGCGCTCGCCGATGCCACGCCGGGAGCAAAAGATCCCGCCGCCAAGGTCGCTCCGGCCTTGGTCACGCCGGCTCCGTCCGAACCGCCCCCCGCGCCCGCTGCCGCTCCGGCGGGCGGCGTGGCAGAGTCATCCCCCGTCGTCCCTTCGAAGGGGGCGGACGGGCTCGCACCACCCAAGCCGACCGAAGTCGCCGGGGTAGGCCAGACACCGGACGGTAAAACCCGGGGCCAGGCCGTCGAGAAGACGACAGCAAAGAGCAAGGATGAAATCGCCAGCGGCTCGCCGAGGCCAGCGCCCGCGGAGGCGGCTCCTACTCCCGCGCCCGAGATGCCAATGGCGGCCGCTCCCACCCAACTGATCACGCCGTCGACTCCGACACCCGCGCCGATCAGCCAGAACGCCGCCCGCACGGCATCCGCACCAGCACCTGCACCTGCACCATTACCAGCGCCGGCACCACTACCAGCGCCCGCACCGGCACCGAAACAGGCTCTCCAGGCCGAACAACGCGCCGCCGCGCCGCTGGCTGCGAACGAAGCGATCGAACTCGTCTACCTGGATATGCGGGTCAGTAATCGCCCGGTCACGCAGCCGATGAGAATCTCCGCCAAGGGAACGATTTACGTCGCCGGCTTCGGCGAGTTCTCGCTCGCCGGGATGACGCCGTCGCAGGCCGCGGAGAAGCTTTCGTCTTCCCTGCGGGCCAAAACCCCGACCTCCAGGGGCGTCGAAATCCGCCGGTCGGCAGAACCGACGGACCCGGCGGCCGGCGGGCTCGCCCAGGCGGCGCAGGCTCCGGCGCGCGAAGCCCCCGCGATGAAACCCGGCAATACGCCACAGGCGCACGACCCGCAGTCGGGCACCGATCCTGCCCCGTTCATGGATCGCACGGCGAGAAAAGAAGCAAGCTCGATGCCGGCGGGCGCCGCCCCGGCAAAGCCGGGCCTTCGGGCCGCGCCCATGGCCAAAGCATCGCCGGGCGCGGCAGGCCCGTCCGCCGGCGAGGACGACTATGTCGATCTGGTAATTGTCGTACAGCGCGATATGCCCGAATCGGAAAACACCAACCCGGTGCCTCCGCGATAACGGTCCCCCTGATTAGCGGTCGCACCGCAGGTGCACTCTCTTACTTCCGCCGCCGCAGCATGTCCGCCGGGATGTACGCGATGCGGTCCCCCGACGGCGGCGGGGCGGATTTCTCGCCGCCACAACCCTTCGAACAGCAGTTCCCAATCCGGCTTCGCTTCCCGCGAATGGCGCGATACCCCTGCACGCCTACATAACCCAGGCATGCCGCGACGATACTCAAGGCGAGGATGTGCTGGAGGAGCGGAGACATTTCGAGTCCCATCAAATCGGGCGCCGTGATTCCGTCCATCAGTGACACGGGCTTCCAGCCCGTGCGAGCGATGTAGAAGTCGGTCCGTCGTTCGGAACAGGTATCTGAAGCATCACGCACCGCGCACGGGCTGGAAGCCCGTGTCACTGATGCACATTTCGTTCTACGTACCCATCAGCCGCGACCCCACCTGATACACGATCAGGCAGACCACATACGCCAGGACATTCATGTAAAGCATCATGCCCAGCGGCCAGCGCCAGGTGCCGGTTTCGCGGCGGACGATCGCCAGCGTGCTCATGCACTGCATCGCCAGCACGAACCAGACGAGCAGGCTGACGGCCACCAGCGGCGTCCAGACCTTGGTGCCGTCGGGGTAGGTGTCGGCGAGAATGTGTTCGCGAAGCGGCCTGTCATCGTCTTCGACTTCGCCGACGCTGTAGACGACGCCAAGCGACGAGACGAACACCTCGCGAGCGGCGAACGCGGCGACGAGGCCAACGCCCATCTTCCAGTCGTACCCGAGCGGCTTGATCGCCGGCTCCATGAAGTGGCCGATGCGGCCGGAGATGGAGTATTCGGACTGGGCGGCGGCGACGGCTCTCGCGACTTCGTCATCCTCATCGAGGATCGCCTGGGAACGAGCAGCAAAAACTTCGTCGGCGATCGCGCGTCCATCGATTGTCAGATTGATTGGCGAAATCCTCGGCCCTGATTGCTGGCGTCGCGATTCAAACCAACGATACGCTTCATGGTCAAACGTTACCGTCGTCCCGTTGAGGCGTACCTCAACGACAGTATTGGCAGGCAAGTTGGCAAGGCGCTCTTCCACGAATGCACGTGAGGCCCGCTGTTGTGCATTTGGCAAGAGCTGATCGCGAATCGTTGCACCCTTGTCCTCCGGCAGCCGCGGGTAATACCCCATCGCCCAAAGAATGATGGTCAGGCAGAAAATGATCGTCCCGGCTCGCGTCAGGAACTTGGCGGTGTTGCTCCAGACGACACGGATCACCTGCGAAATCTGCGGGATCTTGTAGCTCGGCAGCTCGAGAATGAACGCCTGGGCGGGGCCCTTGAGGAACGTGCGTTTGAAGAAGAAAGCCGTGATGACGGCCGCCACGACACCCAGCACGTAGCAGGCGAGCATGATGCCGCCTTGCGCCAACGCGCCGTAGCCGGCGAAGAAGGTGCCGATCAGCAGTGTGTAGACCGGCAATCGCGCCGAGCAGCTCATGAACGGCGCGACGAAGATCGTCGCCAGGCGGTCCCGGCGATTCTCGATTGTGCGGGTCGCCATGATGCCGGGGATCGCGCACGCGAAGCTCGACAGCAGGGGGATGAATGCCTTGCCGCTCAGGCCGACCTTGCCGAGCAGTTTGTCCATCAGAAACGCCGCCCGGGCGAGGTAGCCGGAGTCTTCCAGGATCGCCAGGAACAGGAACAGCATCGCGATCTGCGGCACGAACACGACCACGCCACCCACGCCTTTGAAGATGCCGTCGCTGATCAGGCTCTTGAGCGCGCCGTCCTCCATCGAACCAGTGAGCTTTTCGCCGGTGCCGGTGATCAGGCCCTCCACCCAGCCCATGATCGGCTCGGCGAGCCAGAAGATGCTCACGAACAACGCCGACATGATCGACGCGAAGATGAGCAATCCCCAGATCTTGTGGACCAGGATCGCGTCGACCTTTTCGGTCGTGTTGCTTGTAGGTGTAGCGTACTGGAGCGTCTTGTCGGCGGACTTGTCGCCGGTCAGGCCCTCACGGGCGTCGGCGAAGGCGCCATCGGTGCGGACGAATGCGCCGCTGGCCCGGGTGACCCGCGACGACAGGCCGTCGATCCACTGGTAGTGGGCTTCGATGTCGGCCTGCATCGGGTCGATGCCGCGGACCTTCAGCCGTTCGAACGAGCCTTTGAGAAGGGCATCGACACTGGGCCGCGCCAGCAGGGGGGCGACGTCGGGGGCGTGATCGCCGATGAGCAGGCGTTCGGCGATCGCCTCGTAACGCTGAGGGTTGATCGGCTTGTCAGCGGGAGAGCCGGCGGCTTCCCCCTCGGCGACGGCGAGCCCGCCGGCCAGAAGCAGGAGCTCCTCCCGCATCGCGTCCTTCACCGGCCAGGCCGGCAGCGGGGCGATCGCGGCCCGGGCGACGGCGGCTTTCAGTTCTTCGATCCCCTTGCGCTTGTGACCGACCACCGGAATCACCGGCACGCCGATCTCTTTCGACAACGCCTCGGCGTTGACGAAGATCCCGCGCCGCTCGGCGACGTCGGTCATGTTCAGCGCGACCACCATCGGCCGGCCGAGCTCGATGAGCTGGCTGACCAGATACAGATTCCGCTGCAGATTGCTGGCATCGACGACGACGATCACGACATCGGGTGCGGGGGTGTCGTTCCGCAAGCCGCGGAGCACCTCCATCGCGACCTGCTCGTCGGGGCTGCGGCTGATCAGGCTGTAGGTTCCGGGAAGATCGATGACGTCGAGCCAGCGGGCGTCGCCGAGCTTGCACCGGCCGGTCTTCTTCTCGACGGTGACGCCGGGGTAATTCGCGACCTTCTGCCGCAGGCCGGTCAGGGCGTTAAAGATGGTCGTCTTACCGGAATTCGGGTTGCCAGCCAGTGCGACCACCAGCGGCTTGTCGGGGGAGACGGGGAGCGGTGTGTACTCGAGCGGGCTGGAGGTCATGGCGAGTGCTGAGGCGAGAGTGCTGAGTGCTGCGTAGGAATGAGTAGAGCGTATTGCGTAACGTGCCGGGGCCTCGTTACGCAATACGCTCTACGCATCAGGCCTTCTCAAGGCCACGGCGATTCGGTTGCGATTACGTTTGTGCGATCGTCACATGCTTGGCCTGTTCGCCACGGAGCGAAAGGTGATAACCGCGTAGGCGGAACTCAATCGGGTCGCCGAGTGGGGCCCGGCGGATCACTTCGACCGTCGCCCCATTGCAGAAACCCATCTCCAAAAGCCGGCGACGGACTTCAGAATCGCCGCTGACGGAGACCACGTTACCCCGGCAACCGATCCCCAAGGTGTTCAGGGCACAGGTCGAGGGACTCTGGCAAACGTTGCAAGTTTCGCTTTGACAAGGCTTTTGCATTGGAAGGCTCCGAGTGGTCGGCAGCGGAACGGGCCATGGGGCCGACTCACCCTTATCACTACCATCGGAATTATACGACGTTGAGACTGAGTTGCAATACAAAATGAACTTCGGCTCAAACGTCAAACGACTGTCATCGGTCACTCGACGAGCCGACCCCCCCATGGCGTGCATTCAACCGATGTTTCATCCTCGAAACTGACGGAGTGCGCTGCTGCATTCTTAACCATATTCAAGTTGAGTCATGCGAGGGGCATTCCGATGCAGATGCTGGGTCGGTGCGCCAGCGGGGATAGGTCCCCTTGGCGGACGGATTGCCTTGCTCACGCAGACATCTCGGGAACGTGGCGGTAAGTGAGCCGTGGGAGATCGCAATGCCGGTAAGCAGGAAAACACATCCAGGGCGCTCGGCGACCCTTTTGACACTGCGAGATTCCCGCGGCCGCTCGACGTTTTTCGCCCTCGAGATTCCGATCCGCTCCGCCGATCAATCGACCGCCGCCCTGACCGCGTCGTCCGTCGCCCGCGGCACTTCGACCTGGAAAGGGGTAGCGGCTTGAACCCTGTCCTGCCGTCATCCGTATCGGTCGCATCGGCCTCGCCCCGACGGATCCTTGTCGTTGACGACAACGAGGCCATTCATGAAGACTTCCGCAAGATCCTCCTCGACGCGCGGCGGGACGAGGCGATGGAGGACGACGAAGCAGTCCTGTTCGGCGTGAAGGCGCCGACCGGTCCGACCGTCGAGTTTCGCATCGAATCGGCACTGCAGGGGCAGCAGTCACTCGAACTCGTGGAAGCCGCCGTCCGCGCCGGCGACCCTTACATGCTGGCCTTTGTCGACATGCGCATGCCCCCCGGCTGGGACGGTGTACAGACGATCAAACGGCTTTGGCAGGCAGATCCGAATCTTCAGATCGTCATCTGCACGGCGTATTCCGACTATTCTTGGGAGGAGATCGCCGGCGAACTCGGCCCCACGGACCGGATGCTCATCCTGAAAAAGCCGTTCGATGATGTCGAGGCCCGGCAGCTCGCCGCGGCGCTGACGCAGAAATGGCTTGCGACCCGCAGCGCCGAGATGAAACTGGTCGAGCTGGAAAGCCTGGTCGTCGCCCGAACCGCCGAGCTTCGCCAGACTGCGCTACAGGACCGACTCACCGGGCTGGCCAACCGCGAACTGCTGATCGACCGCCTTAACCAGGCGATGCACCAGCGGCGGCGTGATCCGGCGTACCGATTCGCGCTTCTGTTCATCGACTTCGACCGCTTCAAGGTCGTCAATGACAGCCTGGGGCACGACGTCGGCGACGCTCTGCTGATGTCGATCGCCGAGCGGCTTCGCGATTCCACTCGCGCGACCGACTGCCTGGCTCGAACATCGGTCGGCGAGGCCGCGGGCATGCTGCCGGCACGACTGGGTGGAGACGAGTTCCTGGTGCTTCTGGACGGACTGGCCGCCGAGGTCGATGCCGCACGTGTCGCCGAACGCCTGCTGGCCGATCTGGCCGCTCCGCACGAGATCAAAGGGCACCTGGTACACAGCACCGCGAGCATTGGGGTTACATCGTCGTTCGTGAACTACGATACGGCCGAGGCGATGATTCGCGATGCCGACACGGCGATGTACCGCGCCAAGTTCGCGGGAAAGAACCGCTACGTGCTCTTCGACCAGAAGATGCACGACGACGCAGTCGCCCGCCTGACACTGGAAAATGACCTTCGCCGAGCCGTCGTCGAGGGGCAGTTCGTGCTTTACTACCAGCCGATCGTTTCGCTGTCGCGCGGCAGGATCGCCGGCTACGAAGCGCTGATCCGCTGGCGGCGACCGGACGGCAGTATCGTCATGCCACTGGAATTCATTCCGCTGGCCGAGGAGATCGGTGTCATCACCGAGATCGGCAACTGGACGATGCGCGAAGCCTGCCGGCAACTGGCACAGTGGCGGGGGAGCCATCCGGAGCGGATGGAGGGGGTCACGATGAGCGTGAACCTTTCACGCCGCCAACTGAGCTCGCCGGCGCTGGTGGACCAGATCCGGCAAGCCTACGGCGATGCCGGCCTGCCGGCGGATCGGCTCATCCTGGAAATCACCGAGAACGCGATCATGCAGGATGCCGAGGGGGCAGTTGAGGTTCTGAAACAGATTCGCGGCCTGGGCGTCGAACTCCACATGGACGACTTCGGAACGGGGTACTCGTCCCTGAGCTGCCTTCACCGATTCCCGATCAGCGGACTGAAGATCGATCGTTCGTTCGTACAGAACGTCGGCGAACGACGTGATTATGCCGCCGTCGTGAACGCGATCATCGCGCTGGCGCAGAATCTGGGGATGGCACTGGTGGCCGAGGGAGTCGAGACGACCGGTCAGCTGGCGATGTTGCAGTCACTGGGGTCGGAGCTGGCGCAGGGTTTCCTGTTCGCCAAGCCGCTGGAGGCGGGTAAGGCATTGGAGTTCGCGGAGCATCCGACGCGGCTGGCTTTCGCAGCCTGAGGCACGATGGCAGGGGGGCGGCGAGGGGATAAGGAAAAGAGTGAGCGGTAGCCAAACGAACAACGCCCGGCTCTCGGTGAAGAGAGCCGGGCGTTGGGATGTAAATTGCCGGCAGTGACCTACTTTCCCGCTGACGCAGTATCATCGGCCCCGCGGGCTTAACGACCGTGTTCGGAATGGGAACGGGTGTGGCCCCGCGGGTATAGCCACCAGCAAAGGCCGAGTACATCGTTTCCGGTGTACTCGGCTTGTATTGCCAAGTAAATGTAAGGTTCAAGTCGTCGTCCGCGTCACTCGCGTTGCGAGGACGGCAGAGACGTTAATCATATGCTTCGTAAAGGGTTCTTCTAATTCAGACTCTTCATCACCGATCGGGTTGCTGATCAGGACAGAACTCTCCGAGCTCATTGCGGAACTCTTCGAACTCTTGTCCGTTCCAGGCAAGCCGATGGGCTTGTCAAGGATGGATCAGTCGAACCACTCTGCGACCCGCAGGGCGTTAAGCCCTGCGTTTGTATCGTCGAGCGTGACGAGCGAGGCACTCAGCAGTGGGAGTCTTTCGACATTGAACGCTTACGCATTGTCTGTCTACTGACTACCGACGACTGACTACTTCAACTCATCGCCTCTTTTGCAACGATGATCGATAAAAGTGGTCAAACTGTCGACCGTTAGTACCGGTAACCTGAAGCTATTTCTAGCCGTACAGCTCCGGCCTATCAACCGGGTGGTCTACCCGGGGTCTCTCGCGGACGAATCCGCATGGAATCCTCGTTTTGGCATTGGCTTCACGCTTAGATGCTTTCAGCGTTTATCCGTTCCCGACATGGCTACCCAGCCGTGCCCTTAGCAGGACAACTGGTACACCAGGGGTCAGTCCTTCCAAATCCTCTCGTACTATGGAAGAATTGCCGTCAAGATTCCCACACCCACAGCAGATAGGGACCGACCTGGCTCACGCCGGTCTGAACCCAGCTCGCGTACCACTTTAATTGGCGAACAGCCAAACCCTTGGGACCGCCTTCAGCCCCAGGATGTGATGGGCCGACATCGAGGTGCCAAACCGCACCGCCGCTATGGACGCTCGGGTGCGATCAGCCTGTTATCCCCAGCGTACCTTTTATCCGTTGAGCTATGGCCCTTCCACACGGGACCACAGGATCACTAGGACCGCCTTTCAGCTCTGCTCGTGCTGTAGCACTCGCAGTCAAGCGGGCTTATACCCTTGCGCTCGACGACCGATTGCCAACCGGCCTGAGCCCGCCTTTGTACTCCTCCGTTACTCTTTTGGAGGAGACCGCCCCAGTCAAACTAACCACCTAGCACGGTTCCCTGACCAGATTCATGGCACAGGGTGAGATGACGAATGCAAACAGGGTGGTATTTCACCAACCGCTCCCCGCTGGCCAGAACCAGCGGATCAACGCGTCCCACCTATCCTACGCAGTCCACAACCGGCATCAGTACCAGGCTATAGTAAAGGTGCATGGGGTCTTTCCGTCTTGCTGCGGGGAGGCGGCATCTTCACCGCCACTTCAATTTCACCGAGTCTGCGGTCGAGACAGCGCCCAAGTCGTTACGCCGTTCATGCACGTCGGAACTTACCCGACAAGGAACTTCGCTACCTTAGGACCGTCATAGTTACGGCCGCCGTTTACGGGGGCTTCGGTCGCCAGCTTTGGGACGTATCCCTAACCGACTTCCTTAACCTTCCCGCACCGAGCAGGCGTCACACTGTATACATCCTCTTGCGAGTTAGCACAGTGCTGTGTTTTTGATAAACAGTCGCCCAGGCTGATTCCTGCGCCCTCTCTTGCGAGGAGGGACCCCTTCTCCCTAAGTTACGGGGTTAGATTGCCTAGTTCCTTAACCGCAGTTCTCTCGAGCGCCTGAGGATACTCTCCTCGCCTACCTGTGTCAGTTTTAGTACGGACAGTGCTTTGCCTGCAGTGCTTTTCTCGGCTCTTTCGCCACAGACTTCGGCAACAAAACGGCCTCGATCTTGCGAAACCTCCACGACTAATCGGAGGATCTGCTTGGAAAAAGCGCACACTGCTTTGATCTCTACACCGGTGCAGGAATATTAACCTGCTGTGCATCGTCTACGCCTTTCGGCCTCGACTTAGCTCCCGACTAACCCTGGGCGGATTTACCTTCCCCAGGAAACCTTAGGCTTTCGGCGTGCAGGATTTTCACCTGCATTATCGTTACTCATGCCGGCATTCTCACTTGTAATCGCTCCACCACTCCTTACGGTATGGCTTCAATGCGGATTACAACGCTCTTCTACCGCTGCTTACGCAGCTCGCTGCTTCGGTATCCAACTTATTCCCGATCATTTACGGCGCCGCTCTGCTCGACTAGTAAGCTATTACGCACTTTTTAAATGGTGGCTGCTTCTAAGCCAACATCCTAGCTGTCACAGCAGAATGACTTCCTCACGAACTAAGTTAGATTTAGGGACCTTAGCAGGCGATCTCGGTTGTTTCCGTCTCGACCGCGAAGATTATCCCTCGCGGACTCACTCCCAGGGTACGTCCTATGGTATTCGGAGTTTGGTAGAGGCGTGTAGGCGGGTAGCCCCACGTCCTCTTTCAGTAGCTCTACCCCCATAGGATATTTACCTGAGGCTGCCCCTAAAGGCATTTCGAAGAGAACCAGATATCTCCCCGTTTGATTAGACTTTCACTCCTCCCCGCAGCTCATGCCAGAACTTTTCAACGTTCACGGCTTCGGTCCTTCTGTCCCTTTTACGGAACATTCAACCTGGCCACGGGTAGATCACGGGGTTTCGGGCCGCACGCACACAACTCAACGCCACTTTAAGACTCGCTTTCGCTTCGGCTCCGGTGCTTGACACCTTAGCCTTGCTGTATACGTGCACTCGCCGGCCCATTATGCAAAAGGTACGCCGTCACCCATTCCCTTGCGGGCATAGGGCTCCGACCGCTTGTAAGTGTATGGTTTCAGGTACTTTTAACTCAGCTAACAGCTGTACTTTTCATCGTTCAATCGCCCTACTTGTTCACTATCGGTCATCGAGGAGTATTTAGCCTTGGCCGGTGGTCCGGCCAGCTTCACACGGAGTTCCACGAGCTCCGTGCTACTCTGGTACGCCTCTCAACGCCTATTACACTTTTCACATACGGGGCTTTCACCCGCTATGGCCGGCCATTCCAAACCGTTCTGTTAAGTGCTTTTCAGCTCGAAGCGCCCGCAACCCCGGGACGAATCCCGGTTTGGGCTTTTCCGTGTTCGCTCGCCGCTACTGACGGAATCCATGTCTGTCTCTGTTCCTGCGGTTACTTAGATGTTTCAGTTCACCGCGTTCGCTCTACCTGCCCTATACATTCAGGCAGGAGTCACCCGAAGGTGGGGTTTCCCCATTCGGAAATCTCCGGATCAACGCTTGTTTGCCAGCTTCCCGGAGCTTATCGCAGGCTACAACGTCCTTCATCGCCTCTCGATGCCAAGACATCCACCATACACCCTTAAGAGTTTGACCACATTTATCGATCACCGTCATTCGGATTGCCAATCGCTCATTGCCGATCGCCGATTGAGTTTCCTCAACCTGCTAACGACCACTTGCTCCTGGCAACTCGAAGGCATCGCAGCCAGACTTGGAAGAAGTTACTTCCCAAGCCCAACTCGGTGCCACAACGGGCGAGTTGCAACGTCGTCGGAAAACCAGGCCTCGTGCACGAGTGCTTCGATCTCGACCGCCTGACCTTTCGATCATTCAATCTCAACCTTCAACACCCGAACCTTCAGCCTGCCGACGCGATTCGATAACGGATCAGTCGCCAAAAAAGGTGCTCGACGACACCTCCCCGACCTGTTCCTATAGAACACAGATCAAGACGAAAAGACCTGCTGGCTGGGTGCCAGCTAAAAATGGGGAGGCGTCGCAGAGGTTTACTTTACTTACAGTAAACCTTGAACCTTATCATTCACTTGTCAAAGAGCTGCATTCATCACCGACCGGTTCGCTTTGCGAACCAGTCGACAATAAATGCTTGTCCGCCAAACGCGGACGGGAGAGCCGAATACAGTCGGCGGCTTTCCCGTTCGAGTTCTCTGCGAACCTCGATACACTGCAGATTCAGATGTCGTCAGGACTTCGAGTCGCCGATTTGCCATCGGCAACCCTTACGAGAGGGGCCTTTAGCGGGGTGACCGGCGGTAAGCGTTGGTGTTGACCAAGCAGTTCCTCGTGTAGCCTTACGTATCTTCGTTGCGTCCCGTTCGTTTCGGGTCGCGAATCTTACCTTTCAATTTCGGTCCGTCAAGCACAGTCACTGCATTTTTTCGCGGACCGTGTCTCGCGTCGAGTCAGGCTTAAGTGCCTTCCCCAACGCGGGTCGCGGAATATACAGAGTGCGAATCGGTCTGCAAGGGCGCGTGGACAAAAATTAAACGCCACGTCGCCGCGAATCCTCCGAAAGCACGACGACAAAAGCCGCAATCCGCCGTGGGCACGACGAACAAATGAGACACCAAAAGCAGGTTCCTCACGCGCGTTAAAGTTCTTGAGGCCTGGCATTCGTTCAATGCCGACTCAGATAGATCCAGGCGGCAATCAGCAGCAACTGCAGACCGAAGATTCCCCAGAACAGTCGCTGGAAGCTCCCCTTGATGGTCTTGTGCCGAAAGAGCCGCTGGCCGCAGAAGGCACCGGGTGTACCGCCGACAAAGGCATGCGTGTGAAGCACTTTCTCAGGGACGCGCAACCCGCCGGTCGAAGCCTGGCGCTTGTCGAAGCCGTAGAGCAGCAGCGTGGTCACATTGATCGCCGCAAGGTAGGCCCAGACCCCGTGCCATCGCGCGCCCCAGTAAGCCGTGCAAGCCAGCAGGGCGGTCAGCAGTCCTCCGATGACATAGAAGAGCCGATAGGGAGACACGCGTGCGGAACGAGCTAGATTGCGGGGCATGCAGCGGTTTTGACCCGCGGCGTAGCCTGGCGTCAAGAGACCGTGCTCGACGGGTTCAGGACATTGCGGGCTCGACGCCGCCAAAAAAAGTGCCCCCGGCGCGGGGAAGACGCCGGGGGCTCAGGGGAGGTAGGGTGCTTATGTGAGAGGCTTAAAGACTCCGTTGTAGCTCTGGCCGAAATCCGCCGCCTCTCACGCTGTTTCGTTTGGCCGCTGCCGTGCGGCATCGTCGCTTTATTGTAGGCCGCTCAGCAGTCCGCAGAGCATGAGGTACGCGACCACTGCGACCCAACCCACCAGCACCGTCGAAAGTTTAGTCTCCATAATCCCGTCTCTCTTTCACAGGCTCGGCTAATTACCGGTCCTCGAAAGAACAGACAGGGGATAAGACGCCTCGGTTAGTGGGCCCGTTCGTTACAAACGGCTCCGGTTTGTGGAACAGGCATCCACAACGTCAGCATAGGATTGAATGCCGCAAACTGCGGTGCTGCCAAGGTCACAGGGCCACGGTTTTCAGCGAGAAAAAGACCGATTTGGCAAGATGTAGGGTGTAGGCGACCCCGATAGACCTGATCCGGGCAGTCGGGATCGGAGAGTGGCGCCGCCGAGCGGCGATTCGGCGTTCCCAAGGACCGGTTTATGCCCGATCTTCCGCTTCCTGTCGCTTCTGCACTTTTGCCCACATTGCCTCGCGGAAAGGCGTGAAATCGGTCGCAACCCGGTCGGCAAACTTCACGTGGTCGCCAGCCTGCCACTCGCAGAGAAGTGCCTTCCCATCGGCGGTGCCGTCGACCTCCAACGCGTAGTAGAGCACCAGGGGCGACCGCTCTATGACTGCGCCGTCCTGCCGAACGTAGGACCGAAGCACGATGCCGACGTACACCGCCTCGCCCCGATCCTTGGCCGGCGGCATCGTGATGATCGCCGACGAGTAGGGGCCGACCTGCGTCATCTCGGCTTCAAGTCCCGTCGGCGGGGCGGCCTGCGGGTCGATGCCGGCGGTGTGGCAGGTCGCCTCCCAGAGATCACGCAGGTACTTCGTGCCGCCTGCACCCTGAAGGACGCCCACGACTGTTGCGGGATCGCCGACGACGGCCTTGCGGAGCGTCTGGTGGGCGAAACGGTGGTGGACGATGCGATCGGCGGCGACCGCCGACGCTGGGGCAACACCCGCCGTGCGGGCGGCAACGGGACGATCGGAAAATCTGGTGTCGGCCGATGCCGTCGTCACAGGTCCGCCGACATACGACGGCGAGAACATCAGCGATCGAACCGCCGCGACCTGCATAAACATCGACAAGCCGGCGACGAGAATCGCTACCATGGTCATGGGCGGCGTCACGCCATTCCGCAGCATCGACGCGACGGCCCAGATCGCATAGCCCATCGCCAGGCCAGTGACCACGACGCCCAGGATCGCTCCGGCACGCCGAACGTTGATGTGCAGGAACGCCAGGTGACCCAGGACACCGACAAGACCCGCAATTGCCAGACCGGCACCGAGGATGAACAGCGAAGCCTCGCTGGTCATGCCCATCTGCCGGCCGAGGATCTGGGCGTCATACGCCTTGCGGTTCTCGGGGGTCAGCTCGTCAGGCAGGATCGGCTGGCCGGCCTTGGGGTGGCCGTCTTTCCAGACATAGCCGGTGCCGGTGATCTCGGGATACGCCTCCTTCGAGCCGAGCAGGTGCTTGCCGTAGTTCATCCCCAGGAACATGAACAGCAGGCCCATGCCGACGGCGAGGAAAATGTCGAGAAAGCCGAGCGGCCCCTCTTCTTCGTAGTCGTAACGGCGGCGGGTGCCATACTCGAGCGGGTCACGCGGGGCGTCCGCTGTCGGCTGCGCCTGTGGCGTGTTTTCCCGGGTCTTGGAGAGTTTTGGGAGCTTGGAGAGGTCCATGGGCGCTTCCCCCGTGGCACGGGCGTCTCGCCCGTGCGGCTTGGCCGGCAAAACAGTTCAAAAGACACGGGCGGGAAGCCCGTGCCACCACAATGCGAGATGTCCGCTTGACCCGCCTCGCATCCGCCGCAGAATGTACCGCTTCGCCGGGCGGAGGGCCATTTCGCCGGGTGCTGCAGTCCGCCGTAGGGTGGGGTTCACCCCACTAAGCGGCATACGAGAACCTGTTGTGTTGACTTCGCGAGCGGATTTGCCGGCGCGGACACAGCTTGCCAGACCACGCATCGTGGTGGGGTGATCCCCACCCTACATTTATGCCCGACGTCTTTGCCGAACTCGACGACCTGTCCCGCCAGGCCGCTGCCGATCTTGCCACCGTCGCCACCAACGACGCGCTGGAGCAGTACCGCATCAAGTACCTGGGATCGAACGGGATCCTCAAGGCCAAGATGTCGCTCATCGGCGCCGCGCCGCCGGATCAGAAGAAAACGGTGGGGCAGAAGCTCAACGCGATCAAAGCCGAGATCAACACCGCGTTCGACGCGAAGAAGACCGCGATCACCGACTCGGCCGGCGAGCCAGGCATGGACGTGACCGAGCCCGGGCTTCGGCCCGCGGTCGGGAACAAGCACATCCTGATGAAGGTCATTGGCGAGCTGACCGACTTGTTCGGCCGAATGGGTTTCAGCGTCGCCAGCGGGCCGGAAGTGGAGGATGAGTTCCACAACTTTGTCGCGCTGAACATCCCGGAGAGCCATCCGGCACGGGATCCGATTGATAACTTCTATCTGGATGTAGGGTCCGCCTTGGCGGACGTTACGAAGGGACCGACAAACTCTTCCGCTACGCAGACGAACGCGTCCGCCAAGGCAGACCCTACGGGGCTCCGTCTTCTCCGCACCCAGACCTCCACCGTGCAGATTCGCGTTATGGAGACGCAGAAGCCGCCGATCCGGGTGGTGATCCCCGGGCGGGTGTATCGGCCGGACACGGTGGACGCGACGCACCTGTTCATGTTCCACCAGCTCGAGGCGCTGGTCGTCGACACGAACGTGACGATGGTGGACCTCAAAAGCACGGTGATGCAGTTCGTCCACGCCTACTTCGGCCAGGACGCGAAGGTGCGGTTCCGCCCGAGCTTCTTCCCGTTCACCGAGCCGTCGGCCGAAGTGGACGTCTGGTTCGAAGACAAGCAGCGGTGGATCGAGCTAGGCGGGTGTGGGATGGTCCACCCGAACGTACTGCGCGCGTGCAACATCGACCCGGAGGTCTATTCGGGCTGGGCGTTCGGCTTCGGTATCGAACGCATCGCAATGCGGAAGTACGGCATCACGGATATTCGCTACTTCATCGAGAACGATGTGCGGTTCTTGCGGCAGTTCTAAATGAAGTGCTGAGTCGAAAACGCAAACGCACGCGGGACGGACCTTTCGGCCCGTCCCGCGTGGCAATCTCTCCCGATCGATCTTTGTCGTGATGACGACTTATACGAATCGCACCTAAACCGCGACGGCGCGGACGCCGGTGTCTGTGCCTGCATTGCGTGCCGCCGCGGCGGCGGCAGCGGCCTTCTGAAGCGAGTACAGGATGATCTCCAGCCGGCGTTCGACGTCGGCCATCTCGGGGCGCTTGTCTACGCGGACGCGGACGCATTCCATCACCAGGTTGCTCAGCGGCTCCGGGCAACGCGGGTTGAGCTTGGCGGGGGTGTCCATAAGGTCATCCGACAGGATGCTGTTTTCGCCCTTCTTGAGCGTGAACAGCGTCGGCAGGTTCTTGCCCGTCAGGCACCAGAACAGTGTCGCGCCGAAGTTGTACACGTCAGTCTTGGCTGACACTGCCTCACATTTCACCTGTTCCGGCGAAATGTAATCCGGCGTACCCTGAATGCGGCTTTTGATGGTACCCACGGCGCAGGTCTGCCCCAGGTCGATGACCTTCACTTCGCCGTTGCTGCCAACGAGGATGTTGTTGGGCTTCAAGTCGCAGTGGACGTAGCCGGCCTTGTGAAGGCCCGCCAGCGCCTGGGCCGTCTTGATGAAGATGTCCACCGTCTGACGCAGGCCGATCGGGCGATTGCCCTCCAGCGGCTTGCCGTCGAACAGTTCCATGATCAGCGCGGCTTCGGTGGTCTTGCGGAGGAGCGTCTTGGTCGCCTTGTAGCTCAGGCACTTGCGCAAGGCCGGATGGCTGACCTTCCGGCCGACCTCGTACTCGGCTTCGAGCTGTTCGATGAAGCGTTCGTCCTTGTCCGTCTTGCGGACGACGTGCTTCAACGCGAGCACCTGCCGGGTCTGAGGTTCGGAAACCACATAGATGAGGCTTCCGGCACCCTGGCCGATGTAGTCCAGCACCTCGTAGCCGAAGAGGTTCTTCGGCATCGACGTGCCACTGGTCCTGCTGTTCTCACCCTGTTGCATGCTCATAGTGTGTACCCCGCTGGACGTAACGCGACTCCGTTCTTGCAGTCCCCGGCGCGGCTCGGTGTCGCAAAGGCTGTTCCCAAACGCCTCAGCCACACTCAATACCGCCGATTCGTTCGGATATTTGCCAGGGAATGACTAATTTTCCGGTGCCGTTACGCCAACTTCAGTAAATCAGGCGACTTAAAGCGATCACAACATTAAGGTTTCCCGAGTTTCTCGCCCAGGCTGATCGACCCACTTGGACGCTCTGGTGGCATCGGTGTTCCCGAATGCCCACTTCCTACTCAACATACAACGTATCTCAGATTACGTTCCTACACTCACCCAACTGGGTAACAAGCAACGCGAGGCGAACACCCGTGTGTCCCAACGCGACGATGAACCAAAACCTGATCGGGTTGGCAAAATGAAAGATCGGGTGCTCATCGCACCCGATCTTATGGGGCATGTCGATTGTTGCCGCCATCCACCCGTTTAGGGCAATGGCGCACTTACGAGGGAAATCCCAGCCTTTTTTGGTCCGAAAAAGAATCCCAACATCATCTTTGGCGACCGATGCAAGTCCACCTGTTGCAACGGTGTTGCATTACCGGAAGCCTAGGGGCGGCATGGTCTGAACCATTCCCAGGGATTACTTCTTCCAGACGGATGCCTTGAACTCGCCGAGCGCCTTCTTGAGCGACTCTTCGATCTCCGGCGTCAGGGCCTTCTGGGCTTCCAGGCTCGCGCGAACGCCGCTGTGGCTGGCTTCCATGAATTGCAGGAACTTGTCCTGCCATTCGGCGATCCGGCTGACGGGGACTTCGTCGAGGTGGCCCTGAGTGCCGGCGTAGATGACCATGACTTCCTGCTCCACCGGCAGCGGCTTGAACTGCGGCTGCTTGAGCAGTTCGACCAGGCGGGCACCACGGTCGAGCTGACGCTGCGTGGCCTTGTCCAGGTCCGTACCGAGCTGTGCGAACGCTTCCAGTTCGCGGTAGGCGGCCAAGTCGAGCTTCAGACCGCCGGCGATCTTCTTCATCGCCTTGGTCTGGGCGTTACCACCGACGCGCGACACGCTAATGCCGACGTTGACGGCGGGGCGGACGCCGGCGAAGAACAGGTCGGGTTCGAGATAGATCTGACCGTCGGTGATGCTGATGACGTTCGTCGGGATGTACGCCGACACTTCGCCTTCCTGCGTTTCGATGATGGGCAGCGCGGTAAGCGAACCGCCGCCGAGTTCCTTGCTGAGCTTACAGGACCGCTCGAGCAGGCGGCTGTGTAGATAGAACACGTCGCCGGGGAAGGCTTCGCGACCGGGCGGGCGGCGGAGGAGCAGCGACAACTGACGATACGCCGCGGCCTGCTTGGTCAAGTCGTCATACACGCAGAGGGTGTGCTCACCCTTCCACATGAAGTACTCGGCCATCGTGGTGCCGGCGTAGGCGGCGATGTACTGCATCGGGGCGGGGTCCGAGGCGCTGGCGACGACGACCGTCGTATAGTCCATCGCGCCGTTGGCCCGCAGCACTTCAACGATACCGGCGACGGTCGATTCCTTCTGACCGATCGCGACGTAGAAGCACTTAACGCCCTTGCCCTTCTGGTTGATGATCGTGTCGATCGCGATCGCGGTCTTGCCGGTCTTACGGTCGCCGATGATCAGCTCGCGCTGGCCGCGGCCGATCGGGATCATGCTGTCGATCGCCTTGATGCCGGTCTGAAGGGGTTCGTGCACCGGCTGCCGCTCGGCGATGCCGGGGGCGACGATGTCCATCTTGCGGGTTTCGGTCGAGGGGATCGCCGGGCCGCCGTCCATCGGCACACCCAGAGGGTTGACGACGCGGCCGATGACGGCGTCGCCGACGGCGACTTCCAGCAGGCGGCCGGTCGACTTGACGGTGTCGCCTTCCTTGATCTTCAGGTAGTCGCCGAAGATGACGGCGCCGATCGACTCTTCTTCCAGGTTGAACACCTGGCCCATGGTGCCATTGGCGAACTCGAGCAGTTCACCGGCCATCGCGTTACGCAGGCCGTAGACGCGTGCGATGCCGTCGCCGACCTCGATCACCGTCCCGACCTCGGACACCGAGGCGGACGACTGAAAGTTAGCGATCTCCTGCTTCAGGATGCTGGTGATTTCGGCGACGTTGATGGACATAGCGGGCTCCGAACGTTTTGACGAAGCAAAGGCCGTTTACCACGGAGGACACAGCGAGCACGGAGAAGAGACAGCCGAGGCCATGTTCTTTTCAGTGTCGGGTCGTGTCGGTCCGGGTTCCGGTCAAGCTCCTTAAGTTGCGTGTATCAGTTCGACTCGTTGAAGTCTTAAATCTCGAATCTCAAATCTGCGATCTATCGGCGCGATCAGACCGATGCCGAGGTCGGCCGGACCGCCAGCATCTTCTGTTTGATCGACGCGAGTTGGCCTCGCACGCTGGTGTCGATCAGCTTGTCCTGCACGCGCAGGATCAGGCCGCCGATGATCGATTCGTCCACATACTGATGAACCACCGCGTCTCGCTTCAGTGCGCTGCTGACGGCCTGGCGGACCTGTTCGAGCTGCCAGTCTTCCAGCCGCTGCGCGACGGTAACGTCCACTTCGACCTTGCCGAACTGCTCGTCGAGCATGTCGCTGTAGGCGGTGTCGATCGCGCGAAGTTCGCCGAGGCGACCCTTCACGTTCAGGACGCGGAGGAAGTTCCAGACCAGCGGATGGACTTTGCCTTCGAAGGCCCGCTGCAGAATCGACACGCGGGACGCTTCGCTGATCGCGGGGTTCGACAGCATCGCCGCAAAGGCCGGCTCGGCGTCGAGCACTTCCTTGATCTGGCTCAGTTCCTGACCGATCTCGGTGGCCTGGCTCTGACCGTTGGCCAGATCCAGCAGGGAGCGGGCGTAGGCGTTGGCGACTGTTGAAGAACTCATGGGATTTCCAATTGCCGTTGCTGGTGCCACGTCTCTAGTTCGAGCTCACGCTCTTCAACTGCTCCAGGCTGCTCTGCACCAGGTCCCGCTGATCGTCGGCGTTGAGGTTCCGGCGAAGGATCTTTTCGGCGACGCTGGTCGCGAGATTCGCCGCGTACTGATGGATCTCGTTGACGGCCTGGTTCTTGGCGGCCTCGATATCGCGGGTCGCGCGTTCCTTGGCCTCTTCCGATTCCTGCTGCGCGTTCATGCGGATGCTGGTCGCCAGGGCCTGGGCGTCGTTCGTCGCCTTGGTCAGGAGGTCGTTGACCTCCTTTTGGGCGGCGGCGAGCTTCTGCTCGTACTGCTTGAGCAGCGCCTCGGACTTGGCACGCGACTCTTCGGCGTCGCGGATGTCCTTGCGGATCTTGTCTTCACGGGCCTTGAGACCCGTGACGATCGGACCCCAGGCATACTTGCCCAGGATGAGCACCAACCCGATGAAGACGATCAACGTCGTCAACGTGGTGATGATCTGCATGGTCCCGGCGGGGGGGATCAGCTCGGGCTTGTGCGCTTCCTCACCGGCGGCGTTGGCGAACGCCGACGACGCCACCGCCAAAACGGCGACGGCGAGCAGGAGGGGAAGCAGTCGGCGACTCAGTCGCGGCAGGGCGGTCATGACAGCTCCGGTATCAGGCCGAAATCGGCGCGGCGACATACCGCCCGTTTACGGCCGGGGCAATCATCGAATCCGCCCGGCCGGCAATCATCGTTGCCGGCGCGGGCGGTGATGGTTTCGAATCCACATGATTGCGATGGTGCTTCAGGCCTTTCGACCCGCAGGCAAAGCCCGTCAAGGCCGTACCAACACACAACGCAATGCTGCTGACGCGGACGAAGGGCCCGCATCACAACGCCAACCTTACCGAATCAGACAGATCACCAGGGCGAACAGCGTGGCACCTTCGATGAGGGCGGCGCTGATGATCATGGTGGTGAAGATGCGGGGGCCGGCTTCGGGCTGACGGGCGATCGCGTCGGTCGCCTGACCACCGATCTTACCGATACCGGCGGCAGCGCCGATGATGACCAGGCCGGCACCGACGGCGGCGCCAAGGACCTTGATGCCGTCGCCCAGACCGGTTTCGGCGGCGAGGATCGACGGACCGGCAACCGCGACCGGGGTGGCGGCCGACGCCATCGCCGGGAGGACCAGCAGCGTCAGCGCGACGAGAGCGAAAATCTTCTTCATGACTCGAACCATCCTTCTACATGGGCCGCAAGAGACAATGCCGGCCGGCCCGATCTGCCGTCGGCCCCCGCAAGAGAGGCCGGAACTTTCGTTGTCGAGGGAACGACGTGATCCCTCGTTTTAAGCTCGAACGACGAAAATCGAATGGCGAATGAAACTCGAACATCCAAACCCGAAACGGTCTATGGATCATTGATTCATTCGGTCATTCATTCGTCATTCGCATTTCTTTATTCGTCATTCCCATCACTCAGCCTGCCATGTGCGACCCGGCCTGGCGGACGTTGTCCGGCAGCGAGTGGTCGATCATGTCTCCCGCGCCAAGGCTCATATCGTCCTTGCCGTGGTGGGAGTGGGCATGGTCGTCGTGGTCCTCGTGCTCGTGCACGGTGAGCTGACCGATGAACAGCGACGTCAGGAAGGTGAACAGGTACGCTTGCAGGAAGGCGACGAACACTTCGAGGCACATGATCGCGGTCGCGCCGATCACAGACACCACGCCGACGCCCATGCCCATGCCCCAGCGGATCTCGCCGCTGGCACTGACGAACGCCGCGGATACGAAGCCGATCAGCACCGCCAGCAGCACGTGGCCGGCGACCATGTTGGCGAACAAACGAATCGCCAGCGCGAACGGCTTGACGAACATGCCGATGATTTCGACCGGGATCAGGATCGGCGCCATGTAGATGGGCGCGCCGCCCGTGAAATGCTTCAGGTAGTTCACCAGGCCGTTGGCCCGAATGCCCGACACCTGCGTGACCACGAACGACACGGCCGCCAAAGCGCCGGTCACATAGATATTTCCGGTGGCGGTCCCGCCGATGCCGTGACCGCCGAACACCTGGCCGGTCAGCTGGGCGAGCGGAAGCAGGCCGAGCAGGTTATTGATCAGGATGAAGAAGAACAGCGTCCAAAGGTAGGGAATGAACTTGTTGGTGTTCTCGGCCAGCACCGGGCGGGCAATGTCTTCCCGGACGTAAATGAGCAGGGCTTCGAAGAAGTTGCGGGTGCCGGTGGGGACCAGTTCGCCGGAGCGGTAGCGGCGGGTGAGCTTGGGGAAGACCAGCAGCATGATCGCCGCCGTCAGGAACAGCATGAACATGTGGCTGCTGAACCAGTTGCCGATCAACGGATGGTCGACGACGTGGCTGAGCGGATCGTCGCCCGCGGCCAGCGGCAAGGTAAGAATGTTGGAGAGTGATGCCATTGTTGTAGGGTCCGCCTTGGCGGACCAATCAGGCTTTCTCGCGCTTCGATCGATTCACGTCCACATGACAGGTCCGCCAAGGCGAACCCTACTTCATCGTCCACGTTGCCGCCGCAACGACCAGCGATTCGGCCGCCAGCACAGTCACATAAAAGACGGCCATCAGCAGCAGCGTGGGCGTCTGCGGGTAGCCGCCGGCGTGAACCGCCAGCATCGCTCCGCCGATACTCACTGCCAGCCGCACACCCATCGCCAGGAAGTACCCGGCGACGGCGGCATTCAGCGTCCGCCGAACACCCCACAGCAGGGGGATGAGCGACAGGGCCGACGCCAAGGCCGAGACCACGCCTGCGGCGATGAGGCCGCGCGTCCAATCCGGCTTCTGCACCAGCGTCAGGATCGCCAGGATCGAGGCGCCGGTGACGAGCAGTGCTCCGACCACCGCAACCACCACCCGGCGAGCCGTCGCCCGCGGCATGGCCGGCGATTGCCCGGCGGTGACGAAGGCGAACATACTGGTCAGACTCGGCATTCGGCGGTTCCGAATCACATCATCTTCCGGGCGGCCTTGATCAGGCTCCAAAGGCCGCTGGTGAACCCGAGGGCACAACCCGCGATCAGTAGCCACGGCCCGGTCGCGAACTTCTTATCCAGCCACCAGCCGAGCCATGCGAACAACCCGAAGGCGACGATAAACTCGATCCCGACACCCGCCAGCCGATGCCAGGTCGCCAATTCTTCCGACGACTGCTGGCTCTCGCGGTGCGGGTCTGGCGTCGCCTTTAACAGGTCGTCGGCGTGAGCGCCGGCGTCTTTTTTTTCTGATTCAGGAGGCCGCGGTGACTCCGCCATACCGCCTCCGCCGTCTTCCCACGAGCCCGTTATCACTCGTTTTTGCAGTGAAAACACCGACTTCGTGAAATTTCGCACAAAGTTACGCGCAACCCATCGACCGTGCAAGTCACGTCGGGCAAAAACACCGCCCGCTCCGGTCAAGGGGGCGACAGAGTAGTGGCGGGTAGGGGAGAGGTCAAGGCGACATCTCTTCATGAACATTTCGCTTCATTCTCAGTGACCCAAACAAACCGACTTAGCAACATATTGGAATGGATGGAGGCAGTAGTCAGGGTGACTTGGAAACACCGAGTCGCAGTTTTCTGCCTTCTGACTACTGACTACTGACTACTGACTACTGACTACTGACTACTGACTACTGACTACTGACGACTGACGACTACCGCCTACCGCATGCGATTCACTACACTCTGCCCGATGCCGGGTCCGCGGTCACTTCTTGTATTGCTCCTCTTCTGCGCCACCGGGGTCTTTCTGACCGGAATCCAGTGGGGTCTGCCCTCGCGCGATGCCGACCGGTATCTCTTTGGCGACAAGACGCCTTGGACCGGTCCGCAGGTGCAGATGCTCGCCGATCTGGGGTCGGCAACGCCATGGGACGATCCCAGCCGGGGCGCGGACGTTGACGCCAATCCGCTTCGAAAGGCGTTGCAGCTGCGCAAGCAGATCGACCTCCACGCCGCGACGATCTCGACCTCTCAGCCCGCCTCGCAACCGTCCACCGAGTCGTCCACCGAGTCGCCCGCGACCGTTCCCGTCCGATCGGGCGATGCCCCTCAATCGACGGCGGCTGTCGTGGAGTCTCAGGTCGAATCGGGCGGAATCGTCGTCAATTCCACCGACTCGGCCCGCGCCGAGATCGTCCGTCGATACCGGCTCTTCTCCCATCAGCCCGACGAGTTCATCACCTTCGCCGCGCTGGCCAAAATGCGCCCGGCGAACTTCGACTTCGACCCGCGCCTTTACCAGTACGGCGGCCTTTGGGTCTACCCCGTGGGCCTGCTGCTGAAAGTCGCTTCGGTCGTGGGGTACGTCGATCTCCGCGGCGGCGGCGGGGGACTGAGCTACTACCTCGATCACCCAGACGCCTTCGGCCGGTTTTATGTCGTCGCCCGTTTGTATAGCGCGTTCTGGGGCGTCATCGGGGCCTGGGCGCTGTTTGCGATCGTTCGCCGGATTACCGCCAGCCAGTGGGCCGCGTTTGCTGCCGGTCTGCTCTTTGTCATCATGCCCGTCGTCGTCAACGCCGCTCATGAAGCCAAGCCCCACCTGGCCGGGTTCACCCTCACGCTGCTGGCGGTGCTCGCCGCGGCGAGCTACGTGGAAACCGGCAAACTCTCGCACGCGATCGGCACCGGCGTCGTCTGCGGCCTGGCACTGGGCATGGTGCTATCAGCATTGCCGGTCTTCGCAATCCTGCCGCTGATGGTCCTGCTCCGGCCGATGTCCTGGGGCGACCGCGGCCGGGTCGCCATCTTCGCCGGGCTCGTCGGTCTGCTGGCCTATGCCTTGACCAACCCCTACGTCGCCGTCCACCTGCTCCGCGGCGGCGGGGCGTTGCAATCGAACCTGGGCAACTCCAAGGCGTTCTACGACATTCATTCGCCCGTCGAAGGGGTCATCAATGTCGCCCGGCTCATCATCGTCGGCACCAGCCCCGCCCTGGCAATCGCGGGGGCGCTCGGCACCGTTATCCTTGGTGTTCGCGCCGTGCGGACCCGCCGCGAAACATCACCCCAGGCCGTCCGCCGACGTGCCCACGGCCTTCTGCTTGCCGGCCCTGCGATACTGACGGCGATCCAATGGTCATTGGTCGGCGCGGGAAAGCCCGGCGAGTTCGGCCGATTCTTGCTGACGACCGACGTCTTCCTCGCCGTCGAAGCGGTGGTCCTCATTCAGACGTACGCGCGAAACAAAATCGCCGCCTCGTTGCTGTTTAGTGTGGTGGCCGTCCAGACGTCGCTGCGCGGGACCTCGTACATCGCCGGCTTCGTCCGCGATAGTGGTGCGCCGACCAGCCGAGACCTCGCGGCGGAGCAGATCGATCAGGCGAGTAAGTCCGGCGCGCGGCGCATCGTTCTCGCCGCCGAGCCCGCCCCCTACGCAATCCCGCCGATGAACCTGTGGGCCTGGGAGATGGTCGTCCCCCCCAGCGGGCAGACGGCGGCGTCGGTCGCCCGACCGGGCGACCGGGTGGTGGAGGCATTGGAAGGGCAAACGCCAATCAGTTGGGCGGATAAGCCGATCGACGTCCGCACGGCAAAGTGATTGTCGCGCACGCGGGTGTATGCACGGGCCCATCCGCTCGGCCGCCGCTGTGACAGGTTAAACTCCCCCTTTCTGCTCACACTTGCTGTTCCGAATTCGCCGAAGCCACTCTAGAATGCCCGGACTTGGAAGTTCGCGCCCGCCATGCGCTGTTTGTTCGGAGGACCCTGGCGGCGCATTCGTTTTATTCGTTGGCACGTTCCGGCAGGTTCCGCCTGCCTCGGCCGCGACTCGTCGCGGCACCCGGTTTAGGTTCGGCAACCGTCGCCCGCATGCTCGTGTGGCGTGCTGACTGTACGGACCGGGACCGAAGGAGACACCATGGCGCTTCATTCGTTGACCGACGCCCTGACACCCGTGCTCGCCGAGATCGTCAGCGGCGGCGGGTACGTCAGCATTTTCAAGTCGGTCGTGCTGATCGGCATCCTGCTGCTGTGGTGCAAGCTGCTGGCCTGGGCCAGCACCGACGCCAAGGCGGCTCACCTTTCGCAGGCCGCGTTCAACATCGGCAACCTCGTCGGCCTGATCGCCGCCTACGCGATCGTCTTCCTGGTGCCGCTCTCGTTCTGGCTGATCGTGCCGATCGTCCTGCTGATCATGGCGGGCGAAGTCGCGGTCTACCTTCGTGCCCGCAACAAGGTCGCCGGCCTGTCCGACCTCAAGCAGCAGTGGGACGACTACAAGAAGGGCATGAAGCGGGCCAAGAAAAGCGATACCCCCGGTGCCGTGCAGCTGATCGCCAAGAGCGGTCCACTGCCGGTTCCCGAAGGTGAATCCCCCGACCGGCCCGCCTACGACGCGGCACAGTTGGCGCTGGGCGACGCATTGAAGAAGGGTGCCGACCAGATCGACATCTCCCCCTCGGCCGAGGGAATGAAGGTCAAGTACATCGTCGATTGCGTGTCGTACGACCTCCCGGCTGTGCTCGACGCCGCCGCCGGCCCTGCCGCGATCAGCTACATCAAGGCGGCCGCCGGCATGAACGTCGACGAGAAGCGCAAACCCCAGACCGGCACGATGAAGCTGACGGTCGAAGGAGGCGAGAAGCGCGACATCAAGCTGCAGTCCGCCGGCACGACGGCCGGCGAGTTCATTCGCCTGATGGTCAACTCCGCCAAGCGGCACAGCCGCAAGATGCCGGAGTTGGGGTTCAGCGAAGCGCAGATGAAGGTCATCAAGGAGTCCATCGCCGACCGTTCGGGCGTGGTGCTGTTGTGCACCCCCAAGGGGCAGGGACTGACCCAGCTCATGTACGGCGTGATGCGCGGCCACGACGCGTTCATGGAACACATGCACTCCATCGAGCGCGATCCGCCGGAAACGATCGAAGGGCTCACGCCCAACGTGCTGGCCGCCAATGCCACCCCCGACGAAGAAGCGGCGAAGGTCGACTGGGTCGGCAGCCAGGACGCCGACGTCATCATGATGGACCGCATGGAGAGCCCCAAGTCGGCCGCGTCGGCGATTCGGTACATCACCGAGAGCGAAAGGCCGCGTCGGCTTTACGTCGGGATGCGAGCCGGCTCGACCGCCGAGGCGATCGAACAGTGGCGCAAACTGCTCGGAACCGAGGGTCAGGCGCAGGGGATGGCAGTCCTGAAGATGGTGATCTGCGGCCGCGTCCTGCGGAAGCTTTGTGCGGCGTGCAAGGAGTCGTACACGCCGGACCCCAACACGCTCCGCAAACTGAACATGAATCCCGAGAAGGTCTCGACGCTGTTCAAGGCGCGCGAGACACCGCTTCGCGACCCCAAGGGCAACGCGATTCCCTGCGAGTTCTGCAAAGACCTGCGGTTCACGGGCCGGACCGGTGTGTTTGAAGTGCTGGTCGTGACGGATGAGATTCGCGCCGCGATCGCCGCCGACGGCGGAAAGCCCGGCAGCAACTTCAAGACCGCGTTTCGCAAGGGCAAGAACCGTTACCTTCAGGAAGAGGCGCTCGGGCTGGTCGAATCCGGCGATACGAGCGTGCAGGAAGTACTTCGGGTGCTTCGCCCGCCGGAGGAAGCCGCCCGCCCGGCGGCCGCCCCGGCAGCCCGTCCGGCCCAGCGTCCGGCCGCCGCCCCTGGCGCACCCAAACCCGCCGGCACACCCAGGCCGGCCGGGACTGCAGCCGCACCGGCGGCACCTGGTGCGCGTCCCGCGGCAGCACCGGGAGCACGCCCACCCGCCGCACAGGGTGCTCGCCCGCCCGCCGCGCCGGGCAGCACGCCACGTCCGCCGACGTCGCGCCCCAAATCGGGCTGATGTCAGCCTCGCCGCACCCGCGATTCGCCGCGGCCGGCAACCGTGACCAACGCTTTCGTTCCGACCGATTTCCGTTCCGGCGTCGCCAAACGCCTTACCGCGAGCAATCGCCATGATGTTTCTAATCTTCCTCGGGCTCGTCATCCTTGCCGTGGCATTCTTCCATTACACGCAGGGGTTCTTCAGTGCGACCATCAGCGCGATCCTCTGCATCTTCGCGGCGGTGCTGTCCATCAGCTACCACGAGGTCATCGTCGAGAAGTACCTCGGCGGTGCGATGGCCAGCTCGGCGCACGGTGCAGTGGTCCTGGTGCTGTTTGCCCTGATCTACCTGGTGTGCCGGCTCGTCTTCGACAAGCTCATCCCGGGCAACGTCACGCTGCCGTCCGGTGCCGACAAGGCGGGGGCCGCCGTCATGGGCATCGTCGCTGGATTCTTCGCCGCCGGCCTCTGTGCCTTTGCGGCACAGAGCATGGGCTTTAAGCCGGCCCTGATGGGCTACGCCCGCCTCGCCTACGAAGAAGACCGCGACGCCACCATTCCGCAGGAGGGCGGCGGCCGCAATGTCTCGCTCCACATGCACGACTCGATCAACTCGACCGAGCCTCTGCACCTGGCCGCGGAAGTGGACCAGAAAAAGCTCATCGTCCCCGCGGACGACATCCTGATCGACATGATCCAGAGCCTCAGCGACGGCGGCGCACTGGCGTCGCGCCCGCTGGCGTCGATCCATCCGAACTGGCTCAACGAGATGTTCGGGCAGCGCCTGGGCATGCAGGCGGCGGCGAACCGCATCGCGATGAACAAGCCCGACGGAACCCAGACCGACGTCATCGCGATCCCCGGTACTGAACAGTACAAGGACGCCGGCATCTACTGGCTCGACAAGCAGCTTCCCCAGAAAGTGCACGAGTACGAGACCATCGCCCGCGCCCAGCGCGACAAGCTCTTCCCCAAGGCCAACCCCAAGCTCGACCCGAGCAAGATCATCCTCATCTTCCGTGTCTACTTCGGCGAGAAGGCCCGCGACAACAAGGACAACATCATCCGCCTGAGCATGGGCGCAATCCGACTGGTCGCACAAAAGAAGGTTACCGGCACAGACGGGTACCAGTGGACCAACTACCACCCGCTGGGCACGATCGAGGAGGGCGTCGAGTTCTGGTTTAACCGGGCCGACGACTTCCTGTTCATCGACGACCGCACGCAGGACGCGAACGTCAAGGACAAGGGCATTGACCTGGTCTTCCAGGTCGAGAAAGACGGGTTCCTGAAATCCAGCAAGGTCACCGACCCCACTCAGACTGTTATCGCCGATGGCACGTTCATCGAGGTCAAGCGGATGGCCCGCGTGGACCTCAGCGGCCAGCCCATCCTGCCGATGGCGAAGCTGAAGCCGAACAAGGCCGTTCAGGTCATGCGCAAGACCCTGGTCAAGAAGCCGCCGAAGGTCTTCAACCCGGCCCAGCCCGCCGACACCGCCGAGACGATCACACAGAAGCTGGTCGGCAAGTGGGAAGCCGGCACCGACGACGGCGGCAAGCTCCTGATGACGGTGGACCAGGTCCGCATGGAGATGGTCACGCTCGACCCCAGCGGCAAGGAAGCCGTCCGCACCCCCGGCAACTGGAAGATCGTTGCGAGCGATTCAGGCTTCCAGCTCGAGCATAGCGGGGCGGCCGGGACGAAGGTCTTCAACGATAAGTACGGCATTACCTTCCCGTCCGACAACGAAGTACTGCTGGAGAACGGGGAGAAAGGGTTCAGCAAGCAGTTCAACCGGCAGGGTGCGGCGCCGCAGCCGTCGGACAATCCGCCGCCGACCACGCCAACGCCCCCGACCACACCGCAGCCCGCGCCCCCGACAACGCCCGCGCCGCCGCCCGCTGCCGCCAAGGCCGATACCAGCCTGACCGTCGTGGAACTGATCGAAAACCGCAAGTTCTACGCCCCGGTACGCATCGCCGACGGCAGCACCGGCGAGGTGAAGGTGGAAGGCGGATCGGTGACTCTCGAAGACGGCAAGATCAAGGCGATCAACCTGGCGCCGGTCACCCCCGAGAAGCTCAACGCCGGCACCGGCGAACCGCTGAACCAGCTCGTCGCCGAAACCGGTTCGATCATGGTGCAGCTCGAGTGCACGCCGGGTGCCGGCAACGGCTGGGCCTGGAAGGATAAGGTCGAGCAGATCACCGTCGCCGACAAGACCGGCAAGAAGTATCGCCCGGTCGGCGTGTGGGCACTGGTCAACGGCGGAACGGAGATCGTCGCCCGCTACAACGCCGACGGCACCGTCAGCCTCGCCGACTTCACGCCGGCCGGTCCGCCGACCAAGATCTATTTCGCGTACGTCATCCCCGAAGACCAGCAGGTCACAAAGGTGGATGTGGGCAACGCGCCGCTGAAGGCGTTTAACCCGCCGGTGCCATAGTCGAATGTCGAATGTCGATCGCTGATTGTGGATCCGAGTCACTCGTCGGGTTCACGATCAGCGATCGACCGTCATCAATCGACGCTCACCCTCCAACCAAGGACTCCCCATGCGCGGCGCCGTCATGCTCTCGCTTCTGATCGGTGTTGCGATCATGGCATATCTCTGGTCGACCTCCGCCGAGACCGCGTCGAAGGTCAACCGGGATGTGCGTCAGGAGATGGCCCCCGTCACCGGCCGCGGGCCCGACGGCGGCAGTATCACCGACTCGGCCGAGTTCACCGCCGACCGGGCGGGACTGGCCGTCGCGAAGGTCAAACCCGGCTCTTATTACGAGGTGTTTTTCGGCCTTAAAGCCGGCGACGTAATCGTCCGCGCCGGCGATATCGACCTCAAAGGGCAGGACGAAACCTCGGCCCAGACCTTCCTCATGGACGCGGCGCAGAAGAAGCGCGAGCTGGTGGTCATGCGGGCCGGTGCCAGGACGACACTGACCGCGAAGTAGCTCGAATCAGACGTGGGTGGGTTCAAGCACCTGCGACACAACCTCTCCAAATGCGGCGGCCGTGAACGGCTTGCGAAGCTGTGCGCAAGCGCCGGCACGACGAAGCTGCTCCGCCTTGCGGGCATCAACTCGGGCAAGCATCGCCACGACGGGGATGCCGCGTGTTTCAGGCTCCGAACGAATCCGCCCGATGAGTTCCACACCGTCAATATCCGTCAGGCGGGGATCAATCAGGATCAGATCAACCCGGTGATGGCCGAGCACCTCGATGGCCTCTTGGCCGGTGGAGGCCTCAACGATCCGCCCGCGACCGAACAGCGTCTGGCGAATCGTCCGCTTCAGCAAAGCGCGAGTGGTGGTGGAAGTGTCAATGATGAGATACGAGTAAGACATCCTTGCGGACTCCTGGCTGCTGGCGATCACATTCGGGCAAGCCGCCGCTGATCGCGACGCCGCCCGACCCTACCGCCCAGACAGGATTCCCCATGCCGATCATTCCAGCCAACAATTGGGGCTAATCCGATCGACCCATAACCAGAATTCGACATTTTCGGGTGTCGATTCTGCCGGATAACGCGGTTACGCCGGTTATCTGTCACACCTTAAGACATACGTCGGGGACAAAGGAAAGGATTGAAAAACGGGAAACGCGGATGAGTCTGCTGGCCTTGGCATGCCCTTGGACCGGGATTGCGCTTCCCGCCCGTCATCAACAAGGCGATAGTAAGTCTCATGCGGCGACCGCGGCGATCGACCCAGCCTGACCACCTTCACCCGGCGACCCTCGCCGCGCTGCTGATCGTGCCGCTGCTGGCGACGTCGGTGACGGCCGAGGATTTCGTCAACCCCAAGGCCAACATCCCGCCGCGATCGACGCCGCAGCGTCAGAACGGCGGCGAAGGATTCCCGCCGTTGCCGCTGCCGGCAACGCCCGTCCGCCGGAGCGAAAAGAAACGCGAGCCGGCACCACCGGCTCTTGTCGGCAACATCACCTTCCCCGAGGCCTACCTGCGGGCATCGAAAGCGACGTGGGAAACCACGACCATCGACATCGACAACTGGGTGCAGTTCACCAACGGCCAGCTCGGCCAGAACTACCGCTTCGTCGGCACCGACTTCGCCAGGTTCAGCTACGACCCGGCCGAGTTGCCGATCCTCTACTTCACCGGCTGGAAGCCGCTGCCGGCTTTCGACGACGGCACGATCGGCCGACTGCGGCAGTACCTGCTCGACGGCGGGACCTGGGTGGTCCACAGCAACTGCGGCCGGCCGGAGTTCAACCAGTCGTTCCGCCGGGAGATCGCCCGCATCTTCCCCGACCGCCAGCTCGCGCCGATCGGCGCTGATCACGCGATCTTCTCGAGCTTCCACAAGATCGAGCAGATGCGGATCTACGCCGGCAAGAACCCGGTGAAGACCGTGCCCACATCCGCCGGCGTTCTGGAGACCGTCAACATCGGCACGCGGGCGGCGGTGATCTTCTCGCCGGTGGACATGAGCTGCGGCTGGGACGCAAGCCGTAACCCGATCGAAGGGGGCACACTCTTCGACATCAACGATTCGCTGCAAGTGGGCGCGAACATCGTGACGTACTGCCTGGCCGAGTATCAGTACGGCCGGTTTTTCAGCCACGCCAAGGTCTTCCACCAGGAGAACCTCGCGACGCGCGACCAGTTGGTGCTCGGCCAGGTCGTCCACAACGGCGATTGGGACGCCACCCCGCACGGCCTGCCGAACCTGCTGAAGTTCATCGACCAGAGCACGACCCTGAAGGTGCAGTTCAAGCGTATGCCGGTGGACCTCGAAAAGGCCGACATCTTCGCGTTCCCCGTCCTCTACATGAGCGGCCAGCGGGCGGTGACGTTCAGCGAAGCGTCCCGCAAGCGGCTGAAGGAATACCTCGACCGCGGCGGCACGCTGATCGTCGATTGCGTCGTCGGCAGCAGCGAGTTCGACACCGCGTTCCGCCGGGAGATCAAGGCGATCTACGGCGAAAAACCGTTGAAACCGCTGCCCGCGAATCACGCCCTGTATTCGTTCGTGCAGGACACGACAAAAGTCAGACTATCGCCGCAAGCCGCCCAATTGCTGGGCGGCGAGATCGCCGCACCCGCGATCGAGGCGATCGAAATCGACGGCCGCCTGCCGGTCATCTATTCAAAGCTAAGCCTCAGCGCCGGGTGGGAGCAGTTACCGCGGGCGTACAATGTCGGCTACGCCGACGCCGATGCGCTGAAGCTGGGGGTAAATGTGTTCATGTACGCGGTGTCGCACTGAGCTGTGCACAATTTGGGAGGACTACATGGGAATCTGCCGCTCTCAATGGCTAATCGCGGGGTTCGTCCTTGCCTCGCTTCTGTCTTCGGGCTGCCGTGATGAACAAGGCTCGCCCCGCACGAAGCCTTCCGTCGTCTCAGCTGAGCTGGTAATTGCAGACGCCGAGTCGATTTCGCCGGACACCGTCACGATTCTCAAGCGTGCGCATGCCGAACGAATCGTCTCGATCGAATCGTGTGTCTTAACTGTGAAGTGGGCACAGACGCAGAACTGTGCTACGTCGTGGCTCGCTACACTCTCCGCGGAACCGTCCCCAACGGAAGCCGCGGCGAAGGCGCTCGTCGCCGCGCTCCAGGCAACACCCGTCGCAAAGTCGCCGACCATTCGACTTGAGCTCGCCGACATCGGCAGCGACTCCATCCCTCTCCTCCAGGCGGTTGGCGATAGTTTCATCCGGACCATAACCGATCAGGAACGGTCAAGACTGCAGGAGGCACGACAGGCCTTTCAACTCGAATTGGACGATGAGGTGCTGACACAGCTTCGCGAAATTGAGGAGTCGCTCGGCGGCGATGCCGATGGTCTACAGATAGCCTACGACAAGCAGAAGCTGGAACTGGGGAAATTGATCTACGACTTCACGTTCACTTGCATTGAACGCGACGGCTTGGCCAGATTACTTAACGCGAAGGAACCGCACGCCGACTCAGAAAACCGTCGAGTCGCCAGTACACGCATCGCCACGCTGACGCGAGAAGCAGATGCAATGGGGAGCCGCATGGAGGAAATCTCACGGCATCTTGGAAATCAAAGCCGGAGCCCGTCCCGGGTCGGAGTTCTCCGCGAAAAAGCGTCGCGCCTTCGCGTCCGTATAAAGGCGATTGATGATCGGCTTGCCGCAGTCGCGATGGGTCACAGTGCAGTTCGTTGGTTGCGACATCCAGCAATTGAACCTTGAAGCACGCAGTACGATCCCGAGTTCAGATCAATCAGGAGACCCAGCCATGTAGGGTCCGCCTTGGCGGACGTGTTGGTGAACGGCGCCGCGCGTCCGCCAGGGCGGACCCTACAAGACTTCGCGATCGCGACGCCAGAATCCGGGTCTTCGGGGTACCTCAGACACCGGCGTCGGTGGATTCATGACCGCCGCACGCGTTTCCCCACGAACACCACCACAAACACCGCGAACAGGATTAGCACGATCGCCGGGCCCGTGGTGAGGAACTGCACCTGACGGCTGATCAGCACGCCCGCGATCGCGGCGACCAGCGCGAGCGCCACCGAGCCGCCGACGGCGACACTGAGCCGTCGGCTGATCGCCAGGCTGGTCGCCCCGGGGAGGACCAGTAACGCCGTCACCAGGATCGACCCGACGATACGGCTGCCAATGACGATCGTCGCCGTCACCAGCAGGATCATCAGGTAGTGGACGAACCCGGCGCGCACGCCCGACGCCTCGGCGGTCTCCGGGTCGAAGCAGTACGCGAAGATCTCCTTGCCCATCAGCCAGACGGTTGCGATCACCGCCAGGCATAGCAGCGTGGAGGTGATCGCGAACGTCATGTCGACGTCACGGAACTCGCCGAAGAAGAAGCTCTGCCAGCCGTGCGGCTGCGCCTTGCGATAGAACATGTACGCCTCGCGGGCGATGAAACCCCACGCCACCGAGGCGACCATGAAGATGCCGATCGCGGTATCACTCTCGGCCATGCCGTGGCGGGTGACGGCGCCGATCGCAAGCGCCGACAGCAGGGCGAAGACGATCACGCCGCAGTAGGGGAGCCACTGCATCTCCGGGCCGTCGAGGGCGGGGAAGATCAGGGCGAGCATCCAGGCCGTGCCGGCGCCGCCAAAACCGCTGTGGGCGATGCCTTCGCCGATAAACGCCCATCGCCGCGAAACGACGAACACCGACAGCGCCGCACAGGCGACGGACAAAGCGGAGGCACAGATAAGGGCGGCGGCGAGGGAGGTCATTCTTGTAGGGTGGGGTTCACCCCACCAGAAGCCGTTCGAAAACGGGTTGTGTTGATTTGCAAATGAGCAGGTCGTGCAGACAACAAGACTCGACGGCGGTCCGGGCGAATCAACACAACTCGCCTACGACGGTTTGCGGTGGGCTGAAGCCCACCCTACGAAGAGATCACGACGCCACGCGCGACCCGACGCCAATCGGCACCAGCGTTTCCGCCGCGCCGTGCGTGCAGACGTGGCCGCCTTTGATGCCCATCGCCTCGAGGTCGCAAGCGAACATGCGATAGACCAGTTCCGCCGGCAGGTGATCGGGGACGTCGTGGTAGTGCAGCGTTCCGCTCAGGCAAGCGATCCGGTCGGCGATCGCCGTCACGGCACGAAGGTCATGGCTGACAAAAACCAGCGTAAGGCCGAGCTCCACTTTGAGCTGCTGAATGAACTCGATAAACCGCTGCTGGCCGCCGCGATCGATACCCACCGTCGGCTCGTCCAGCAGCAGCAGTTTCGGTCGGGGGGCCAGGGCCCGGGCGATGTAGACCCGCTGAAGCTGCCCGCCGGACAGCTCGCCGATCGGCCGATCGGCCAGGTCGCCAAGGCCGACGCGGGTCAGGAGGGATTCGACGAAGGCGAAATCGTCGGTGGTCGGCGAATGCAGCAATCCGGCTCTGCCGGACAGCCCCATCCGCACCACCTGCCGCACACTGGCGGGAAAGTTCTTCGGCGTGTGCGGCCGCTGGGGAAGGTAGCCGATCAGATCTCCCCGCCGGACGGCTTTTCGTGGCGTCAGTCCGCCAATGCGAATCTCGCCGGCGTCGGGTTCGAGCAGGCCCAGCATGAGCTTCATGAGGGTCGATTTGCCGCCGCCGTTGGGCCCGATCAGGCCGAGGGTCGTGCCCTCCAGCACCGACAGGTCGATGTTCTCCAGGGCGACCGTGGAGCCGTAGGAAAAGGACAGATTGCGGATGGAAACGAGTTCACTCATGGTCGGCGGTCGCTCTGGGGCGAACCGGTCATGATAGGGAGGCGGGGCGTCTTTGTGCAAGCGAGTTGCAGAAAAGCGGCGGGTAGGGAGGAACCGCAGATTTCGCAGATGACGCAGATTGGCGACAAAGCAATCTGCGTGATCTGCGGAATCTGCGGTTCGTTTTGCCGGGCGTCGAAAAGGGCAAGAAACGAGGTTGAACGGCCTAGGACTTCTTAACGGGATCAACGTTTTTGATCCCCCGAACCGGATTGCCGCTTCCCCTCACGGCTGGCCTTGCTAGAATAAGCATGCAAAAATCGTGCCCCGCTGCGGCCTGCTTATTGCTCCGCAGTCAAGAGAGAAATCGGGGCGTTCGGTAGTTTTTGTTCTTACCGCTGGATTTGCATGCAGTTAGGTCAGTCTTTATCCATGCGCCCGGAGATGCGTCAGCTGCTGACGCCCCGGATGATTCAGAGCATGGAGATCCTGCAGCTCCCCCTGGCGCTGCTTGAAGAACGCATCGAACAGGAGTTGCAGAGCAATCCTGTCCTGGAAATGAGCGAAGGGGAGACCGACTTCGCCGCGATTGCCGAGCAGTCCGACATCCCCCAGCGCGACGACCGGTCCGAAGGGGAACACGCCCTGGTCGTCCGTGACGACAACGGCCACGCCGCCGACTTCGAACGCCTCGAACGCATCAGCGACTACTTCGAAAACGAAGAGTTCAACACCAACGGCTCCAACTTCCGCCAGCAGGGCTCGTTCGACGGCGAGCGCGACAAGAAGATGGACGCGATGGCGAACACCGCCGCCCGCGGTGTCACGCTGCAGGAACACCTGATGGGGCAGTGGGCGTTCGTAGAATGTTCGCCCGAAGTCCGCCAGGCCGGCGAAGCCCTGCTGAACTACATCGACCCCGAAGGCTACATCCGTACCCCCTTCGAGACCGTCCGCGCCGAGAGCAAATCCGCCCCGACCCTAGAATCCCTTACCGAAGCGCTCGGGCTCATTCAGACCTTGGAGCCCTCCGGCGTGGGTGCTCGCACCCTCACCGAATGCCTGCTCATCCAGCTCCGGGCCCTCGAAGACGACGAAGACCTCTCCGAAGGCCATGACTTCGAGCTCGAAAAGTCCCTGATCCGCGATCACTTCAACGACCTGAAGATGAACCGCTACCCGCAGATCAGCAAGCGGCTCGGCCGGAGCATCGACGACATCAAGTCCGCCGTCCGGCGGCTCGGCCGGCTTCACCCCCACCCCGGCAAGCAGATCGGCGGCGACGACGCCCCGGCGATCATCCCCGACGCCGTCATCTACTGGGACGACGAAACCGGCCGATACGAAATCAAGATGGCCCGCGACCCTTCCGAGAACATGTCGATCTCGGCGATGTACCGCAAGTGGCTCAAGGACCGCACGAAAGACAAGAAGACCCGCGAGTTCCTGGCCAACAACGTCCGCAACGCCCGCTGGCTGATCGAAAGCATCGAGCAGCGCAAGAGCACGATTCACCGCGTGATCCGCGCCGTGGTCGATGCCCAGCGCGAGTTCTTCGAAAAGGGCTTCGAGTTCCTCCGCCCGCTGCCGATGATCGGCGTCGCCGACCAGCTGGGCATCCACGTCGCCACCGTCAGCCGGGCCGTCAGCGAAAAATGGATCCAGACGCCTCGCGGCGTGTTCCCCCTTCGGCGGTTCTTCTCGCAGGGCACCCAAAGCGCCGACGGCGAAGACATGGCCTGGGGCGCGGTGCAGGAGAAGCTCAAGGCGATCATCTCCAACGAAGACCGGCAGAACCCGCTCAACGACGACGAGATCGTCGAGAAGCTCAAATCCCAGGGCATCGATATCGCCCGCCGCACCGTCGCCAAGTATCGCAAGATTCTCAACATCCCGACGTCGCGGCAGCGGCGGGAGTATTGAGCGAGGCGGGCAGGCGACGGCAACCGACTGTTTGCCTGCCGACGACATGCCACCGAACGCAAGTCTTGCCGAAGAGGAACATCGATGCGCTGCGCTACTCCCCTGTGTTTCGTACTCCTGACGCTGACCTGTTTCACCGCGCCGGCGTGGTCGGCGGACGAGAAGAAGCCCGAACCGTCGGCGGTGACGAAGTCCTCGCCGGATCAATTCGACAAGGCCCGCCACGAGAAAGACGCCGTCGTGATTGACGTCAGGTCGCCGGAGGAGTTTGCGGCCGGTCGCGTGCCGGGGGCGGTGAACATTCCCGTCACCGGTGCCGGTTCTGAAGCGTTCGACAAGCGAGTCGCCGAGGTGGCCAAGGACAAGACGCCGCTGGTCTATTGCCGCAGCGGCAATCGAAGCGCCAAGGCCGTCGAGAAGCTCAAAGCGATGGGCTTTCGATCGATCATCGAGATGCCCGGCGGCTGGGTCGCCTGGTCGCAGGCGGGTAAGGACGTCGAGAAGGGTCCGGTTAAGCCGGCGAAGTAGTCGAATTCCCTTCGAAACCCGTTCCCGCCGCTTTGTCTTGGACGTCGTGCCCATCGCAGTGGAGAATGAAGCCATGAGCCGATCAGCACGAGTCGCCGTATTGCTGCTTGCCGTCGCGCCGGCGTGGGGCGCGCTGGCGCTTGACCCGACGCTGCCGCAGCCGGGCCGGGCCAAGCCGTCGCCCGCTTCGGGCACCGGAACCGGCGCGTCCGCGGTTGCCGCGCCTGCCGTCGCGGACAAGACACCGGTCGAAGCCACGCCCGCCGACCGTAAACCCGTTCCTGACCCGGCGGCGCTCGCCGACGCGCAGAAGCTGGTAGACCAGGTCTACAAAGACGAACTGGCCGCCGCCAAAACGCCGGACCAGAAGAAACAGCTCGCGGCGAAGTTCCGGCAGCTGGCGGCCGAGTCGCAGCCCGCCGGCAGGTATGTGCTGCTGGCCCGCGCCCGCGAAGTCGCCGCCGACGCCGGCGACGCCGACACCTCCCTCGGCGCCGTCGCCGACCTGGAACGGTCGTTCGATCTCGACGGCGGCGCGATGGAACTCGACGCCGTCGTCCGGCTGCAACGCGTATTGCGATCGCCGGAATCGCTCAAGGCTGTTACACGCTATCTGCTCGGGTCGGCCAACCAGGCGGTCGTCGGCGACCGGTTCGAATCGGCACGCAAACTGATCGACCAGGCGGTCCTGCTGTCGGCGCGGGTGAATGACCCGGCGCTGGCGAAGCTCGTCGCCGCGCGGGCCAAGGAAATCCGCGAGATCGAAGCCGCGTTCGCGGCGGCCAAACCCGCGATCGAGGCCGCCGCTAAACAAGCCGCCGACCCCGCGCAAAGCCTGGCGGCGGGGCGGTACCGGGCGTTGTACAAGGGAGAATTCCCGGCAGGCCTGCCGCTGCTGGCGGCGGGAGCCGACGACCCGCTGAAAGACGTCGCCGTTAAAGAGCTGGCCGGCGTCAGCGGCGCCGAGCAGCAGGACGCGATCGCCGATGCCTGGTACGGCGTCGCCGAGAAACTCACCGGTGTCGCGAAGAACCACGCCCTTCTGCACGCTGCCGGCTTCTACGCACAAGCCGCACCTTCGCTGGCGGGCCTGCAGCAGGCCAAGGCGGTCAAGCGGGCCAAGGAAGCCGAACCACTCGCGGCGATGTACGTCGGCAGGCCGGCGTCGGCAGGTGGCACACCAGCCGGCACGCCCGCGGTCGCAGTCAAACCGCCAGACGTCACGTCGCAACCCGTCAAGCCCACGACGCCGGGCACCACGGACAACCCCCGGCGGCGAACATCAATCTTCCCGGCAAGTTCGTCCGCATCTGGAAGACGCCGGAGGTCTGGATGAACAAGCCGGAGGAGGTCACGTTCAAGGCCGGCCGGGTGTCGATCGTCAACGCCGGCGGCATGGTGTGCGAGAACGAACCGCTGGTTCCGCAGAAGGACGGCTCCCTCGCGCTGTCATGGGACTACGGCCCGGAGAAGACCGGTTACGAAGTCTGGACGATCAAAGGCGGCGAACTGGTCATCAACCGCTGGAACAGCAAGGCGGAAATCGAAACCAGGCCAATGCCTCGTCGGGTGGGAACGATCGCCAAGTGAGGACAAGGATTGAATGCAAAATGCAAAACAGGCAATGAAAAATGCAAAATGAGTATCCGCATCATTTTGCGTTTTTCATTGCCTGTTTTGCATTTTGCATTCGTGTTCCGACGTTCAACCGCGCGACGCGCCGCCCGCAAGACCCTGGTGTGGTCTCACAGTCGGGTCACTTCAATGTAGTTGATGCGCGTCGTCCCCGTCGCAGCGCTGCCGATGCCCAGCAGCAGCCGGCCGTCAGCCACCGTCACCGTCACCGCTTTGCTGGCAAACGCGTTCGCCCCCAGGCTGAGCTGGCTGAAGGCGTTCACACCCTCGATATACACATTGTTCTTTGAAGTCGCCGACCCATCCCCCACGCTGACTGTCACCAGGTAGGTTCCGTTCGCCACGGCCAGTTCCCATCGCCCGCCGGCGATCACGCCGACGTTCGTATCAAGAAGCTGGTTCGAGTTCTTGTTTCGGTCCACGACGCTGGCGGCGTGGCTCACGGTCCAGCCGTAGTTCTGGCCGTTGCGACTACCGAACGTTCCACCGGCGTCGACCAGGTAACCTGCGACCGTCGGTGCTGCGCCCGGCTGGAAGTTCACCCTGATCGGGGACGATACCGGCGGCGGGGGAGGGGGCGGCGAAGTGGGCGGAGGAGAGGTCGGCGGCGGCGAGGTTCCTGCTGGCGCGATCTCAACATAGTTAATCCGCGTCGTGCCCGTCGCGGCGCTGCCGATGGCGACCGTCAGCCGGCCATCAGTCACACTCACCGATACCATCCTGGACGCAAACGCACCGGTCGCCAGGGGCACGTAATTGAACGTGGAGATGCCCTCGACATAGACGTTGTTTCGGGACGACGCCGCCGCATCGCCGACGCTGACCTTGACCGAGTAAGACCCGTTCGGCACTACCAGTTCCCACCGTGCCGCCGCCTTCACGCCGACGTTGGTATCCAGCAGTTGGTTGCTGTTCTTGTTGCGGTCCACGACGGCATCGGTATGGCTGGTGGTCCAGCCGTAGGTTCGGCCGTTGCGAGCGGCAAAGGTCTGACCGGCATCCACCAGATACCCGCTGACGGTCGGAGCAGCCGCCGGCTGGAAGTTGACCCGAACCAGCTCCGCAGCGGGCGGCGACGTGCCGGCCGGGGCATAGCGGGCGGTGTACGTTGTGTTCACGTCGGGCGTGGAGATCCCGTGACTCGCCGCGCCGCCGTCGGACCACCCGACAAAGTCGTACCGAATCCCGCCGATCAGTTGCGCCGCCGGCGCACCCAGCGACCGAGCAATGCCCGCCACGCCGGTGAACACCTTGCCGCTGGTGATCGGCGATCCGTCGAGCGTCAGCGCGAACCCGCTGGTGACGACACCGCCGACGCTGGCGTTGATCGTCACCTCGGATTTGACGGGAAAGATATCGCGTGACGTGGTCCGTGAGAGCCCACCGCTGTCGGTCGTGGTCAGGAAGATGCGGTACCAGACATTCGCCGCCGTCTCACCGACCGCCGGCACCACGAACGAACCGGATGAAACACCCGGGATCGAATCGATAAACGGATGGCTGTGCGTGTCGTGGTAGAAGACGACGCTCCAGCTCATCCGCGACGCGGGAACGGTCCCGTCTTCCGGGTCGGTCCCGATTCCAGAGAAACTGATGCTCTGCCCGGCGACATACTTGAGTGTCGCCGCCGGCGCGCCGATCGTCGGCGTCGGGTACTGGTTAGAGACCGCCGTCAGCGCGACGGCATTGGATGCGGTGCTTCCGTTGGCGTTGCTCACGACGACGCGGAACAGCGCGCCGTTGTCGGCGGCAGCGACCGTTCGTGAATAGCTCGCCTCGTCGGCATCCGCGATATCGACGCCGTTGCGCTGCCACTGGTACCGCAAAGTCCCCGGCCCGCCGGCCGTTACGATGAAAGTGGCTTGCTGCCCGATCGGCACGGTCTGCGGCAGCGGCTGGGTGACGATGTTCGGCTTCTGGCTTTGGCCGTCGCCGACATACTCGATCTTCACCAGCGAGCCGGCGGCGGTATTGACGTCGCCGTGATTGAGCACCCAGAGTGCGCCATCGGTCGAGCGCTTCAGATCGATCGGATACTCGAAATCCGTCCCGAACGGTTGCAGCGACCCGGACGGATCGGCCGCGCTGATGGACTTGATGTACCCGGCGGCGAAGTCGGCGAAAAAGTAGCGGCCATCGTACGATGCCGGGAAAGGACCGCCGGCGTAGAACGCACCGCCGGTAATGCTCACCGCGCCATCCCCGGTGCCGTGCTGATAGGCGTAGATCGGATCGTTGTAAGCGGCCGGCGGCGACTGGCCTGCTCGCGGTCCTTCGATCCCCGGCCAGCCGTAGTTGGCACCGGCGACGCCGAGGTTGATCTCTTCCCAGGTGTCGAGCCCGACGTCGTTGATGTGCAGCCTGCCGGTCCCTGGCTGGAAATCGAACTGGAAGGGGTTGCGTAATCCGGTCGCCCAGATGGAGCGGTAGATGCCGGTCGTCTGGCCGTAGAACGGGTTGTCGGAAGGGATGCTCCCGTCCTTGTTGAACCGCAGGATCTTTCCAAAGGTGCTGGTCAACGGTGGCGCCTTGGTCGGGTCGCCATGATCGCCGACGGGCACATAGAGTTTTCCGTCCGGCCCGAAGCCGATCATTCCCCCCTGGTGAAACTGGGCCGGGCCCGGCAGATTGATGAGATCCACGCGCGAATTGGCCGAGGCGACGTCGCCCGAGGCGGTGAACCTGGTGACCACATTGTGGACGTCCGGCGAGGCGCTGGTCCAGTAGGCATAGAGGTAGCCGTTGCTGGCAAACTGAGGATCGACCGCCACTCCGAGCAGGCCGGTCTCGGCAGCCACCCTGACCGGCAGCGTGGCGAAAGGCGCTGGAAGCAGGGTTCCGTTCTTGACGACCCGAATCTGCCCCGACTTCTGCTGCGCGACGAAAACCCGGCCATCCGGGGCAACCGTCATGCCGCTGGCGTACGGAATGCTGGGCACGACCGTGGTTTCTATGAAACCGGCAGGTACCTTCAGCAACAGCCGGGCTTCCAGGGACTCGATCTTCATGGATGACTACTTGGGAATACGAAATCGGACAATCCGCACGAAAGCACCCCGGTGGTTGGCTTGACGTCCTTCGCGAACACTAACAAGTGCAACGCGGCTGGCGAACAAAGATTCGGGCCGACCGACGAAAAGTTTTCCGCAACGCCATCCGGCAACGGGTGGGATTGCGGGGCGCGATCACCCGGAAATCCACGATGTGGCCCCGCAGTCCACTTCGGGTAATCTCGTGCGACCCGACAAAGGCAGGTATTTCCCTTGAAGCAACCGACCCCTCCAAATCCTCCCGGCAGCGCCGCGAACCGGCCCCCGAACGCCACGGCGGTGCCGGATTCGCAGGGCGAATCAACGTTCATCACCAAGTTCACGGCCGTCAAAAAGCAACTACTGACCGAACTGCACAAGGTCATCATCGGGCAGGATGACGTGATCGAACTGATGCTGGCGGCGATCTTTGCACGCGGGCATTGCCTGCTGGTCGGCGTGCCGGGCCTCGCCAAGACGCTGATGATCAGCACGCTTGCCAAATCGCTGCGGCTGAACTTCAACCGCATCCAGTTCACCCCCGACCTGATGCCCGCCGACATCACCGGTACCGACATCCTGGAGGAGGACCCGGCGACCGGGAAACGCAGCTTTCGCTTCGCCCGCGGCCCGGTGTTCGCCAACATCGTCCTGGCCGATGAAATCAACCGGACCCCGCCCAAGACCCAGGCGGCATTGCTGCAGGCGATGCAGGAATACCAGGTGACGGCGGGGGGCCGAACCTACCCGCTCGATCCGCCTTTCTTCGTGCTTGCGACCCAGAACCCGATCGAGCAGGAAGGCACCTACCCGCTGCCCGAGGCCCAGCTCGACCGGTTTATGTTCATGGTGAACATCGGGTATCCGTCAAAAACGGAAGAACGGCAGATCGTCCGTGCGACCACGATGGAACTGGCCGGCGAGCCCGAACCGGTGATGTCGGCCGCCGATATCCAGCACGTGCAAAACGCACTACGCAAACTGCCGGTGAGCGACCATGTCGTGGACTATGCGGTCGCACTCACCCGCGCGACCCGCCCGAAAATGCCCGGCACGCCGGCGTTTATTACCGACTGGCTGACCTGGGGCGCCGGCCCGCGGGCGGCGCAGTACCTGGTGCTGGGGGCCAAGGCACACGCAATGTTGAACGGCCGGGTGAATGTGGGCGCGGACGATGTGCGGGCGGTGGCCAAGCCGGTGCTCAGGCACCGCATCTTTCCCAACTTCAACGCCGACGCCGAAGGGGTCGGGCCGGACCAGATCATCGAGAAGTTGATCGAAGCGGTTCCCGAAGTCTCGCCGGACTAGGCAGTTGCTCGCAGGTCGCATCACCCGGGAACGCCGAGCTCCAGCTCGGCTCTGCTTCGTCGGCAGTACTGCCACCGATGTTTACCAATGTGGGCACCGATGGGCACCGGTAGGCACTGATGTCGAGTTCAACTTCAGGCCGCCTCGCGAGTCCGCCCCACAAATCAGAAGAGATGAACGCCAAGCCGCCAGGAGTCCAAGAACAGACGGAGAGGTCGCGTATCGATTTCTTGGCGGTTTGGCGTCTTGGCGTTCATCCTCTTGATCGGAAATAGGTCGGATGCATTGGCGAGGCTCGGTGACCCTATTACCGGCGGTGCAGAGCCGAACTGGAGTTCGCCGCTCCCGCCAAACTGCCCCGTTTGTTATCAGACTGAGTGATTTGAAAATCTTTCTTCACACCTTCGAGAACTTTACGTTGCTTCGCCTCGGACCGGTGGCATAATCCGGTCGGCCACCTTGGAACGCCGGAATCTATCGCAGGAATCCGCATCGAGGGAGCCGATATCACGCGTCGGGCGGTTGCGCGCCGACAGCACCATCGAAAGGCGGTCCCTCATGCGGGGTCCACAGTCCGCGTCTCCGGAATACGCCTCCTCCCCCCGAGCCAAACGCCGGTTCACCGTTGCCGAGGCCAACCGGGCCCTGCCGCTGGTCAGCCGCGTGGTCGCAGATATCGTACATACCCATACGCAGGCGATTTTCGTCCAGAGCCAGATCGGCCGGGCGACCTCCAAAGAGCAGCCCGCGTTGCAGAACCAGCTCGACAAGATGCTCGAACGGCTGGAAGACTTCGTTGACGAGTTGACCGAGATCGGCTGCGACCTGAAGGACTACACCCTCGGCCTGATCGACTTCACGGGCACGCACATGGGCCGCGACGTCTGCCTCTGCTGGAAGCTGGGCGAAGACAAGATCGACCACTGGCACGAAATGGACGAAGGCTTCCCGGGACGTCGGCCGATTCATTCGCTGCAGGAAGCGCGGTAGGGGATACTCTTGGTTGACGATGTCAAAAAGGCTATCGCAGTATTCGTCGAGCACAAGCAATCAGACGATGTTGCGATATGCGCTGCGCTAGTCGCCCAGGGACGTACTCTCGCGTAAGCGGAGTCGCTTCTGGTCGTCATGCCAATTGCGTTCGCGCGAGTGTTACTCGCGGAACTCGGCGTCGTTTGCACCCCCACATACATTTTGCGGACACATTCTGGTGTCCAATTGACGCGTCGCTTCAGGGCGCTCCCAGTGTTCTGTGCTGCGATGACCGTGGCCACGACGGGTATTGACCGCGATGACTTCCTCGCGGTCGCTATGCACAGTGCCGAACTCAAGCTCGTCAACCGCGCAATCTCCGACGGAGCGAATCCAAAACATCTGCTTCTGGCCGAACCTGTGTTGATTCTCCCAAATGAGGAGCCTGGTGTTGAAGATAGCTTCTCGAAGAAGAAGCTACCGAATACCCCAAAGCCAGTGGAACCAGTCAATAAGGGCAAAGGATGGCTGAAACGATTAATGGGCGGCTAGCAGAAGTCAGGCCAAGAGTGATGGGGGAGAGGCGGGGTTCCATGGAAGGTCCTCGGCGGGTCATTTCCGCAACTGCACATGATCTCGAACGATTCGATCCGCCAACACCTGCCAGTCGTCGCCTTCGTCGGCAACGTTCAGCGTCTGGCTGTTGAGGAAGGTCGCCGGCATATCATCGATATACAGATCAGGCTTCGGTAGGAACGCCTCGAAGAGCGGCGCGATCTCGTGGCGCTCGGCGATCTGCCGACAGTAGTCCCCGCCGTTGGTCGACCAGAGGATCAGGCGACAGCCGGCTTCGCGAAGTGTCAGCAGACCTTCCCACGCGTTCGGCTTGAGTCGCTGCAATTCATCGACGAGGGTGAGGTCCACGTCGACGTAGATCACGACGTTGGACATCTTGTGGGGCATCAGAAGTCACTTCAGGGTTCGAACCCACGCCTGGAACTTCTTCAAAACCGGCACAGTCTTACCGGCGGCTGAAAGCTTCTGGACCCAACTGAGCAAGTCGGCCGGCGCGAGAAACGGAAACGCCAGACTACGGTCGGCGTCTTGGTAGGTCCCGTCGGCGCGAAGGACCCGGCATTGGATACGACGGGCGGAAACATGCCAGACTTCAGGAACCCTCAGCGCGGCGTAGATCGGCTCGCGCGCGATCGCCTTTCGCGTCACCTCAACTTCAATCGCGAGGTCTGGCGCACAGTGGCGCCCGGGATCGAACTCGCCGGAAATCTGCGTCACCTTGTCGGCGTTCTGGACGTAAAAACATTCATCGGGCTCCAAGCCCTTCCTTGCCGCCGAGTCACGAAAGGTTGTAGAGCCAAGGCCGATGACCTCAAGCTCGAGTTCCAGACCCAGGAGCTCCACCAATCGCCCGAGCCACGTACCGTAAATCTCGTGCTCCGGAAGAGGCGACATGATTTCAATCCTCCCCTCGTCGAAGGCGACTCGGATCGCCCGATTGCCGATTTCGCTGAGTACGCTCTCGTAGAACTCCCAGGAGATCCCGTCCAGCACCAGGTGCTGAGGCGTATCGAGTAGCGAGGCTGCCGGCAAGGTCACCATGACATGCGATTGTAGCGTGGGAGCCGTAGGGTACGTCGTCCAAAATGCTCGGCGTTGGGTCCTCTTGCGGTGAAAAGGCACTCCCACACTCAACTACTCCCCCAGCGCCGCCCGCTTCTCCCGCACGGGCACCGCCTGCCCGCGCATCGAATCGTTCCGCCGAAGCGCCTCGGCCGACATCAGCTGGCGGGCCTGAGCTATTACGCGGTCCCACTGAAACGCCGGGCCGGGGTCCTGCTTGTTGTGCTGCACGTGGTAGTGACCGAGCACGCCGGTGTAGGCGCGCCACTGCGCATCCGTAAGGTCGGTTGTGATCAGTCGGCCGCCGGTGTCTTTGGGATAGTCGACGGTGATGCGAGGGAAGACCGTCCCCAGCGCCGCCACCAGCCGGGTGAGCGAGGCGTACTGCTGAGGCGTCAGGTCGTACTGGCGATAGGTCACGCCATGGATCGGGCCGGCGACCATCTCGTTGCGGTCGGGCCGAAGGATCGCCGACTTGTCGCGGACGCCGCCGTCGCCGAGCCGTTTCGGAATCGTGAGCACCGTTCGGCCGTCGGGGCCCTTCGCGTACCACTCCTTCAGCGGCACGGGATTGGTGTACGCACCCATGTTGGCGATCTCGATGCCGATCGACCGGGGGTTGGCCTTGGTGGCGTGAAAGGTGCGCTCCTGCAGATCGCACGTCTGGTAGATGGTGCCGTCGAGATCGAGCATGAAATGCACGCTGAGCCCGCGCTGCTCATGCAGTACCTTGAAGCACGACCGGCTCGTGCCGGCGACGTCGTAATGCAGCACGAATTGATCGACCTTCTGCTGCAACAGCGGAAGCGGCCAACCGCCGGTCTGTACCTGTTTCAGCTCTGCATCGGACAAGGTCTGCTCGCGCGTGCCGATGCGGGGCGTCGCGGGGTCTTTGAGATTTGGGGCGATGCGGTACGCGTTGTACCCGCCCGGATCGGTCCAGAGGACGACGGGAGCGCCGATACGAAAGAGCTTGCCGGCGGCGACGATCTCGTCGCCCTGGCGGGGCGCGGCAGGCGTACGCGACACGGATGTATCCGCGGGTCGCGACGCGCTGCACCCGCCAATCGCCACGACGGCCAGCAACGCCAGCATCGTCCAAAAGTGCCGCCAGGGTTGCGAACTTGGATTCATGGGTTCCCGCCGTTCTCGGCAAGTCGTTCGAACACAGTCAGTGCGCCATCCATGCGGAACGGCTCGGCTTGACGAGTGTCGCGTGGCACTTATCGCACTGCCAGGCGTCGGTGGTATCGCCAGATCCGACGACAACCTGGTCCTCGAGCTTGTGCCTTCCACGCCGATGAAACCAGAGGTGTCGAAACGACGATCCTCCCAGAATAAAGCCGATGATGGATGTCCGCACGCTGGCCGAGCCGGGGGCCATCGCTCCGCCGCAGAGCGGGCAGATGACGGCGTCTGACGACTGTGCTTTGACCGCGTCATCGGGATATCGACGCCGCAATGACTCAAGCTCTTTGTTCAGAGCGTCCATGTCTGAACCGGGCGGACTCGGGTCGTTTTCGGCTGTCATGGTCGCTCCCCGGAAATTCGCCGAAACAAGGGTACGCCCAACGAGAGTCGGCGGAGCCCAAGCTCATGTTGCGGCATTCACGGAAGCCGCTGAACCCACTCTCTGAACTCCACGAGCACGACCAGATCGACCTCATCCTCAAGTCGTCGAACCCAGCCCCAGAGTGTCGACGGCATTAGAAAAGGAAAGGATAAACTTCGTTCGGCGGGGCGGTACTTACCGTCGTCCGCGAGATGTAGACACTCGATGCCATCAAAGGTCACGCGCCAAAGCTCAGGTACGCCTAGCGCGGAATAGATCGGCTCCCGAGCAACTGAGCGACTGGTGATGTCTACCTCAATCGCCAAGTCGGGGGCAGGATGAATCTTTGGATCAAATGGTCCGCGAATGCCGCGGATCGCAGGGGCGTTAGCAATGTAGTAGGACTTGTCGGGCTCCAGGCCTCCGGTCTTCACCTCGTCATGGAACGTCGTGCTTCCCAGCGGGACGATCGGTACGCGCCTTTCGAGACTCATCAACTCAATAAGGCGTCCCAGGAGTTCTGCGAACGATTCATGCTCCGCCAGCGGCGACATGATCTCAAGCCTCCCACGGTCGAACGTTAGCTTGACGCTTGGCCTTGATTCGAACTCGGCAAGGAGTTCTTCGTACTTTGACCATGAGACGCGGTCCAGGAGTACATGCTCGACACTGTCGACGGGAATGAGCAGGGTGCTGTCGCTCATGATCTTCAGATTGTATCACGGCAATTCGAGCCCGCACGCAACCAGTCCTCACACATCCAGTTCATCCGCCTCTTCCGCCCGTTCCATGATGAACCGGAACCGGGCCGACGCGTCCTTGCCCATTAACTCGTTGATCACCCGATCCGTCGCGAGCGCATCAGAGATCTCGACCCGCAGCAATCGCCGCGTTTTGGGGTTCAGCGTGGTTTCCCACAGCACCTTGGGCATCATCTCGCCCAGCCCTTTAAACCGCGTGATCTCGGTCTTTGAATTGCTCTTGGCGTGCTTGGCGAGAATGCGCGCCTTGTCGGCGTCGTCGGCGGCCCAGTGCGTTTCCTTGCCGATATCCACACGGTACAGCGGCGGCAGGGCGATGAATACTCTCCCGGCGTCGATCAACTGCCGCATGTGGCGGTAAACAAACGTCAGCAGCAGCGTAGTGATGTGGTGCCCGTCACTGTCGGCATCGGCCAGCAGGATGAGCCGCTGATACCGCAGCTTCGTCGGATCGCATTCCATACCGGCACCGCAGCCCAGGGCCGTGACCAGATCGGCGATTTCGCGGTTCTCCAGCACCTTGGCGAGCGACGTGCCTTCGGTGTTCAGCACCTTGCCGCGCAGGGGAAGGATTGCCTGCAGGTTGCGGTCGCGGCCCTGCTTGGCACTGCCGCCGGCGCTGTCGCCTTCGACGATAAACAGTTCACTTTCGGCCCGGTTGCTGCTGGAGCAATCCGCCAGCTTGCCCGGCAGGTTCAGCCGCCCGCCGGTGGCGGTCTTCCGGCTGATGCTCGCGCTGGCCGCCCGGCTCGCCTCGCGCGCCCGCGCTGCGATGATGATCCGGTTGATGATGGTCTCGGCGACCGTCCGGTTGTTGTTCAGCCACTGCTCCAGCACCGGCCGCACGGCACCATCGACGATCGACTGCACCTCGGGGTTGTTCAGCCGCTCCTTGGTCTGCCCCTGGAACTGCGGGTCTTCCACGAACACGCTGAGCACGCCGATGACGCCTTCGCGGATGTCCTCGGCGGCGAGCGTCACGCCGCGGGGCGTCAGATTGTGCGTTTCGATGAAGTTGCGGATCGCCTTCAAAACGCCCGCCCGCAGGCCGTTCTCGTGCGTGCCGCCATTGCTGGTGGGAATGCCGTTGGCGTAGCTCTTGACCAGCTCCTCGGTCGACTCCGTCCACGCAAAGCACATCTCCATCCGGATGCCGTTCTGCTTCTCGAGGATGAACGGCTGCTCGTGGACCGGCTTGGCGTTTTTCTCGCCGACAATCTTCCGCATGAACGCGAGAATGCCGTCTTCGTGGTGGAAGACTTCCCGCTTGCCCTTGGTCTCGTCGATCCAGATGACCTTCAGGCCCTTGTGAATGTAGCTCGCCACTTCCAGGCGTTCGCGAATCGTGTCGCCGTTGAATTCAGTCCGCGGGAAGATCTGCGGATCGGGGTGGAAGAAGATCTGCGTGCCGGTGCCGCGGGCGGGGCCGAGTTTCTTCAGCTTGCCGGTCGCCTTGCCGCCGCTGAACTCCATCTGCCATTCGGCACCGTCGCGCTTGATGGTGGCGACGAGCTTCTTCGAAAGTGCGTTGACGACCGATGCGCCCACGCCGTGCAGACCGCCGGACGTCTTGTAGTTGCCTTTGCTACTGTTATCGAACTTCCCGCCGGCGTGCAGGGTGCAAAGGATGATTTCCAGCGCCGGCTTCTTATGGGTCGGGTGGTTGTCCACCGGAATGCCCCGGCCGTTGTCGGAGACGGTAATGCTCGCACCGTCCTTGTGCAGGGTCACTTCAATCTGGTCGGCGTGGCCGTTCATCGCCTCGTCGACCGAGTTGTCGAAGATTTCCCAGACGAGGTGGTGCAGCCCGGAAGATCCCGTCCCGCCGATGTACATGCCCGGGCGCTTGCGCACGGGGTCGAGGCCTTCGAGGACGGTAATGCTGCTGGCGTTGTAGGCGGTGGTTGTCATCGAATTCGAAGTCCTTTTCGCGTCGGCTAACGTTCATTGCCCACAGGGTCTACATTGCGGACCGACTGGAGTAGGGTGGGCGTACTCGCCCACGCTGACGGCAGGATAACGTGGCAAGACGTGGGCGATTACGCCCACCCTACGCCTTCCCCTCCAACGCCGCCGGCGCCGTCACCGGCGGGTAGATCACTTCGGCGATCTGCCCGCGGCTGACGAACTCGTGCCCTCTGCCGCCGCGGCCGGTGACCTTGTACCTGCCGGTGTTCAGCCGTTGCTCGCCGCCCATGCTGGTTTTGACCGTCAGCGTGTCGCGGTCGTCCACGGCGGTGATCGCCGCCATCAGCTTGTCGTCCTTTTCCAGCTTGATCAGCAGCACGCCCTTGCCCGGGCCGGACAGGAAGTTGATCTCGCCGGCGTTGCACAGCAGCACACGCCGAACCTGGCTCGCGGCGATGACCGTTTCGCTGCCGTCGATGACCGTCGCCAGCGTCACTTCCGCGCCTTCGACCGGACGGGCGTATCGGCGGCCCGACTTGGTGCTCACCTCTCGGTAGCCGTCCAGGCCGAACCGCAGCGCGTAGCCGTCGCTGGTGACGGCAAGGCCGTGCAGGCCCGGCGCGTCGTCCGGCTTCTTCTCGTTGATCGCCGTCATCTTGAGCGGCAGAACCCGCTCGTCCATCGAGATCGCCGACACGATCTTCTCGCCGTCCTTCAGCTTGAACAGCTTCTGGATCGGCTCGCCGTAGCCGGTCGTCGCGGGAATGTCGATGATGCGCGCGGTGTACGCCGTCCCGTAGTTGCTGAAGAAGACGATCGTCGCCCGGGTGCTGCCGGCGACCAGCGACAGGATGCGGTCGCCTTCGCGCAGCCGCGTCGTCTCGGGATTGATTTCCTTCTGCCGCTTCACCCAGCCGTCGGCCGTCACCAGGATGTGGTTGTCCTCGGCGACGATGAAGTCCTCCGCCGAGTACTCCACCTCGTTCTCGGCGTCCTTGATGATCGTCCGGCGCTTGTTCTTCGGCTCTTTGCCATAGGTATCGCGGAGCTCTTCGATCTCCTTGCGAACGATGCCCCACCGGCCGGTCGCTTCTTCTTCGTCCAGCAGCCGTTTGATCTCTTTGGCCCGCTTGTTTTTCTCGGCCAACTCGTCGGTGATGAGGTTGATTTCGAGCCTCGCCAACCGATACAGCTTCAGTTCGAGGATGTCGTCGACCTGCTCGGGATCCAGGCCGTCGTCTTTCGGCTTGCGCGGGCCGTGCGGTTCGATGCCGTATTTCTTCAGGATGCGCGCCGCCGCGTCGGCCTTGCCCTCGCTGGCGCGGATGATCTTGATCAGGTCATCCAGGATGTCGAACGCGAACGCGAAGCCTTCGAGCGTGTGGATGCGCTTGCGGAGCTGTTCCAGCTCGTGCGTCAGCCGCTTGGTGACGACCTCCAGCCGGAAGTGCAAAAAGTGCCAGAGGATGTCCTTCAACGGCAGCCGCTCGGGACGGCAGACTTCGGGGTTGTCGGTCGGAACCAGGCACGTCAGATTCACGTTGAAGTTCGTTTGCAGCAGCGTGTGCTTGAAGAGGAACGCCATCACCTTGTCGATCTCGGCGTCCTTCTTCAGCTGCAGTTCGATGCGGACGTCGTCGGTGCTGATGTCCTTCACATCCAGCAGCAGGGGCATCTTGCGGCTGATGACCACCTCGGCGATCGCCGCCACCAGTTCGGCCTTGTTCACGCCATACGGCACGCTGGTGATGTACAGCACCTGCGCCGCGCGGGTGATCGGCCCTTTCTCCCAGGTGGCGCGCATCTTGATCGCGCCCTGGCCGGTCTTGTAGATCTCGAGCAGCTCGGCCTTGTTGTTGAGCACCTGCCCGCCGGTGGGGAAGTCCGGCCCGCGGATCGCATCCTGCGCGACCAGGCGATACTCCTGGATTTCCGGCTCGTCCAGCACCTTCAGCAGCGCATTGCAGATCTCGCCCAGGTTGTGCGGCGGGATGTTCGTCGCCATGCCGACGGCAATGCCCGTGCTGCCGTTGAGCAGCAGGTTCGGCACCTTGCTCGGCAACACGACCGGCTCTTCGCGCGTGCCGTCGTAGTTCGGACGGAAGTGGACGGTTCCCTGGCCGATTTCCTGGATCGTCTCGGCGGCGATCGGCGTCAGCCGACACTCGGTGTACCGCATGGCGGCGGCGGGGTCGCCGTCCATCGAGCCGAAGTTGCCGCTGCCATCAACCAGCGTAGCCCGCATGACGAACGGCTGCGCCATGCGCACCAAGGCTTCGTAGATCGACCCGTCGCCGTGGGGGTGATATCGCCCCATGACGTCGCCGACCACCGTGGCGCACTTGCGGTGTTTTTCGGTCGAACGGAGCCCGTTCTGCCACATCGTATAAATGATGCGGCGATGCACCGGTTTCATGCCGTCGCGGACATCGGGCAGGGCTCGACTGGTGATGACCGACAGTGCGTAGTTGAGGTAGCGCGCTTGCGCGATGTCCTGAAGACTGGCGGCGTCCTCCCCGCCCGGCGGAATGATCGCTAAGCCGCCACCACCCGAACGGCCGCCCCCGGAGCTTCCAGCGGTATCACCCGAACCCGAGCCTTCGCCATCAGCGGGGCTGGTGGCATCGTCGACGGGTTCTTCGTTGTCGTTGTCCTGCGTGCCAGGGCCTTTGCGGGCCATCCTTAGCCTCCTCAGCAATCCGCCACGGCATGCCGGCGGACAAAGATTCGCGTCCCATCGCACCGGCCGACTCCTGTGTTCGGCACAACGCGACGCGTTCGTTTACAGCAGGCGGAAGCCGACGTCCAGTGGCGACCAGCGAATCAATGACCCGGCAACCTCCCGCCGTCGAGCCCTGAACCGCACACAGTCGATCTTTGCAGATTCTTCTTGCACGGCGACGAACATACCGTACAATATACGAACGTTGTAGCGTTGGGGCCCATCCGTCGTCAACTCGAAAATCGGGTCCTTCCGCCTCGGGTTCTCTTTCGCTCGCAGCGGCCTCCCGGCCGCGAAAGGGGTTCTTATGCAGTTCGTCGCTTCAGCTTTCGATACATCGGCTTGTGTTGCGGTGATGGAGTCGCCGGCCGTCGGTGCAACTGTCGGTGCCGCCGACGCCGTACAAGCGGCGCCGGTGAACGCGCCCTCGAGTGACGGCGTTCGCCATTCCCGCGCCGAGCAGTCGCGCATCAACGGCGCTAAATCGCGCGGGCCGACCTCGGACGCGGGCAAGGCGGTCGCCTCGCAGAACGCCTGGAAGCACGGCCTGCGCGCCCGCGGCCAATTGCTGCCCGAGGAAGACCCGGCGGAGTTTGCGGCATTCGTCGCCTCGTTTTGCGACGATCTGGGCGCCGTCGGGCCGTGCCAAGTCATGCTCGCCGAGCGCGTCGCGGAGATGGCGTGGAAGCTTCGGCGGATGCCCATCGTCCGCTCTGCGGTTTTGTGCTCACGCCGTGACAAGCAGCGCGAAGCCGAAGGCGGGTTCGGCGGAATGGACGACCTGGGCGACCTGATCTACGAACTTCGCAAAGCAGACCCCAACGGCGGGATCGTCATGCTGCTTCAACGCTACGAATCGCAGATCGAACGTTCCATGCAATCGGCACTTCGCGAGCTGCGTATCCTGCAAGGCGGGACGCGCCATCGCGCCGCGCCGGCTCCTGCGCCGCAGCGGCAGAGCGAGCCGGCGACTTGCGAGACCGGCGAAGCGGTCGCGGTCCAGGGCGAATCTCGGGTTCGTTCGGAGGAATCGGAGCGGGACGCGGCAGCGACCGTCGTTGCGGACTCCGCGGTCGTCGCTGGGAACGCGACGGTTGTGGAACCGATCGCGGCGAACTCACCGACCGCGGCGGCGACCTTCGGTCCCGACGATCTTTTGCCGGCGGACGTTGACTCTCGGGTTCGTTCGGCGGAAGGGGTGCGCGGTCGCGTCGCTCCGGTTCAGGGGGACCCACTCGGCAGGGGACGCTCCGCTTCGCGTCGCGGCTAACCGTTGATCGCGGAACGCGTACCGACCCGGTGAGACCCGGACCGGACCACGCTCGGGTTCGTTCGGCAGCAATCGAGTGGTTTCAAATGGTTAGCCGCGACGCGGAGCGGAGCGGAGCGCGTTCGCGCGCGGACTATCGGATACAAGAGGGTTTCGCGATCCACAGAGACGTTCAGGTATCGCATTGCGCGCGACAGCACTCAGGCACGCCGTGCGAAGGCGCACCGGTTCCCGATTCACCCGTTTCGACCGTCCGCGTTATCATGCCCGACGACTGATCCCGCTGCTCAAACCTCTCTCGGAAGGATGTGCCTGTGCTCAATCGACGCCAGTTTCTCGGAGCTTCCGTTGCCTCCTTGGTCCCCATGGTTCCGATGTCCGCCGCGCTCGCCGCCGATGCGCCGTCGCCAGCCGTCGCGGGAGTGCCCGCCGCACCGCGCCCTCGCAACCGCATCGCCGTCTCGACCTACTCCTTCTGGCGGTTCCTCGAGAACTCCAAAATCCCCGTCGACAAGTGCATCGAACACGCCGCCGCGATGGGGTTTGACGGCGTTGAGATCCTGCACCGCCAGATGGATTCTGAAGACAACGCGGCCCTGCAATCGCTCAAGCAGACGGCGCTGCGCGAAGGCGTCGATCTCTGCGGGTTCTCCATCCACCAGGGGTACGTTTCGCCCGATCCTGACGTGCGGCAGAAGAACATCGATCACACCATCAAGTGCATCGAGCTGGCCTACGCGATGGGCATCCCCACGATGCGCCTCAACACCGGCCGTTGGAATACCACCAAGAGCTTCGACGATTTGATGAAGAACCGCGGCGTCGAGCCACGCCTTGAAGGCTACACCGACGACGACGGCTTCAAGTGGTGCATCGACTCGATCGAGAAGTGCCTCAAGAAGGCCGGCGAGTGCGGCGTGACCATGGGGCTCGAGAACCACTGGGGGCTCGGCCTGACGCCCGAAGGCGTGCTGCGGATCGTCGATGCGATCAAGTCGCCGTGGCTGCAGGTGACGGCCGACACCGGAAACTTCCTGGAAGACCCGTACGACCGCCTGGCCAAGCTCGCGCCGCGCACCTGCTATATCCAGGCCAAGACCTACTTCGGCGGCGGCACCTGGTACACACTCGACCTGGACTACCCCCGCATCGCCGACATCTTCCGCAAGGCCAACTACCGCGGTTACGTGTCGCTGGAGTTCGAAGGCAAGGAAGACTGGAAGACGGCGATTCCCAAGAGCCTGGACGTGTTGCGAAAAGCGTTTTCCTGAACGGGGACCGTGACTCGCCGCCGGCACGCGTCGCGGCTCGTATGCAAAGGGGAAGATGCACTGGTCCGTCTGTTAATCGAATGTCAACGGGTTGGTTTCCCGGAAGCAGCTTCCTATCATCCCGGCAATTCGACTCGCACGCTGCAAGAGAAACCCATGGGACATCTGATTTCACACCGTAATCAATTGAAGTGGATCCTGCGTACCGGCTTGTTCGCCGCGGGTTCGGCGACGCTGCCGTTTGTCGCCGGCTGCGACAAACCCGGCCAGGCCGCCGGCGCGCCGCCGCCCATTGAAGTGACGTACACCACCGTCAAGACCGAGACGGTGCCGGCGGACTACAGCTTCATCGGGCAGACCGAGGCGTCGCAGTCGGTGGAGATTCGCGCCCGCGTGCAGGGTTTCCTGCTCGACTGGCAGAAGAACGCCGAGGGCAAGCCCAACTTCCTGGAAGGCATGGAAGTGGAGAAGGGGCAGTTGCTGTTTCAGATTGACCCGAAGGAGTTCGAGGTCGCGGTTGAAGAGGCCAACAGCAATCTCGACCGCGCCACGGCCCGCGACAACCGGGCGCAGCGCGAGGTCAAACGGCTGACCGATGCCGTCGCGTCGAACGCCGCGGCGCTGAAGGAACTCGACGACGCCGTCAGCGAGCAGTTGCAGTCCAAGGCCGACGTGAGATTGCAGAAGGCGACGCTGGAAGCCCGCAAGCTCGACCTGAGCTACACGACCATCAAGTCGCCGATCAAGGGCGTCATCGGCCGGGCCCAGCGCGACGTCGGCAGCCTGGTGGATGCCAGCAGCAACAGCCTGCTCGCGACGGTGCTTCAGCTCGATCCGACCTACGTCAACTTCAGCTTTTCGGAGCGCGATTACATTCAATGGCGGAAGGACGTCGAGATGGGCAAGATCGTCATGCCCGCCGGCGGTCCCGACAAGCTGTACATCGACATCACGCTCATCGACGGCACACCATACCCTTACTGGGGCGAGGTCAACTTCGCCGACGTTCGCATCGACCCGCAGACGGGAACTGCCAGCGTGCGGGCCTCGATCCCCAATCCGCTGCTCATCAGCCCACAGCGCAAGCCCGACCATCTGCTGAAGCCGGGACAGTTCGTGAAAGGAAAGATCGTCGGCTGGCAGAGGCCCAACACGATCAGCGTGCCGCAGAAGTCGATCATTCAAAGCGCGGCGGGTGCGTACGTTTATGTCATCGGCGGCGACAACAAGCCGGAGGTTCGCCCGGTGAAGCTCGGCAGCTGGACGGGCCTGGAATGGATTGTCATGGACGGCCTGGCGGCGGGGGATCGGGTGATCGTGGACGGCGCGCTCAAGGTCATTCCGAACGTGCCGGTCAAGCCCACCGCGCTTCCGCCGACGGTCCGGCCGCAGGTGATCACCAAGCCCAGCACCGCGCCGGCGGAGCTCAAAAATCAGGCGGAATTGGAACAGCTGCGGATGCCCGGCACCCGGCCGGCGACGCAGCCAGCCACGCAACCGGCTCCCTACTGATTGCGGCATCTCACGATGCCGAACCGCGCCGCCAACCACACGCTGTCGCCACTGGGTCCAGACCCGACTTTCGAATCGGTGATTCATGATTTCCAAGTTCTTCGTTGACCGCCCGGTTTTCGCCTCGGTGCTGTCGATCATCATCGTGCTCGGCGGGCTGGTGTGCATGCTCACGCTGCCGATCGCGCAGTTCCCCGAGATCGCGCCGCCGACGATCCAGATCACCGCGACCTATCCCGGCGCCAGCGCCGAGACGGTGGCGCAATCGCTCGCCCAGCCGATCGAGCAGGAACTGCCCGGCGCCAAGGGGTTGCTCTACACGCAAAGCCAGTGCGGTAACGACGGCCGTCTGACCACGACGGTCACCTTCGCGACCGGCACCGACCAGGACATCGCCGCGGTGGAAGTGCAGAACCGCGTCTCCCGCGCCCAGCCCCGGCTTCCGCAGGAAGCGGTGCGGCAGGGCATCGTGGTCAGCAAGACGTCCAACAGCCTGCTGGTGGTGGTGTCGCTCAAGAGCGACGACCCGAGGTACGACGAGCTGTACCTGAGCAACTACGCTACCCTCAACATCGCCGACGCGCTCAAGCGTGTGCAGGGCGCCGGCGACGTGACGGTGTACGGCGGCAAAGACTACGCGATGCGGATCTGGCTGAACCCCGACCGCCTCAGCAGCACCGGGCTGACGGTGTCGGACGTTTCCAAGGCGATCCAGGAACAGAACGGCCTGTACGCCGCCGGCCGTATCGGCCAGCGGCCGTCGGCGGGGGGCACGGAGCTGACGGTTCCCGTCATCACGCGCGGCCGGCTCGCCGAGCCCAACCAGTTCGAAGACATCGTGCTGCGGGCCAATCCCGACGGCACGATGCTGCGCATCAAGGATGTCGGCCGCGTGCAGCTCGGCTCGCAAAGCTACGACCTGTTCGGCCGCCTGAACGGCAAGCCGTCGACGCTGATCCTGGTGTACCTGCAGGCCGGGGCCAACGCGCTGCAGACCGTCGAAGGCGTCAAGGCGACGATGAACGACCTCTCGTCGGCGTTCCCCAAGGGCGTCGGCTACGAGGTGCCCTACGACACGACCAAGTTCGTCGAAGTGTCGATCGAATCGGTCGTGCATACGCTGCTCGAAGCGGTCGTGCTGGTGCTGCTGGTGGTGTTCATCTTCCTCCAAAGCTGGCGTGCGACCCTCATCCCGCTGCTGGCGGTTCCTGTCGCGATCGTGGGCACGTTCATCGGCATGGCCGCGCTGGGTTTCTCGATCAACTCGCTCACGCTCTTCGGCATGGTGCTGGCGATCGGCATCGTGGTGGACGACGCGATCGTGGTGGTCGAAAACGTCGAACGCGTGATGCACGAGAAGAACCTGCCCGTGCGCGAAGCGACGATCGAAGCGATGAACGAGGTGACCGGCCCGGTCATCGCGATCGTGCTCGTGCTGTCGGCGGTGTTCCTGCCGGTGGCCTTCCTCGGCGGGCTAACGGGTGTGATGTACAAGCAGTTCGCCGTCACCATCGCCGTCTCGGTGGCGATCTCCGGCCTGGTCGCGCTGACGCTGTCGCCGGCAATGTGCCGTCTGCTGCTCAAGCCCAGCCACGGCAAAAAGTTCATCGCGTTCCGGTGGTTCAACACCGGCTTCGACAAGCTGACGGCCGGCTATCGCGGTGCGGTGCGGCAGACGATCCGATTCGGCGTGATCTCGATCGCGATCTTCGGCGTGCTGATGTTCTCGACCTGGGGACTTTTCAAGAAGGTGCCGGGCGCGTTCATTCCCGAAGAAGACCAGGGCTACTACATCGCCGCGATCAAGCTGCGCGACGGCGCATCGGTCGATCAGACCGACGGCGCGGTCTCGAAGGTGGAACAGTTTGTCGCCAAGCAGAAAGGCGTCGCGTACACCATCGCCCTGGGCGGGCTGGATCTGCTCGCCAACGCCAACAGCACCGACGCGGCGACCATGTTCGTTACGCTGGACCCCTGGGACAAACGCGAGTCCAAAGACGTGCAGGTGGACAGCCTGATCCGCCAGTCCTTCGGCCGGTTCATGATGGAACCGAACCAGCTCGTGCTGCCGTTTAACGCACCAGCCGTCCAGGGGCTGGGCACGCGGGCGGGCTTCGAGATGCAGTTGCAGGCCCGCGCCGGCGGCGACGTCCGCGACCTGGCCGCCAATCGCGACCTGTTCATCAAGGAGCTCAACCAGCGCCCCGAGATCGCCAAGGGCAGCCTCAACTCGCCGCTGAGCGTGCGGCTGCCGCAGCTCTACATCGACCCGGATGTCGAGAAGGCCAAGGCGGCAGGCGTGGAACAGTCTGAGCTGTTTGCCACGCTGCAGGCGTATCTCGGCGAGCTGTACGTGAACGACTTCAACAAGCAGGGGCGTGTGTATCGGGTGAACATCCAGGCCGAGCCGGAGTTCCGCCAGGGGCCGGAGAACATCTCCAAGCTCTACGTGCGCAACAACAAAGGCGAGCGCGTGCCGGTGTCGGAACTGGTCACCTGGCGCTGGCAGGCGGGGCCGAACGTGGTCAGCCGGTTCAACGGCTTCACGTCCACGCAGATCACCGGCGCGCCTGCGCCAGGCTACAGCACCGGGCAGGCGGTGAAGGCGATCGAAGAAACCGCCGCCAAGATTCTGCCCGCCGGTTACGGCTACGAATACTCCGGTGCGACGTATCAGGAAGTCAAAGCCGGCAGCCAGGCGCCGCTGGTGATCGGCTTCGGCCTGGTCGTCGTCTTCCTGGTACTCGCGGCGCAGTACGAAAAGTGGTCCATCCCGCTGGCGGTCATGCTCGCGGTGCCCATCGGCTTGTTCGGTGCGCTGCTGGCGGTCTGGCTGCTGGGGATGAACAACGACATCTACTTCCAGATCGGCCTGCTCACGCTCATCGGCCTGGCGGCTAAGAACGCGATCCTGATCGTCGAATTCTGCATCGTGCTCCGCAAGGAAGGCAAGCCGATCGTCGAAGCCGCGATCGAAGCGGCCCGCATCCGCTTCCGGCCGATCCTGATGACGTCGCTGGCATTCATCCTCGGCGTGGTGCCGCTGGCGATCGCCACCGGCGCAGGCGCGGCGGGCCGGCGGTCGATCGGCACCGGCGTGCTCGGCGGCATGCTCGCGGCGACATTCCTGGCGATCTTCTTCGTGCCACTGTTCTACGTCATCATCCAGACCCTCAGCGAGAAGCTGAGCCGCAAGACCGCACCCGCGGAGAAACCTCCCCACACAGACCCGCCCGTCGCCGTCGTGGCTCCATAAGCCCGGCCGGACGACCGGCGTTGATCCCGTCTTTCGATGTTTCACGAAGCACAGAAAACACGTATAGCCGATACTTGCATGAACCATCATATGAACACACATTCAACACAGAATCCGAGTTGGCGCATCTGAATCGCCCGACCTGCGTCAGTCGACGTTCGAACAATCTGCGTTCAGCTTCCGGAGGAAACCCGCCATGTATCCAATGTTTCGCGCGACCCTGATCGTCAGTTGCTTACTGGCCCTTGCCGGGTGCAGGAAAGAAGCCGGCTCCACAACGAAACCGGCCGCCGGGAGCGCCCTCAAGATCAACGGCTCCACCACCGTAAACCTCGTCGCCGCCGAGGCCGCCGAGATCCTGCGCGCCGAGAAGGGCATGAACATCCAGATCGACACGCAAGGCGGCAGCGCCGGCGGTATCTCGGCGATCGGCGACGGGCTCGTCCAGATCGGCATGATCTCCAAGCACCTCACCGACGACGACAAGAAGAAGCACCCCAAGACAAACTTCAAGACGATCCAGATCGGCGAAGACGCCGTCGCACTGATCGTCTCGAAGGACGTCTGGGACGGCGGCGTGAAGTCGCTGACCAAGCAGCAGGCGAAGGACATCTACCAAGGCAAAGTCACCAACTGGAAGCAAGTCGGCGGGCCGGACCAGCGCATCGCGTTCTTTAACAAGGAACCCGGCCGCGGCACGTGGGAAGTTTTCGCGCACTGGGTTTACGGCAGTCCGAAGAAGGCTCCGTCGGTCAGCTTTCCCGAGGTCGGCGGCAACGAAGAGACGCGGAACAAGGTCGCCTCGACAAAAGGCGCGCTCTCGCAGTTGTCCAGTTCCTGGGCGGACCAGAAGACGGTATTCGCGCTGTCGCTGATCGGTGACGACGGATCTACCGTCGAAGCGACCGAAGCCAGCATCGCCAGCGGCAAATACCCCATGAGCCGGCCGCTCTCGCTGATCACCAATGGCGAGCCGACCGGCGACGCGAAGGTGTTCGTCGATTTCGTGCTCAGCGAGCGCGGGCAGGCACTGCTGCCGAAGCACGGATACCTGAAAATGTCGCAGTTGAAGCATTGATTGGCCGATCGTTCCACCAGCCGTTCGAGACGCAGAATGTCCAACGTCTTGTTCCAGAACGACACACGCCAACCCCGCCGCTTCGGCTGGGGACTTACGCGCGCGATGAGCCTTTCGCTCACCGCGTTTGCCGCGGTCGTTCTGGTCGGCATGCTGGTGCTCTTCGCAATGGAGAGCGCTCCGGTGCTGAAGCATGAAGGCGTGAACTACGTCGTTGGCAAAACGTGGTTCTTTCGAAGTGAAACCTTCGGCGTGCTTCCGATGATTTACGGAACTGCGGTCGTCGCAGGCATCGCACTGCTGCTGGCGGCGCCGATCGGCATCGGGGCGGCGGTGTTCACCGCCGAGATCGTTCCGCCGCGCGTCCGGATGCCGGTCAAGCTCGCGATCGAGTTGCTCGCGGGCATTCCATCGGTCGTCTACGGACTGCTGGGCATCCTACTGCTGCGGAACTACGTCTACGACGGCCTGCGGGCGGCGGGCTTCGATCCGCTCAGCGGCGACACGCTGCTGACGGCCGGCCTGCTGCTGGCAGTCATGATCCTGCCGACGATCATGACCCTGTCCGACGATGCGCTGCGATCGGTCCCTTCGATGAGCCGTCACGCCGCCCGCGGCCTGGGCCTGACGCACGGGCAGGCGATCCTCGCCGTCTCGTTGCCGCAGGCCCGCAAGGGGCTGATCGCCGCGATCCTGCTCGCGTTCGGCAGGGCGCTGGGCGAGGCAATTGCCGTGTTCCTGGTCGTCGGCAGGCAGGACAACCAGCTTCCCGGGTCGCTCTTCTCGCTCGAGCCGCTGATTAGTTCCGGACAGACCCTCACCAGCAAGCTCGGGGGCGCGGAAGTGAACATCGCCTACGGCGACCCGCTGCACTGGGCGGCGGTCGTCGGCCTCGGCCTGCTGCTGCTGATCGCCGTCACGGTCGTCACGCTGGTCGCCGCGTGGCTGCAGAGGGAGGCCGCCCATGCGTAGATGGTCGAACCTCATCGTCGGCGGGGCGGCGACGGCCTGCGGGCTGATCGCCTGCACGGTGCTGCTGTGGATCGTCTTTGCGATCCTCTTCCGCGGATTGCCTGCCGTCCGTTGGCAGTTCCTGACGGAACAGATCCGTCTCGTCGGTGCCGAGGGTGGCATCTTCTACAACCTCGTCGGCACCGGCATTTTGATGGCGACCGCAGCGGTCATCACCACGCCGCTGTCGGTGGCGATCGCCTTGGCGCAAGGCTTCTACTTGCGGGGCAATGCAGCTCAGCGCGCCGTGACGCTGCTGCTTTACCTGCTCAACGGCGTGCCGTCGATCCTGTTCGGCATCCTCGGCCTGATCGTCTTTGTGAAGTACTTCGACTGGGGCAAATCCTGGCTGACGGGCGGCATCCTGCTCGGGCTGATGATCACGCCGACGGTCTCGGTGGCGCTGCTGGAGCGTATAAGGATGATCCCCGAGCGATACATCGAAGCCGCCGCCGGACTGGGCCTCACGCGGTCGCAGATCGTGCGATCAGTCATCCTGCCGCAATCGATCGGCGGTTTGGTGACAGGCCTGCTGCTGGGCCTGGCGCGGGCCGTCGGCGAGACGGCACCGATCATGTTCACGGCGACGATCTTCGCCGGCGCGACCTTCCCGACCGGAATCATCGAAAGCCCGGTGCTTGCGCTGCCGTATCACATTTTCCAACTGGCCCAGGATTCGTTCAATCCGGATGTCGCAGTGAAGGTGTGGGGCACGGCCACGGTGCTGCTCGGGCTGGTGTTCCTGCTGAGCCTTGTGTCGTTGCCGATCCGTTTGAAGGTGCACGAGGAGGCCCGCCATGCCTGAATTGACAATCCTTCCGGAAAAGCCGTGCGAGCCGACGTGCCCGAAACCGCAGGGTCCGCCGGTGCTGGAGGTGCGTAATCTGAACGTGATCGCAGGCAAGCGGCATCTGCTGCGCAACGTGAACCTCGACATCGCGCCTAGGCAGGTCTTCGGTCTGATCGGCCCGAGCGGTGCCGGCAAGAGCACACTGTTGAAATGCCTGAACCGCCTGATCGAATTGACGCCCAATCTTCGCGTCAACGGCGACGTGCGATTCGAGGGGCGATCGATCTACGACCAGAACCCCGACGACCTGCGGGCGAAGATCGGCATTCTCTTCCAGCAGCCGGTCATCTTCCCGACGAGCATTTATCGCAACGTCCTGTTCGGCGTTCGGCACCTGGGAGTCACGCCACGATCGCAGTGGCCGGAAACGGTGGAACACGCCCTGCGCGAGGCGGCAATCTGGGACGAAGTGAAGGACCGATTGAAAGAGCCGGCCGCAAGATTGTCCGTCGGCCAGCAGCAGCGGATGTGCCTGGCCCGCACGCTCGCAAGCAACCCGCAGGTCATCCTGATGGACGAGCCGACCAGCGCGCTGGACCCGAAATCGACGCAGGCGATCGAAGAACTGATCCTGGGCCTGAAGGTCAGGCACACGATCGTGCTGGTGACGCACAACATCCCCCAGGCACGACGTGTTGCCGACTGGCTGGCGTGCCTGTGTGTGAACGACGACGCCGGCGAGGTCATCGAAACCGCATGCTGCGACACGCTGCTGGACAGCCCGCAGTGCCGGGCGGCGGTGGAGTATCTGAAGCACGGGGACTGATGACCCGGACCATGCTGCGAACGGTGCGAACCATGGTGCTACCGCTTCACGCATTTGTATGCCGTCGCGGCGTTCCCGCCGAGGACCTTCGCCAGCACCGCGGGGCCCCTGGGCTCGAAGTAGCCGCGAACAATCCCGACGACGCGATCCAGCGGAGCGAACCGCGCCGAGACCGGCCAGTTGCTGCCGAAGATCAGGCGGTCTTCGCCGAACTGTTCCCACAGCACGTCCAGCACCGGCTTGTAGAACGCCACGTCGGCCGGCGCGTCGCCGTTGCGCTTGGCGGTGCCTTCGACCACGCCCGACACCTTGGCAAAGACGTTCCTGCGGCCGCCGAGGGCTTTCATCCCGGCGAGCCAGTCCGGCTTCACGGCCTGGCCGTCGATCGGCGTATTGGCGCAATGGTTCAGCACCATGCGGAGAGCCGGCAGCCGATCCGCCAGCTTCGCCGTCGCAGGCAGGTTGGCGGTGCCCGTGTTGACGTCCAGTTGCAGGTCGGCGTCGAGCATCCGCTTGAGGTCGTCGATAAATCGGTCGTCGGCGACCCGCTTGACCCAGTCCGCGCCGGCGATGCGGATGCCGCGGAACAGCGGGTTCTTAGAGAATCGCGCCAGATGCTGCGCGAAGTCCGCCTCCCCCGGCGTCAGGTTCCCGCACAGCCCGACGATGAAAGGCTCGTCCTTCGCCAAGTCGAGGACGAACTGGTTGTCCTCCACCCACGGGCTGGCCTCGACGACAACGGTACCGGTGATGCCCAGCGGCACGGCGATTTTCTTGAACTCCGCCGGCAGGACAGTTCGGTACAGCAGCGGATCGTTCTTCGAAGGCCACGGCACGCCCTGCGGGCGGGAAGGGTCGTAGAAGTGGGTGTGGGTGTCGATGACGGGGGAAGACGAGACCGCAGCGGACGTAAGGCTCGCGGTGACGCAAGTGGCGACCGCTGCCCGGAGAAAATCGCGACGGCAAAGGTTAGCACTGGACATGGCTGTTCCTGGACCGAGTGTAGTTTTCCTGAAAGTCGGGCCGGACAATGAAAGCTTCGCTCCGACATGGTCGCCCGGTTACGCGTTCGTTTGCTTTGAAGTCACGTGAAGTCTCCCCATCTCATGTGCACCGCCGTCAGCCCCACGAGCACCGCCGTCTCCGCCCGAAGCACGCGCCCGCCGAGCACCCATGGTCGGGCGTGGCGGGAGAGCTTTTCTCGCTCGGCATCGGAAAAGCCGCCCTCAGGCCCGACGAGCAGGATGACGCGCTTCGGCTTGTCGGCGGGGGTAGGCAGCGGGTCGACGCGGTCGTCGAGAAACAGCCGCAGGTCGGTCGCCGCGTACAGTGGCGACGTGAGGAATGCGTCGAGCGTGGTCGGGGCCAGGAGGTGCGGCAGCGACGACCGCCGACACTGCTTGGTTGCCCGCAAAATGTGGCTAGGCCAGGCGTGCGCCTGCTCCTGCTCCACATTCTCCGGCGGAACGGAGCAGTCCGTCAGCAGCGGAACGATCCGCCGAACACCGAGTTCCGTCGCCTTCTGCACGACCAGGTGCATGCGGTGGCGGGCGAGGACGGCACACGCGAGCGTGATGTCGATCGTCGCCTCCGGCGATCGGTCCATCCGCTCGTACGGCAACGCGATGCCACCCTTGGCGTCGTACTCCTTCAGGCTGGCCCGAAAGTAGACACCGGCACCGTCGCGGAGGGTGAATGCTTCCTTGGCATTCACCTCGCGCTGCCGCAGACGCTTGGACAGGCCACGGTCGAAGCGAAACGTCTCCTGGAGGGTCAGGTTGACGGCGATGGCGAGGGGCTCGTCGCCGGGCGCGTCGTAACGACGCTGAGACGGGCCTGTCGGCGGGGAAGCTGAAGACTCGGTTAACGGATCAGGCGTTGGTCGGTTTGCGGAAGGAGGGGTATTGTGTTTGAGTCTGCTCATTTCACCGAGGCGTTGGGAATCAAGGCTATTGCGGCATGGGCGAGTCCACATGCCCATGTCTTGCCGCGATCGGCAACCGCAGACAAGTGTACTCGCCCATGCCACCTTGCGACCTCACTTCTTCAACGACCCCAGATACTCCAGCAAATCCGCCAAGTCCTGCGGCGTCAGGGCGTTCACCAAACCTTCGGGCATGATCGACGTCTCGCGCTTGCCGCGCTTGACGATGTCCGACGTCTTGATGATCTGGGCCACGCCGGCGGCGTTTCGCAGTTCCAGTTCGTTGCCGGCTTCTCTCGTAACGAAGCCTTCGATGATGTCATCCTCGGCACCCTTGAGCTTGAACCACTGCGTCTCGAAGCCCTGCGAGATCTTGGCGTTGGGCTTCACGATGCTCTCGGTCAGCTCGGCGCGGTTGTACCGCTCGAGGATGCCGCCGAGATACGGGCCCTTCGGCGGCTCGCTCGCCGATACCGTGTGACAGCCGACGCAGCCGACACGGGTGAACAACTCCTTGCCCTTCTCGGCGTTCCCCTTGGCCTTCGTCGTAAACGCCAGCGTCTTCTCATAACCGGTCTGCTCGATCGTCGGGCCGGCGGGAACGCCGGTGCCCTTCAGGCCGATGCGCTCGGCGGCGTACGCGGCGGCAGTCGCAACTTCCGGCGTCTTGTCGGCGGTGTGGGCCTGCACCTGCTCGCGGTAGTCCACGGTCTTGGTCCGGCCGATCGCCCGCAGCAGGCTCGCCGTCTGCACCGGCTTTTTCCACGCAAGCTCGACAGCGGCGGCGGCTTTCGCCTGTTGGTCGCCCTTGGTGAGTTTCCCCTTCGCGATGCTCACGAGCACTGAATAGGCCAGCTCACGCGCTTCGGGCTTGTCCGACTCGGCGAGCTTGGCAAAGTACGGGACATCCGCGCCGTTGCGGGCGTCGCGGATCGATTCGTCGAGCAGGGCGGCGATCGATGCCTCGGGCTTGGCATCGGCGACGATCGCAGCCAGCACGTCCGTCAGCGCCGCTCGCGAGTCGTTGTCTTTCTGAGACTTCGACAGCACGCGCATCGCCGTCACGCGCTGCGCCGGTTCAATGCTCGCATCGAGCGACACCGACTTCAGCAGAGCGATCTGGTCGCGGGTCAGGCCGGCCTGCGCCGACGACAGGCTTTCGATCAGCATCTGGCGGAACTTGGGGTCCTTCTTCGCTTCGCTGGTGATGAATGCGGCAACGGCAGGCGTATCGATCTTGTGTCGCTGCATGTCGACGACCAACTGCCGTACGACATCGCCTTTCTCGTTGGCGAGGCCTGCTTCGAGCAGCGCCCGCACCTTCGGCGTGGCGGCCCACTCGGCGGTCTTGTAGTAGGGGCCCGACGTGTCCGGCCGTGTGCCCCACCAAGTGCTGCCGTCCCACGCCGCTTCCTGGAAGTACATGCGGCAGAGCGAACGATACAGCGACGATTTGAGGGCAGGTTCGGCGGCCGATTGCAGCTTCTGCGTCAGCCCGGCGACCACCTTCTCGCCCAGCGCCACATCGCCCAGCTTTTCTTCGCCGTGCATCCGCTGCAGCGCCAGCAGGACGCCGGTCGTGACAGCGTCATTGCCGTTGACAGCGTCCAGGCAGACGTCTGCGGCTTTCAGCTCGACCAGCGCCGTGATCGCGACATGACGGATCAGCGGGTCGGCATCGCCGGTGAGTGGCACCAGTGCCGAAGCGCCTTCGGCGCGACCCAGTCGGCCGAGCCCCCACGCCGAAATCAGGCGCACACGCGGGTTGGCGTCTTTGCAGCCGGCGATGAATGGCGGCAGCGGGGCGGTCGGGTCGTTCTTCTTGTCGGCCAGCGCTCGCAGCGCCAACTCGCGGATATCCAGATCGGCGGCCGCCGTCGCGAGAAACGCGTTGGCGTTGTCGCCGGCGATTTGCTTGAGCGTCAGCATCGCGGCGACCCGGCCCTGGAGCAGGCCCTTGCCGGTGACCAGCGCCTTGAGCCCTTCAATCGTCGCCGGCTTTGTGCCACGACGGACGGCCTCCCGCTGCGCCGCTTCGCGCAGCTTCATGCTCGGGGACATCAGCAGCTTCACCAGGTCGTCGTCCGCCGCGCGGGCGACATCGGGCAGGACGGCGGCTTTATACCCCGTCGGCGACACCCGGCCGACAAAGCCGACGTTCGCTCCGCTGTAGCTGAAGCTGCCATTGGCCCAGCTCGCGACGAAGAAATTACCGCGGCCGTCGTAGTCGATATCGGTCGGACGCGACAGCCCCAGGAACTGCTCCTGCGACGACGGCCCGTAACCCGCGCTCTGCGGCGTGAGCGGGTGCTTCCAGACCTTGCTCGCGCCCCATTCGACGGTCAGCAGGCCGTTGGCGATCGGGGGCAGGCTGGGTTCATCGACAAAGAGCGATCCGCACGGCGAACCGCCACCAAAGTCGTTCAGCGGCTGGATGATCTCGTCGCCGAACCGCATGAACATGCGGGGATAGCCGTAGTTGCCGCTCGGCACGATGTAGCTGAGGCGAACGTTCCACCCGCCGCCGTCGTTGGTGTTGTCGCGGGTGAAGACGTTCATGAACGGGTCGACCGCGACGTCGTAGATGTTGCGCTGGCCGAAGGAGTATTTCTCCAGCCCGGTGCCATCGAGACGAATGCGCACCACGCCGCCGCCGTGCATCTGCAGTTCGGTGCCGTCCTTGCCGGTGGCCTTGGGGGTGCCGAAGTCGCCCATCGCGATGTAGATCCAACCGTCGGGGCCGACGGCGAATCCATTGGTCGTGTGGTCAGCGCCGCGGCCGGCCTGGATCTGCTCGTTGGCGATCCCCTTGATCAACACTTCGCTCTTGTCGGAAATGCCGTCGCCGTTCTCGTCGGTGTACTTGGTGAGCGTCGGCGGATGCAGGACGTAGACGTCCTTGCCGTCGGCCCAGACACCGCGGGGATGGTCCATCTTGGCGAAGGTGACGATGTCATCGGCTTTGCCGTCGCCGTCGAGGTCGCGCATGCGGACGACGCGGCCGCGACCGGCTTCTTTGCCGAGCGAGCCCTGCTCGTCGATCCCCACAAATACGTCGCCGGTGATCGTGGCGCAGATGGTCGTGCAGTAGTTCACCTCCGGCGGGGCGCCGAAGATCTTCACATCCCAGCCGGCGGGGGCCTTCACACTCTCGGGCGTGGGGGGCGCGTCGTTGCCGGCCTTTTTGCCCTGCTTGGCCTTGGCCTTTTCGGCAGCGGCCACCAGCTTGGTGCCGAAGACGTCCAGTTCTTTCAGGCTCGCCCAGGCGCCGGGCTTGGTGCCGTTTACCGTCACGCGGACATGGCGGACGCCCTTGGCGTCGAACTTCAGCTGCGATGTCGCACCCGCTTCGTACGACTTCTCGGCCAGCGCCGACCAGGCTTTGCCGTCGGCGGAGCCTTCGAGCTTGAACGCGTATTTGTCTGCCGACGCTTCCCAGGTGATCTCGGCACCGGAGAGATCCTGCGGCGAGCCCAGATCGACCGCCAGCCACTGCGGCACCGAACCATTCTCGGCGCACCAGCGCGTGCCTTCGTCGCCGTCCACGGCCATCGTCGCCTTCAGGCCGTCGTTCTGATAGCTCGACGCAGAGACCACCTTGCCGATGGCGAGGTTCTCGGGGACCAGCTTGCCAGCGTCCCCTTTTTTGGTGCCGCCGGCCTTGGTGTCGCCGGTGGCCTTGGCCGCCGCTTTGGGAGCAGGAACGGCAGGCGACTTGTCAGCAGCAAGCAGCGCCGTCGCACCGGCAATGGCAATGGCGACAGCCGACGAAAGAATCACGGAGGTCTTCGAATGCTTCATGGATCAACGGTTCCAGTTACGGGATTGCACAAAATGCTATTCGGAACGGCCCGGCGGGGCGATGTTCCGGCTCCCCAGCCCCCATCTACACACCAAGGCGGCAAATGTTCGCGTTTGCGGCCCGCGGGCAAACCTTTCAGCAGGCCGCGTGTCTCAATGAGGTGGGTTTGCGCCAGTTGCCTGGCGATTGCCGCAGGGGCGAGGATTGTCAAGCTCGGCGGCGTTTTTCCCGCGCCCAGTCGCCGGGGAAAGCCGTACAATGTCGGGAGCGAGGTAGCCATGTCACGACGGTTTCAATCGACGCTGATCACCGCGGTCCTGGCCGCCGTCCCGCTGGGGTGCGCGACGTCTGAAGAGCCTGCGCCGAGGAAGCGACCCGGGATGGAGGAAGGCGTCTATCGCAAGTCTGCTTACGTCGAGCCGCCGCCCGGCTCTGTCGCGAAGGACATCCCGCTTTACGACTACGGCGGCCGCGACCCGCGGCTTCCCGCCGACCCGCGCCAGACACCCGCACCCCAGGGCCAGGCCAACGACGGCCCGCCGCCGATTGATACCACCGGCATCCGCCTGGGCGAACTCCCGTCGGTCCGCAAGGTGACCGTCAATCCGCAGCACTGGCAGAACGCCATGACGGCGATCGAAGCCAGGATTGACGCCCCCGATCTGAAGGACAATGCCCGCCAGGGCATGGCCGCGCTGGCCCCGCGCGTCGCGCGGGCACTGATCGACTACAAAGGCGAAACCGCGATCGTGACCGTTGCCGTCTACCGCGACCCCAATCCGTCCACCCGACCGGCGACCAATCCCGCAACGAACCCGACGACAAACCCGGCCACCGCTCCGGCCACCCAGCCTGTGTACAAGCATGCGGCAGTGGCGATCGCGTTCGAGGGGTTCGCCGGCCAGCTTGATCCGTCCTTCATCCCGCGAGTGCTGTCCGATCAACCTCGAACGCCGGACGACGGTCGCGAGCCGATTGATTTCAGTCTCGTCCTTGATCGGCAGGCGACGAGCTATGTCTTCTATCAATTGACGCGAGACGGCCTGATGGCCGGCCAAGTGAGCCACGAAGACCTCCGCCGGGAACTCGCCGACGCCGCCGACAAGGCCGCGCCCGCCACACGGCCGGCAACCGGCCCGAACGCGCCGCGTGCGGCTGATGTCGGTGGCACCTACGTCCCCGCTCCCTCGGGCGGCGGCATCGCATATGATACCGGCGAGGCCTATTCCAGCGAATCCTGGACCACCTACCGCTACGGCGGCTACGTCTACCGCGGCCCCGACTACTACTGGGGCAACGGTGCCGACCCTTACCTTTACGATCTCTACGGCTGCCGCTGGGGCTCGCCTTATTACGTCACCCGGAGCGGCTACTACTACAACGACTATTACTACGGCAGCGGCTTCTGGTACGGCAGCGGGTATTACGGCTATTACGGCAACGGCCACCATCACCACCACAACGACGGCCACAACAACAACGGCGGCAACAACGGGAACGGCCGACCGCCGGTCGTCGTCGCCGACCGCAGCACGCGCGGCCGGGTGCCGTGGGGCAACGCGCCGATCGTCTCGGCGTCGAACCCGCCGACGTCGGCCAACAACGGCCCGACGCCGCTGGTGATCGCCGCCCAGCCGTCGGGAACGCCGGTGCGTCCCGCGCCGACAGTCACCGGCCGGCCGATGCGGGCACCGACGGAGTTTGTCGGTCCGCGATCGCTCAATCGTGCGGACGCCAACACACCTGCCGCCGCCAGCTTCCGCCGCGCGGACGGCAGCGTGCTGGTCGTGCCATCGGACAGCTCGGCTTCCGGCGGAAACGCGCCATCGGCGGTGGACGGGAAATCGGCACCGGTCATCGTGCCGACGCGCCGGTCGTCATCGGGATATGTCGCGCCGTCCGGCACCTACAGCCCACCCGCCGAACGCCCCAGCGCCCGCGGGTCGTCCGCGTCGGAGCGCATCAACAGCGCCCCACGCCTCGGACCGGCGTCCAACGGCCAGCGTGACTTCGTCGGCCCGCGCACCGGCGGCGAATCGTCCGGTGCCCGTAGCATCAGCGGGAACGACGGCGGCGGTCGCAGCAGCGGCGGGGGAGACGGCGGCGGGGGTCGTGGCAACGGTGGTGGCGGAGGCGGAGATGGCGGGGGCAGCAAAGGAGGCGGGGGTGGGAGCAAAGGCAGCGACGGCGGCGGCGGACGTAGCGACGGACGTAACCGCTGAAGGTGTCGAAGAACGTTGAATGCTCCAGTTTGTCGCCTTCCCATAAAGCGAGCCTGGACCGCGAGGAACTTTTCCCGAACGTCAGCACGAGGGCGAAAGTGCATGACGCGCTGAAGGTCGCACGCTCGCTCTCACCAAGGTCACTCACGGCGACCGTTCTCAGTGATGTTGCCTCTCGATACCTGGGGGGACTCTTTCTAAGACAAGTTCTACCACCCATAGCGACCCGAAGCGCCGCAACAGATGCCCCGAGCCCGAGTTGTGACTTGCTGCGCTGTCCCGGTGGCGACGGCCGTTCTGACTCGACTTACAACTTCCCGCCTGCCGCTCGGCACTCGCAGCTGGTGCGGAGGGATACCCTTCCCCAATTTCTTCGCCCCGTCATCCGTCCAAACCTGCTACCGTGATCTCGCATGTGGTCGTCCAAGGGGGAATTCCATCGCCACTTGCGCTGTTGACAGTTCACTGGAGCACGTTGCGTCTCTGCGATTTTATTCTCACACATACCGAACCTATTCTCGTCGAATGGGAGGCTTTTGCCCGTGGCATTGGTGCTGGGGCGAAGATGGGGTCGCTCACCTTACGCGACCATGCCGAGCGTATCCTTCTCGCCACCGTAGACGACATGCAGTCCGTGCAGACCAACACCGAGCGGTCGGCCCGGTCACGAAGCCACGGCTCTGAAACGTCGACTACCGATACGACGAAGATCTCATCCCTCGACGAAGCTTCGGAAGCACACGCCATCGACCGACTGGGGTCAGGCTTCGATTTGCTTGAAGTCGTCTCCGAATACCGGGCCTTGCGCGCCAGCGTGCTGCGTCTTTGGCGCGACAGTGAGCCGGATGCGGATGAGCGGGACGTTGAAGACGTTACACGGTTCAATGAGTCCCTCGACCAGTCGATTGCCAAGACCGTCAGCAGTTACACAAAGAGGGTCGACCAGTCGCGGGATATGTTCCTGGCAATCCTGGGCCACGACCTGCGCAACCCGTTGAACTCCATCGCGATGTCGGCCTCGCTGATTCCCCGAATTGGGCATCCTGAGCCGGAAGCGGTGAGCTTTGCGACACAAATCTGCAGCAACGCCGTTCAGATGGGCCGAATGATCGGCGATCTGCTGGATTACACCCGCACGCGCCTGGGTGCCGGGATGCCTGTCGAACCGGCGCCTATGGACCTTAAACCGCTGTGCCGCGGACTATTCGACGAGTTCCGCACGGCCCATCCGAAGTGCACGTTCCGCTTTTTTTCTGAAGGCGATGGGACCGGCGACTGGGACGCCGACCGTGTTCGACAGGCGATTTCCAATCTGCTGGGCAACGCCGTTCAGCACGGCGACGCCAGCGCCCCGATCGAGCTTCGGCTGACGGGCGTCGACAATGAGGTCTCCGTCGCGATCCACAACGGCGGCTCGCCCATTCCGCCGGGCGAACTTGCAAAGATCTTCGATCCGCTTGTTCGCGGCTCCAGCGGCGACCACCCTGTGAAGAATCGTCCGGGCAGCATCGGCCTGGGCCTGTATATCGCTCGCGAGGTCGCCAAGTCTCATGGCGGGTCGATCGAGGTCGTCTCCACCCGCGACGCCGGCACCAACTTTACCATCCGCCTGCCCCGACAAAGCTCCGTGTCCCACGGCCAGCCGATTCTGGACACGACCAAGATTCAGACGATGTGAAGGGGTAAGGCGCACGGCGCACGAAAGTCGAAGGTGGATGGTTGACGGTCCAAGTCTGAAGTCTGGAGGCTGGGCGAAGGATCGTTACTTCTCCTCAATTCGTGCTTGACACTCGACCTTCAGCAATCTTGATTCGCCCCCAAACATTCTCCATTCCCCGATTTGGCTGAACCTGCGACGCTTCGCGCATGCCAATCCTGCTAATCATTCTTGTCGTTCTGGTTATCCTGAGTTTCGGCGGCGGTCTGTATCAGCCGGCTTTTCGCCGACAGGGCATTTCGGTCGGAACGATCCTTCTGATCATTCTCGTTCTGTGGCTGCTGGGCGTGTTCGGATCGCGGCCGTATTAAGTGCGGTCGCAAAACGGGACAGACACCGACCGCCATGCAACGCCGATCACCAGACGCGTTCATTCGACCTTCTTCAGCGCCGGCGCGGTCCACTTGCCGGTCAGCGCGTCGTCCTTCGGCCAATACAGCCTCATCACCGCCATGAACGGCCCCTTCGGTGCGGGCAGCCAGTTCGACTCCTTATCCTTGCCGGGCGATGAGTTTTGAATCAGCAGGGTGATCCCGCCATCGGAATCCTTCTGAAACTGAGACAGCATCGGAGAGTTGAGCAGGTAGCGTTTGAGCGAATTGGCAAACAGCAGGCTCTCGGGCATCTGGTACATCGTGAGCGACCAGAATCCATTGACTGGCGGCAACTGTCCGGGCGCAAATCGCAATGCATAACGGTGTGTCCCGTCCAGCGCATGCCTGTCGGCGTCCACGCCGTACATGGGATACATCGCCTCCTGCTTTGAATTGCCAAAGATGCCGAAGACGGCGGCGAACATCCGGTAGAGATAGTTGTTCTTGAGATACTCCCGGGTGCCGAACATGTCGCCGGAGGTCAGCTCTTTCGCGTCGACCTTCTTCTTCAACTCCGCAATGTTCGCCCAGGCATCGGCCATGCCCTGCTCGATGGCCGTCTTCACTTCCGGAGAGAGCTTATCGGCATCGAACTGCATCCCGGCACCCACGCCGATCCGGGCGAAGCGTGCCATCAATTCCTTTTCCGAGGGGACCGTCGGGCAGAACTGCAGGACGAAGTTCAGAACGCTGAAGAACTCGAGCGAGGTTTTCTGTGCTTCCACGCCGAGCGGCTTGATGAAGTCGATCGCCGGCACCGATGGTGCAGGAGGCTGAGCGAGAAACGCGGAGAGGGTTCGAACCTGGTAACCCGCCTGAACCTTCTTTACGTTGTCCAGATCCTCCGGATGGAAAAGCTGTGTGCGATACACGCCCAACGCCAGATCGGTCTCGGCGCGGATCACCATCTTCACGCCTTTGGGGGTTTCGCCTTGCCAGCCCGGGCCGGCAAGGAGGTAGCTGCCGCCGTCATTGCCGGTGGTTCGGCTGCCGATGTATGCAAAGTTATGCGTGTATGCGTCGACGAGTTGGATGCTGAAGTAGCGTTCCTTCTCGATGACCGGCACGGTAATCACCATGGGCTCGGCCCGCAGGTCGAAGCCGATCATGGAGTAGGGCGTATCGGAGTTGGGGGTCTGGACGGCCTTGTCGTCCGGCGTGTAGACACGCGGCATGTTGCGAAGCTGGTTCCAGGGGTTCTTGTACTCTGGGCTCTTCGGATTGACGAAGTAGGCATACTGAATGCGGTAGCTGTCCACCATCGGATAGCCGTAGATGTAGGCCTCCTTCGCGATGGCTCTCGCCTCGGCCGGCGATACCCCGATTCCAGAGGATTTCCCAGGGCTCTTGTCCGAAGTGGTCGTACAGCCGCTAACGAGAACAAACGCCATCAGCACCATGGCGCAAACCAAGATTTCCACGTTTAGTTTCTTCACGATGTTATCCTTAATCCCTGTCCAGATTGTTCCGGTTGGATTTACAGCTCGACGGTCAGATTCTCGGCTATTTGCGTTGTGGCGCAAACAGCGTCGGAATAGGGAAGTCCCGGGACGGTTACTCGCGCCGAAAACTGCTGTCGACCAAAGTCTAACGCGGCATGGCGTGCTCAGATCACCTTACGCCCCCCGATCTACAATAGAGAGAACCCGCGACGTATCTCGTCGCGGGTTCTCACAAAGTCATCAATCTTCAAGGTGAAAATGTAAGGCTATGCCAGGTCGCCCGTCCGGCGATTACTCGTTGCCGCAGCAGGGAACATCCTTCAGGATTTCGATGCCCGGGCGAACGGCGCTGGCACTGGCCTTCTTCGCGTCCGGCTTGGGCTCGACCTTGATCGCCTTGACGTCGACGTTCTGGTCGCTCGCCTTGAAGTGCTTGTCGTCCAGCTTGCCGACGCTCCAGAGCAGGCCGCGGGTGACCAGGTTCAGGTAGCGGGCGTCGGCGACGGTGTCGTTGTTATGGCCGACCGTGGTCGCGAAGACCTTGGTGCCCTTGTAGTCGTTGGTCCAGGCGACGATGGTTTCGACGTCCTTCTTCTCGTTGGTCTTCTTGTCGGTGATCGTCTGCTTGCCTTTGATCAGCGGCTTGGCGGTCGCCTCGACACCGCCGGCGACGTTGTTGTAGAGCTCTTCGTTGATCGTGGTCCACTCGGGCTGGCCCTGGGTGATGGGGCTTTCCTTATCGACGATCGTCAGCGAGATCGGCTGCTGTGGGCCGTGGCCGGTGGTCTTGAGTCCGGTGAACTCGAACCACGGCGTCTTGTTGGGGAAACCTTCGCTGCGGTAGTTGTGCATGCCGCAGTGGAGAACCACCGCCGGCACGCCCGCCTTGTGGGCCGCCAGGACGTTTTCGATGAAGTCGATATCCTTCACCGACGCCGAGCACTCGTCGTGAATCACGACGTCGTAACCCTTCCACCAGTCCTTGTTGGCGTAGATGGAATGCTTGTGGTCGGTCTTGTTGTCGCCTTCGTGGACGATGGTGAACTCGGCCGGAGTGCGGGCTGAGATACCCTGCTTGAGGATTTCCTTCTGCCGCGAGTAGTCATGGCAGCACCCGCCGGTGACCAGCAGAACCTTGAGGGGCTTGATGGTGGTCGTCGGGGCCGAATCGGCAGCGACGGCGGTGTGCGAGGCAAGGAACGTCGCCCCGCCAAGGGCGAGGGCGGCAGAGGCGAATAGGCTGAGCAAGCGGTTCATGAAAATTGCTTTCGTGCGAGAGAAGCGGTCTTCCGCCGCGATCCCGGATCACGCGGGCCGGCGTTCACTAAATAGCATGGTCGGACGCTTGTGTTGTCAAGGACCAAAGACAAAACGAGCCGCCCGCCACGCGACGTTCCCGCGAAACGATTTGCCCAGGCAATAGATTCCCTTTCACCGCGTTACAGGTGCATTCATGTGGAGGCCGCAATCAGCGGTCTTCAGTAACCCTTCCAATCAACTGAGGAGTAGCAGCATGCGACACGTTTTGATGGCTTTGGCGGCATTTGCTCTGGTCGGTCTGATCGGTGCCTCGAACGTCCAGGCGGCCAAGAAGGCCGATAAGGGCAGCACCGAGGGTGTCATCGAGTCGATCACCGGTACCGCGCCCGCCCTCACCCTTAGCGTCAAGGGTGCTGGCAAGAAGGCGGTCGCCGTCTCGCTGACCACCACCGAAAAGACCTCCGTCACCGTCGACGGCCAGGCCAAGACCCTCACCGACCTCAAGGCCGGTGCCCACGTGAAGTACACCGCCAGCGGCGGGGTGGTCTCCACCATCGACGCGACGGCCGCTGCCGCGCCGAAGAAGAAAAAGAAAGCCGCCTGAACGAACTAAATCGTCAAGCGATGAGATGACAGAGGCCACGACAGAAAGATCTGCTTCGTGGTCTCTCTCGTTTGACATCCCTCAGGCCAGGTGCCGGCGGGCTCAAAACTTTCGGTCGAGCAATCGGTACTGAACCGCCTCGGCGATGTGGTTCTCGTTGATGTGCTGGACGCCGTCCATGTCGGCGATCGTTCGGGCGACACGGCGGACTTTGTCGTAAGCGCGGGCGCTGAGGCCCAGCTCGTCCATCGCCTGCTTCATCAGCATCAGGCTCGTCTCGCCGAGCTCGCAATGGGCGCGGAGCAGCTTGCTGTCCATCCGTGCGTTGCAAATGGGGCCTTCGCCGAAGCGCTGCGTCTGAATCGCACGAGCGCGCATCACCTGCTCGCGCATCTGGCCGCTGCTGGTGCCCGCGTGCTTGCCGGTGAGCTCGCGATACGGCACGGCGGGAACTTCAACGTGGATATCGATGCGGTCGAGCAGGGGACCCGACAGCTTGGCGAGGTACTTATCGCGGGCCCGGGTGTCGGTGGGGGCATAGCCTGATTCCGTCGGGTTCATCGCCGCGACGAGCATGAACCGCGCCGGGAACTTCACGCTGCCGTGGACCCGGGCGATGGTCACTTCGCCGGATTCCATCGGCTGCCGCATCGTTTCAAGAACCGGCCGCGGGAACTCCGGGAGTTCGTCGAGAAATAGAATCCCGTGGTGCGCCAGCGAGACCTCGCCGGGCCGGGGAATGCTGCCGCCGCCGATCAGCGCCTGGGCCGTCGCCGAGTGGTGAGGCGTCCGCACCGGCCGGCGGTCGAGAAGCGCGACGCCGTCGGGCAGCAATCCCATCGCCGAGTAGATGCGGGTGGTCTCGAGCGATTCGGCCCGTCCCAGCGGCGGCAGAATGCCGGGGATGCGTGCCGCGAGCATCGACTTGCCCGTGCCCGGCGGTCCGATCATCAGGATATTGTGCCCGCCGGCGGCGGCGATGGTGATCGCCCGCTTCACCGCTTCCTGCCCGCGGACCTCGGCGAAGTCGAGATCACTGGACTGCTGCGACGCGGCGTACGCTTCGCCGTCGAGTTCGTAAGGCTCGATATCGAGCAGTTCGTTGAGGAAACCCACTGCCTGGGCAAGGGTACCGACAGGAATGACTTCCACCCCTTCGACAACCGCCGCCTCGCGCTTGTTCTCCTCGGGCAGGATGACACCCTTGAACCCCTTGTCGCGCGCCAGCAGCGCCATCGACAGGCCGCCTTTGATTTTCCGTAATCGCCCGTCGAGCGCGAGTTCGCCGGCGACAAGGTATTCCTTGTGGCGTTCGGTCTGGATGAAGTTCAGCCCGCGCATCAGGCCGATCGCGATCGGCAGATCCAGGGCCGGCCCTTCCTTCTTCACGTCGGCCGGCGCGAGATTGATCATCATTCCGCGGCTCACCGCATAGCCGCTGTTCTTGACGGCGCGGTCGACGCGCTCGAGCGATTCTTTGACCGCCAGTTGCGCCAGCCCGACGATGGTGTTCTTCTCGGTACCCTGGTGAAGAACATCGACCTCGACTTCGCAAACCTGCGCATCGACGCCGACGAGAATGAAAGAGTGGATACGTGAAAGCAATGTGCGGCCCCGAAGAGGACGGCCGATGTTAAGCGGACCTCCGCGGGTACACAAATCGGGCAATACGCTACCGCCGGGCCAATAGGCCTGCCTGGCCGTCAACGGCTAGTCCAGCAGCTCGCTGTCGTCCTCTCCAGAGTCGAGATCATCGCTTCCCGACACGAACGACGGGACAACGCGGATTGCAACGGGGTTCGTCAGCCCAGACGAACTGGGCTTTCCTTCCGGCCGCTTGGTCTGCCCGGGAGGCAGCGTGCCTGCGGTTGTCGGATCGGTCGCCACCGGCGATGAACTGACGTCGGAGAACGAAGACGCCGGTAAGGCAACCGCCGGGGCCACGATGCCCTGGGCGTTGGTGTTGCCAGCGGCAAGTGCGTACGACGAAGCCGCCGCCTGGCTGCCAGAGGTCCGGGTCGCGGCTGCGGCGTAGCGGTAGCTGCGGTCGGTGCTGTTGTCGACGATCCAGAGATCTCCGCTGCCGGCAAGGTCAAGCGCCAGCCCGGTCGGCTTGCCGCCCCCTCCTGTCAGGGTCCAGTTGCCGAGCAAAGCGCCGGCGACGGTGTACTTGTAGACCTGGTCGCTCTTGGACCCATCGTTGACGATCCAGAGGCTCGTTCCGTCGCCAACAATATCCTTCGGCGTGCTGTTGCCGCTGGCGAGCGCGAAGCTGCTGGCGGCCGTCTGGCTGCCAGACGTCCGCGAGGCCGCACCCGAATAGAAGTAAACCCGGTCGGCTCGAGCATCGACGATCCAGAGGTCTGTCCCGTTGGTCGCGATGCCTTCAATCGTGGAGGTTGTTGAAATCGTACCGGCGGTCCATGACCCGACCACCGCACCGGCCGCATCGTAGACGTAGACGGTACGGTTCTTGTCCACAACCCATATCCGGTCGCCGGCCGCGTTGATCGCCGCCCCGCGCGGTGCGGTGTTGCCCACGCTCAGGGACGTGCTGCCATTCTGCGTACCGTTGGCGGTGTACTTGAATCGCTGGTCCACCGTGCCGTCATCGAGGACGAAGAACCGGGTCGCCGCTACCGGCGGCGGCGGTGGAGGCGGTGGAAGCGTGTCATTGTCCTGATTGGTGAATGCGACATCAGCCGCATCCAGACCGTTGTAGGACAAGTCGGCGCTGACCGCCGAGCCGAGCACCACCGTGTAGGACACGTTCCCGTCGACCGTGGCGTCGTCGACGCCGGTGACGACGACCGACTGCGGCGTGCTCCAGTTGAGCGACGTGAAGGTGAGCGTTGTCGGGGCGACAACACCCTCGGCGGTGTTGCTCGAGCTGACGGCAATTACCACGTCGGCCGCCGGGGCAGACGCCAGTGCGACCGTGAAACTGGCCGACCCGCCTGCCTCGGTTGTTGTCGCGGACGGCGTCGGCGCGGTGACCAGGATGCCCGCCGCAGCAGTCACGGTGAGATTGCTGACCGTCGACGTGTTGAGGAGCGTTGTCGAGTTGCTGGTCCCGGCGATGCCGGCGAGCGTGGAACCGGTCAGCGCAACGGTTGCGCTGCCAATCGTGGTCCAGGCGATCCCGTCCGACGAATAGGCTCCGGTAATGGTGCTCCCGCTGCGGACCAGGCGCACCCACCTGGGAGCAGTGCCGGTGACAGTCGGAACGCTTGTGGTCGATCCGCCGGCCGAGGTTCGGTACGAGAACCCGATGGTCGTCGGTGTAACGTAGATGAAGACATTGGCCGAGTTGGCGGCGGCGGACTGGCGAATCATCACGCCCACCTTGGCACCGGCGGCGGTGTTCTCCACGGAATCCACGCGGGCGCGGATTTCACCATCACCCGTGATTGACTGGGAGGTGAACCGGAATGAATCGCTCGTTCCCGCGATGTCGGAACCGCTGCTGACCAGCTTGTAAACGCCGGCCGTCAGATCGGTTGTGCCGGGCCCGTACGCCGTGCCGATATCCTGCGACGTCCAGGGTGCCGCCGGCGGCGTGGCGCTGGGCGCGGCGGCGAACTTGATGCCGCCGTTGAGGCTCTGCGTGTAGCTCGTGGTCCCGTAAACGCGGTAATAGTATTCGCCGGCCGAGGCTACCGTCGTGTCGATGTAGGTGGTGGTGCCCGCAGCCACCGTGGCCAGCGACGCGAAGGTCGTGCCATTGGTCGACCGCTCAATCCGATAGCCGGTCTCGTTGGCAATGTCGGTCCAGTTGATCGCGATGCTGCCGACGGCAACCGCGCCGAGCGTCGGGTTGACCGCGGCAAGCCGGGGCGACACCGAGACCACCGCAGACGTCACACCGTCACCCAGCGCGCTGGTCGGGGTTACGCGGTAGCTGTAGACGTTGGCGGCGGACAGGCCGCTGTCGGTGTAACTGGGCACGTTCGCTCCGACCGTTGCGAGCGTGGCAAACGTCACCCCGTCAGTCGACCGCTCGATGCGATACCCCGTCTCGCCCGTCGTCTCGCGCCAGTTCAACACGAGCTGGGTGGCGTTGGGCTTGGTAATCGAAAAGCTGGTGACGGCACTGGGTCGATTGACCTCGCTTATCACCAGCGACGGTACCGATCGGCCGGTGCCGTCGCTTGCGCTGACCCGGTAGAAGTATCGCTGCGAGCCGGCGAGGCTCGCGTCGGTGTAGGTCGTGCCGGCGGGTGCGCCGACCTGGGCAAAGGTTACACCGTCGTCCGATCGTTCCACTACGTAACTCGCGGCGCCTGCGACGGCGTCCCACGTCAGCGTGAGACCCGTTCCGCCGGCCAATACCAACGACGGATTCGATGGCGCCGGCAGGGCGTTATAGACGGGCGTCGCCGCGCCTAAAGCGCCGGTGACGCTCACATTGTCAAACTGCCCCACGTTCATCGCGTGGTTATTCGCCGACGCCGTGGCAAGTCCGATCGTGACTGTTCCTGCCATGCTCACGCTAGCCGTGCCGAGCTGCGTCCAGGTCACTCCGTCGGTTGACGTGAAGCCGGTAAAGGTATTGCCGACACGCTGGAGCTTGACCCATCCCGGCGAGAATGCCCCGGCAGCCCCAGATACGGTCGTCGTCCCGCCGCCAGTGGAAGCGCGGGAGTAGAACCGCGCGCCGCTGCTGTAGGTCTTGACGATCGAAACCTCGCGGGCGTTGGCGGCGGCGCTCTCACGGATCGTGACGCCGGCAAGTGCGCCGGCGGCGGTGCCGTCGACGTTGGCAACCCGGGCAACGATCGTGCCGTCGCCAGTGAGGGTCTGATAGGCGTACTGCAGGCCGTCGGACGTGCCGGTGATCCCCGCCCCGGTGCCGATCAGGCTGAACGTGCCCGTCGCCCCGTCGTGCACCGAGTAGCCCGAGACGCCGGTGCCCACATCGGTCGACTTCCAGCCGGACGGCAGCGCGCTGACGGACATGAAGTACCGCCCGACATCGCCGTAGTTCTGGTGACTCGAAACGACGGCATAGTAGGTGCCGGTCGTGAGCGGCATCGTGATCTGCTGCACATTGTTCACGCCATCGGCGGTCGCCAGCAGTTCGCCTCCGGCGGTGAAGACCGACAGCTTCAGGTCTGCACCGGATGGGGCGTCAGGGGCGGCCGAAAGGGCATAGGTACCGTCGGATGAGACAACAAACGAGAACGCATCCGCGTCGGTCAGTCGTTCGATGATGCCGCTGGTCCACTGGGCCGCGCCGCTGACGGGCAACGCCGTCGCCGTGGCGATGGTGTTGCCGAAGTCGTCGGCCCGCATGCCGTCGCCGCCAACCGCCTGGTACGGCTTGATCTTGTTCGCGATCACGGCGATGTCGTCCTGCAATGTGGTGACACCCGACGCCGTGCTGTTGTGCCCGAGGATGAACTTATGGATGGTGCCGCTGTAGTCCACGCCCATGATCGAGCCGTGAAGCGGATCGGTCGCGCCGGCGTACTCGGCAGTCAGCGTGCCCCACTGATCCCAGGTCGCCTGGTGCTGCAGGCCGAAGTTATGGCCGATCTCGTGTGCCAGGCCCGACACGCGGGTCCGAGCGTCGCCGCTCTGGTTCCACGATTCCGGGGTCGTGTTCGGGAAGACGTTCACATAGCTGTAGCCACCGCTGATGTTGTTGCCGACCGCGAGCCACGCCTTGGGCGTTCCCGAAGCCGGTTGCACCGTCGTCACGTTGATGTCGAACATCGCGAAGTAGCTCGACATCTCCCGCCATGCTTCAAAAATGGTCCGCTGCTCGGCGACATTGAAGGTCGTGGCATCGGCATCTTCGCTGTACGGCGACACCGTCGCGACGTAGGGGTTGGATCCGCTGGCATCGCCGTCGAAATCGAGGTAGAGCGCGGTCGGCGCTGACGAGAGACTGCTTAGCACCGGCATGCCGTTGGCGAGCGTGGAGTAGCTGGGCGTGCCGGCAGGCGTGGCGCCGGTCGTTTCGCCGGGCGGCTGGCTCTGCACACTCGAAGCCGCCGGATCATCGGTGAAGAAGTCCACGACGAGTGCCGAGTGCGTGGCGCACATCATCAAACGGCTCTCCATCGGCTCGATGGGTGCTATCGCTCGGAAAAGCCGGTGGCGACCTGCGGTCCGCTTCTTCATGATGTTCTCCTCGTTCGCTCAAAACCAAACAGATCCGTCAGACTGATCGTCCGCGATGTTGCCGCGGCATAGACGTTGATCGCGAGAAACGCGATCCAGACGTTCGAGAATCAGGAGACGGCACAAAACGACGTGAATAAGGCTCGGTCGAAAGCTACACCCGAGGCACGGCAAAACACCTCTCTTCGCCGTGCAATCGACCGATACAACTCTGCCTCCGCGTACAGAACTCTAAGCGGACTGGACGGGCAGTCAAGATATTTCGTACGCCAGCGACAACGAATCGAAAAAGCCGAATGGGGTCTCCCGGCGTCAAGGACACCCGGATTTGAAGATCGGGGTAAGCCCGATCCTGCTTTGCCGCACGATCGAGTAGCCTGCGAGAGCGGGGCAGGCGTTAGAAGGAGTCGACTTGAGCTTACGAGCAGTGACGCGTTGGGTGGCGGTGATCCTGGTGTTGATCGGCACGGCGCTGATAGCGCTGCGCCGGCAGGCCCGCAACGAAGCGCAGGCCGTGCCCGGGGACACGCTTTGGCGAGTCACTTACAAGGCAGCATTCCAGGCGACGCATCCGGGCGCTCGCCTTCGAGTCGCGTTGCCGTCAGACACGAACTTTGCAAAGGTCTTCCACGAAGACATCCTGTATTCAGGCCTGTCGGCGGGGCGAATGCGGTCGTCGCGGGGGCTGGCGCGCGAATTCTCGCTCGTCGCCGGTCGTGTCGGCGAGCACACGCTGACGGCACGATTCGATGTACACGTCAGCCCCACGCCGCAGTGGTCGCCACGCGAACCCGACGTCCCGAAGACCCAGGCCGACCGTGACCTGTACCTGAAGCCCGGCGGCATGTTCCCGACTACAGACCCCTCGGTGCGAGACGCGATCGCGCGTATGCCGACGCGACCCGGCTTGAGCATCGCAAGGTCTGTCTTCGACTTCTGCAGTCAGTCGATCGAGGACGAGACGGAGGGAGCGAGCGACGTCGTTACGGTCCTGAGAACCGGAACGGGTTCCGATGTGGGGTGTGCCCGTTTGATGGTCACCCTCTGCCGGGCGCTGAACATCCCCGCCCGTATCGTGACCGGGTTCAAGATCGAGGCCGCCGATCATTTCGCCGTCCATACCTGGGCCGAAGCGCTCGAAGGGGACAAATGGGTTCCTTACGACCCTGCCGGCGGCTTCGCGGCAAAGCTTCCGCCCAACATCGTGCCCGTCCGGCGTGACGGAATTGACGTGGTCAGCGGAACGGAGATCTCCTCGCTCGACGTGCGATTCGAAGTCAAACGGCTCCCACCCGGCCCCGGCGCAATGCGATACGGCCATGGCAAGCCGTCGGCGATTCTCGACCTGGCAAGGCTTCCCCTGGAGATGCATGAGCCCTTGCAGATCATCCTGCTCATGCCGCTAGGGGCGCTGGTGACGGGAATATTCCGGACGATCGTCGGCATTCGAACATTCGGTACGTTCACGCCGACACTGCTGGCCTTGAGCTTCGTTTACGCCGAGTGGTCCACCGGGCTGCTGACATTCGTCATCGTGCTGACGCTGGGGCTGACCAGCCGAACCTTGCTGGACCGACTCAAACTGCTGCTGGTTCCAAGACTCGGCGCGATGCTCACGCTGGTCGTGCTGATGATCGTTTTCACCGTGTCGGTGCTCGACTACTTCAACCTCACCCCCAGCGCCCAGGCCGTGATCCTGCCGATGGTCATCCTGACGATGACCGTCGAGCGGTTTTACCTGACCAGCGAGGAAGACAGCATGATCTTTGCGTTCAGGCTGCTGGGCGGAACGGTCGTCGTCGGCGTCTGCTGCTACCTGGTGCTCCGCTGGGAACGCATGGGCCAGTTCGTGCTGTCGTACCCCGAAGTACACCTGTACACGATCGCCGCGATGGTGCTGCTGGGGCGGTTTTCGGGGTATCGCCTGACTGAGTTGTGGCGATTCCGCGACCTGGTCGAATCGAAGAAAGGGGAGGCGTAATGCTGTCGCGACTACTGCGCTTCCCCCGGCCCCGCGATCTGCGGGCCCTTGGCATTCTCGGCATGAACCAGCGCAACGCCGAGTTCGTGCTGCCGGGCAATCCGCGCGCAAATTACCCGCGCGTCGACGACAAGGTGCAGACCAAGTTGATCTGCGAGAAGCATGGCATTCCCGTGCCGCAGACCTATGCGGTCATCCATTGGATGGGCGACATCCGTAAGTTCGGCCAGCTCGTCGGCGATCGGCGGGATTTCGTCATCAAGCCGTCGCGAGGGGCAGAGGGACGGGGCATCATCGTCGTCGTCGATCGCCGGGACGATATCTTCATCACCGCCGGAGGCACGGAGCTGACGACCGAGGACCTGCGGTATCACCTGGAGAACGCGCTGTCGGGCCTGTATTCGCTCGGGGGCCAGCCCGACAAGGTGATCGTCGAGCAGCGCATCGTCCGCCATGACGTGTTCGACACCATCGCCGTCGGTGGCACGCCCGATGTGCGGATCATCCTCTATCGCCGCATCCCCGTGATGGCGATGGTCCGGCTCCCGACCAGGGCGTCGCGCGGCAAGGCGAACCTGCACCAGGGGGCGGTCGCGGCGGCGGTCGATCTGGCAACGGGTATCACGTTCGGCGGCGTGTGCGAAAACCGGGCCGTCACGGTCCATCCCGACACCAAAGTCGCGATCGCCGGCGTTCAGCTTCCGCAGTGGCACGAGCTGATGATCGCGTCCATGCGCCTGGCCGACGGGCTGGAGATGGAATACGTCGGCGTAGACTTCGTTCTCGATGCCAACCTCGGCCCCGTCGTGCTCGAAGCCAACGCCCGCCCGGGCCTGGCGATCCAGATCGCCAATCGGCACGGCTTGCTGAGCAGGCTCCGGTTTATCGAAGCCGAGAAAATCGGGATGCCCGATATCGAGGCCCGGATGCGCTGGTGCAGCGACTGCCGAGCATCGCGAATGTGACTGCGCAGTTGCCGTAGGGTCCGCCTTGGCGGACCAAAACGCGAAGCCGCGCGGCGAAATCGGGCAGGGAAAAGCGGTAGCGAAAAGGGGCGTCCGCCAAGGCGGACCCTACGTGGCGTCGGCTTTGGCCCCGCGTGCCGACCCAGGACTGTAGCGACCGGATCGCGACGGCAACCTTTATCAATTCATCAAAACGAAACGCGCCCGACTGCCGGATAGGGTAGGCTCAGAGCCCGCGGTAAACTCACCGCCAATCACGACCCCAACCAGAGGAGGACCGCGCCATGCTGGATCTGAAACGCATAAGAGAGGCAGCCGCCCATGAAGGCGGGATCACGCGGCGATTATTTCTGGGATGTGCCGCCTCGATGGCCGCGCTTCCGCTGCTGGCTCGGCAGTCGGACGCCAGCGAGGCCGTCACCACATTCGCCAGCAACCCCTTTACGCTCGGCGTCGCCTCGGGGGACCCTGATCCAAGCTCCCTCGTCCTCTGGACCCGGCTCGCGCCCAGTCCCCTTGAGCCGGATGGCGGCATGCCGCCGAAGATGGTCGAAGTCTCTTGGGAGCTCGCCGAGGATGACGCCTTCAAAAAGATCGTCCGCAAAGGCACTACGATCGCGACACCGCAGCTCGGGCACTCGGTGCACGTGGAGCCGCGCGGGCTCAGTCCCGACCGCTGGTACTGGTATCGCTTTCGCGCCGCCGACGCCGTGAGCCCCGTCGGCCGGACACGCACCATGCCCCAGGCCACCGCGTCGCCGGAGAAATTGAAGTTCGCATTCGCCTCCTGCCAGCACTACGAAACCGGGCTGTTCACGGCGTACGAACAGATGGCGCGGGATGACCTGGACCTGGTCTTCCATCTCGGCGACTACATCTACGAGGGCGCGGCGACCAAGGGCAAGGTTCGTGCGCATATCGGCCGTGAGATCGAGACGCTCGGCGAATACCGCGTTCGGCACTCACTGTATCGCTCGGACCCGCTGCTGCACGGGATGCACGCGACATGCCCCTGGTTCGTCACCTGGGACGACCACGAGTTCGACAACAACTGCGCCGGACACATCTCGGAGCAGAAGCATGTCGATCCGGTCGACTTCCTGGTCCGCCGCGCCGCGGCCTATCAGGCCTACTACGAAATGATGCCCCTCCGCGCCGCCTGCCTGCCAAATGGCCCGAACATGCGACTCTACCGGAGATCCTCGTTCGGAAGACTCGCCGACTTTGCCGTTCTCGACACCCGTCAGTATCGCACCGACCAGCCCAACGACGACAAAAAGTCCGACATTGTCGGCGGCGCGCTCGATCCCTACGGAACACTGTTGGGAACCCGTCAGCGCGACTGGCTGCAGGCGTCGTTGCTCCAATCGACCTCGACCTGGAACGTGCTCGCGCAGCAGGTCATGATGGGCATGGTCGATCGCACCGCCGGCGACGAGAAGCTCTACAGCATGGACCAGTGGCCCGGGTACGCGTGGGAACGCGGGGCGATGCTGCAGTTCCTCCACGATCGGCGGGTGCCCAATCCCGTCGTGCTGACCGGCGATATCCACGTCAACTTCGTCAACGACCTCCGCGTCGACGACCGCAAGCCGGAGCTGCCGGTCGTCGCGACCGAGTTCGTCGGCACCAGCATCAGCAGCGGCGGAAACGGGTTCGAGAAACCCAAAGGCCTGGCCGAAATCCATGCCGAGAACGCCTGCGTGAAGTACCACAACGCCGAGCGGGGTTACGTCCGCTGCACGCTGACGCCTAAGGAATGGCGAAGCGATTTCGTGGTCGTCCCTGATGTCACGAAACCGGGCGGGAATATCCTGACCCGAGCGTCGTTCGTGGTCGAGGCCGGACAGCCCGGCGCGAAACCGGCGTAGCCTTCGTTGCGCAGGCGGTCCACGCGCCAATCAGAGGAGTTGAAATGCGGAACTTCGCCACGGCACTTACGCTGATTGCCTCAATCTGCGCCGCATGCGCTTCGCGTGCGGCCGATGCGCCTCCGGTCGATCGGCCGAACGTCCTGTTCATCATCTTCGACGACTTCGGCTGGCAGCACGCCGGGGCATACGGCTGCGACTGGGTGAAAACGCCTAACCTCGACCGCGTCGCGAAAGAAGGCGTGCTTTTCAAGAACGCCTTCACCTCTAACCCCAAGTGCAGCCCCTGCCGGGCAAGCATTCTGACCGGCCGCAACGCCTGGCAGAACGAAGAGCTGATGTGTCACAACGGCATCTTCCCGCGGAAGTTCGCCGTTTATCCCGAGCTGATCGAGCAGGCCGGCTACACGGTCGGACTGACCGGCAAGGGTTGGGGACCGGGCGATTTCAAGAGTCAGGGCTTCACGCGCAATCCCGCCGGGCCGAGTTTCGACGCGGCCAAGGCGGCCAATGCGCCGGCTTCGGGCATCGGGAAAATCGACTATGCCGCCAACTTCGACGCGTTCCTTAAGCAGCGCCCGGCGGGCAAGCCGTTCAGCTTCTGGATGGGCTTTCACGAGCCCCATCGCGCTTATGAAGCCGGCTCCGGCGTACGGCTGGGGAAGAAGCTGGAAGACATTAAGGTGCCAGCCTACCTTCCCGATACGCCCACCGTCCGAAGCGATCTGGCCGACTACGCGATTGAAGTGGAATACGCCGATGCCCACATCGGCCGGGCGCTCAAGTCGCTCGAAGAAGCGGGCATTCTCGACAACACGCTGGTCATCGTGACGTCCGATCACGGCATGCCGTTCCCCTACGTCAAAGGCCAAATTCACGAAGACGGATTCCGCCTGCCGCTGGTGATGCGGTGGGGCAAGGCGATCAAGCCCGGTCGCGTGGTGGAGGACTTCATCAACGTCCGCGACCTGGCGCCGACCTACATGGAACTGGCCGGCCAGAAACCGCACGAACAGATGAGCGGCAGAAGCCTTGTCGGCATCCTCAAGTCAGACAAGTCCGGCTGGGTCGAGAACCGCGACGTGATGCTCGTCGGCAAGGAACGGCACGACATCGGCCGGCCGGATGATATGGGCTACCCGGTTCGGGCCATCCGTACGAAGGATTTTCTGTACGTCCACAACTTCATGCCCGAGCGCTGGCCGGTGGGCAACCCCGAGACCGACTTCGGCAACTGCGATCCGAGCCCGTCGAAAGAGCTCATCAAGCGCATTGGCGGCCACTTCTTTGAACTGTGCTTCGGCAAACGCCCGGCGGACGAGCTCTACAAGTTGCGCGACGACCCCGAAACCGTTCACAACCTCGCACAAGACCTGGCTTACCGCGATCAGTTGGAAAAGCTGCAGTACCAGATGATGACGATGCTCAAAGCCGAGAAGGACCCCAGGGCGCTCGGCAATGGCCGCATCTTCGACGGCTACAAGTACACCGGCCCTCGCCAGAAGGGTTACGACACCTGGCTGAAGCAGCAGGACCCGGCACCGGGCGAGCCGGAAGCCGTTCCACCTCTACCCAAGGGCAAAGGCGCGAAGCGCAAGCCCGGCGATGCGAATCCCGAGTAACGCCAGCAGACAGCAGGTCGATGCGGGAATCACGTCCGTCCCGGCAGGAAGGTCAGCCGTCCGCCTTGGGACTGGCGGTCGCGGGCTGACTCGCAGACAGATCGAGTTCTCGTTCGGCGTCGGCGATCTTCTTCGAGTGACGGCCGACGAGCAGTTCGAAGATCGGCGACGCCATCAGCGTGGTCACGATCGCCATGATGACGAGCACCGCGAACAGTTCCGGTGAGATGATGCCTCGCTGCAGACCGATGTTGATGATGATCAGTTCCATCAGCCCGCGGGCGTTCATCAGCGTGCCGATACCAAGGGCCTCGCGGTTGGGCAGCCCGGTTGCCCGCGCCGCCAGCCAGCACGCGACACCCTTGCCCACGACCGCCGCCAGAAGCACGACGATCGCGATCTCCCAAAGGTAGACGGTTTTGAGCAGTCCGATTTGCGTATTAAGCCCTGAGAACGTGAAGAACATCGGCAGCAGAAGGGCGACGGTCAGCGGCTGGATGCGAGTGATCAGGCCCTGCGATACGACGCCGCGGGGCATGGCCGCCCCCATGACGAATGCGCCGAACACCGCGTGCAGGCCGATCGCATCGGTGATCCACGCGCCCAGCGCGAGCAAACTCAGGCAGACGACAAACTGCGAGTCCGTGAACTGCTCGGCCTCCCGTACGTCTCGCAGCCACCTAGCCAGCAACGGGCGAATGACCATCAGTGTCACCGCAACGTAGCCCACGCCACCGGCAATGTTCAGTACCGCGTGCGACATGTTCCCGTCGAAACTCGCCAGGACGATCGCCAGCAGGCACCAGGCAGCAGCATCGTCGATCGCGCCTGCACCCAGGGCGACCGTACCCATCGTCGTCCCCGAGAGCCCCTTGAAATGGATGATGCGTGCCAGCATCGGGAACGCCGTGATGCACATGGATGCGCCGAGAAATAGGACCGCCTCGGCCAGGCTTGTCTTCGCGGGGAAAAGCTCGGTATGCGCGTGAAAGTACCAGCCCAGTAACCCGCCGAGCACAAACGGCGCCGCCATCCCGGCCAGCGAAACCGCTATCGCACTGCCCATGCGCTTGCGGACGATGTCCACACGAAATTCCATCCCCACCACGAACATGTACAGCGCCAATCCCAGCTGCGAGACGGGGAAGAGCACCTTCATCGAGTCTGGCGGGAACAGCACCTTCGACGCACCGGGAAAGAACAACCCCAGCAGCGACGGCCCGAGCAATACACCGGCGATCATCTCGGCGACGACCTGCGGCTGGCCGAACCGGGCGGCAACTATGCCAACCACGCGGCAGAACGACAGGATCAGCGCGATCTGAAGGAAAAACTGGATGGCAAGTTGGAGGTTCGTCATCGGTTCCGGGCAACGTCTTTCGAGCTTCGCGGGATGTCCTGCACTACGTCGAGCAAGCACATACTACGGCTGGCAACCCGTTCTCACACCGATCGCCACTGATATGTATCAGCGTATCAGGATCGAAGAAATCGACCGACCGGTCAATCGATCGCTATGGCATGAAATGAAAAGCACTTGCGTCCGACGAGGTGCCGCAGGACATCGGGCCGATGGCAGGATGGTCGGGTGCGGACCGCCGTCCCAGGGCGGCGGAACTATGGGAGATGACCATCACTTCGGACCCGAGGCGGGACCGTCCGAGGGACAGGCACATTCTGCATGGCGCGCGTCGCGGCGGCGGCCCGAGTTCTACTTGACCTGTTGCGACAACCATGCCGGGTGATTGGACGTGATCGCGTCCACACCCGCTTCAATCATTCGGCGGGCGTCGGCCGGCTCGTCGACCGTCCACACCAGCACATCCAAACCCGCCGCCTTGGCAGATTTCACGAAATCCGCGTCGATCGGACCCTTGTACGCCAGGTCAAGCCCGTCGAAGCCATGCTGCTTCGCCAAAGCGATCAACTCTTCATTGCTCGGCGACCATTTGCCCGTCTGCTTGTCCTTTTTCTGTGCCGCCAGGTAGTAGACCTTGACCTTCGGCAACGCTTTCTTTGCTGCGATGCACGTGTCGAGCTTAAAGCTGATGACCGGGGTCTGCTCCGGCTTCTTTCCGACTTTGTTCAGAACGCGGACCAGTTCCGGCACCGCCTCGGCGCCGATCTTGACTTCAATAAAGAGTCGGCGGCCGTCGGGGATGGTTCGGACGACGTCTTCCAACAGCGGCATTTTCTCGCCGGCGTACTTCGGGCTCTTCCAGGAGCCGACGTCGAGCTTCTGTAGTTCTTCGACCGTGCTGTCCTTGACGATCAGTTTCTGGCCGGCCGTGCGAGACGTGTCGGCGTCGTGGGTAAGGATCAGCTGCCCGTCCTTGGTCAGGTGTACGTCGAGTTCCGCGGCCGCGACCCCGCGCTCCCACGCCAGCTTATACGCCGACATCGTGTTCTCGGGTGCATCGGCCGACTCACCGCGATGGGCTACCCATTCAATCATCGGCTTAGACCCGTTGCCCGGAGCGGCGAACAATGCACTGGCCAGCGACAGACCGACGAACAAAATGATCGCGACTTTCATCCTCAGAATGCTATCGGCAGCGGAAGGCCGATGCACCCGTCTTGACATGAATGTAACAAGGCAGCGGGCGACCATCGACGGCGCGAAAAGGCTGCGCCTCAACCGGTCCTACCGCTGGTAAACAAGAACGCGGGACGAGCCTCCCATACCGAGACTCGCCCCGCGCCTTAGTCAGTTGATGCGTTCGGCAGAACGCGGTCGCCGGCCGATCAGTCCAGCATTCCCATGCTCACCATCACGGCTTCCTGCTTGGGGGTTAGCAACTCGGTCAGTTCCTTCTGTGCCAACGCCAGCTCTTCCTTGGCCTTGGCCTTGGCGGCGCGGTAGGCGTCGAGCTTGGCTTTGACGTCGGCGGCGGCGGCTTCCTTGTTCTCGGTCACGGCGCGGAGTTCGGCCGCCGCTTTGGCGACGGGGGACTCTGCGGGTGTCGTGGCACCGGCGGGCTGCGCGTCGCCGCCGCGGGTACGGCCACCGGGGCCACCGGGAGGGCCGCCCGGGCCGCCACCGAAGCCGCCACGGCCGCTGCTGCTGTAGTTGCGCTGCGCGGTCTGGACCTTTTCGATCCGGGGCTGAAGGACCTTCCACTCTTCCTCGCTGGCGCCAAGGCGCTCGCGGGTGCGCTGGTTCATCTGCTCGCGGAAGGCGGCAGGGTCAAAGTTGCCACGGCCGCCACGCTGTCCGGGCTGGCCGGGCTGGCCTTGTCCGGGCTGGCCGGGCTGCGGCTGTTCCTGCCCGAAGGTGGCAGAGGTCACGCCCATCGACAACAGTGCGCACGCTACCGCTAAACCCAACTTGCTCTTGATCATTGCTGGCTCCCGAGGAATTCCGGTCCGGCCGCAGCCGCGCCACGCGGCGGGACCGGGTCCGACACCTCCATCGTTGCGCGCCGGGGACGGGTTCTTCACGCACTACCCGAATTTTCTGGGGAAGATGGTTTTCCCAACCCAACTCGCCTCACTACCCTCAGACGGCTAAGTTACCTGCCCCATGAACCAAAACCGCGACAACCAGATCGACGTCGGCCGACTTGCCGCGGGATTCGTCCGGCTGCCGCGGCCGCTGCAGATCCTTCTGGGCGTGCTAGCCGCCGGTGCCGTGGTGGTGGGCGGCGTGATGTATTTGCGCCAGAATGGGAAAACCACCGCCGTTTCGACGCAGCCGGTGTCACCGTCGGTGACGCAGGCAGCCGTGCCAGCGCCGTCGACGCCACCGCCTCCCCCTGGAACGACGACCGTCGCGGGCTCTTCCCCCGACGGCACGACGCCGGCTCCGCAGATCGACACACCCAACCTGACGCTGGGAAACCCCAGCCAAGCGACGACCAGCATTGCCCGGCGCGACAACTACCTGGTCGTCCGCCCGGCGTACGCCTTGTCGTTCAACGACGATCTGGGCACGGCGAACTGGGTCAGTTGGCGGATCATCCGGGCCGACTTCGGGCAGTCCCCCCGGGAGGTCGAGTTCCTTGCCGACCCGATGCTGCCGCCACCTTTCAAGCAGATCGGCCATCGCGACTACACCGGCTCGGGGTTTGACCGCGGACACATGTGCCCCAAGGGAGACCGCGGCGGCGACCGCGACAAGGTCGCCAGCACCTTCTACACCAGCAATATCATCCCGCAGGCCGCGAACGTGAACCAGAAAGCCTGGAACAACCTGGAAAACTACACCCGGGACCTTGTCGGCCAGAAGCGGCAGCGGGTCTATGTCATCACCGGCCCGGCGGGGCGGGGCGGCACAGGATTGAACGGCTACAAGGAGACGGTCGGCTACGGGAAGGTCGTCGTCCCCGCCGAGTGCTGGAAAGTGGTCGTCGCGATCCCGGACACGGGCAAGCCGACCGACGAGCCGCAGTCGATTTCAGCGTCGGCACGGGTGATCGCAGTCATCATGCCCAACGACCAGACCAAGGTCGGCGACGACTGGGCCAAGTTTCGGACGACGCCGGCGGAGATCGAACGCAAGACGAAGCTGAGGTTCTTCGACAGGCTCAAGCCGGACGTGGCCGAAACGCTGCGGCAGCGACAGGACAAAGTGGTCATTCCGCCGGTGGATGCGAATCGGTTTTCGCGAGACTGACCGTGCAGTCCGGCTCCGCAGCATCGATACCCAAATGAACGACCCAATCCCCAACGACCTCGCCGCCGCCGTCGAAGGCTTGCTCTACCCGAGTGAGACCGATGCGCCGCTGATTCCGTTCCGATGGAAACGCGGAAAACGAAGCGCCGTCGAGTCCGCGATCGCCAACTCCAAAGAGCGCTCGCCGGTCGAGACCATCCCGTTCGACACCTTCTTCGAACCGTTGCTTCGGTCCACTGACGCCGAGCGGTTCGCGACGCTAAAGCGTCTGCTTCAGGATCGCCTGCAAGACCTGGCCGTCGTGCGAGTCGGATCGCCACGTGTGACGATCTACGTGATAGGACGCCAGGGCCACTACTGGGCAGGCGTGTGGACGGAATCGGTGGAGACTTAAGGCAACAGTCCGGCGAGCGATGAACGCCGTCCTACTTCGACGGCTTTGTCGCCGCTGCCTTCATCTTTTCGTCCAGGGCCTTCATGGCCGCCTGCATCTTCGGACGCATCGCCTGTTCCATCTCCTTCGGCGTTTTGAACTTCCCGGCTTCGACATCGGGAATCACTTCCATCATCGCGGCGGTCATCGCGGGGAAGAGTGTGGTAACGACCTGCCTTCCGTTGGGGTTTGCCGCAATATCCGCCACCTTCCAGGCACCGCCGGTCTTGGAAAGCTTGATGTCCGGACCGACGGTTGCGGTGTCGCCGGAAATAGTGACCTCATACCGGGCCATCCGCTTCTTAAGGCCCTCGACGGTCAGGTCGTCGCCTTGCGGAGGCTTTTCATTTGGCATCGCCTTGAGGACGGCGGCCACCAGTTTCTTTCTGGCATGAATGACCGCGTGCATGTGCTGCGCGAGTTCGACCTGTTCCTGGCTACCCACAAACGCCGACTTGGCCTTGGCGAAGTCGGGGTCGGCAAGGAGGTCGGCAAACGCGATCGCGGCAGCGCGAACTGTCACCTGATCAGCGGAATCCTTGGGGGCATCCTCCGCGCGGACGGCCGCCGCAGAAATCGCCAGCAACGCAAACATCGCAACCGCGAGAACACTACATTTCCGCTTCACTTGATCTCCTTGTTTCCCGTTACCTCAACGTCGCCCATAATGCACTGCTTGTCCCACCGGAACCAGCAGACGCCATGGGCCGGTTCGAACCTAGCCGACGCTCGTCAGAGCTGCCCGGCGGCGAGATGGGTCGCTGCTGGCGCCGGCATCCCGTTGGCACGCGACCGCTGCGCTTCGGCCATCCACCGACAGGCGTTCTCGACAATCTTCAGCGGCGCCGCTTCCTTGTACACCGCGTGTGTTTCGTGGCCGGGTCGAAAGTAGAACACCTTGCCTTTGCCTACATTCCAGACCATGCCGCTTCGAAAGTGCTCCCCGGCGTCCCACTTTTCCTCGAACACCACCGCGTCCGGCGAGGGGACATGGAACGGCTCGTCGTACATCTCCGTGTGCGGAATGTCGAACTTCGCCGGAACGCCTTTGGCAATCGGGTGCTCGGCGAGCAGCGTAGTGACGTGGCTCGGCTTGCCGTCATTGCGCCACGACGGAAAGCAGCAGATCGGCAGCCGGATGATGAGCTCAACCTGACCCGTCGCCGCATCGACCTTTTTCTCGGCCGACGGCGTCATGGGCGTGGTCTTCGACGGGGGCTTGCCGGGCAGGGGGGTAACGAACGTGACCTTCGCCGACTTCCTCTCGGCATCGGTCAGCAGCTTCATCGCGTCGGCGGTGGCGCGTCGGTTCATTGCTTCGACAAACGGCGTTGCCCAGTGGGCCGAGTGCAGGGCGACAAGGGACAATTTCCCCGCTTCGATCCGATCGGCGATCCGCTTGGCGGTTGCCGGTAGTACGTCGCGGTGCTTCTGGTGACCCCACCAGACGATGACATCGGTGCTGTCGAGGATCGCATCGGAAAGTCCCTGTTCGGGATCCGACAAGCCGACGGACCGGACCTCAAATCCGGGTTGCTTTCGAAGGTAGTCGGCGATGGTGTCGCCCAGCCAGGGGTCGTAGGCCTGCTTCTGGGCCGGCTGGCGTTCGTCCCAGACCAGGACGCGTGTCAGCGCTGGGTCAGCGGCGGGCAGTTGTGCCGCCATCGACATGACGAGAACGACCACGGCCAGGACCAGGCGTTGGATCATGAAGCCCATGTTCGCACGGCCCGCCCCCCAATCGCAAGTGTTGCCGGGCCAGACCGTTGACAAGGGGAAGTTCCTCCGCTGTGATTCGGGCTATTGTGAAGGTGTTCAGGCCTTCCGGCCCTCCGGGCGGATGGCCCTCGGAATTGCGCGTAGGAGAGAAAAACAATGGCTCGTCCCGTCACCCTGTTTACCGGCCAGTGGGCCGATCTTCCGTTCGAAACCGCCTGCAAACTCGCTCAGAAGATGGGCTACGACGGCATCGAGCTGCCCTGCTGGGGGGATCACTTCGACGTCGAAAAGGCCAATAAGGACGCCGGCTACTGCAAGGGCCGCTGGGACATTCTCAAGGCGCACGGCCTGAAGAACTTCGCGATCAGCGCGCACCTGGTCGGCCAGGCGGTGTGCGACCTGATCGACGAGCGGCACAAGAGCATCCTGCCGCCGGAAATCTGGGGCGACGGTTCGCCGGAAGGCGTCCGCAAGCGCGCCGCGCAGCGCATGATCGACACCGCCAAGGCCGCCCGGAAGCTGCGTGAAGCCGCCCCGGAAAAGATCGACTTCCCCGCGGTCGTCAACGGCTTCACCGGCAGCAGCATCTGGCACAGCATCTACGCCTTCCCACCGACCAGCCAGGAATACTGGCAGAAGGGCTTCGACGACTTCGCGACGCGCTGGACGCCGATCCTGAACGAGTTCGACAAGGTCGACGTCAACTTCGCCCTGGAAGTTCACCCGACTGAAATCGCGTTCGACATCGCCAGCACCGAGCGGGCGATCAAGGCGATCAAGGAGCACAAGCGGTTCGGCTTCAACTACGACCCCTCGCACCTGGGCTACCAGGGCGTGGACTACATCAAGTTCATCTACGCCTTCGGCAAGCGCATCTTCCACTGCCACATCAAGGACGCGTGGTGGGGCAAGGGCACGGGCGAGGTGGGTGTGTTCGGCGGGCACACGACCTTCGCCGACCCGCGCCGATTCTGGGACTTCCGCAGCCCCGGTCACGGCGACGTGGACTTCAAGCGGATCATCGTGGCGCTGAACGACGTCGGCTACCAGGGCCCGCTGAGCGTGGAATGGGAAGACAGCCGCATGGACCGCGAGTTCGGCGCAGCCGAGGCGTGCCAGATGGTGAGAAAGATCGACTTCAAGCCGTCGGCGATCGCGTTCGACGGGCAGTTTGATCGGTGAGATTGCTCTAATCGAGTTCCAATCTGGCAGTCAGCTTCTCGCCCCCGTTCGGCGAGGTAGTCTGGCGCTGCGCGCACGACAGGCAGAATTTCAAACCCATCATTGGCGTGGTTGATATAGTGTAGTGATGGTCCAAATAGCAGACCCCGTGACATTCTCGGTTCCGCGAAAGGTGCTTAGCGATATTGCCGTGCTGTCGGATGAGCTCACTGATCGCATGCACGAGCTGCTTGAACGCAATACCGATGGGCTTCTCAGCGAAATTGAACGCAAAGAGCTCAATACTCTCGTGAATGTCGCTCAGTTCGGGCAGATTATCGCCCTGGCACTACAGCCCCCGAGCAACCCGTGAGCCTGTCAGCGATCTCGAAAGCACTTCGCCGAGCGGTCTTGATCGCGATCGGGGGTACTGCAGGTACTGCCAGTTGTCCCAGATCGGTCAAGCGGCAGTGTTTCACATCAATCACGTGACTCCCAGGTCCCGAAGCGGTGCGACGGTCGAGTCGAACCTTGTTCTTCAGTGTCCGAATTGCAGCCTTCACAAGTCAAATAAGTTGATGGCGACGGATCCTCTGACGGGTGCGGTGTTGCCCCTGCTTCATCCGCTTCAGCAGAACTGGCACGCTCACTTTGTGCTGACGGACGAAGGACGTTGCCTGGGCATCACCGCAGTAGGCCGAGCAACGGTCGAGGCGTTGGCAATGAACGCCGACCTGCCGCGGATGGCTCGCTTTCTGCAGGTCCGGTCAGGATTGCTGGCGGCAACAAACCCTTCCAACTGACAGCGTTGCGTACGGCGACAAAGTCAGTAGGCGTTGCTCTGCGCCATTTAAAACTTCAACACACACGCCGCGCACGGCGCCATCGTCAGGCTTATCCGCGAACTTGCGAAACTCCGCTCCTGCCCCGTGATAAGGTCCACGCAGTTGAACGGGCCCGTCTCACCGAGGAATGGCGACAGGTCCGCCTCAAACGCGTGCTCACCGCCGATGTCGAAATTGCAGATCACCAGAAGCCCCGGCAGTCCCGGTCGGCCGTCCTTCCGGAAGGCAGCCATCAGTGCGTGGTGGTTGTTGTCGACAAATTGACAGTTCTCGCCACGCCTGAATGCCGGCTCGGCAACGAGAATGTCGTTCACCCGCCGCAGAAAACCGGCGAACTGCGGGCACTCCGCCGGCACCACGCGTGGCTGCTTGCCGATGAACTCGATCTTGCGCTCGATCCCCCATTCCACACCCTGCGTTATGCCCGTTGCACCCGTCCCCAGCAGTGCCGCGGCGACATAACGCGGCACCGTCGACTGAACCGATCCGAACTCCTGGGCCGGCGATCCCGAATCGTGCGACGTCACCGGCATGAAGAATCGCACGTGCTCCGACACCGAGTGGATGTACTTGATGTACTCCCGCAACTGGGGCACGAACTTGCTGTCCCAGGGCGTCGCCAGGATGAGGTTCAGGTTCCACTGCGGAATGGTCGACAGCAGGGTGCTGGAATCCGTGAAGTACTCAGCGATCACGCCCACGTTGGGGTAAGTCGCCCGGAGCGACTCGGTGACCGAATCGACAAACCGCTTGTCGCTGCTGTGCAGATTGTCGAACCGAATGAAGCCATCGGTCTGGCTGGCATAGTTGGCCCAGAACAGCGCGTATTCCGTCATGTAGCGCCAGATGTCGGCACGGATTTGCCGCGAGGGGTGCTCGTAGTCGATCAGCACAAGGTCGTCCCATGAGAGCCAACCTTTGTCGCACCAGTAACGCGCGCGACGCAGCCCGTCGGGGCTCGACTGGTCGGGGACAATCCATTCCGGTGCACGCTTGACGATATTGCTGTCAACGCCGACGTGATTCAGCACCAGGTCGAAGCAGAGTCGCATTCCCAATGCTTTTGCGACCTCGACAAAGTTCTCGAGCTGGGCCAGACCGCTCTGATACGAGTCGGCAGCGCCATACATGGGATCGATATCGAACAGCTCGCGAGCCGAGTAGGGGCTCTGCGACGTATCGAGCACGGTCAGTGGCAGAAGGTGGACGGTATTGAACCCCATGTCGCGGATTCGCTTCAGATCGGCCGCCCAGTCGGCGATGGAGCCTGACACACTCGGAATCAGCGTGTAAAGGCGCATGTGATCGACCTGAGGCGGGTCGACCAGAACCCACGCGTCGGGGATCGGATCGTGAATCCAGGTCATTCCCCCGTCCATCGATGCCTGGGCATGGAACCAGAAAAGTCCCGGCCGGTCCGGCGTGATGCGGCAAAACAGCGTCTTGTCGTTCACAAGCTCCATGGGGACTTCGACGCAGTCGTTGGCACCTCTGGCGTTCAGCGAAGTGACAAGAACGGCGCGAATCCCCTGTGGCAGCTTGTCGCTGGCGTGGATGCTGACTTCAAACGGACTGCCGACAAACGCCCGCGAGTATTGCTGGCGACCGGTCGGGTACGACCGACGGACTTCCTTTGCGAGGGTCTTTACGCGGGGACACGCCGGCAGGGGCGGAGCGGGACGACGTGCTACGGGCATTCAGCAATATCCTTTTGAGCGACTGGCGGCTGGCAGCATGTTACGTGGATAACGCGGGTTGAAAAGTCACACTCGTTCAGATGACGCGGTCGGCGAGTTTCTCGCCGAGCAGGTAACGATCCAGGTTCGCCACAAAGTGCTTCACGAGGCGGGCGAACTCGTCCGTGTGGCCGCCCGCTGTATGGGGGGTGATCCAGCAGTTGGGTGCGTCCCACAGCGGGTGATCCCTGGGCAGGGGCTCCGGATCGGTGACGTCAAGATACGCCGCCGACACCTGGCCGCTCTTGAGCGCCGCAATCATCGCAACCTGATCGACCGTGTTGCCTCGACCGATGTTGTAAAACACGCTGCCCTGCTTCATCCGCATGAACCGCTCGGCGTTGAAGTAACGGTCGGTGCCGGCGGCGGCGGGGAGGATGTTGATCACGTGATCCGCCTGCCCGAGATGCGCGTCGGCTTGGTCGGTCGGCACCATCATGATGCCCTCGTCGCCGGCGATCTTGCGGCGCACGCCAATCAGTTTCATGTGGAAAGGAGCGAGCAGTTCCGTCAGCCGCCGGGCGATGGTGCCGTAACCGTAGATCATCGCCGACTGTCCGACCAGAAGCCGCGAATTGCTGCGGTGGTGGGCTTGTTTCCAGCTGCGGAAGTTACTGCGTTCGTGTTTCTGCTCGAGGATCATCTCGGGCAGTTGCCGCGCCAGTGCGAGCATGAACGAAAAGACGTGCTCGGCGCATGGCTCTTCGTAGACCTGCGAGCTGGTCGTCAGAATTCCACCCCGCGCCGCCATCGCCGACCGCAGCTCGGCGGTGTCGTAACGCGTGTAACCGGCGGTCGTCAGGTGAACCCACTTCAGGCGGGGCGTTTCGATGACTTGTTTAGGGTCGGGTTGCCCGAACGCGACATCGGCATTGGCCAGCAGCGGGTCGTAGCCGCCCGCCGCCAGATTCGATGTCTGCAGCAGCGGGGGCATCAGCAGCTGGTGATTTCCCAGGCCGGCGGACAGCGTCTCCATCGCGGGTTCGGGAAACGCGGCGTTGCAATAGATCGTCAGCGGGGCGGTGGACATGCCCATGGTTTAGCCGCGAAGCGGGGCCAAAGCCAGTTCCAGCCGGTCGTCATTTGCCGGTGTACTTCGCGGGATTCTGCTGGAACTTCCGGCAGCAACCTTCACTGCAGAAGTAGTAGGTTTTCCCATCGGCCGAGCAGTGCGGAGTATTCCCCTCAACGACCACATCCACACACGCCAGGTCGGCGTTGTGCTTGCAGACCAGGCACTCGGCGTGCTTGCTGCCGTCGGCGGCCGGCGGCGTCGTGCCACATCCGGCCAGGCAGAACAAAAGGGACAACAGGGTTCCGGCAATAAGGCGATTCATCGCGGTCCGCTCCGGCAGGGCGTAATCAATTCTTCAGACAGCTCTGACACGTGTCGTCGATTAGATCGAAAGTTCCAGCGTCGCCGCCAGCTTAAAACGCGTCTCGACCTGTTCTCCGTTGAGTTCCTGGATCACGGGGAAGCTGGGAGCGACCGTAAACGCCAGGTTCTCATTGACTCGGACACGCACACCCGGAGTGAGATAGACCGTCCAGCCGCCGCTGTTGTCGTTCTTCGCGCCGTCGGCCTCATCTTTCCCGAGCCAAACTGCATTGACCTCGCCGAAAACACTGACGTTCGGGAACTGCTTCACCGAATCGGTCAGCCGGTACGCGACCGCCACGCCCAGGTCGAGCCGGTCGCCGACCTCGAAGCTGTCGTGCTCGGTTCGCAGGGTGTAAAGGCCGCTGGCGTCGATGGTCACGTGGGAGGTCAGGTAGCGTGAATAAGCGACCCCGAACTGATAAGCCCAGGCACCCGTGCCCGGCTGGCTCGAAGGCTCGAGCACTTCGCCGTTATCGAGCGCGACGTCGTCTCGCCCGGTCGGTGCAATCACACCACCGACGACCGATAAATTGCCCGGCTGCCCGCTCAGCAGGCGGTACTTGAGGTTAAACTGAAGGTCTGTCAGACCTTCGGGATCGGCGATGCCGGACTCGACATCGCCGCCGTCGGCCTCGGCATCGATGAAGCCGTTGCCCTTGTAGTATCCGATGCTTGCGTTGATCTGCAGGTCGTCGGTCAGGCCGTAGGAGGCACCGCCGGTGGTCAGATGACTTTCGGAAATGGAATCAAACCCACCGGCTTTCAGTGCCCGGCGTTCGGCGCCGGCCCGGCTGATGTCCTGAAAGTTGGTGTAATCGTGGCGAAGTGAGAAATCCCACTTCCCTTGCGCGAGCGTTTCACCGGAAATGGTCGCGCTCCCACCGCCGGAGGTGCCCGGGCCATGGTTGGCATGGGCGGTGAGGGGGCAAAGGGCCAAAAGGCACAGGGCGAGCCAGTTGCGAGTTTTCATGAAGGTGGTTGGTTTTGGGGAAATCTTTTCCGCGGCAACAGGCGTTGTTCCTATACGCAGGGCGATAAAATGGCAACCATTGGGACCCCTCAACGGTCGTGCGGAAAGGGCCCACTCCAACGTTCCCGGAAATTGGATGCTCGCGCTTCGTTGACAACCCCATTGTGTGACTTATACTTTCCGCCCTTCTACGCCCCCGGTGCGCCATCCCTATCGATGGTGTTTACGGGTCGGTGTGCGGAGGATTTCGAACTCGCTGCCATAGCTCAGTGGTAGAGCGCCACCTTGGTAAGGTGGAGGTCCTGGGTTCAAGCCCCAGTGGCAGCTTTGTTATTGCCGGTTGCCGATTTGCGATTGCCGATTGTTGAGGCGCGCGGTCGAGCCACTGAAAAGATGCAATCGGCGATGGGCAACCGGAAAATCGGCAATCTTTAGGAGACAGCAATGGCCAAGGGCGTATTCGAACGTAAAAAGCCGCACGTGAACGTCGGCACCATCGGTCACATCGACCACGGCAAGACCACCCTGACGGCCGCCCTGGCGGCGCGCTCGCAGGCCAAGTACGGCACGACTGCCAAGTCGTATAAGGACATCGCCAAGGGCGGTATCGACCGCGACTCGACGAAGACCGTCACCATCGCCGCCGCCCACGTGGAATACGAGTCGGAAACCCGGCACTATGCCCACGTCGACTGCCCGGGCCACGCCGACTACATCAAGAACATGATCACCGGTGCCGCCCAGATGGACGGCGCGATCCTGGTCGTGTCCGCCGCTGACGGCCCCATGCCCCAGACCCGCGAGCACATCCTGCTCGCCCGTCAGGTCGGCGTGCCCAAGATCGTCGTGTTCCTCAACAAGATCGACCTCGTCGACGACGCCGAGCTCCTCGAGCTCGTCGAGATGGAAGTCCGCGAACTGCTGAGCAAGTACGGCTTCCCCGGCGATGACACCCCCATCGTCAAGGGCAGCAGCAAGCCCGCCCTGGACAACCCGTCCGACGACAAGGCGACCGCCTGCATCGACGCGCTGGTCAAGGCCCTGGACGAGTACGTTCCCATCCCGGAACGTGAAATCGACAAGCCCTTCCTGATGCCCGTCGAAGACGTGTTCTCGATCAAGGGTCGTGGCACCGTCGCCACCGGCCGTATCGAACGCGGCAAGGCCAAGGTCGGCGATCCGGCGGAAATCGTCGGTTTCGTCCCGAACAAGGTCACCACGATCACCGGCATCGAGCAGTTCCAGAAGACCCTCGACGAAGGTATCGCCGGCGACAACGTCGGTGTCCTGCTGCGTGGCGTTGAAAAGGACGATATTCAACGTGGCCAGGTCATCTGCGCCCCCAAGAGCATCACGCCGCACAAGAAGTTCACCGGCGAAGTGTACATCCTGACCAAGGACGAAGGTGGTCGTCACACCCCGTTCTTCAGCGGTTACCGCCCGCAGTTCTACTTCCGCACCACCGACGTGACCGGTGCGGCCAAGCTGCTCGGTGGCGCCGAAATGTGCATGCCCGGCGACAACGTCTCCATCGAAGTCGAGCTCCAGAGCCCGATCGCTATGGAAGAAAAGCTTCGCTTCGCGATCCGTGAAGGCGGCAAGACCGTCGGCTCGGGCGTCGTGGTGAAAATCCTGGAGTAAATTAAGCAGTACGCGGTAGGCAGTAGGCAGACAAAGCGGCGGCAGGTTTCTACTGCGTACCGTTTGCCTGCCTACTGCCTGCTTTTCGAGGAACTACAATGGCTAAGATGAACCGCGAGATGGTGTGGCTTCAGTGCACCGAAACGGGTGACCTGAACTATCGCACCGAGATTAAGGTGTCGGGTGGCGTGCAGAAGATCGAGGTCAAGAAGTACTCGGCCCGCCTCCGCAAGCACACGCTCCACAAAGTGAAGCGCAAGTGATCTGTCAGTAGGCAGTACGCAGAAGGCAGTAAGGCAGAAAAGACAAGACGATCAATCGACTTCTCTTTCCTGCGTACTGCTTACTGCCTTCTGCCTACTGCGTTACGCCGGTAGCTCAATTGGCAGAGCAGCCGTCTCCAAAGCGGCAGGTTGCAGGTTCGATTCCTGCCCGGCGTGCTCGAGGACAACCTGGAAACGGGTGAATGAGGGAGCCATGAGGCTCCTCTGCGGGTTTTGCCCGGTCTCCGGCCGATGAGTTGTGAAGCCGCTTTCTGTTGCGGGGCGTCGCCTGACCGGCGTCGCCCCGTTGGCCAGACGGACCACACCGCGGGTCGAGCTGCTTGAGCTGGTTGATGAGTTCCGGTCGCCAGCAGTCGCCCGGCAATGCCCGTCTTACGAGGCCACCGACGACCGCGAGGCGTCGTGATCGGTTCCCGGATGGAGAGGTATGGCATCTGTGATGAAGGACAACGAGGACGACACCGACGCCACCGAGGGGCCGGACGAATCTGCCCAGAGTTCCAAGGGAAAGAAGCCCGAGAAGGACGACGTCCGCGCACTCGATGTGGCCCGTGAGAAGTCGCCCCGCACCGGCTCTTACTTCGCGATCTACAAGAAGGGCCAGGGCTACTGGACCCGCATGGGAACGCTCCTGGGCGTTCTCATCGTGGGCCTGATGCTCTGTTACACCCTGTATGCCGAAATTCCCCGGTTCTTCGCCGCCCAGTCGTCCGCGGAAGTGAAGCTCGACGACGAGATTCGCAAGCTGCAGGGCGAACTGACAACGCTGGAATTGTCCGGTGACGCCAAGCCGACAGACATCAAGGCGCGGCAGGAAGTCATCGCCAACAAGCAGACGAGCCTGGTCGAGACGCGAAACAGCCGAACCCAGCTCGGAACGCGTTGGGCGATCGGCATCGCGGTCGGCTTCGGAGTGATCTTCTTTGGTATCGCGATTCGGCTGATGAACAAGCCGGACAATGTCGATTTCCTCATCGCGACCGACAGCGAGATGAAGAAGGTGAACTGGACCAGCCGCAAGGAGCTCGTTGGCTCCTCGAAGGTGGTCATCCTGTTCATGTTCTTTATCGCGGCTTACCTGTTTTTGAACGACCTGTTTTTCGGCTGGCTGATGTGGGTGATCGACGTTCTGAAGTTCCCACCGCCGCCGTTCAAGTAGGGTCCGCCTCGGTGGACGCGATCTGAGCGGTTTATCTGAACGTAACGGTCTTGGCGTCCGCCAAGGCGGACCCTACGGAATGGTTTGAGTCATGCAATTCTTCGTCCTGCGAGTCGCGAGCAACAAGGAAGACCGCGTTCGAGAAGCCCTCGAACGCAAGGTCAAGATCGAAGGGCTCGAAACCCACGTGGGCCGAATCCTCGTCCCCGTCGAACGCCACATGACCCACAAGGCCGGCGTTCGCAAGGAAAGCGAACGCAAGCTCTATCCGGGCTACGTCTTCGTCGAACTGCAACTCGACAAGGAAGGCCGCATCCCCGAGAAGGTCTGGTTCACGATCAAGGAAACTGAAGGTGTCGGCGACTTCATCGGCTCCAATGGCAAGCCGAGCCCGATGAGCCCCAAGGACGAAGAGCGGATGATCCAGGAGGCCGAGAAGAAGGACGAAGTCGTCACCCCGGCCGACGCGTTCAAGAAGGGCGACAAGGTCAAGGTCACCAACGGCGCGTTCCAGAACTTCGAAGGCGAAGTCGACGAGGTCATTCCGGACAAGGGCATGATTCGTATCGTCACCAACATCTTTAACCGCCCGACGCCGCTGGAGTTGGAATACTGGCAGATCGAGAAGTTGTAGGAGGAGGGCGCGAAGTAGGAAGGCACAAAGGCATTGAGGCACGAAGGCACGTAGGCTTCGACTTTCAACCCCTTCGTGCCTGTGTGCCTCAATGCCTTCGTGCCTTTTTTCGAGCCGCCTTGCCATTCCCGACCATTTTGTTATATTCCCCGCCCCTTTTGTCGGATTGAAAGCCTTAGAAAGCCGAGCCCAGAGCCATGGCCAAGAAAGAAATCACCAGCGTCTTCAAGATTCAGGCCCCCGGCGGCACCGCGACCCCCGCGCCGCCGATCGGACCGGCTCTCGGTGCCAACGGCGTGAACCCCGGCCAGTTCATCCAGCAGTTCAACGCCGCGACCGCCGCCCTCAAGGGTAAGGTCGTCGGCTGCGTGATCACGGTCTACAAGGACCGTACGTTCACGTTCGAAGTCAAGAGCCCGCCGGCCAGCGTCATCCTCAAGGATTACGTCAAGGCCGAGAAGGGCTCGGGCGAGCCGAACAAGAACAAGATCGGCAAGATCACCATGGCCGAGTGCATCAAGCTCGCCAAGGAAAAGGGCAAGGACCTCAACTGCTTCGACGAAGCCGCCGCCGGCAAGATCCTCGCGGGCACCGCCCGTTCGATGGGCATCACGGTCGAAGGATAAGCAAGTAGTGTCCGCCTTGGCGGACGCATACGGCACGATCAACGAAATACCTGTTGCGTCCGCCATCGCGGAACCTGCAGAAATACGAGGGCGCACCACGGCCCGTAACAGTGGGAGCTTCGACGGAGCTTTGTCCGTCCCAGGAGCGAAAGCACATGGCAGTCGTAGTAGAGCGCCGCTCAAAGCGCTACAAGGAAGCCGCCACGAAGAAAGTCACGGCCCCCGTTTCGGTGGACCAGGCGATCGACGTGCTCAAGTCCTTCAAGCCCACCAAGTTCGACCAGTCGGTCGAGCTCATCTTCAATCTCGGTATCGATCCCAAGCACGCCGACCAGATCGTCCGCGGCTCTGTCTCGCTGCCCCACGGCATCGGCAAGAGCAAGCGGGTCGTCGCGTTCTGCCCGGAACACCTGAAGGTCGCCGCTTTGAACGCCGGCGCCATCAAGGCCGGCGGTCAGGAATTGGTCGCCGAGATCGAGAAGGAAAACTTCACCGATTTCGACGTCGCGATCGCCACCCCGGACATGATGCGGTTCGTCGGTCGTCTCGGTAAGGTGCTCGGCCCCAAGGGCCTGATGCCCTCGCCCAAGGCCGGCACCGTCACCGCCGACGTCGGCACCGCCGTCCGCGAATACGCGGCCGGCAAGGTCGAGTTCCGCAACGACACCGGCGGCAACGTCCACACGGTGGTCGGCAAGGTGAGCTTCGAGAAGGGTCAACTCGCCGAAAACATCAACGCGATGATCGCCCAGGTCCGCAAGCTCAAGCCGCAGACCAGCAAGGGCGCTTACGTGCGTAAGGTGGTCGTTAAGAGCACCATGAGCCCCGCGGTTGAACTGGTGATTTCGTAGTTTTGTCATTTGCCACTTGTAACTGGTCACTCGCCAAACACGAGTGACAAGGGACAAATGACCAGTGACCAATGACAAAGGACTATTCCCATGAGCAAGTACGTCAAGAACCTCATCACCAAAGACCTGACCAAGCGTTTCGACGGCGTTGAAGCCGTCGGCGTCATCAACCCGCGCGGCCTCGACGCGACCAAGAACAACGCGCTCCGCCGCAAGATGCGCGAGAACGGTCTCCGCGTCACGGTCGTCAAGAACAGCCTAGCCAAGCGGGCCGTCGAGGGATCGAAGCTGACCGGCTTCGACAAGCTTCTCGAAGGCCCCAGCGCCATCATCTACGGCAAGGAAACCAGCATCTCGACGCTGGCCCGCCTGCTGCTCGATGAGAAGAAGGCCAACGAGAAGATCGAACTCCGCGGTATCTTCTTCGACGGCGAAGTCTACACCGGCGATGCCGGTGTGAAGACCGTCAGCACGATGCCGACTCGCGAAGAAGCGATCTCGAACGTCCTGTCGGCACTGCTCGGACCAGGCAAGAAGCTCGCCGCCGCCCTCAAGGGCCCCGGTGGCACGCTCGGTGCCGTGCTCAAGACGATCGAGACCAAGGCCAAGGAACGCGGCGATTCGCCCGACGGCGACGCGGCTCCGGCCGCGGCGGCTCCGACGGCTGACGCTGCTCCGGCAGCCGATGCTCCGGCGGCGTCGTAAGCAACGAGCGCTGCCGTTGGGGCCGCCTTGGCGGACGCGACGACTCAGCACTCAGCACTTTTAACTCAATACTTTGATTTGGTCCGCTCAGGCGGACCCTACATTCCGCTCCGCAGTCATCGACTGTCCCTTGCGGGTTAAACCGTCTCAGTGTGAGGCGGGCTCTTGAAGTCGCGGAATACGGATCGACACGTAGGACCACGAAACGGTCCGGAAAGATTCCCATGGCAGACGTAGCAGAAGACATCAAGGCTCTCGGAGAAAAGCTCGCCGGTCTCACCCTCAAGCAGGCCGTCGAACTCGCGGCCTACCTGAAGGAAGCCCACGGCATCGAAGCCGCCGCTGGCGGCGCGGTGGTGATGGCAGGCGGCGGTGGCGCGGCGGCCCCGGCGGCGAAGGAAGAAGAGAAGACCTCTTTCGACGTCGTCCTCAAGTCGGCCGGCGACAAGAAGATCCAGGTCATCAAGGTCGTTCGCGAAGCGACCGGCCTGGGCCTGAAGGAAGCCAAGGACCTCGTCGAAGGCGCTCCCAAGGTCGTCAAGGAAGCCCTCCCCAAGGCCGACGCCGAAGCCCTCAAGAAGAAGCTCGAAGAGCAGGGCGGCACCGTCGAGCTCAAGTAAGCTCGAACGCCGACTTCGCGATTCGCGTGAAGAACCCAAAGCGACCCGTCCGATTCGGACGGGTCGCTTCTTTTTTTGGCTCCACAAGGAGAACCGCGGATTGCGCCGATTCTACGGATGGCCTTGGCTGCCGACCGGATGTTTCACCACGGAGTTCATTGTGAGACCTGCGGGCTGTCACGGAGTTGATGAAAAGTGTCGCCGGCACGAACAGGCCCGAAGGGCCCAAATGCTATATCCCAAGGCAACGCCCTGAGCGTCGTGGCGTTCAACATTCGTTCGACTTGCAGGTTGCGCCGATCACATTCGGGCAGCTTCCTGGTGAATTCTCCGTGTTCTCGGTGTCCTCCGTGGTGAGCCGGCATTTTCCGGTTTACCGCGAAGCGTGATTGAAATCCTCCAGCGTCGCGTCTTGTGCCAACGACGGCTGTTGCGATCAGGTCGCTAATGCAACTGACCGGCAACTACGAATCGACGTTCACATATCTGTCCGGCAGCGGTAACTTTTAGTAGCCGGGGGCGGGATCGACAGCCGACTCGCCCAGGAACCGGTCAATCGTTTCACTACCCCTTTTAAGGTGAGGGTTCCATGAAGCTCGGACGTATCGCATTGGCGTTGGCAATGGCTTTCGCGGTTGGCTCTTTCGCGGGTGCCGAAGAGAAGAAGCCGGCTGAAAAGCCCAAGTACACGGAAGGCTCCTGCTGTGACAAGGCTTCCAAGGCCGGCAAGGAATGCAAGCATCCCTGCTGCGTCGAAGCCGCCAAGAAGAGCGAAGTCTGCACCAAGTGCAACAAGCCGGCCGAGAAGAAGTAACCCTTCTTCCTCGTCTCGCGCCAACCAGAACCGCCCCGATGACTGTCAAGGCCATCGGGGCGGTTCCGTTTCCGGGCAGTACCGGCAGGTAGCTTCAGGGCGCCTTCTTCTTTTCGGGCTTGCTGACCAGCACTCGCTCGGCGGCACCGGGCGATTCGAACCGCCGCGATTCGACGTCCTTCTCTGAAAACCGTGCGATGAGGATCTCGCCGTCGGTCGCGCGGTTGCGGTCGTAGACGATCCAGATCAAGCCGTCCGGTGACTGGAAGCCGTCGGGATAGGACACCGCCGACCGCTCGTCGAGCATCAGTCCGCCTTCCCAGGTCTTGCCGTCGTCCTTCGATAGAAATGCCGACAAGTGAGACCGCTGCTTCAACGCCTCGTCGATACCGCCATTCTTGACCAGCAGGAGATTGCCCGATGCCAGTCGGCGGAGGAAGAACCGCGCGCTGAGGTTGCGTATTCCGGAAGGCCTGGGTTCCTGCCAGGTGCGCCCGGCATCGACCGAGAAGGATTCGGCGATGTGGCCGGCGCTCGTGCGGGCGAGCATCCAGAGCCTGCCGTCTTTCAGTTCGACGATCATGTGTTCGTCGAACGCGGTGTTGGGAAAGCGAGCGCCGCCGCGGCGCGTCCAGGTTTTGCCCTGGTCGGTCGAGGCAAAGACGTTGGCCATGCGGAACTCGTCCAGTTCCTTGAACGCCGTTTCACGCTCGGGCTTGTTGATGCGGTCGCGTGTCCAGAGCGAGATGGGCATGAGCCATTCGCCGCTCTTGAGCACGGTCGGCTTGTTGAGGGTGCATCCATGCCAGATGCGGCGGGGGGCCGACCAGGTCGGTTCATCGGCGTCCGGGTTGTCACAGGTGATTGCCCAGGCACCGGCACGGCCGTCGAAGTAGCCGACCGACTGATCGAAAAAGAGCCAGAGCCTGCCCGTCGGACCGGTCCAGAAGTTTCCGACGAGCGTTCGACGGCGCGGGATACCCGGCGGATCGGAAGGGTCGATCACGAGCCGGGGCTTCGACCAGGTCTTTGCGCCGTCGTCGCTGCTGGCGGCAACGAAAAAGCCGTGGTCGTTGTCGCCGCCGGCGACCCAGCAAGCCCAGACGCGCCCCTTGGGCGTGCGGTCCATGCCGATCACCATGCCGTAGTCGCGCCCCTGCGCGTCATACTCGGGGCCCGGCTTCGTGACAATGACCGGCGTTTCCAACCCCCAGTCGATGTTCTGCGTCGCCGCCGCCGGCTCAGCCGCATGAACTGACGCACCGATGATGACGACAAACATTCCCGTGAGCAGTCGCTGGAGCATGGCCCCGAATCTACCACGGCAGCAGCCCCGGCAGTATCGGTGCGCGGCGGATCGCAAGTCGGATCAGAATCGAAGACCGCGATGGAACTTTCTCATGAACCCAGTGCGTCGGCTCTTTGCCTGGCCTGCTCGGCGACGCCGTTGCAAACCAGGGCACAAAGGTCGAAGACCAGCGGCATGGCGATGTGGTAGATGACGCGATTGCCATCCTGGCTGCGGCCGACGATGCCCGCGGTGGCCAGCACGCCGAGTTGCTTGGAGGCGTTCGCCTGCTTGATGCCGAGGGCTTCGACGATCTGTCCCACATTTGCCGGTCCGCGCTGAAGCATCTGCAGAATGCGCAGCCGGGTCGGCTCGGCCAGTACGCCAAAGAGTTCGGCAACGGCCGCCAGCTGCGAATGCCCCAGCGGTTTGTGCGCGGCGGCGGATTTGGCACGACGCGGGTTCGGTTGGGTGTCAGACGTCTGCGGTTTCGCGGCCATGGATTTGATCTTCCTTTGATTTGACTATATCACCAATTAGCAATATAGTCAATCAGTTGATTGATTCCACCGAGCAAATCGGGTGCGACCCATGCGGGGCACCATCCCGATAAGTCCGCCGCGAAGAATCGATCCAGGCCTACAGGAGAGCCATGAACACCAATGCACAGAGCTATTATGAGAACAACGCCCGCGCCACCCGCCCCGTCCGCGAAGCGATGCCGGAGCTGATCAAGGGTTTCGGCGGTCTGCATCAGGCCGCGATGAAGCCCGGCGCCTTGTCCACCGCCCAGAAGGAACTGATCGCGCTGGCGATCGGCCTGGCGGTTCGGTGCGAAAACTGCATCTACTCCCACGTGCAGGCGGCGCTGAAGCACGGCGCGACACGCGAGCAGATTCTGGAGGCCGCCGGCGTGGCCGTCATGATGCAGGGAGGGCCCACTTATACTTACCTGGCGCGGGTGACCGAGGCGCTCGACGCCCTCAACCCGCAGCCCGCCGCCGAAGGCAGTGCAGCCTGAGACAGTGCTCGCGGTTGTCGTTGATATCGAGCCCTACAAATGAACAGGAGACTGTCATGAACATCCCGACGATTCAGCCCGAGCTGGCCTTTCGCGCCTGCGAAGAAGATGCATCGATCCAACTGCTGGATGTCCGCACGCCAGCCGAGTTCGAACAGTTGCACGCCCGCGGTGCCAGGACGCTTCCGCTGGATCGGCTCGACGACGTTGCGGTGCGGGGAGTGATGGGGACGGCGGGGGAGAAGCCCGTCTACGTCATCTGCAAATCCGGGGCGCGCGCGGCCAAGGCGGCCGAGGCGTTCATCAAGGCCGGGTGCAAGAATGTTTCGAGCATTGCCGGCGGAACGGAGGGGTGGCAACGGTCGGGACTTCCCGTCGTGAAGGGCGTCCGCCGAGCCATCAGCCTGGAGCGGCAAGTCCGGATCGGTGCCGGGGCATTGGTGGTCTTGGGCGTGTTGCTTGGGGTGCTGGTGCATCCCGCGCTACTGGGCCTGAGCGCGTTCGTCGGTGCCGGGCTCGTCTTTGCCGGCATCACCGACTGGTGCGGTATGGGCCTTCTACTGGCGAAGATGCCGTGGAACCGGTAATCGCCTTCCAGGGATTCACCGCTAGTAGTGCACGCGCAAAGCCAGTGCAGGGGGGACGAACGCAATAGCCCCCGCGCTCACCAGCCCTTGCCGGTGTAGAGACGTTCTTCGGAAAGTTCGTCGCGACCGAGGCGTTCGACGTGGCTGTCGCCGAAGAGCACGTTCGCCCGCTTGTTATGACGCAGGTATTCGAGGGAGCGGTCGGGGTCGACCCACTGGTACCAGTCGTTGAAGGTGTCGCCGTTGCCGTCGGTCACGCTCTCGTAGCCGTCGTTGGCGAAGATCGTCTTGGACGAGTGCCGCATTCTGGCAAGGTTACGGCCTTCCCAGGTGTTGTTTTTGCGGTGGAACAGCGCGATCTCGTCCTTGTCGCCGAAGGTCGAAAGCCTAAACGCGTCGGTGCCGCGCTTGCCACCGTTGTTGCCGCCGTAGCAGTTCTGGGCGTACGAGGTGTAAATCGATCCCTGGGCGAAGGTAAGTCCGTCGCCGTTTTCGCCGTCGGTGGCATCAGGGCAGTTGAAGAGCACCTTGGGAAGATTGCCAACAGTCGCGTAAAGAACGCCCCAGTAGGCATTTGTGTGGTTCGGATCGATCATCCGCGACATGTTGAGCGGATCCTGCCAGTTCGTCGAGTTCCGCCACTGGCCGATGAAGCCCTTGTTCTGGGTCATGTAGAGCTGCACGGCAACGCCGATCTGCTGCAACTGCGAAGCGCATTTGATCGCCCGTCCCTCAGCACGAGCCCGATTGAGCGATGGCAGCAGGATGCCAATGAGAACGGCGATAATCCCGATCACAACCAATAACTCCACCAGCGTGAAGCCCCGGGCCTTGGAACGAACGGCGGAATACGGAGGAGCGATCCTTGCTTGGTTCATTATCCGCCCATTGTCCGTCCGAAGTGTTAACGCTGTCGCACCTGCTCCTTTAACGTTGCGTGAACGTTACGCGAGGGTTTCCCGCACTTTCCCCCTTCGGCGTGCGGTGGCTTACGGGATGACGGCGACGCGCGCGGCCGAACCCTTCTCACTCTCGCTCACCCATGAATCGACATCCGACAATGGAATCCGTCGCCCGATCAAATCCTTGAACAGCGCCGACGCGTCGCTCCCGGCAAAGAACGACAAAGCAGCCGCGAGATCCTGTGCCGTGTAGTTGTGGATCCCCCGAATGGTGATCAGTCGGCGGACGATCGACTGCGCATCAATTGGTAGAGGGTCGTCGGGGTACACCGCGCCGACGAGAATCGCCCGCCCGCCGAGGTCCAGCCTGCTGATGGCGGCGGTCGTCAGTGCCGAGTTCCCGGTGCATTCGATGAGGATGTCGAACTGACCCTGGGGCACCTCGGTCGATCCGAGCGACGCGCCCAACCGCCGGGCGTCGTTCAAGCGGCCTACGTTCAGATCGACGACGGTCGTCGATGCGGGTGACTGCAAACCTGCCGCGGCACAGGCCAGAAGCCCGAGCATCCCCGCCCCGGTGACCAGCAATCGCTTCCCCTTGAGCTCGCCCGCAGCGGCCAGTGCATTCATGACGGTCGCGCCAGCGCAGGTGGCGGTCGAGGCCAGTTCGTCGGGCACGCCGGTGGGAACACGCACGACAGCCGTCCCCGGCACCAAATGACAATGGGTCGCCAGTCCGCCACTCAGCGGTGCTGTGTGTTGATGTCCGGGCACCACGTCGTTCAGGGCCTGATGTCCGTACTTCCAGGCGAACCTGCATTTCTGCGGCATTCCCGCGACGCAACGGTCGCACCGACCGCAGGACGCGACAACCGCCCAGACAATACGGTCGCCGATGGCGAGCGGCTCGCCGTTGAGATCGACCGGCGGCTCATCGGAGCCCAGACCTTCAACGACGCCGACGATCTCGTGGCCGAGTATCGTCGGCAAGGGCGTCTGTCGTTTACCCGTCCACGAATGAACATCGCTACCGCAGATCGTGCAGCAGCTCACGCGAACCAGCGCTTCGCCGGATACAAGTCGCGGAAGGGCGACGGACTGAAGGACCGGATGAGTCCCAGGAACTGAGAAAACAGCGGCTTGGGCGGATGTCATGGTGGCTGCCTGGGCGTTGCGGTGCTTTGATCCGAATGCCAGCGAACTGGCGTAAGTCAGGAATGGGCCGGAGGTGCAGGCATTGCACGTCACATCAACCGTTTCCGAATGCGCTGGGTCAGAAACTCCAACGTGAGTACCGTCGCGAAGACCACCAGCAGAATCGTGGTCACGTGACCAAAGTTGGACATGTCCCAGCGGCCCTTCAATTCCATGCCGATTCCACCGGCCCCGACGATGCCTAGCACAGATGCCGACCGGACGTTCCGCTCCAGGATGTACTGTACGTAGGCTACGTACTGCGGAAGAACCTGCGGTAGCACCGACATCCGAAGCACCTTCAGCCCGCCGGCCCCGGTGCTGCGGAGTGCCTCCTGGGGTCCGGCATCGGCGTTCTCGATATCGTCGGCGAAGAACTTCCCGAGAAAGCCGAAGCTATGGATGCCCAGCGCCAGCACACCCGCAATCGGGCCGAACCCGTACAGCAGAACAAAGAACATCGCGATGATGAGTTCCGGCATGCTGCGACTGAAACTGCACATGCCCCGGGCAGCGGTGTAAACGACAGGATGCGGCGAATAGCCGCGAGCACCGAGCACGCCGAGCGGGGCGGCGATCAGGACGGCGAGCAGGGTGCCCCAAAGGCCCATCTCGATCGTCTTGAGCATCAGCAGGCAGACGCGTGTCAGGTATCCCAGCGGCTCGATCAGGTACTGCCTTACGCCGGCCTCGACGTACTTTCCGGTGGCGACGTCGTATTCTCGCACCGGTTCGGAGATCAGATAGCTGTTTGGCGGCAGGTGCGCGGGGTCGAAGCCGTCGATCCGTGAGACTTCCGTCTTTTCCGCGAGCACCAGCGGCAACGCCGCACTCCAGAACAGTCTCCAGCCGCGCGAAACACCATCCTCCTGGCCGATACCGGCGATATGAACAGCACCTTCGGCGGTCATGACCGCCGCCCGATCCAATTCCGTCCGCCGGGCCGAGAATGCAAGCAACAGCGCCACCAGCGCGGCGAGCAGGAACCACCGCTTGGAGATTCCCGGGCGCAGATTCCAATCGCCAGGCTTGGGCCGGAGATCGTCGGGCGGGCTTGTGGTCGGCAGTGAGACAGTGCTCATGGGATCGCCATCTGCGGCGTAAGGGCCGACGAGCGGGGATTGTTACCGCCGGTCTCATCGGATGAGGGTGCGGGCGGTGGCGAGGCCAGCAGTTCGCCGCCATAGATCGAGTCGACGCCCAACGCGGCCAACACTTCGGGGGGACCGTCGAACACCACCTTCCCGTTCTTCATCGCGACGATGCGATCTGCAAACTTGATCGCCAGGTCGACCTGGTGGAGCGAGCAAAGGACCGTCGTACCGCGAGACCGGGTGCTGTGCCGCAGCAGCTCGAGAATCGAAGACGACGTTTGCGGGTCGAGGCTCGCCACCGGCTCGTCGGCAAGAAGTACCGGCGGGTCGAGCATCAGCGCCCGCGCGATCGCGACCCGCTGCTGCTGGCCGCCGGACAGTTTCGAAGCCTTTCGATAAAGATGCTCTTCGCCGAGCCCGACTTCCGCGAGCAGAACGCAGGCCTTGCGGCGGAGGTCGCGAGGGAACAGCCGCAAGAGCGTTCTCGGCAACGAAACCTCCGGCAGTGCGCCGGCCAGTACGTTGTCCATCACCGTGAGCCGGGCGACGAGGTTGAACTGCTGGTGAACCATGCCCACGCGTCGCCGCACGTCGCGAAGGGTTCGGGGCGAGACGGTCGTGTCGCCGACGCGTACTTCACCGACATCGACTCCGGCCTGCAGTTCGGTCAGGCCGTTGACCGCGCGAAGCAGCGTCGATTTGCCGGCCCCGCTGGATCCGAGGATGACGCAAAACTGACCGGGCGGAACGCTCAGCGACACGTTGTCGATCGCCCTCGTCCCGCCGGGAAATGTCTTGGTGATGTTCCTGAACGTAACCATGGAGGATGAAACAGACGACGGCGGATCGACTCGGCAAGCTGCGACGCACACCTGCCGACTACTGTCCGGCCTTCTTGAGAATCTCGCCCTTGAGCGCGTCGGTCACGGCGGCGAGTTTTGCCATCGCGGCGTCAAACTCGGATTCGGGATAGTCGGCGTTGTAGCGATCGACCTTCTTGCCGCCGTAACCGCGGATCATCTCGGGCTTGACACTCGGCTGCTTGTGGATGCCGTTAAAGCCGTCGCGAAGCTTGGTCTTCAGTTCCGGCGGCAGCTTTCGGTGCATGGCAAGCGGGGGGTAGGGAATCGGCTCGCTCTTGGCCAGCAGGCGCACTTTGGTCGGGTCAATCTGCTTGTCGGTGACGGCCTTCTCGAAGCTGTTGAAGGCGCACCCGGCGGCGTCGGTCTTGCCGGCCGACAGCGCGGCCAGGGCATTGGCATGACTGCCGGTGATGTAAACCTTTCCGAGGTCCTTCACCGGATCGACACCGGCGGCGATCAGCATCGCGATCGGGTAGTAGAAGCTGCTGGTCGAATTGACGTCTCCCAGCGCGACGGACTTGCCCTTCAGGTCGCCGAGGACTTTTGCCGTCGAATCGGCCGGCACGAAGATCCCGGAGAAGTAGACCGATTCCCCTTTCTCAACCGCGACGGCAAGCAGTTCCGCCGCACCGGCTTGTCGGGCCCGGTGGTAGGTAACCGGGCCGAAGAACGCGACGTCAACCCGTTCGTTGGTCATGCCCTGTACGACCGCGTCGTAGGACGCTGCGACCTTGAGATCGAACTTCAGTCCGGTCGAGGCAGAGACCGCGTTAAACACGGGCTGGAAGTCGGCGATCGTGCCTTGCTCGGTGCCGCCATCGGCCGGCACCAGCACCACACGAAGAGGCCGCTCGGCGGAGCCGTCATTCAGTCCGGCCGCGTCGGCACGCTGGGTTGTCGGGGCATCTTTCCGCCCCGACTGAGAGTCACAACCGACCGCCAGCGCAAGAGCGGAAGCCACAACGAGAGACCAGAAGCGAAGCGCGGAAACCGCCATGATAATTGCCTCAAGTGGAGCACAGGGAGTAGACGGACCGCCGCCGGGCCAACGCCCGAGTTGCCCGGTCAACAATCCGTCGGCGAACTGTGCGGGAAGAAGACTCTCCCGATGCAAGGGCTGCATTAAGCTGGCAATCGGACCTCATTAAGAGCCCGGCGGTCGAGCGCACGTCCTTGGAATGCAAGGTTTCACTAAGAGGGTTGCGGGGAGCACATTCGAGGACTAGCGTCCCGCGGTATGACACCGACAGACGTGGTGAATGAGATCTTCGAGACGTTCAGGGAACGGGGGCACCGCCATTACGGCGAAAACGTGACCGAACAGCAGCACGCCCTGCAGTGCGCGACCTTCGCGCAGGCCGCCGGCGAGCCCAACCATGTGGTCGCGGCCTGCGTGTTACACGACTACGGCCACCTCGTGCACGACCTCGGCGAGGACGTCGCCGGTCACGGCATCGATGCCCACCACGAAGACCTCGGTGCCCACGTGCTGTCCGAATGGTTTCCCGCCAAGGTGGTCGACCCGGTCCGGCTCCATGTCGCCGCCAAGCGATACCTCTGCTGGAAGGAGCCTGCCTATCTCGCCGGTCTTTCCGCCGCCTCGTATCAGAGCCTGATGTTGCAGGGCGGCCCGATGAACGACGCCGAGGCTAGCGCGTTCGAATCACACCCTCATTACCAGTCGGCAGTTCAACTGCGGCGTTACGACGACATGGGCAAGAGACCCGAGATGGCGACCCCGGGCCTGGAGTCGTTTCGACCGCTCTTGGAGAGCCTGGTCGTGACGAATGTGAGGCCAGGGTTATGAGGAGAAGCGGTTGATGTTCTGTCGCGGCAAGGATTTCTGCTTGACACGGTAAAGAGAACGACTACCATCTCCCGGTTCAGTTGGCGGACGCGCAATTACAACTACGTCAGTAACGAGACAGAACACCGCCCGGGAATCGGGCAGGGGTGTCCTGTCGTTCTTTGTTGCGCCACGGCCGATAAGTTCCTGATTTCCGCTCTAGGGCGGCGATTGCGGACCTTCGGCACCGGAAACTGAGTTTTCGAATGTGCGACGTGCATTCGATCGACGCGTGCAACCGCGTCGCCCTGATCGAACGGCGAACCTTCGGGCCGTCGTTCGGTTGTCAGGGCGAAGCGTGTGGTGTATCGGCCGGGGGCCGACTGCCGCTCGCATGGGCCCGTTACGCAAAGAAGCGCCAATCCGTTGCCGGCCGGATGGGATGCGAAAAAGCGTAGCGCGGCTGGTCTCGGCCTCTCTGATTGGAACATCCCGCGAGGAGCGGGAATTCTTGAATTTTGTGTCCTGGTAACCAAGTGAATGGGTAGCGCGGTCGCGTTCTGAACGCCAGGCGACAACCGCAACGCCCCTCCACCCAGCCACCTCGACACATTCAAGCTTTGATGCTCCTCGTCATTGTTCGCACAAAGGAAGACTGATGCGAATCGAGCAAGAGGTGCGTACGCCACGCGACTACTCCAAGCGCGGCGACGCTCTACCCATCCCTGATCTGGTCCGGGTTCAACGCGAAAGCTACGTCCGTTTCCTGCAAAAGGAAGTGGCCGCTGACAAGCGAAAGAACGAAGGACTCGAAGCCCTTCTCCGCGAAGTGTTCCCCATCGAAAGCTACGATGGCAACCTCCGCCTGGAGTACGTCAGCTTCGACCTTTCCGAAGCCCGCTACACCATGGACGAATGCCGCGCCCTGCGGCTCACCTACGGCATGCCGTTCCGCATCCAGGTGCGCTTCGTCCGCAAGGACCGGGCCGACGTCCAGGACGAGTCGATCTACCTCGGCGAAATCCCGATCATGATCGGTGGCGGCGAGTTCATCATCAACGGCGCCGAGCGCTGCATCGTGAACCAGCTCCACCGCTCGCCGGGTGTCGACTTCCTGATCGAAGTCCAGGAAGGCGATCGCCCGCTCCACGGTTTCCGCATCATCCCGGAACGTGGAAGCTGGATCGAATGCTCGGTGACGAAGAAGGACGCACTGGCGATCCGCATCGACCAGAGCAGCAAGATCCCCGCGACCACCTTCCTGCGGGCGCTGGACAAGAAATACAGCACCACCGAAGCGATCATCAAGGAGTTCTACACGATCGAATCGGTCAAGATCGCGAACCTCCTGCCGACGCACTACGCGGCCTCGCCCATCATCGACGGCGAGACCGGCGAAGAGCTGCTCCGTCCCGGCCAGCAGGTCGGCGAAGCGCTCGCCAAGATCCAGACCTCCGGCCTGAAGAACATCGAAGTCGTCACCAAGGTGACCGACCCGCTCGTCCTCAACACCCTGGCCGAAGACAACTCGACCAGCCATGAAGACGCGCTGATGCGCATCTACGCCCGGCTGCGTCCCGGCAACCCGCCGCAGCTCGAGAAGGCCAACACGCTCTTCACCGAAAAGTTCTTCGACGAAAACCGTTACCGCCTCGGACGCGTCGGCCGCTTCCGCATCAACCGGAAGTTCGAGCAGAACGTCGCTGAAACAGTGATGACGCTCCGCTCGGAAGACCTCGTCGGCAGCCTGAAGTACATGTTCAAGCTGCGGTCGGGCGAAGGGTACACGGACGATATCGATCACCTGGGCAACCGCCGTCTGCGCACGATCGACGAACTGGCCGCCGAAGAACTCCGCAAGGGCTTCCTGAAACTCAAGCGCACCGTCCAGGAGCGCATGAGCCTGAAGGACCCCAACGAGCTCGGCAAGATCAGCGAGCTGGTCAACAGCAAGTCGATCTCGTCGTCGATCGACTTCTTCTTCGGCCGCGGCGAACTGTCGCAGGTCGTCGACCAGACCAACCCGCTGTCGCAGCTCACCCACGAGCGTCGGCTGTCGGCCCTTGGACCTGGCGGTCTGAACCGCAAGCGCGCCGGCTTCGAAGTGCGTGACGTGCACATTTCGCACTACGGCCGCATCTGCCCGATCGAGACGCCGGAAGGCACCAACATCGGTCTGATCGCGTCGCTGTCGATCTATGCCGACCTCGACGAGTACGGCTTCCTCATCACGCCTTACCGCGTGGTGACCGACGGCAAGGTCAACGGCAAGCACAAGATGCTGCGTGCCGACGAAGAGATGAAGGCGATCCTGGCCCCGCCGGACGTCGTCGTCGACAAGGAAGGCAGCCTGCGCAAAGGCATGGTGCTCGCCCGCGTGGAAGGCGACCTTGCGACCGTGCTCAGCAAGGAAGTGCAGTACATCGACATCAGCCCGCGCCAGACGGTTTCCGTCTCGGCGGCGCTGATCCCGTTCCTCGAACACGACGACGCCAACCGCGCGTTGATGGGTTCGAACATGCAGCGGCAGGCCGTTCCCCTGCTGCGGACCGACCCCCCGGTGGTCGGCACCGGCATGGAACGCCCCGTGGCGCAGAACAGCGGCATGGTCGTCCGGGCCGAGCGCGCCGGCGTCGTGACGTATGTCGATGCGATGCGCATCCTGATCGACAATGCCGACGAATACGAACTCCGCAAGTTCCACGGCCTCAATGAACGCACCTGCCTGAACCAGAAGCCCATCGTCAAGAAGGGCCAGCGGGTCAAGAAGGGGCAGATCATCGCTGACGGCCCGGCCGTCGATCAGGGCGAACTGGCGTTGGGTCGCAACGTGCTCGTCGCGTTCATGACCTTCGACGGCTACAACTTCGAAGACGCCATCGTCATCAGCGAACGGCTCGTGAAGGAAGACATCTTCACCTCGATTCACATCGAGGAGTACGACGTCGAAATCCGCGAGACCAAGCTCGGCCGCGAAGAGTTCACCCGCGACATCCCCAACGTGTCCGAACGCGCACTGGCCAACCTCGACGAGGCGGGCATCGTGCAGATCGGCACCCGCGTCGGCCCCGGCGACATCCTCGTCGGCAAGATCGCTCCGAAGTCCAAGAGCGAACTGACCCCCGAAGAGAAACTGCTCCACGCCATCTTCGGCCGCGCCGGCGAAGACGTGAAGAACGACTCGCTCGAAATGCCGGCCGGTGAGGAAGGCGTCGTCATCGGCGCCCAGCGCTTCAGCCGTCGCATGCACATGAGCGAAGAGCAGAAGAAGGCGCTCAAGAAGGAAATCGACGCCTACGAAAAGGAGATGAACAAGCGGGCGATCGTCATCTTCAAGCAGATGGTGACGGAGATCAACGAAGTGACCGGGCAGATCATGCAGGACCCGGCCACCAAGCAGAAGGTCGCCCAGAGCGAAGTCGTTGACGTCGTCATGGAACAGATCGAATCGGTCCTCGGCAACGAGGACAAGTTCCAGGCCGGCTGGATCAAGGGCACCAAGGAGTCCAAGGAGCAGGCGATCAACACCTTCTCCCGCTTCTGGCCACGCGTCGTCGCGGTTCTTAAAGAACGCGACCGCCGCATGGAGCACATGAAGCGCGGCGACGAGCTGCCGTCGGGCGTGCTCGAAATGGTCAAGATCTACGTCGCGACCAAGCGCGCCCTGAGCGTCGGCGACAAGATGGCCGGCCGTCACGGTAACAAGGGTGTTATCGCCCGCATCGTGCCGGAAGAGAACATGCCGTTCCTAGAAGACGGCAATCCGGTCGACATCCTGCTCAACCCGCTGGGCGTGCCCAGCCGTATGAACGTCGGGCAGATCCTGGAAACCCACCTGGGCTGGGCCATGAAGGTCCTCGGCCAGCAGGCGGTCACGCCGGTCTTCGACGGCGCCGCCGAAGAAGAGATCCACAAGGCGGTCGAAGAGGCCAACAAGGCCGTCCGCGATCGCCGCAAGGATCGCAAGGCGACGCACCAGACGCTCGGCGATCGTCAGTTCGACGTGGAGATGCCGTGGGGCGGAAAGATTCAGCTCTACGACGGCCGCACCGGCGAGCCGTTCGAGCAGAAGACGACCGTCGGCTATCTGTACATGCTGAAGCTGCATCACCTGGTCGACGACAAGATCCACGCCCGCGCGACGGGCCCGTACTCGCTGATCACGCAGCAGCCCCTCGGCGGCAAGGCCCGCACCGGCGGCCAGCGGTTCGGTGAGATGGAAGTGTGGGGTCTGGAAGCTTATGGCGCGTCCTACGTCCTTCAGGAACTCCTGACGGTCAAGTCGGACGACGTCGAAGGCCGGACTAAGATTTACGAGTCGATGGTCAAGGGCACCAACACGCTCGAAGCCGGCACGCCGGTTTCGTTCGACGTGCTCTGTAACGAAATCCGCGGTCTCGGGTTGAACATTCAGCTCGAGAAGAAGAAGGGCCTTGGACCTGTAGAAGAGGACAAGGACCTGATGTGAGAACGTGAATGACGACGACTGCCAGCGGCCCTTATTTTGAGCACATCCTTTGGTTTTTCCTTCCTTGGGTGTGCCTCATAGGGGCCTTGGTAGTGGGCACGGTGATTGTCTCGGCAGCCGTCTCTAAACGTTCTCGTCGGAACAACGACATTCGCGGATTTGAAGTGAAACCAATCACGGACAAGCAAGTCCGTGCTGACACGAAAGAAGAAGACGATCATGGCTGAAAGCGTCTACGATCGCATTAACGACTACGGCTCGGTCAAGATCCAGCTCGCCAGCCCGAACGACATCCGTTCGTGGTCCTTCGGCGAAGTGAAGAAGCCCGAGACCATCAACTACCGCACCTACCGCGCGGAAAAGGACGGCCTTTTCTGCGAGCGCATCTTCGGTCCCGAACGGGACTGGGAATGCTCCTGCGGCAAGTACAAGGGCACGAAGTACAAGGGCATCATCTGTGACCGCTGCGGCGTGAAGGTGACGCACTCGCGCGTCCGCCGTAAGCGCATGGGCCATATCAATCTGGCCGCCCCCATCGTGCACATCTGGTTCTTCAAAGCCCTCCCCAGCCGCCTGGGCGCGCTGCTGGACATGAAGACCAGCGACCTCGAAAAGGTCATCTACTTCCAGGACTACGTCGTCACCGACCCCGGTGAATCGCCGTTGAAGAAGAAGCAGATCCTGACCGAAGACGAGTACCGCGCCGCGTACGAGAAGTACCAGCACCGCTTCCAGGCCGAGATGGGCGCTGAAGCGGTCAAGAAGCTGCTCGGTATGCAGAACCTCGACGCCGAGCAGGCCAAGGTTCGCGCCGACATCGAAAAGACCAACAGCAAGCAGAAGATCAAGGACCTGACCAAGCGTCTCAAGATGATCGAAGCCATCCGTGGCTCCGAGAACAAGAGCGAGTGGATGGTCATGGACGTCATTCCGGTCATCCCGCCGGACCTGCGTCCGCTGGTTCTGCTCGAAAGCGGCAACTTCGCGACGAGCGATCTGAACGACCTGTACCGCCGCATCATCAACCGCAACAACCGGCTCAAGAAGCTGGTCGACCTTAACGCGCCTGAAGTCATCATTCGCAACGAAAAGCGCATGCTGCAGCAGGCCGTCGATGCGCTGTTCGACAACGGCCGTTGCCGTCGTCCGGTGCTCGGCTCGTCCAACCGCCCGCTCAAGTCGCTGACCGACATGATCAAGGGCAAGCAGGGTCGCTTCCGCGAAAACCTGCTCGGCAAGCGCGTCGACTACTCGGCCCGTTCGGTCATCGTGGTCGGCCCGGAGCTGAAGCTCCACCAGTGCGGCCTTCCCAAGAAGATCGCGCTGGAGCTCTACCAGCCGTTCATCATCCGCAAGCTCAAGGAGCACGGACTTGCCGACACGATCAAGTCGGCCAAGAAGATGCTCGAGCGGCGTGACCCCGAAGTCTGGGACATCCTTGAAGAAGTGATTTACCAGCACCCGGTCATGCTGAACCGGGCACCCACGCTGCATCGTATGGGCATCCAGGCGTTCGAGCCGGTGCTCGTCGAAGGCAACGCCATCAAGATCCACCCGCTGGTCTGCAAAGGCTTCAACGCCGACTTCGATGGCGACCAGATGGCCGTCCACCTGCCGCTGTCGATCGAAGCGCAGATCGAAACGCACGTGCTGATGCTGGCGCCGAACAACATCTTCTCGCCCGCCAACGGCAGCCCGATCATCTCGCCGTCGCAGGATATCGTGCTCGGTATCTACTACATCACGGCCGAGCGTGATTTCGACAAGGGCGAGTTCTCCCTTTTCAACAGCCCGCAGGAAGCGATGCTGGCCAAGGAACTGGGCAAGATCAACATGCATACGCGGATCTTCGTCCGCCTGAACAACCGCAAGTCGGTCGTAGCGTCGGAAAAGGCGTCGCCGGTGTCGATCATCGACGAAGCATGGAAGGCGCTGGAAGTCGAGCGCAAGCGTCGCGACGTGAACTACGTCGCCAAGCCCAAGCCCGCCCACTTCAAGAGCAACGTCATCCTGACGACGGTCGGCCGCTGCATCTTCAACGACGTGCTGCCGGCGGACATGCCGTTCTACAACGTCGCCCTGACCAGCGCCGGCCAGAGCCGCGTCATCGCCGACTGCTACGAGCGTCTCGGCCGTCCGGCGACCATTTCGCTGCTGGACAACATGAAGGCCCTGGGCTTCAAGCGCAGCACGCTCGCCGCGCTGTCGTTCGGCATCACCGACATCCGTACGCCAGACTCGAAGCAGACGATTCTGGACGAAGGCCAGAAGAAGGCCGACAAGATCGAAAAGAACTTCCGCATGGGCGCCATCACCGATCAGGAGCGGTACGCCCAGCTCATCGACCTGTGGGGCCACGCCCGCAAGCAGGTCACCGACGACCTCATGGATGCGCTCGCCAACGACTACCGCGATGACAGCGGCAAGCCGATGGGCAAGGAAGAGGCGATGAAGGCCCACCGGCCCAAGTACCTCAACCCCATCAACATGATGGCAACGAGCAAGGCCCGAGGCTCGGTCGACCAGATGCGTCAGCTCGGCGGCATGCGCGGCCTGATGGCCAAGCCGTCCGGCGAAATCATCGAAACCCCGATCAAGTCTAACTTCCGCGAAGGCCTGTCGGTGCTCGAGTACTTCTCGTCCACCCACGGCGCGCGTAAGGGCCTGGCCGATACCGCACTCAAGACCGCCGACTCGGGTTACCTTACCCGTAAGCTCGCCGACGTCGGCCAGAACGTCATCATCAACCAGATCGATTGCGAAACGCTCAACGGCATCACCAAGACCACCATCTATAAGGGTGAAACGGTCGAAGTGGAGCTGAAGGAGCTGATCGTCGGCCGTACCGCCCGGGATACCATCCGCAACCCGATCACCGACGAGACGATCGTCTCGGAAAACCAGCTGATCACCGGCGAAATCGCCGACAAGATCAAGGACCTCAAGCTCGACAGCATCCGCGTCCGCTCGCCGCTGACCTGCGAAGCGACCCGCGGCGTCTGCGCCCGCTGCTACGGCGTGGACATGAGCACCAACCAGCTCGTCGAAGAAGGCCTGGCGGTCGGCATCATCGCCGCTCAGTCCATCGGCGAACCGGGCACTCAGCTCACCATGCGTACGTTCCACACCGGTGGTGCGGCCCAGTCGAGCTACATCGAGAACGACATCAAGACGACCAACGGCGGTATCGTCTCTCACCGCGATATCGCGGCCGTCCCCGTGAAGGACGACGAAACCGGAGCCATCCGCAACGTCGCTCTGAAGCGTAACGGCGAAATCGTGGTGCTCGACGCCAAGGGCCGGGAACTCGAGAAGTTCAAGGTCCCCTACGGCGCAACTGTCATCGCCAAGGACGGCGAAAAGGTCAAAGCCCGCGACCAGCTCGTGGTGTGGGATCCGCACATCACGCCCATCCTGGCCGAGAAGGGCGGTATCGTCCGCTACGAAGACATCGAAGAAGGCGAAACCGCCCGGCTGGAAGAAGAGCGTAAGGGCTCGACCAGCACCGGTGCCGCCAAGCTCGTCGTCATCGAGCACAAGGGCGAACGCCACCCGCGTATCACCATCGAAGGCGCAGACGGCAAGATCCTCGACTTCCATTACCTGCCCGCAAAGGCGCGTATCGAAGTCACCAACGGCCAGAAGATCGAGGCCGGTCACCTCCTCGCCCGCCAGCCGAAGGAATCGGCCGGCACGATGGACATCACCGGCGGTCTGCCGCGTGTCACGGAAATCTTCGAGGCTCGCAAGCCGAAGGACCCCGCCGTGCTCGCCGAGATCTCCGGCGTGGTCGAACTCCGCGACGACAAGCGCCGCGGCAAGGTCACCATCAACGTCAAGAACGAGTCCGGCATGGAAAAGGAGCACCACGTCCCCAAGGACAAGGAACTCCAGGTCCACGCCGGCGACTACGTCGAAGCCGGCGACCCGCTCATCCGCGGGCCGATCATTCCGCACGACATTCTTCGCATCAAGGGCGAAGAGTCGCTGCACGTCTACCTGCTGACCGAAGTCCAGAACGTGTACCGTTCGCAGGGCGTGAAGATCAATGACAAGCACATTGAAATCACGCTCAACCAGATGCTCCGCAAGGTGAAGGTAGACGATCCGGGTGACACCAAGATGCTGCCCGGCGAAGTGGTCGACAAGTTCAAGTTCCGTCAGGCCAACGACATGGTCGCCCAGAGCGTCCGCGTCGTCGAACCCGGCGGCACCGACTTCAAGGAAGGCGACGTCGTCACCAAGGCCGAGTTCAAGGACGCCAACGAAGGCGCCGAAGCCAACGGCAAGGAACCGGCCAAGGCCAAGAAGCCCCGTCCGGCCCGCGGCAAGACACTCCTGCTGGGTATCACCAAGGCGTCGCTGCAGAGCGAGTCGTTCATCTCTGCCGCGTCGTTCCAGGAAACCACCAAGGTGCTCACCGAGGCGGCTCTCGCCGGCGCGGTGGACAGCCTGCTGGGCCTGAAGGAGAACGTCATTCTCGGCCACCTGATCCCGGCCGGTACGGCGTTCAACCCGCACCTGAACCTGAAGCTCATCCACCTGGCCGAGCCGCCGGAGATGCCCGAGCCCGAGCCCACCCCGACCGCGACCACAGGCAGCTTCAGCGCCGCCGGCCTGCCCCGCAGCCCGCGCGACATGATGATGTCCAACCCCGCGTTCAGGCCGCAAGGCTGATCGATCGCTCCGCGAACTGACGCCTGACAACCCATCGCCCCGGAGTGCTGATCGCACTCCGGGGCTTTTCGTTGCGCCGTTTCACACCCGCGCGAACGGCGGGGCCCCCGTAGGGGTACTGCAGGCATGAACCAATGCGCCCGCCTGACCGTCGCGATCCTGTTCCTCTGCGCCGCGGTGCCCGCCACAATCGCCGCCGCACCCGACTGGAAGCAGCAGGCGACCGACGACGCCAGGAGCGACCGCACCTCCATCGCTTACGACGGCAAAACGCCCGACAAGCTCGTCTGCGACACCACGCTCCGGCAGTTGCCCGACGGCTCCTGGGCGCTGTTCATGCTGGCCGGCGACGACTTCGAACCCTCGCCGAAAAACTACATCGGCCTGACCCGCAGCACCGACGAAGGCAAAACCTGGTCGCCGCTCCAGCCGGTCGACATCGGCATGCCGCGCCAGGGCAGGACGGCGGGGCAGGGGCCCACCGAACTGCTCGTCCGTGGCAGCCGTGCCACCCTCTATTTCTCCACTCATTCCCAGACCTGGGGCCGCGACTGGCAAAGCTGGCTCATGCACTCCGACGACAACTGCAAGACCTGGGGCAGGCCCGAGCCCCTCCCCGGCCGGCTTGCCAACTTCACCTTCATCCGCAATCACATCACCACCCGCGACGGCCGAATCCTGCTTCCCTTCCAGCACTACCTCGGCCCCGGCCCCAACGTCCCGCCGCCGCCTGCCGAGGAGAAGCCCTGGCACCAGGCCCTCCGCCATTACGTCAGCAATCCCCGCAACGGCGTGCTGATGAGCAGCGACGGGGGCAAAACCTGGACCGAGCACGGCGACATCCGCATCACCGACGACGACCGCTACCACGGATGGGCCGAAAACAACATCGTCGAACTCGCCGACAACCGCATCGCCATGATCATTCGCGCCGACCGCCTCGGCGGCGTCCTCTACTATGCCGAGAGCAAAGACGGCGGCCGCACCTGGCCGGCCGCCGCGACGAAAACCGACATCCCCAACCCCGGCTCCAAGGCAACGCTCTACGGCCTGGGCGGCGACACCGTCGCGATCCTGCACAACCCTAACCCCAAGTTCCGCAGCCCCATGGCGCTATGGATCAGCTTCGACGGCATGAAAACCTGGCCCTACCAGCGCGTACTGCAGGCCGAAAGCTGCGACGGCCCCAAGGGCCGCATGAACTACCCCGACGGCTTCGTAAGCAGCGACAAGCGCTGGCTGCACTTCGCGTTCGACGACAACCGCCACCGCGCGGTGCACTACAGCGCCAAGCTCCCGCCACCGACCAATGGCCGGGAGTGACGAGAGCGGCGCGGAGGGAAGACGGAAAGCGAATCAACGAGAGGTATGTCCCCCCTTTCTTCGCCAGAAGTGCGATGTCCGGCTCTGGTTGCTAACCAGTCGGTCAATCATCATTCATGATCGTCCCCACGCCTTGCCCGTCGTCGATGATCGCGCCGATCGGACTGGTAAGATTCACGAACACCGTCTCGTTCACGCCCTTGATCGTGTCGCCGTTGATCACCACCGAGATCGTCCTGCTCGTCTGTCCGGCGGCGAAGGTGATGGTCCCGCTCGTCGCCTGGTAGTCGTTGAGCGCGGTCGTGGCCGTCCCGTCGGCGGTCGCGAACTTCACGCTGACTGCCGTGTTGGAAGCGCGATCAAGCGTCACGGTGAAGTTCATCAGCCTTGTCCCGCTGTTGCCCTCGATCACGCTCGGGGCATTGCTGATGCGGATCGCCGGCGTGTCGTCGTTCACGATCGTGCCGACGCCGTTGCCGTCGCCGATGACCGCCACCGTCAACGCGCTGAGGTTTACAGAGAACGTCTCGCTCGGTTCGACGAGCAGGTCGCCGTTGACCGCGACGGTCACGATCACGGATTTCGCGAACGTGGGAATGGTCACGGTCCCGGCCTTGGCGACGAAGTCAATTCCCGCGGCTGCGCTGCCGGGAGCCGTGGCGTACTTGAATGTCACCGGCTGATTGATCTTCCGGTCCAGCGAGATGGTGAACTGAACCGTCTTCGAACCGCTGTTTCCCTCGGTGACGCTCGCGTCGCTGATCGACAGTGTCGGCGGGGGGACGTCGTCGTTCAGAATCGTGCCGGTGCCCCTGCCATCGTCGATGACCAAGTTTGTCGGGTTCGACAGGTTCACGACAAAGCGCTGATCGCTTTCAATATTCGTGTCGCCGATGACCTTGACCGTCACCGTCCGCGTCAACTGCCCGGCGGCGAAGTGAACCGTGCCGCCGGCGGCCTGGTAATCGAAGCCGGCGTTGGCGATCGCTCCGGGCGTTGCGCCGTCGGCGGTCGCCCAGTTGACGGAGGCCGACCCGGTGCCGGACGAGCGGGTCAGCGTGAACGTGAACGACTTCAATCCCGCATTCCCCTCGGCCAGCGAAACGTCGGCAATCGAAACCTTCGGCGTGGAGGCCGCGGCCGCCTCGAACGCGCCGACATCGACCTGCGCTCCGACGATGCGCGGGAAGCCCGCGCCGCGCTGGTCGTTGGTCGTGCCGCCGGGGATCAGCGAATTGTTCCCGGCGTTCAGTGCCGGGCTCCCCGACAGCAGCGCCATCGTAGCGGTCGGGCCGCCCTGGATCAGAAGCGGACCGAGTTTCGGATCTCCGCTGCCCAGGACGCCGAGCCCGACGAGGTCGGTCCTGCGGATCAGGTTGTTGGCGCTGCCGGCGAAAGTGGGCACGTTGCCCTCGTTGTAGTCGAGCGCGTCGACGTCGGTGATGCTGTTGTCCTGCTGGCCGACGATCGAGTTGGTGAGCCTGGCCGAAGCCGTCTTGCCCGCGCCGTCGCTGAGGACGTAGAGGTTGCGGCCGCGATTCACCGAGACGGTATTGGCCGACAGCGTGCTGTTGGCAATGGTCAGGGACCCGTTGCGGCTGAAGATCGCGCCGCCGATCCCCGACCCCGGCGACGCCTTGTCCTGCTGGTCGTCGCCGTTGGCCGCGGTTCCACCGGCACCGCCTTGCGCGGCGTTTGCGGTGAAGGTGCTGTTGACGATGGTGACGGTGCCTTCGTTATTGAAGATCGCGCCGCCGAAGCCCGCGCCGCCGCCTCCTGCGCCGCCGCCGGGTCGATCGATGTCTTCGATGAGGCCGTGGCTGCCAGCGCCGGCTTCGAAGCCACCGTCGGCACCGAGCGCGCCGTCGCCGCCACCACCACCGCCGCCGCCGAATCCTCCGATGCCGCCGGTGCCGAGTGTTCCGCCGGCGCCACCACCGCCGCCGAAGCCGCCGGCGCCGCCGTGGCCGTTGGCGCCACCGCCGCCGCCACCACCGCCGTGTCCACCCGCGCCGCCGGGCGCCGAGGCCGCGCCACCGCCGCCGCCCGCCCCGGGCGCAGCGCCGCCGAGGTCGGATGTAGAGGCGGCGTTGTCGCCGGGCTGGCCGCCGGAGCCTCCGGAGCCGCCGGGCGCGCCGTTGCCGTCGGTGGCGTTGCCGCCTGCGCCAATGCTGCCACCGCCGCCGCCGCCCAGCGCGCCCGCGCCGCCGTTACCGCCGATGCCGCCGCCCCCTCCGCCGCCCGATGGCGTCGGAGCGAGCTGGATGATGCCGCCGTCCCCGCCCTTGCCGCCGACCGCGGCGTTGGCGGTCAGCGTGCTGCCGACGATCTTCAGCGTCCCCTCATTGAAGAAGACGCCGCCCATGCCCGCGCCGCCGCCGCCTCCGGCTTCGCTGGCGGTCTCCTGGAAGGTTGCGCCGTCGCCGCCGACGATTCGAAAGTCCCGCAACGTGAGATTCGCCAGCGACAGGTCACCGCCGGCGACGATGCGAGCCAGGCGCAGGCTTGCGACGGTGGAGTCACGCTTCAGCGTAGCGCCGTTACCCTCGATTCGGATCTCGCTGCTGATCGCCGGCAGCGCCGAAGCCCCAAAGCTCGAATCGATCGCGGTCGCGAACGTGTAAGTCGAGCCCGCCGCCAGAGAGATCACATCGGCTTCGCCGTTGGCGTTTGCCACGCCTATCGCCGTCACCAGACCGGCGACGTCGCCTGCGGCGATCGCGATGTCGGCGAAGAGACGGCGCGTTTCCAGTGGTTCGATCCGCGACCAGAACGCCCGCATGTAACCCGGCGAGATCCCGGATGGCCGACGGCGACGTTTCCCGTTTTCTGCGAGACTCATGGGGTGCATTCCTTGAGGGGAAGAAAAGGGGCGATAGATCCAGCCGACCACAGAGAACGCGGCAGTCGCGCTGATGGCGCCGAACGCGGCAAGGCGCGGGGTTGGACGTGCGACACGGGGAGGGCCGCAGACACTACCCTCACGGCAGCACAACCACGACCCGAATCTGGCCGGAGTTGTCGGCGGACTTGTCGTCTTCACAGTACAGGAGCAACTCGCCATCCTCGGGCGCTGCGATCGTTGCACCTGCGGTTACCCGGCCTCCACTCTTGCCGATCCGCCAGTGCATCGCCATGAAGCCCTTATTCCGGTCCACACGGCCTCGGTAGTCGTACGGCTCGTCCTTCCCGCTCTTCCATTTGTCCGTCAGGTTCGGTTCGAAGACGATCTTGTCGCCCGCCTTCAGCTGAATACCCGTGGACACCGGACTCCGCGGAAGGTTCTTCGCGGTAACGGTGATCTCGGTGCGCTTCGGCGGGTTCGGCTTGACGGGCACAGCAGGCGTGGTGGGATTCGCCTGGGCCGGCGGATTCGCCGGGGCGGGCTCCGGGGCCGGCTTCGCGGTCGTATCGACGATCACCGGCTTCGGTGTCGCTGGCGACTCGACCCGGGCGATGACATTCGCCGCGTCGCCCGTCACCAGCCGCACTTTCGTCCACACCGACTTGCCGGTGAAGAACAGCTTCGCCCGCCGTTCCGACAACTGCGCGACGGCGGCTTTGACGTCCTGAACCGTTCGGCTCACTTCCGGCTCGAACGCGCCGTTCGTGAAGACACCGACCGACACGGTCACTGTCTTGCCGTGCCGCTCCAATCGGATCACACGCGGCCCCGGCGTACGGACCGAGCCGATCGACTTGCCCCACTCGTCTCCCAGCGTCAGGGCGACGCCTGCTGGCGAGTCGCCGTTCGGGCGAATCACGACCCGCAGCGATCCTTCATTGGTCATGTCTCCCAGACCGGCGACCACCCATTCGGTTTTCGGCACGTTCACCCAGAGATCCAGGACGAAATCCTTCGACAGGTAGTCCTCGGCCTTGGTGACAATCTTCGTCCCGCCGTCCGGAATCGACATCCCTTCGGCGGTGACACTGAACGTTCCGGTCGCGATGAAGTCCGGCGGGAGTTTCGGGTTGTTCAGCAGGAACGCCCCCTCGGCGGGATCTTTCGCTCCGGGTTGTGCTTTGGGGGCGCCGGGCTCGGGGAACCTGACTGGCGCATCGGGGGAGCGGACCGTCGCGCCGCCGAAACCGGAGGCGCCGACCGCGGCGACGCCCGTCGCCAGCCGTACTTCGGTGAACACGACCTGCCCGGAGAAGTAGAGTTTGGCCCGCTTTTCCGACACGTTCGGGTTGGCAACGAGGGGGTTGCTCACCGTCTGGGTCATCTCCGGGACGAACTTGCCGTTTTCGATCGCACCGACGGAGACCGTGACCGGTCCGCCGATGCGCTGGAAGCGAACGACATAGGGCTCTTCGGAGCGGACCTTGCCGAACGACTTGCCCCACGTGTCACCCAGGGTCAGAAATGCCTGACGCCCGTGTCCGTGGTCGTTGCGGATGACGACCCGAATCGAGCCCTTTTCGGTCGTGTCGCCGATGCCGACGACAACCCACTCGTCATTCTTGGGCACCTCTACGTGCATGTCGAAGACGAAGTCTTTCGACAGGAAGTCGGCGGTCCGGGTTGCGATGATGCAATCCTTCGCCGGGCGGATGCCCACCTTCTCGGCGCCGAAGGTTCCCACCGCGGCCAGGAACGCCGGCAGGGTCCGCGAAAGCTTTGAGGAGACATCCGTCGAAACGCCCGGCGACGCCGGCGCCGCCCCGTCCCCGCGGGTGGTGGTGAGACCGATCGCCTCCATCTCTTTCTGGACCGCCTCGGCGCGATCAAGGTACTTCAGCCGAGTGAAATTGCGGATGGCGTCGCGGTATGCGGAGGTGAGTTTCTGGTTCGCCAGCTGAACGGCGGCGGAATACCGATTGCGCGCCCCCAGAACCTGCGAGTCGTTGGTGCCGTCGGGAAGCGTGTTGTCGGCCTCCGCGGCCGCCTTGGCGTCCGTCAGCCGCTTGACGCCGTTGAGATCGCCGGCGGCGGTCATGGCGGTGATCCTCGTGGAGATGACCGTTACGTACGCGGTGCGCGACTCATCGACCGATCGTCGATAGTCGGACTTCGCACGATCGAGCAGCATCGCGACCGCTTCGGGAGAATCGGCATTAGGGCCGTCAGGCTGACCGCTGAGCAGTTGCTGGCGCTCCTTGCGGAGGTTCAGCGCGGCGTCAAACTTCTTGGCGTCGTTGTAGGCTTGGATAGCGGTTTCGTACGCACCGACGAGTTGTCCGTCGGCCTTTCGCATTGCCAGTGAATACTGCGCGACGGCGTCCGAGAGCGTCGCAAGGTTCGGCAGGATGCCAGCCGTGACGAACGCATCCTTGTGCGCGGTGAGGACCTTCAGTTCTTCGAGGTTTCCCGCCGCAGCAGCCGTCCGGATGAGCCGATCCATCGCCTGCGTGAGTGCGGTCTTGGCGGCACTGCGGCTCTCCTGATGAGCGACCTTCGCCGCCGCGAGGTCGTCGGGGACCGTCTCGACCGCAACCTGCCCGCGCAAAGTTGCTACGCTGAGGACCGTCAAGCAGAACAATGACGTGATGCGACGAGCAATCATGTGAGGCCTCCAGCACGAGAGCAAGTTGGTGAGATCGGGACGTGTCAATGCCCCACCTAGTCGACCTGACCCGGAAAGAATCCGGTAGGCGCGACCCCCTGTCAAGCCAGTTTTTGAGGTGATGGGGGGAGTCGGGTGTAGCGCAGATTTTCGGCACTGGCGTGTTTTTCGGGTGCCATGGGCTGCGGTGCTCTGCTGCCCGTGGTGATGCCTCACCGCCGCGACATGGCGGCGGGGGCCGACCCGGCTTCGGGGACCGACCCTGGGGCGGGAGGGCGGATTCCACTTGTAATCCACACGCCCGTACTTAACATATACCGTACTTATATACTGGCGTTACCAGGTTCCGCGGGAGCCTGGTTGCGTCTCTCCGTGCGCCACCCGACGGGTGTGATCCGGCGGTGCTGGTGTGGACTCCACGGATAGGTTCTTCAGGTCTGTCGGCCCTTGACGGGGAGGATCAGACGCGATCGGCCTGCGAATCGTCGGCCGGGCGCTATGAATCGGAATGCCTTGTGGAACGTCCTCCCGCGCGCTCGTCGTCGCGGGCGTGCTGATGTTTTGGCGTTCGGCCGGGCACTGGCTCCAGGCGGATTCACGGACTCGGGCGATCGATGTGATCGCGCGGGGTGGTCTGTTTTGGGAACGGGCGTCTGGGAGCGTCGCCGGTGTGGCGGCGGGGAGGTGTCGCCTTGGGTTCGTTCGGCAGAAGCTTCTTGGGTTCGTTCGGCAGAAGACCGCGCGGCGTCCGACGTTCGATGTTCGGCGTTCGACCTCATTCTTGGGTTCGTTCGGCAACGGAGCAGCGCATGGGAGCGCGACCTGGCCACAACCCCCACCCTAGCCCTCCCCCGGAGTACCGGAGGAGGGGACAGGAGGCGATCTCGGGATCGTTCGGCGATGTGACGCGTCTGCGTTGCTTCGAAACTGACCCGTGCATCGGGAGGGTTGATGGACGACCTACTGAGCGACCCCCAGCAGCGCCGCCGTCGGCAGGCAGACGGCGCGGATCGCTTGAAGGTCCTCGGCGTCGAGGGCGTCGCGCTTGCCGGCGCGGACGGTGGAGGGTTCGATCGGTTCTCTCAGCGTGCCAGGGTTGAACCCTTCGAAGATCCGGCCCATCACCGACATCGGGTCGGTCACCGCCTGGGTGTACGGCACGACGATCAGGCCGGCGCTGCCGGCGTTGGCGCCGCCGGACATCGCGACGGCGTCGAGGATCTGGTCGGCGAGGTAGCGCCACCACGCCGCCCGACGCCAGGCGGGATTTTTGAGTTGGCCGACGTCAACGAGGGCGCGGCGCTGGCGGTCGGAAAGGAACGGGTCGCGCAAGCCGCCGTGACTCATCTTCTTCACGTCCGCGGAAAGGAGGTGCGAGAACGTGGTCTTCCAACTGGCGATGACATCGAACGGGTTGCGGATGCAGACGATGAGCTTGGCCGCGGGCATGGCGCGGCGCATCGCGGGCAGGCGGCTCAGGAAGCCGAGCGGGCTTTTGACGCCGAGGACGAAGTCGCGCGAGGTCACCGCCGGCAGATACTGGGTCTGCTCGTTGGCTTCCATGGTTTCGTCGGTGACCTTGCCGTCCTTGAGCTTGTTGAGGATGGGCCGGCGTTCGAGGATTTCGCGGCGCTGGTCGCGGTAGAACGCGCCGACGCCGTAGGGAATGAGTTCCTTGCGCAATGGCCGGCTGATGCCGTCGGGCTCGTTGAGGACGACGCAGTTTTCGTAGCGGTGGAGGAGGTTGCAGAGGTAACTGGTGCCGCTCCGCGGGAAGCCGGTGATGATGAGTTCGGGGGTCGGCGTCCGGTGGGGCGAACTGGGTTGTAGTGCAGCCGTCCCGGCCGCGGCTGGCGCGACGACCGCACCGCCAACACCACTGGTCAGCAGCGGGGCGTATTCCGGGTCGGCCTCGATGCGCTGCTTCAGGGCCGGCCGTTCGTTGCAGAGGTCGCGGGCGAGGTCGACCAGCATCGGCTCCCGCCGAAGGACCGGCGGCGAATGGTAATGGGCGAACAGCGGCGGCCGGGCGTAGTCGATGGCCTTGATGTGGACGGGGTAGTTGTAGCGCTCGTCGAGGCAGGCATAGGGAAGCTTCAGTTTCTTGATCGCGACGGGCAGCGCGATCTGATCGAGATGCGGCCGCTTCAGACGGACGCCCCACTTGGCATCGATGCGGCGGCAGGATTCGAGCCAGGCGTCGCCGAAACCGCTGGTGGGGTCGGCGGCGATCAGGCCGGCATTGAAGTAGGGGTGTACGAGCTGGCCGTAGACGGTCGATGCGACGCGGTCGTCGGGGAGCTTGAGTTTCATCGCCGCATACGCCCGCCGCCACTGGCGGTACTCGGTGAGGTTGGCGAGGTCGACGGCCTTGGCGGCAACGGGAAAGTCGAACGCCGGATCGCCGTCGAAGGGCCCGGTCAGGAGGATGTCGGAATCGATGAAGACGAGCCGGTCCATCGTCGTCTTGAGGAGCATGCAGGAGATCTTGTTGCCGATGGGGTAGTCGTCGGCGACGAGGTTGGTGATCGGCTCGATGCGGCAGCCGAGGTCGTGCAGCAGGGCGGTGGTGTCGGCGGCGAGGGTGCCCCAGCGGGCGGCGGGGGACGGGACGGCGGCGATCAGTTCATGCTCGCAGCGCAGGAAACGCTTGAGCGACGCCGCCAGCAGCAAAGCCTTGTTCTCCAGCACGCCGGCCTGGCAGACGAAGACGAACGCGTAGGAGCGGACCTTGCTCATGCGGTGGCAAACCTCCATGTTTCACGGCGGGGGCGATCCATTCGCCTGCGCCGCCGACAAAGGTAAGCAAAGGTGGCGTGTGAGCAACAGGAGAACCTTGCCATCGGTCGTCAAGACTTTCCGCGGGGGCGTGACATTGCACGAAGAAGTCGTCAGGTTGTCATCCCAAGGCTTTCCGAAGGACGACGCGGGAGGTGCCAGGCGAAATCATTCTTTTTTCCGCCGTAGCAGACGAGACAGAAGCGATCGCCGTCGCTTCTTTTTGTGGTCTGGCAGTCGGCCGCGATGGGGGGCGACGATCGATGCGTTGAGCTCGTGCAGCAGTTCCGACGCCTGGCTGTACTGTTCGCGGGTGAAATCGATACCGAGTTTGTTAAGCAACTGGATCGCCGCTGGCGTCTTGCCCGCGAGATGTTTCCGGAAGATGGCCTGCTCGCGCGACGCCAGCATTTTCAGGTAGCGCAGCGCCAGTGTTCGTACCGGCATCGCACCGGCGTAGTGCCATTCGGTGTCGATCTGTTTCAAGCCGACGCCGTTGATGATCAGGTTGGGCGGCGTGCAGTCGAAGAAGTCGGGCTTGAGGAGGGACTGGTACTTATCGGTTGGGTCAATCGCGACCACGCCGACTTTGAGAAGGTGATCGATCCAGGACCGCAGGTGCGCGATCGCACCGTCGAAGTCGCCACGCTGGAGGAGGTCGACAACGAGATGTTCGAGTTGCGGACCGGTGCGGTAGGCCTCCGTTCCGACGACATTCGTGAGCTTGGTGCCGGCAGGCGGTTGGACGTCGATCAGCCGGGACTTGCGGACGAGGATCTGTCCGCCGTCGCCCAGGACCATCGCCGTGCGGGTATTGAACCAAGGCTGTCGATCGGTGACGTAGCCGGCGGCGAGCAGTTCCGGGGGCGAGAGTCGCGGGGTTTCCTCGGCGGCGATGACGAGAAAGGAGTTGGCCAGGTCGGCGAGCAGGCCGTTGCGGTGGAGCACGGATCGCACTTTGCGTTCGTCAGCGGGCAGGGCGAGACGACGGCCTTCGTGGGTGGTTTCGATGAGCCGAAGGATGGCGGCTGGGTCAAAGTCGGGTGTGTGGAGGGCACGATCGGTCAGCACCCAGCTCGGCAGCTTGTAGTCCGGGAACGGATAGTGGAACTCCATGGCGGGGAAGCCGGACGCGGCAAGGTACCGGGACAACTCGGCCTTACCGACAGTCTTGACGCCCGCAGGTTTGTAGAGGTCCTGGACGCCGTCGAAGGGCCTGCCGGTGTGGTCCTCCGGGCTGCCACAGAAGTACTTCAGGCCGAGCTGGTTCTCGATCGCCAGCAGAAGCACACCGCCGGGCTTGAGAAAGGATTTGGCAAGGCGGAGGCAGTCGAGGAACGGGTCGGGCGTCTTGAAGAAGACGGGAGAGTATTCGAGCACGCCGATGAGCGTGACGATGTCGAATTTCCGGCCGGTGTCGATCGCCTGGAAGTCGCTGCAGAAGACGCGGACGTTGGGCAGGTCGGCGGTTCGGGCGGCGGCACAGGCGGCGCGGATCGGGCCGCCTTCGATCGCCCAGACGTCGCCGGCGGCCTCACCGAGCTGCCGGGTGATCGCGCCGCAGCCGGCACCCAATTCCAGCACCGAATGCTCCCGGCCGATCGTCAGGTGGCGAAGCAGGTTGTGCCGGGCGGGGGAGAAGTGATAGAGCGTCGGCCAGGAGGCGATATGCCGGAGGAGTTCCTGCGAAAACTGGCTGCGGTCCGTAGTCGCGCCGAGCAGGTCGAGGGTTTTCCGTTCGACCTTCTGACCTTCGGAATAGCTGAACGCCTCATGGCCGGGACGCATCCAGACACCGGAAGCGGGATCGCGACGAAATTCATCGACGGGTGTCTGGGTAAGCAATGTCCGACTCCATTCGAAATCCTTACGAAACGGCAATACGACCTGAACAGTATGGCCTGCGTTGATCCGCTCTGCAAAGTCATGGCGGTCGCGTATCCATGCCGCCACCGGACCACATCCGCCTACGCCAATCCCTCGAAAGTTCTAGGTGTTGCAGCCCTTTATGGTTATAATTCGGGACGCGACCCACATCCCTGCCCGAAGGTGCCTAATTCGCAGGCCTCGACCCAGCTCGGCGTTCACACTTGTCGAATTGCTCGTCGTTACGGGCATCATCGCGGTACTGATCTCCATTGTGCTTTCTGTTTCCAGCGGCATCCGAAAGCAGGCGCGTGTCGTCCAGTGCTGTGCGAATCTGCGAAGCATCGGGCAGGCGACGCTGGCCAATGCGGCCGAGCGGGGCGGATACCTTCCACTGGCCGGACGAATCACCGTGCAGGACACGTCGTCGGTCTATGTCCTCCCCAGCGCCCTCGGCGACGACAGCGTCCGGCACTACAGCTATGCCAAAATTCCGAGCCTCAACATCCTAACCCTCGTCCCGTTCATCGCCGCGCTCGCCCCACATCTGGGTGTTGCCGACCTCCCGCGCAACGACTGGAACGCGCTGGACCAGGCGTTAAATGCCAAGGACGGTGCCTGGCGGCACTTCACCTGCCCGGACACGAATTCCTACGACAAAGCGACCGTCGGCACCGCCCCCGGCGACAATACCGTCGAGGGTCAGGCGACCATGATGCTCGTAGCCACCGACAGGCAAACCTTCATCGCCTGGGCGACCAATTCCGATTACGTCATCAACGAAGGCGTCTTCGGGCATCACTACAATCCGGCGTTCGCTCGCAACCGACTGTCCGGGAAGCTGGCCCGTATCACCCGCCCGCCGGAGACCGTCCTTTTCACCGACGGCGTTCCACGCACGACGATCGCCGACCCCTTGATGCCCTTCGGTTGGATGACCTGGACCCCAAGCCTCAACGGCGTCGGTACCGCCACCCTGACCGATGCCCTGAACAACACCCCACGGGCCAGTTCCTCGGAGAACTTCGACCTGCTCCGCCACAACCGGCGGATGAACGTCGTCTTCGCCGACGGGCACGTCGAGACCCTCCAGATCACGCCCGAATCGCTCGCCCACGTCCACCTGATTTCGCCCTGACAGCAGGGCTGCTACCGCATCAAATCAATTCGAGCGTCCCCAAAAGGCAGACGTTCGGCCAAAAAATAAGAGATATACCTATTGCCATTCACGCAGAACCCCGATATTCTCTCGTGGGTTCACTTAGAAACCCGTGGCGTAATAGGGTAACTCTTGGTGTCCGATGTGTACATCTCGTATCGAATAGCAATTTAGTGCGGCCGTCAATGTCGCGCCATCTTTGGTGCTTGCTTGTCTACTCGGGAGCGAAAATGCGCCAGCGGGTCTCGCTTTGCATGATCGTGCGCAACGAGGAGCACAACCTGCCGCGAAGCCTTGCGGGGTTGGCCCAACTCTTCGATGACATCGTCATTGTCGACACCGGTTCGACTGATGGCACTCGCGCCGTGGCCGAAGCGATTGGTGCCCGCGTATACGACTTCACCTGGTGCGACGACTTCTCCGCCGCCCGGAACTTCGGTCGCCGCCAGGCGACCGGCGACTGGATCTTCTGGCTCGATGCCGATGACCGGTTCGACGCCGAGAACCTGACCCGCCTGCGCCGTCTCCTCGAGCAGCTTCCGGTCGCCGATGAACTGTCCCACGACTTGATCTACGTCATGTCGTGCCGGTCTGCCACCTGTAACCCGGGCGTGTCGTTCGACATTGCCCACACCCGGCTTTTTCGCAACCGGTCCGACATCGCGTGGCGCGGCCGCATTCACGAGCGTCTCGTTCACGGCGGCTCCGGCGCCGGACTGGCCGACAACGAACTGGTCTACACCGATGTCGTCATCCATCACGAAGGGTATCGCGACGCCGAGCAGTGGGCCGCCAAGCAGCTTCGCGACCAGCGGGTCCTGGAGCGCGAATACCTCGTGCACCCCGACGATCCGATGACAGCGTTCTACCTCGGTCGGGTTTTCGCGGCCCAGCGACTGGCGGACAAGGCCATCCCGTTTCTGCGACGCAGCATCCAGAACGATCCTCAAAGTCTCTACAGTTCCACGCCCAAGGCCGCCAGCATCCTGATTAAGTGCCTGATCGAAAGCAGTCGATTCGACGAGGCCGTCGCGGCGGCCGATTCGATGTGTCAGCGTTTTGCCCACAACTTCGAGCTTTTGTACGAGTGCGGGGCGGTGTATCTGCTCGCGGGCCGGGCCGTCGATGCCGAGAATTGCGCCCGGGCGCTTCTCGCCCAGTCGCCGTCCGAGCCGACATCCCGCTCCTCGGCCGACCAGTGCCGGGCCGGGCTCGCCGTGGGCATGGACACCCGCGCCGCCCGCATGCTGCTCGCCGAAGCCCTGTGTGCGCAGGGCCGCCCGCGAGAGGCCGCCGGCCAGCTTCGTACACTTCTGGTGCAAGACCCGTCGAACGTCGTCGCCTGGGCGATGCGCGGTGAAGCGAGCCTTTGCTGTAACGACCTTCACGACGCCGAACTGTCGCTCAAGTCGCTCTCGGCGTTGCCGAACGCCACCTTCCAAACCGCCATCCTTCGGGCACTGTTCTGCTCGCGCAGCCGGCAGTTCACCGAAGCATTGCGTTGGGCCCGCAAGGCGATCGCGGCACGACCCGAAGTCCCTTCCGGATGGATCACCCTGGGCAACGCGCTCTACGACGAAGGCGTCGACTGGCGCGGATGTGCCGCTGCGCTCGAACAGGCACTGCGGCTCAACCCGCGACTCTCGCAGGTGCGCCAGCAACTGCAGCGCGTTCAGGCTTACATCACGACGTCGGCGCAGCACCAGACCGCTTCGCAACGCACTTCCACGGCAGCGGGGCACGACGCCGACACGACCCCGCTCGCCGCTCCGTCCGGCCCTCACGCCGACCACACCGAGCGACCCTGGGGAGGCCTGGCATGAAGTCTCGCGGAACGTCATCCGACCGAGGCGGCATGTCCAACGGCGACGCCTCGACCCAGCTCGCACTGGTCCTGTCGCCACACCCCGACGATGAATCGCTCGGCTGCGGAGGGACGATCAAGCTCATCACCGACGGCGGCGGGGCGGTCGACGTCCTGTTCATGACCCGCGGCGAGAACGGGTTCGCACCCGGCCGCATCCCGACCGCCGCCGATCGCGTCGACCTCGCCGCCCGCCGCGAATCCGAAGCCCGCGCCGCCTGCGAGCGTCTGGGCGTCCGCAGGGTCGCGTTCCTCAACGGCGTCGATGGCTCTCTCGGCGCCACACCGTCGCTCAGCAGTTCGATCCTCGCCGCCCTCGTCGAAGGCAATTACCGCTCGGTCTTCTGCCCCTGGCCTTACGACCGCCACGGCGATCACCAGGTGACATACCGAATGCTCCACCAGGCGCTGGCCGGCCTGAAACGCGAGATCGACGTCTGGCTCTATGAGATCTGGACTCCGATGGAGCCCAATTACTATGTCGCGATCGACGGCGTGCTCGAAGCAAAGATGGACGCGTTCGCCGTTCACGAAAGCCAGGCCGCCGTCCTTCCGTACACCGAGGCGTTCCGCGGGCTTGCCAGATACCGCGGCCTGAGCTGCCCGCCTGCCCGCGCCGCCGAGGCCTTCTTCTATTGCTCCAGCACGCAGCTCCTGAACCACGAAGGCATCCCCTGGCCCAGGCCGCCGTTCGCCGCGCCGGCCGGCGTCCGCCGCTGAGATTCGGCGCGATGCCCCGCGACCACCCGTCCCGCGGCGCGTAACTCAACCGGAAGCCGAATGACTTCCTCCCTGTCGAAGGAAAACCATCTGCTCGAACGCTTCGGCGTCACCGTCTGCCGCAACGTCGATCAACCCGGCGTCGGTATTGATGTCGGCTATCTCGTCGATTTCTCGCAGATGCCCGTCTGCACGCCCGACCAGCAACGCATCGAAGCCGTCCTCCAATCCCGCGATCTGACGAACCGCGACCTGCTGCATGTCGGCATCGGCAATTCGCACCTGGCGATGCGACTGTCGCCGCGCTGCCGGCTGATCGACGGCATCACCGTCGCCGAGGCCGAGCGCCAGCGTGGCCGCGCGACCGGGCTGGCCAACTATCGCGCGCTCAAGGCCAACAAGTACGCGGTCAGCCTGGCGGCGATCCTCAACCGGCACTACGACCACATCATCGACAACAACTTGGCGAGCTTCGCCTGCTGTGGATTTCACCTGATGCTGATGATGAGCAGCTATCGCCTGATGCTGCGCCACGGAGGTAGCATCCTCACCGACCGCCAGGGGATGGAATGGACCGTCAGTGACCCCCGATGGAAGCTGACCGAGCCCGACCTCGGCGCACTGGCGAACGCGCTCGGGCTGAAGCTGTCGAAGACCACCGAATGGGTGTACGAACTCACCAGGCCGGTCGAGAGCTGAATCGGCCGGGTGGGCGTTACATCCGTTGACGCTACTTCAACTTCTCCAGGGGAATGACCGCCAGTTCCGCGCTGTTGTGGTTCCCCCGGCGGCCGCCGCCGTTGGAGTAGCCGACGTACAGCTTGCCCTCGTGCTCGACGGCGCAGGGATAGGAGAGCGAAGCGCCGTCGGCCACGTCGCCGGGGCCCTGGGGGAAGATCGACGGGCGGATGATAAACACCCGGCTGAAGACCGACTCGCCCGGCTTGCTGACGGCAATGGTGAGCGGCGTGCGGCGGCCGCCGCTGTCGGCGGTCGTCGTGCAGACCAGGTAGCGCTGGCCGGTACTCAGCATGCCGGCGGCGGGCTTGGAGGTGGCCATCGGCAGGTTACTCGGAGCCGACGCGATCCACTTTCGGCCGTAGTCTTTGCTCACGGCGATCAGCGCCTGCGCCTTGCCGCCGAAGCGGGCGATGTTCGTCACATTCGGGCCGTCAACGACAATCGCAGATTCACCCCACATCGTCAGCCCGTCGACCGCCGGGATGACGACCAAGTCCCATTTCGTCAGGTCGTCGCCATGACTGATCGCGATGGCGGCGGGGTTCTTGGTTGTGTCGGAGAACGCACCTGCCTTGATGCCGGGCATGATCCAGTTTCCGTCGGCCATCTTCACCGGCTGGTTCAGCGCCCAGAACCCGCCGTCGACCACAACACCCAGCGGCTTCCAGGTATTCGTGGTTTCATCGAGCACGAAGGCGCGGGTGTGAATCTTCTGCATGCGGCCGTAGAACGCGCCGTGAAACGCCCAGAGCCTGCCGCCGTGCGACAGGAAAACGCCGTGACTGATGGACAGGTCCGGCTCGGCCTCACCCGTGCCGATGGTGAAGGGATCGCCCCAGGTTTTGCCGCCATCTTCGCTGACGCGGCCGCGGGCTTCTTCGCCGTGGGTGTTCTCTTCGCCTTTGTTGTGCCCGAACGACGCGTAGAGCTTGCCCCTGTGCCAGCCGAGGCCCACGCCATGCAGCCAGACGTAACCGTCCTTGTCGGGCTCGTTGGCTTTGATGACACGATACTCCACGCCGCTGAGCACTGGGATCTCGGCGGCCTTCGGAAGTTTCACGTTTGCGTCCCAGAGCGGCGTGTCGGCGACGATCGCCTTGGGTATCTCGTGGACGGCAGCGATCGGCTTGTACAGCGCGGCGACTTCTTCGGCGCTCAGCACGCGCGGCACGAACTGCGCTTCATCGACCGCGCCGCTGAACAACTGCACGCGTCGGCCGTTGTCGTTGATGCCGCCGAGCGTGATCGGGGCCTGCGTCGCCGGCATCGGGGCTTTCAGCTTCGCTTCGCCGACGGGTTGTCCGTTGACGTAGAACGCCGCCCGGCTGGCGTTGATGGTCAGTGTCGCGAGATGCCAGTGGCCGGCTTTGACGGCGTCCCTGGTCGCGATGGTCGCCCAGCCCCCATGCTGTACGTACGCCTTAAGCTTGCCATCGGGTTCGACGGCGATCGACCACTGGCGCTCGTTGAGCGAGTAGCGATTCTTACCGGCGACGACCTGCTGTCCGCTCTCGGGCGCGTAGGGGTTGAACCAGACGGAGAACGTGAAGCCATCGGAGGCGTTCAGCGCGGCGGTGTCCTTCAGTTCGATGACTGAGGTGCCGTCAAGCACGAGCGACTTACCGAGCGCACCGGCGGCCGCCCTGGCAGTGCCAAAAACTTTGATCGTCGGATCGGTCGCATCGAGCGACCAGTTCCGAGCGGTCGCCGAGGGAGCGGTGTCCGGCGTGACGGGTTTAATGTCAACGGCGACCGCTGCCGAGCCAAGAGCGATAACAGAAAGGATAAAAGCGGTGTGTTTCACAGGGCCTGCTTTCGGCTTGGCATGCTGCAATCGCAGTGGGCATTTGTCCACGCACACGAGTCAGTGAATTCGGTTACCGCCAGATCGCCACCACCGTTTACTGCTGGCAAATGCAAGCCCAGCCAACTTGGGCTGCAGCGATCGATCAGTACACTTCCCTGCAGGCGACGGCGAACCAGCCCCGTCGCATCTCCTGACTTCTGGCCGGCCAAGCACGAATACATCCGTTCTGGTGGGGAAGTGACCGCGCTGCGCGTCGGGCGGCGAGCGACGAGAACCTGATGACCCTGCAGCCCTACCGAGAACCTCTGCGCGTGACCCTGCTCCGCACGGGCGCGATCGCGCTGGGCGTCGGGGCAGCGCTTGTCTGGCGGTGGGGCGGACCGTTAACGCCCGGCTTCTACGGGCGCTGGTTCGTCGCGTCGCTGCTGGCGCTTTGGCCGACACTGGGCGGGCATTTCGTCGAACTCTGGTATCTGAACCGGCTGCGCCCACGCCTGCGATCGGGCCGGCCAGCACAGTCGGCTGCGCGCGTCGGCGTCTGGTTCGTCGGCGGCGTCATGCTGGCTCTGTGCATGGAACTGTCCGCACGGGCGCTTGGTCTGACCCCGAGACTCGGCTCGATGTCATGGCCCGCGCGGGCCTCGGTGGGCGGCATTGCCTTCATCGGCATCGAACTGGTGGTCCACCTGGCATTACAACTAGGTGGCCGGCCGAGCTTCTACAACGGGCGCGGATGATGCCGCGTGCCTTTTTGTAGGGGCAGCTCATCTCCCGCCCGGCCGTCCACCGCCGCCGCCTCCCGCACCGCCCGGCGAGTAGCCGCCACCGCCTGGTGAATAGCCGCCCGGGCGACCGGGGGGCTGATATCCACCGCCGCCGGGGCTCGGGCGGTTATAGCCCGGCGACGGCCGGTTGTATCCGGGGGAGGGTGAATCGTACGGGTTCGGCGATCCGTTCGGATAGCGGGGGTCGTACCCCGGCGAACCCGGGCGGTTGGGCTGGCCGTTGTTGTAGCCGGGCTGCCCGGCGCGCGGGTCGTACGGATTGCCGGCGTAAGGGTTCGAGCCGTACGGCTGGCGGTTGTACGGGTTGTGTCCTGCGTACGGATTCGGTCCGGCTCGATTCACGCCGTACGGGTCGCCCGGGGCGTACGGGTTCCGCGGGCTGTAAGGCGACTGGGCCATCAGGTACGCCGGGGGTGTGGGCTGGTAGCTGCTGTAGCTGCTGCTGACGCCGGAGAAACTCGCCGGCCGCCATTCGGCCACTTCGCCACGACCGCCGCCCCAAACCATCTGCGGCAGTGTCGGCGGACTGATGCTGTACCAGACCATCGTCGCGACCATCACCACTCCGGCCAGCGACCGACCCGCGTAGCCGAGCCAGTACACCCGGCCCTCCTTCTTCGCCCGCGCCTTGTCCAGCTTGTCGGCCTCGGACTCGCGGTCGGCGGGCTCGCCGAGCGGTTCCAGGCCGGCGGCGATCTCGGCTTTCTCTGCCCAATCTGTCAACGTGGACAGTGTTCGATTGAAGACGTTGTAATACTTGCCGATGGTCGCCTCGGAACAACGGCTCGCCTCCACCGGTCATCGTTCTTGGGAATGTCGTCCACCAGCGCCGCCCCGAGCGTGCAGTCGGCAACGCCGTGCGCGTAGGGGTAGGGAATCTCGTTCAACTCCGACCGGATGTCGCGCAGCAGGTCGATCACCTCGTTGTCGACGGAGATGATCCGGTTCACCAGCGGCTGATACGGGTTGGCGGGGTTGTACGCGGGGCAGAAGATCTCCAGCGACATCGCCGCCTCTCGCAGCGCGTCGATCCTGGGCTGAACGCCCTGTAAAGCGTGCGAAACCCGCACCAGGGGCTCGATCTGCGAGCGTGGATCCCTTGACGGCAACGGAGCGCCTTCGGCGTCGAACTCCAGCGGCAGACGGGCAAGAACACCGCCGTCGCCGAGAAGTTGCAAAGCCAGGTCCAGTCGCCGCCGGGCGGGCTCTTCGAAGGCGGCGAGCTGCTGGGACGTGGTATTGAAGACCGGTCGTTGCGCGGCCTGCCGGGCCCTGGCCTTGCGGAGCACGCCGCCGGCCTTGGGGTTGAACGAGAAGATGCCGCACAGTTCGAGCTGCGCCCGCGTCGCCGACATCACGCCGGCGGCTTCATGGTACTGTTCGACCGCGTTGCCCATCTGGTCGGCCTGCGTGAGGACCGCCTGGCGTGCATGGCCAAGTTCGGCGGTGACGGCGGCGAGGTCGTCCGCGGGCTGGAGCGCGTCGAGCGAGGCACCGATGGGCCGGGTCGGTGCCATCTGGTTGCGGAAGAAACGCCGCAACGACTTGGCGGCCTGCCGGTGGGTGTTGCGATCGCCTGCGATGTCGGCGGTGGCAACCAGTTGCGTCGTGCCACGGACCTTTTCCCATTGCTCGTCGCCCAGCGCCTCGCGGTAGAACGCCTCGGTCGCCTGTCGGCAGGTGCCACCGAAGTCGGCAAACAAGCCTGACGCCGGCTCGGTACAGGCGACGATCGGGTCGCCGCCGGTAGCGCGGACGCTTCGCACCCGGTCGCTGTGGCTGGGGTGCGTGTCGAACCAGCCGGTCTTCTCCGACTCGACAAGCTTCAGGATGTCGTCGCGATGCTCGGCCAGTTGTCGTGCATTGGCCGAGACCAGCGCGGGCACGTCGTCGGCGAGCCGCTTGTTGTCGAGTGCGTCGGCCAGGTCGTAGCGGGCCCGCTGTGACGCAATGCCGAGAAACACCAGCAGCCTGCTCGTGTCGACAAAGTCATCGACGCCGGCAAGTCCGGCTTCCAGCCGGTCGGCGTCATATTCCATTCGGCGGAGCACGTGGCAACTCAGCAGGTGCGACCCGAGCATCATCAGCCAGAGGACGCCCCGCATCGGTTCGACGAACGCCAGCGCGACCCAGTAGAACATCTTCGCCAGCACGTTCGACGAGTAGCGCATGCGCCAAGCTTTTCGTCAAACCGGTCGCGACTGAAGACGACGGCGGCGAAGAAACCCGTCAACCGGCGGACCAGGTACGAACCGGTCATTCCGCCGCGCTGTTTGAAATGCCCCAGTTCGTGGCCGATCAGCCCGGCAAACTGCCGGACCGACAACCCGGCCACCAGCGGCAGTCCAAGGCGCAGCACGAGCTTCCCGCCGACCATGCTCCACAAGCCGCCGCTCAGGCGGGCGCTGGCGTTGGGATCGCAGTCGACCTCGATGCGCTCCGGCCGGCGGGCACCGGTCGCGACGCAGAGCCGACGCACGAACTCGAACAGCGCCGGCTCATCCGTCTCGGTCAGCGTCAGCACATCCTGCGGGCGCGGCTTCTGCCGGAAGAAGATCGGCTTGATCAGGAACAACAGCAGCAACACGCCGAGGATTGCCATCGGCAGATGGAAGATGAAGTAGGGGCCGAACTCGAGCGAAAGCACCGACTGGACGACGTGCCAGACCGCCAGCCAGCCGAGGAAAATCACCAGTGCGATGTAGATCAGCGGGAGCAGAATAAGGCTCCCGGCCAGCAGCGCGATGGTGATGCGATAACCGAGGCTGATCTCCGCCGGCGGCAGCGAGGCATTGATCGCGCCGACCAGTCGTGAACGGCCGTCATCGGCACCGGCATTTGCAGGAGCCGATCCGGAGACGTCCGGCCACGCAGCAACATCTGCCTCAGCCGCCACACCCGCGGGCCACGTGGACATGAGAACCACCCTGGAAAGAAATGTCAGATCAGAAACTGTCGCCGCAGGGCCATGCCCGCGCGCCCCGGAGGATCAAGTGCAGCCCCCGTTGCGGCAGAAAATATACAGGCCGCCCGGAAGAATCCAGCGGAAAAGATGATTGGAGTGTGGCGCAGGGGCTTTGCACTCGCGCGTCCCCCGGGTGCCTTGAGCTGTGGTACTCCACTGCCCGTGGTAAGGCGTGCCCGCGATGCCACCGCCACGGGCAAGCGAGTACGTTTGCCCATGCCACCCAAGACCCGGCAGTCCTCGCCCATCGCGTCACCAGCGCGTGCTTCAGGCGCGGATTCACGCTCGCAAGCAGCTCACTTCAACTTCTTCTTCAGCAACTCGCCGGCGTAAATACCGGTGACTTCCATCAGCTTCGAAATCTCGGTCATCTGCGCTTCGGTCGGCTCTTTGGAACCGATGGTCTTCTTCAGTTCTTCGGCAACTTTTTCCAGCTCGCCGATGCGCTTTTCCAGGTCGGCGGTGCTCATGCCTTCGGCCTGCTTGCGGACTTCGTCGGCCGGCTTCTTCAGGTCGGCAGTCGCACCGCTGTCGCAACCGGAAAGGAGGATGCCAAACACCAGAACCGCCACAGCAAGGATTTGTCGCATCGGCGGACTCTACCCGTGAGGATGGCGGGGTCAAGCAACGTTCTGAAAGTTCGAGCGGCGAACGGCCGACCGCGACGAGCACCCTGGCAGCTATCCTGCGCGACCGGCAGTCGGTCAGCGGGCCGCCTGGTTGATGTCCGCACTGCGAGTCGCGGGAGGCTGAGCATCGTACGACGGCTTGGACCGCCATGCGGTGCCGTCGGTGCCGGCCTTGTATCCCAGGTCGAACAGCCGCGACATGTACTTCTGGTCGAACATGCTCTTGCTGTCGTCCAGGAAGTGATGGGGAATCGAGGTGACCGAATATGACATCTTGTTTTCGCGGGCTTCGTAATAAAGCGACCAGAGGTCGCCTCCCGCTTGCGATTTGATCAGCGTCGCGATTGAGCGTGCGGCGATGTCCGCGACCTTGGCATTGACCACCTTGTGGTCAGGGCCGTAGTGGGCATTGCGAATGACATGCAGGTGCGAGTTGCGCTGCACCCCGTGCTGATCGCGAATCTCGTAAACCCGCACTTCCGAAGGAAGCAGGAACATCTCGCGTGTCACACCGCCGTCTACATGCATCTCCTCGTATTCCTTGCCGTCGGCACCTTTGACCTTGAGGTAAACCGGCGGAAAGGCGGCGGGGATCGCCGACGACGCCAGCAGCACCTTGCGGAACAGCTCAACCCGATCTTTGCGGCCGGAGCAGGCGATCGCACCGATGTCCCAGACGACCGGCCGACCGGCGTCGAGATTGGTCGTCCCGATCAGCAGTCGCCGACCCTTGCGGTGTTCGGCGGCGATATCCTCGAGCATCTTGGGGGTGAAGTATTTCTCGGCGAGTTTCACCAGCGGAGAGGTGTCGTAGGCACTGTCGCTGTGAAGCAGCGCGAAGTACCCCTGGAAGACCGCGATGTCCTTCTGGTCGACGCTGGTGTAGACCTCACGCATCGGCTTGTCGTAGGCGCTTCCCAGGAACGCAAAGGGTGCCGTCAGCGCACCTGTGCTGATGCCGGTGACCACTTTGAACACCGGACGATTTCCGCTGGCGGTCCAGCCACACAGCACCCCCGCGCCATACGCCCCGTCCTGCCCGCCACCGGAGATCGCCAAGTAATGGGCGTCGGGAAATGCCTTCACGTCCGACCCGATCCCCAGTGCCGCGCGCTCCTGCGCCCAACTGGCAACGAAGGTATCAATCATGGTACTGCTGGTTTGATCGCCCCAGAATCGGGCCTGGTCAAATCCTTCGAGCGACACGGTGGTGACCTGCGACTGCGGCACGGGCGAGCGCGTCCGCGAAGCGCCGCAGCCGGTCAGGGTCAGCAACACGATCAAACAGCCGATGATGCTTCGCATAATTCACGTCGGAAAAGAGGGCAATGCTCGCGGAACTTTAGTCGCGTCGGGACGGCCACACCGCGCCGGGAGACGTGCTCGCAACGCCCGCGGGATAAGACCCAAAACAGCCGGCCCGTGTCAAGCAAGAGCTTGACGTTTCATGGCAATCGAGGGGAATCCGCAATGCTCAGACTTGAGCCGACCGGCACGCTGGGGGCGGTGCGGCCGCTGGGTGGATATCGCGCAACGCGATGAGAATCCGGATGAACCCCCGGCGCGGCCGCCTGCGTCCCGAATATAGGGGCACACCTCTTGCGGAGCCGACAAATGAAACGCGCAACTTCCTATCGTCTGCCGGCGTTACGGCCGGGGTCGACCATTCAACGCCGCCTCTCGATCATTCGAAGGACCTTCGCCGCCGCGATCGACCGGGCCGTGCGGGCCTTCTGGCACAACTGGAAACAGATCCAGATCCGAAGCGTTGCCGAGCCCCTGGAGGTTCGGGTGCTGCTGGCGGCGAACCTGCTGGATACGTCGTTCGGCGGTGGCGACGGCATCGTCACCACGGACGTCGGGCCCGGCTATGAGTTCGCGTCCGCGATCACGGTTCTGGCCGACGGCCGGATCCTTGCCGCCGGCGTCGCACCCGGCACGACTTCCGCCGCCGGCAGCGAGTTTGCGCTCGTCCGCTACAAAGCCGATGGCACACGTGACACCACGTTCGGCGGGGGGGACGGCATCGTAACGCTCGGGTTCGGGTTTGGTAACGACGCGGCCAATGCCATCGCCGTGCTACCCAGCGGCAAGATCCTGGTCGCCGGTACCGCGACCGTCGGCAAGGGGTCGGTGGCGAACACCGACTTTGCCCTCGCCCGCTTCAATGCCGACGGAAGCGTGGACAGCACCTTCGGCGGCGGCGACGGCCGGGTTACCACACCGGTGGGTAATTCGAATGAAGTCGGCCGGGCCATTCTGACGCTGGCCGACGGGGACATCCTGGTCGCCGGCCGCGGACAGATCTACACGCCGGAAGGCAGCGAAATCCGCAACTTCGCGGTGGTGAGATACAACGCCAATGGCACGCTGGACAGCGGGTTCGGCGGCGGAGACGGGATCGTCGTGACCGACATCGCGGAATACTCCAGCGAAGAAGCGAGTGCCCTGGCGCGCGGTCCCAACGGATCGTTCTATGTCGGCGGAGTCGGGGACTCCGCCGTCGTTCTCACCCGCTACAAGCCTGACGGCACGCTCGATGCCACCTTCAGCGACGAGGGCATCGCAACTTACCCGGACTACTTCAGCTATTCGGACCTCACGGTCGGTTTAGCCACACTGTCTGAGGGGGACGTGCTGATCGCAGGCAACACGGGGGACTACACCAATGTGCTGCGGTTCAACGCCGACGGCAGCCTCGAAACGGCCTTCGGCTCGGAAGGACGCACGCAGCTCTATTCCGGCAGCTACACGGCGACCGGCGCGCCGCTGGCCGTTATGCCCGACGGCAAGATCGTTGTCGGCACGGGCGCATTCTCCGCGGCCAGGCTCACCGCCGATGGATTCGCCGACCCGACCTTCGACGGCGAGGACGGCGTCTTCACCACCGATTTGACGCCGGTGATCGGCAACTACGAAAGCACCGGCGGCGCACTGGCATTGACGGCCGACGGCAGGATCGTGACGGCCGGAAGAATCCGGACCTATTCGTCCGCCGGCACCGACGACGACCAGTTTAGTCTCGTGCGACTGAAGAACGTTCAATCGACTGCCCCACAGGACACCGACGATCAGTTGAACGAAGCGACCATCCTGACAGTGGGCGCAGTGCGCAACGGCGCGATCGATTCCGGCACCGACGTGGACATGTACAAGGTCAATGTCGTCGCAGGTCAGCGGCTGGACTTGGACATCGATCGACCGGCCGGCAGCAACCTCGATTCCATCCTGCGCGTGTTCGATCGATTCGGGAACGAGATGCAGACCAATGACGACGCCCCCGCACCCGGCGAAGCGGCTGGCGGTACGGACTCGTACCTGCGGCAGTTCTTCCTGTTCGCCGGCACCTATTACGTCGGCGTCTCGGGCTCGGTCAACGGGTCTTACAGTCCAGTGGACGGCACGCATGACATTGCCGGCACGGCCGGGGCGTACACACTGCGCGTCACGAACGTGCCGCAGCCGCCTGATGCGGACGACCAGATCGCCGAGGCCCCTGCGATCGGCATCGCCGACGCGCCGCGTGCGGGCAAGATCGCGACTGATCTGGACGTCAACCTGGTGAAGGTATCGGTAGCGGCGGGGCAGCGCGTCGGGTTTGATGTCGATGTCCAGGGCACCAGTAAGCTCAACTCCTACCTGCGGCTCTTCAAGTCCGACGGTACGGAACTGGCCGCCAGCGACGACAGCCCCGCCCCCGGCGAAACCTCCGGCACAGAGTCGTACTTTGAGTACCTCTTTAGCACCGCCGGCACGTACTACGTCGGCGTTTCGGCCAGCGGCAACAGCGGGTACGACGCCGTTACCGGTCGAGGCGATTTCCCTGCCGGGACGGGCGCCTACACGCTCGACCTGGTGAACGTTCCCAACCCCGATGCCGACGACCAGTTCTCGGAAGCAGTCACGATTGTTCCCAGCATACGCGGCGGGGCAATCGAGAACTCGACCGACGTTGACATGTTCAAACTGACCGCGACGGCCGGCAACTTCATCCAGCTCGACCTGGATCGCCCGGTCAACGGCACGCTGGACTCCATCCTCCGCCTGTTTGACAGCGAAGGCAACGAGCTGGCGTTCAGCTACAACGACCCCGCGCCGGGCGAGCAGAACTCCACCGACTCGTACATCGAGTTCACCGTCCCTACGACTGGAACGTACTACGTCGGCGTATCCGGCGAGTGGAACCGCGACTACAGCCCGGTCACCGGTTACGGCGACAATCCGGCCAGTAAGGGCGTCTACCAGTTGTCGCTGAAGGTGAGCCCGGCAGCACCCAACCGTGATGCCGACGACCAGATTTCTGAGGCGAAGCTTCTCGGCGCGGTTGCCGTGAATGCCGCGATCGACGGCCAAAAAGATGTTGACATGTACGCGCTGAAAGTCGCCGCCACCGAGTCGGTCGAACTTTACGTCAGCAATGCGAGTGTCGCGTCGTACCTGCGGCTGTTTGACAGCGGCGGGACCGAACTGGCTTACAAATCGTACTACGACAGCAACTCCGACCCCTCCATCCTTTACACCTTCACGACCGCGGGCACTTACTACCTGGGTGTTTCAGGAAGTTGGAACGCCTATTACGACCCGTCCACCGGCAACGGCGACTCCGACGGCTCGACGGGAACCTACCGCCTGAACCTCCGTCGTCTTCCGATCGACGCCGACGACCAGATCGGCGAGGCGAAAACGCTCGCCGCAGGTGCCGAGGTCGACGGTGTTGTCAGTACGAAAACCGACGTCGATATGTACGCGATCAAGGGCGTGGCCGGCGAAGAATGGAACGTCGCCGTCAGCACGCCGCTGTCGGACCTGGCTCCCACGCTTCGGATGTTCGACGCCGACGGGAACAATATGGCCGCCACCTGGCTCACAGACTCGTCGCTCCGGTTCGGCTTTGCCAAGTCCGGAACGTATTACTTCGGCATTTCCGGGTCCGGAAACGACAGCTACAACCCGATCACCGGCCTGGAAGACTATCTCGGCATCACCGGCACGTATCACATCAGCGTGCGCAAGCTAAGTGCCGACCCCGACGATCAGATTCGCGAGGCACGGCAAATCGCCTTGGGCACTACGCGATCGGACTCCATCTCCCCGCGTTCTTCAGACGTGGACATGTACTGGTTCCAGGGTGTCGCGGGTAAAGCCGTCGCAATCGACCTGGACCGGCCGGCCGGCGGGATCGCCGACGCGGTACTTCGCCTGTTCAATGCCAACGGCGATGGCATCGAGACCAACCAGGGTCGGCCGGCCCCCGACGAGCAGCCCAATGCCGAGTCCTACATTGACTTCGTTCCGTCGGCGGACGGCATGTATTACGTGGGGGTGTCAAGTTCCGGCAACCCGAACTACAACCCCCTTACCGGCGACTTCGACTCAGAAGGCGGCACCAGTGGGGCGTACTCGCTCACGGTGCGCAGCTTCAGCGATCCGGACGATCAGTTCGCGGAGGCCGTCAACGTGCCGATCGGCTCGGTCCGCGCCGACGCGATCAGTGATGTCGGCGACGTGGACATGATCAAGTTCACGGTCCCGGCCGCGGGTCAACGCATTGCGATCGACCTCGATCGACCGGCAGGTAGCTCGCTCGACTCAGTTATGCGACTGTTCGACGCCAGCGGCAACGAATTGTCCAACAGCGACGACACGCCGGCACCCGGCGAAAGACTGAGCACCGAGTCTTACCTGGAGTATGTCTTCAGCAAACCGGGCACGTACTACGTTGGCGTGTCGAGCCACAACAATTCGGTCTACGACCCATGGACCGGCGTCGGCAAACGGCCGGGCAGCACGATGGGCGCATACACGCTGCGGATCAGCCGTCTGGCGTGAACGATCAGCGGCATGAAGCGATAGGAGTGATGGCTGCTCGAGCCAGGGACGACATCGCCCCTGGCTCGGGTGCTTTGGGGCGCCAGCTGACTCGACACGGCCGCCGTTCAGCAAGCGCGTCGCCTGCGGCGAAGTCCAAGCCCTGCAGCGGCGATCAGCAGTACCGCGGCGGAACCAGGTTCCGGGACCGGGACGATCTCGAACAGGCCGCCGCCGGCATCCACTGTGGCCGCGCCGTAGGTACCGGGGTCGAAGCCAAGGGGGTTCACGAACTGAACGGCATTCACCGCAGCCACCGCCGGTGCGCCGACGACCAGAAATCGATCCGCGCCACCGCCGGTGGCAAGGCCGTCCCAGTTGGTCACGCTAAGCGTCCCGGCGGTGAACGTCGCCCCGCCGAACGTCAGCACGTTGCTGCCCGTGGCTACGCCGAACTTCAGGGTCGAGGTTCCCGAACTGATCGAGAGCGTTCCCAGTGTTTCAGAAAAGCCGTTGCTGTCGAGCGTTCCGCCGTCGAGCACCAGTGAACTGCTATTCGGGATGACGTCGGCGGCACCCAGTTGAAGGATGCCGGAGATAAGGTTCGTCGGTCCGGAGTAGGTGTTTGCGCCACTCAGCACCGCCTTCTGAACGCTGCGCGTGCCCGTGGTGACATCCCGTACGATCAGGCCGGTCACGCTGGACCCGATGACCGACGAGATCGTCACCGTTCCCGTAGCGGCAGCATTGGTGCCTGTACCGGCGTTCTCAAGTCGCAGCGCACCTGTGATGTTGATGTCGCTCGTGTTAACCGTGACGCTCCCGCCGTTGCTGCTGATGATGCTCTGAATTGTCAGGTTGTTTGTGCCCGTAATCCCGCCGGTGAGGACGGGATTGGCCGATGCGCCGAGATTGTTGATGGTGAGTACGCCAGTCGTGCCGGAGGCAACGATGATCGGCCGACTGAGCGTAAGGGTGGAGAGGCGCAGGACTGCAGTCGAACTGCCGGAAGTCGCGCCCAGGGTGACGCTGCCGGTCGATCCGAACGCGCTGGCGTTCCGCGCCAAAACGTTGCCGGCGCGGATGAAGGTGTCGCCGGTGTAGGTGTTGATCGAGGTCGCGGTGAAGTCGAGCGACCCTGCACCCAGCTTGGTAATTCCCACGCCCGCATCGCCGCCGACGATGCCGGCAATGACGAGGGTGCTGGCATTGTTGGTCGTAATCGAGCGGCTGGCAGCACCGAGTGAGACGGCGTTGTTGAAAGTGATACTGCCGGTATTGGTGGCGTCGCCGAAAGCCACATCGCCACCGATCGTGATTCCGCCGGCGAACTTTCCCGAGAGGTCGCGTCCGTTCGTGCTGGTGGAGCGGACCGTGCCGCCATTGAGGGTCAGCGCGCCGCCGCTGCCCAGCGCGTTGACGCCGCCGACCGCAACCGTGCCGGCGTTCAGCGTGAATCCGCCGGGGTACAGATTGCCGTTGGACGAAATCCACGTTCCGGCGCCGTTCTTGATGAATCCTGTGCCTGCGGCAGTCGAAATCGACTGGGCGGCGAAGTCGAGCGTCGAACCCGCGCCCACGTCCAGTGTCCTGACCAGTCCGCCGGTGCTGTAGGTTCCTGCGGCAGTCAGGGTGACCGTCGCACCGGCGTCCACCGTGATATCGCCAACGGGAGTGTTGGTGACATTCGTAATCGACGAATTGGCGGTGAAGCGGGCGGCGGAGTTGTTGGTCCAACCGGCATCAAACGGACCGGCCGCAGTCGCGCCCCAATTCACCGCCGTCCAGGTGGCGTTGGTGCCATTCGTGTTCCAGAACAGTTGGGCTCGTGCCTCAACCGCGCCGCAACCCATCATCGCAGCGACAAGCAACAATCGACCACGTCGGCAGCCTAGCCACTTTGAATACATCGACCTCGCAACTTTTGACACATCGGAACCTGTACAACCGGACATCAGGCACTTCTCCCACAGAAGAAAAGACGTTACTCCAAATCGATATGGCACCGAGGCGCCAGAGCGAAAGCTTCACTGCCTGATCGCGCAGCCATCGCACCACCTTAGGAGTGTTGTTGCCGCGCTAATAGGTTTCGTGATGCGGGCAGATGCAGGCTCAACGAGTGCAGATGCCGCTTTCAAAGCTCGCCTGTCAATCAGCAAGTGGCGTGCCTACCTGGACGCGATCGCCGCACACACCCCCGTAGTTCTCGGGCGCCGCGGCCGGCAGCTTTCCTGCATCCCCAAGGATGCCGCCCAGAAGTCGCCGGGCTGATCACGTACCTAGATGCTCTTAGCATTAATCCGCGCTGCCGGCGCCGCCAACCAACGAGTCTCGGCGAGCCTCCCGGCATACGACTGTCGCCCAGAGGACGCCCGGCCCTCCGCACTTTGCGCCAATTAACACCTACGTGCCGAAGGCTTCCGTCCCCGCGCCCTCCCCTAGGACCATCCCTATCAACACATTCTTGTGAAATCGCATGAGCCTGGTCGGCGTCGGTAGGGCAGATGCGGATGTTGTTGCGGTCGATGATGACCGCCCGCCGCTATCGGACGTTTCGCCCGGCGTGTCCTGGCCGTGCGGATTTGTGAGGGATACGGCATGCGCTTTCGAACTCTCTCCCGTAAGTCGTGTATCGCCAACCCGATCGAGACGCTGGAGCCACGGCGGCTCTTCAGCGCCGACGTCGGTCGGCTCGCCTCCTGGGCCGAGCCCGGCGTCGTCGACCCCAACTCGTTCCCGCCTGAGGAAGCAATCGTCGTTGACGAAGGCTCGACCGGCGAGGAAGTCTTCGTCGACACCGACACCGTTGCCTGGCAGCAAGAAGTGCTCCTCACGCCGCTCCCTGGCTATGAAATCGACCCGACGGTCGTGCTCTTCTTCACCAATGACGCCATCTCAGACGCTGACCCCGGGGCAGAGGATGACGCGACCATCGTCGAAGAAGTGCCCACGGAAGACGAAGCCATCGGCGATGAAAACATCGACGACGTCTGGACCGATGCCGACGGCGACTACATCGACCCGGCCGTCTGCTACTTCTTCCCGATGGCCGACGGTGCCGAGATTCGCACCCTGGAAGCCGGCGAAACCGACCCGGTCCTGGTCGATCCGATGCCGATCGACTTCGATGCCGACGCAGACCCGGCGGTCGTCGATCCCGCCGTCTGTTACGCCAGTGGTGCCGATGACGGGCTTGTGTACTTCGGCGGGAGCATCGACGTCGGCGTGGAAACGACCGCGGAACTTGAAGTCGACCCGGCCCTGATTGACCCGGCCCCGATCGACCCGGCCGTTTGCTACCCGGTCGGCATCGCCGTCGGCGAGCCGATGGATCTGGAAGTCGTTGACACGAGCCTGGGCGTACCGGCCGAAGAAGTCCCCGCCACGACCGACGACGAAATCCTGTACACGCTCTACACATCGGACGCGGGCTCGCCCGCTGAGGTGCCCGAGTCGCCCGCGGCACACAGCGACGCACTGCCGTTCGTGGCAGGCGCAAAGGCTTACGACGGCATCGATGACGCCGACGACTCGCTTGCCGACCTGGTGTTCTCCGACGCCAACGACGACGCGCTGGCCTGAACGGCGGACGCCACAACTGATTAGCTGTACGAGGCCCTGGAGCACGACGATTGTGCGCCGGGGCCTTTCGCTTTGGGGGGAACGCCGAGGACTGCCGGCACTTCGCGGATCGAAGTTCAGGGCGGCAGCCGCGGCCACGTGTCGGTGTGTGGATCGCCGGAGAACCCGCACCCGAACGGCGGGGCAAACGCGGCCAGATCAGCATCTAAAACGCTTGATATCAATATTTTACGAAACCAGCGCCGACGCCCTCAGGTCGCCCTTGCTTGAACTTGCACCGCCTCATGACCGTACTATCCCCCCGGAGAGAAACCGACGTGAAATGGTGTGCGGGGTGTTGACAGTTTGCGATCGACCCTGCCACACTCCCGCCCCTTCGTCGGCGGCGAACCGTCCGGATAAACGGTTTCGTCCCTATAGTCGGACTAACCCCGATCGCGGGTCATGCCGATAGGACCGTCGGCGCAGGATGGCAGCCGGTCCGACAGCAGGGGTCCGCAATCGATCGGATTTCGGACACCTTATATAGATGTCACAGGGCCGCCACCTGTGGGCATCAAAGCCGATCGTAACGCCTCGCACCAAGGACTCATGGCCAAAACCACCGCCAACCCCACCACCGCGACCCCCAAGGCCAAGTCGCGCGCCGCCGGCAAAACTGCCAAGGCCAAGGCCGCCACCAAGGCTGCCGCTCCCGACATGGTGACCGACGATGTCGCCATCGAAGCCAAACCGACCAAGGCCCCGCCCGCCAACGGCAAGCAGCTGGTCATCGTGGAATCCCCCGCAAAGGCCAAGACCATCAATAAGTACCTGGGCGACGGCTATGTCGTCCGGGCGAGCATGGGGCACGTTCGCGATCTGCCCCGCAGCGGCATGGGCATCGATCTGGAAACGTTCGTGCCCGAATACGTGATGATCGAGGAACGCGGCAAGGACAAGGTCGTCAGCGAACTGCGGAAGCTTGCCAAGAACTCTCCCACCGTCTGGCTCGCAACCGACTTGGACCGCGAAGGAGAGGCGATCGCGTGGCATCTGAAGGAAGCGCTGCACATTCCCGACAGCCGGGCCCAGCGCGTGATCTTCAACGCCATCACCAAGAGCGAAATCCAGAAGGCGTTCCAGTCCCCGCGCAAACTGGATATGGATCGCGTGAACGCCCAGCAGGCCCGGCGCATCCTTGACCGCATCGTGGGTTACGAGATTTCGCCGCTGCTCTGGCGAAAGGTCGCCAAGGGCCTGAGCGCCGGCCGCGTGCAGAGCGTCGCCGTGCGGCTGGTAGTGGACCGCGAAGCGGAGATCGAAGCGTTCATTCCCGAGGAATACTGGAAGATCGCCGGCATCTTCACCGCAGAGACCGACTCGTCCAAAACGCGTTCGCTCTCCGACGCGTGGTACGACTACATCACCAAAACAGGCAACGGCGAGCGGACGAAGATCGAGAAGGAGAAGTGGCTCGCAGAGCACGATGCCTTCGTCGCCGAGCTGGTTGAACTGGCCGGCAAGAAGTTCGAAGCCGGCAACAAGGCCGACGCCCGCAAGGCCGCCGAACTGCTGGGTTACAAGATCGAGAAGGAAGAGACCACCGAAGACGCCGAGGCCAAGGGTCCGGCGAAGCACAACACCAGGTTCGTCGGCCGGCTGGGCATGCCGCCCGACTTTGCCGTCCGGTCGATCGAGAAGAAGCGGACCACCAGCCGTCCTCCGCCGCCGTTCATCACCAGCACGCTGCAGCAGTCTGCGGCGAGCCGGCTGAGCTTGGGCGCCCAGCGGACGATGCGACTGGCGCAGACGCTGTATGAACAGGGCCACATCACCTACATGCGTACCGACTCGACCGCACTGTCGGGCGAGGCGCTGAACATGGTGCGCGGCTATATCGAAAAGTCCTTCGGCAAGAAATACCTGCCGGAGAAGCCCAACTTCTTCGCCAGCAGCAATAAGAGCGCACAGGAAGCCCACGAGGCGATCCGCCCGACCGACGCCGGCCTGACACCCGCCGACGCCCGCGCCAAACTGCCGCCGGACGAAGCCAAGCTGTACCAGTTGATCTGGAACCGCTTCGTGGCGTGCCAGATGCCGCCGGCGGAGTTTGACCAGACGACCGTGATGATCGCCGCCAAGGCCGGCGCCGAAAAAACCGACGTCGTCTTCAAAGCCACCGGCCGCAAGCTGGTGTTCGACGGCTTCATGAAAGTCGCCGGGGTCAGCAGCGACGACCAGTTGCTGCCCGACCTGGCCGAAGGCCGCAAGGTCACGCCGATCGATGTCTCGCCAACGCAGCACTTCACGCAGCCGCCGGCGCGGTTTACCGAAGCTTCGCTCGTGAAGGAACTCGAACGCCTCGGCATCGGCCGGCCGAGTACGTATGCGAGCATCATCCAGACGATTCAGGACCGGCAGTACGTGGTTCAGCAGGATCGGCGGTTCTACGCCACGCTGCTGGGCAAGATCGTCACCGAGAAGCTCATCCAAGCGTTCCCGGAGATTCTCGATGTCGGCTTCACCGCCGGCATGGAACTGAAGCTCGACCAGGTCGAAGAGCAGCACCTCGACTGGATCAAGCTGCTGAAGGATTTCTACGGCCCGTTCCACGAAGTGGTCGCGGGTTCGCTGGAAAAGATCGAGCACGCCGGCGGCACCGTCAGCCCGTACATGTGTCCCAAGTGCGGCAAGCCGATGCTCTACCGCATCAGCAAGAACGGCTTCTTCCTGGCGTGCAGCGACCGCGAATGCGCCACCACACAGCCGGTCGACCCGCAGGGCCGGCCGACGCTTCGCGAAGTGAGCGAGTTCAAGTGCCCGGTCTGCGGGCGCGAGATGATCAAGCGGAAGGGCCGCTTCGGCGAGTTCCTCGGCTGCTCGGGCTACTCCGTGAAGAACGAGAAGGGTGAACCGAGCTGCACGACCATCATCAACCTGGATAAGGAAGGCAATCCGCTTCCGCCCAAACCGCCCCCGATCAAGACGACGGTCGCGTGCGAGAAGTGTGGCAGCCCGATGCTGCTGCGCGGCAGCAAGCGGGGCCCGTTCCTGGGGTGCAGCACGTTCCCCAAGTGCCGGTCGACGAAGATGATGAAGAAGCTGACCGGCGACGACCTGAAGCAGGTCGAAGCGCTGCTGCCGCTGCTGGAAGTCGAAGCCGGCAAGGCCGCCGAGATGGCCGCCAAGATCACCGGCAGCATGCCCGCCAACGCCGGCACGAAGCCGGCGAATGTGGCGACGGACATCGACTGCGACGAGTGCGGCAAGCCCATGATCATCCGCCAGGGCCGCCGCGGTCCGTTCCTGGGTTGCAGCGGCTACCCCAAGTGCAAGAACACGGGAGAAGTTCCCGCCAAGCTCTTGGAAGAAATGGGCATCGGCGCCGACGGCAAGCCCATCGGCAGCGAAGACGCCGGCAAAGCCAAGAAGCCCGAGACGGAGGTCGAAGACCCGTCCGACGAGCCGGTGGACGTGGAGGCGTGACGTCGAAGGACGGTGTTACGCTTCACACGAAACTCATCACGCCGGGGTCTGAGGTACTCCGAAGACCCGGATTCTTCTCGCTGCAAAGTCGGCGGTTTGAAGAATCCGGGTCTTCGCGAGTACGCTCAGACACCGGCGTAGAATGACCAGCCCGGTACCGCCCGCCCAACCAAATGTCCGTAGCCGTACCTCCCAACCGCCTCCAACTCCTCTTCCTCGGCTCCGGCACCAGCGCCGGCATTCCGATGATCGGCTGCGACTGCGCCGTCTGCACCAGTGCCGATCCCCTCGACCAGCGCACCCGCACCTCCGTTGTCATCAGCTACGGCGACACCCGCGTGCTGGTCGATACCACTCCCGAACTCCGCCTGCAGGCGCTGGCGAACAAGGTGCACCGGATCGACGCCGTCGTCTTCACGCACGCCCACGCCGACCACATCATGGGGCTCGACGACGTGCGGCGGTACAACTACGTCAAAGGCGGCCCACTTGACGTCTTTGCCGACAAGCCGACCCACGACACACTCGTCCGCTGCTTCGGATACGCGTTCAAAGAGCCTGCCCCCGAGCAGAAGGTGTTCCGCCCGCACCTGATCCATCGCGAGATTACGGGCGAGTTCGAGATCGCCGGCGTCACCTGGACGCCCATCCCGCTGCTGCACGGCGACATGCCGGTACTGGGGTTCCGCGTGGGCAACCTCGCCTACTGCACCGACGTGAGCAGGATCCCCGAGTCGTCATACAAACTGCTCGAAGGGCTCGACGTTCTGATCCTCGACGCGCTGCAAAAGCGCAAACACACGACGCACTTCAACCTGGAAGAGGCGATCGAGGAATCGAAGAAGATCGCCGCGAAGCGCACACTTTTCACGCATATCGCCCACGGCCTCGGTCACGCCGCGACGAATGCCGAGCTGCCGGAGAGGATGGAGTTGGCGTACGACGGGCTGGTCGTCGAGGCATCATTGTAGGGTGGGGTTTACCCCACCGAACCACGTTCGCCAACGAGTTGTGTACATCGGCATACGGGCGAAGTGGTTCCAATTCTTTGGTCACCACAGTCCCGTTTCGCGCGGGCACACAACGAGACTTCAATCGCGATGCGGTGGGATAAATCCCACCCTACCTTTTCTCCGCATGCCCCGTGTTCACCACCGGCTGCACACTGTGCTCGGCACAGAGCACCACCATCAGGTTCGACACCATCGCCGCCTTGGTGTTTTCGTCCATGTGGACGACGTTACGCTGTTGGAGTTGCGTGAGCGCCATCTCCACCATTGTCACCGCACCTTCCACGATCTTTGCCCTCGCGGCGATCACCGCCGACGCCTGCTGTCTTCGCAGCATCGCCGCGGCGATTTCGGGGGCGTAGGCGAGGTGGCTGATTCTCGCCTCGATCACTTCCACGCCGGCTTTGAACAGCCGTTCCTGAACCTCGTGTTTCAGTTGCCGGGCGACCTCGTCGATGTTGCCGCGGAGCGAGAGCTGTGCTTCCTGGTGGGCGTCGTAGGGGTGGTGTGTCGCGAGGTTGCGCAGCGCGGCTTCGGTCTGCACGCGGACGTAGTTCTCGTAGTCGTCCACTTCGAACATCGCCTCGGCCGAATCACGCACCCGCCAGACGACGATCGCGGCGATTTCGATAGGGTTGCCGTCGTGGTCGTTGACCTTCAGGTGTGTGCTTTCGAAGTTGCGGACGCGAAGGGTGATCTTCGACTTGGTGTAGATCGGGACGACCCAGTGAAAGCCTTCGGAACGCACCGAGCCCACGTACTTGCCGGCCAATTGAAGCACGATCGCTTCGTTGGGGTTGATGACGAACAGGCCCTTGAGCAGGAAGATCATAACGACGCCGGTAGCGATCGCCGGGATCGGCAACCTGCGTCCGAAGACGCCGCCGAACATGAGAGCGACCATGGTCGCGACGCAAAGCAGGATCAACGCGAGCATGAGCCAGCCGGAGAGCACGCCGGAGAAGGCACGCTCGCGTGACGTCACGTTTTCTTCAGAGTATTGCATGAGGGCGTTTTCCCGGTGGTTGAAGAAACCTGGACGAACTACGAAGGCGCGTGACTTTTTGAGGAGCCGCACGGAGTGTACTCACGGAGTAAGCGGGGAGCGGACTCCCAACCTCACAACCGCTTACTCCGTGAGTACACTCCGTGCGCGGCTCCTTGAAAAGTCGCGATTTCTCACGTTGACGGTGTCTCGTCAGAAAGCGTCACTTCACCCATTCCAAATCGAACGTCGCCAGCGTGAGCCGTGCGTAACCTTTGCCGTCGACACCGCGTTCAAAAAAACAGTGAATCTTTCCGTCGGCGCCTACGGCCAGATCGCTGTACGCGGCCAGGCCCGGCTCCAGCACTTTGCTGATCGGCCAGGTCTTGCCGTCGTCCTCGCTTAGCTTGATCGCCAGGTTCTGACGTTTGCGGTCGGTGGGGTTGTGCGGGTTGGAGAACAGGATGAGGTTTTTACCGCTGCTGCCCTTGCCGCCGCTGTAGCGCTGCAACGAGGCGAAGCAGATGGGTTCCGGAAGGGCGTTGTCGACCTTGAGCGGCGACCAGTTGCCGGCGCCGTCGGAGCTGGTCGTCACCGCCCGACGATGAGTTCCGCCGTGGTGCCGCAGATTGAGCATGACCCGCCCGTCGCTGAGCTCGACCGCGTTGGTCTCGCTCGCGTCGGGCGCGACAGGGTCGGCCGCCGCGGTGACCAACGCCCCGGCGTGCCAGGTCTTGCCGTTGTCGTCGCTGTAAACCGTCGTCACGCGGCTGGGCTTGTGGGCGTTGCCCTCCGTGCCGAGCGACAGCCAGACGGGCACCAGCAGGCGGCCGGTGGACAGTTGAATGCCATGGCCGGGCCCGGTCGCGAGCACCTTCCAGTCGTACTCGCCGCGCAGCTTTTCGAACGCCGAGGTGATCTCCGTGCTGGCGCCGAAGGTCTGCCCGTCGTCTTCGCTGCGGCTGTAGAAACACCGGCCGTACTCGATGCAGTAGAGCAGGTGCACGACGCCGGATTTGTCGGCGATCATGACGGGGTTGTTCATGGTGATCGCGCCGTCTTTCCCCTGCTTGCGGGCGATGGCCGCGGGATTGCGCTGGGCGTCGGCAGGCCGCTTGCCCACCGGCGCAGGGGCCGACCAGGTTTTTCCGCCGTCGGCACTGCGGCGCATCAGCAGATCGATGTCGCCCCAGTCGCTGCCGGATCGGCGCGCCTCGCAGTAGACGAGGATCGTCCCCTTGGCGGTCACGACGACGCCGGGAATTCGGTACAACTGGTACCCGCCCTCGCCGGCAGCAAAGAGGTCCTGCCGAACCGGATCGGCGGCGAGAGACGGCAGGGCGGCAAAAAGCGCGATAAAAGCGCAACCAATGCGAGCAGCGATTTTCATGGTCCTCCGTATTCGTGAGATGTTGACTGAAGAATACCCGTCTGTCCCCTCTGCCGGTACTCCTCCGTCGGTACGCCGGGGCGAGGGGACCGCAGTCCCTGAGTTGGGGATAAGATGCCGCGATGCCACGAAAGCCTTACCGCGCTCCCGCTCATTGGTACGACGCCGAGAACGCTCGCCATGACGTGCTGCAACAGGACGTCCCGTTCTTCCTCGGGCAACTCCCGCTGAAGAAGCAATCGATCCTCGAACTGGCGTGCGGGACCGGACGGGCGGCGATCCCACTGGCACAGGAGGGGCATCGCGTTGTGGGAACTGACTACGCGCCGGAGATGATCGACCTGGCCGTCCGGAGACGCGATGCGGCCGGCCTGACGAATAAACAACTGTCGCTCGCCGTCGGCGACATGCTCGACCTGGACTTGGGCCAGACATTCGACTGGGTCTGCGTCTTCTTCAACACCCTGTGCAACTTCACCTCGCTGGAGCTTCAGGACAGGGTCTTCGCCACGGTAGTGCGACACCTTAAGCCCGGGAAGAATGGCAAAGGCGGCAGGTTCTACACCGATCTGTTCAACCCCGACCCCGGCCTCTGGGCCGAATCCGAAGTCACCGCCCGCGACCCTTACATTTTCCGCTCGCCCGATGACGGCCGAACGATCTACTTCTCCACCGACGTCATGCGTAGTAGCGAGCCGCAGGTGCAGCACGTCATCCACCGCTACGAGTGGTTCGACGACAAGGGCAAACGCAAACGCGCGACGCACGAGTTTGATATGACCAGCATCTACCCGCGCGAGCTGCAATTGCTCGCCGAGCGGCACGGCCTGGTTGTTGAAGCGATGTGGGGCAACTACGACGGCAGCCCGGTAACACCCGATTCGCCGCGGATCATCGCCCGGTGTTGCCGCAAATGACGAAACGGCCTACTCTTAAGCTGTCCGTTTCGCGGTGGCACCGCAGGCGCACGCTTTGATTTTTCCATTCGGAGAAGCGTGCATCTGCCGTGCGATCGCTAAACGGGATCTCATACGCACCAGGAACCCGCTATGTCACAAGCTCCCTCCGCGCCAGCCACCCATCCGACAGGCCGACCCGCCGCCACGACCGGCGGGCCTGCCGTCAGCCGGCAGTTCGTCAACTTCGCGTTCTACAAGCTCGACCCGGCGTTCCGCCGACTCAGCGACAACGAGAAGCTTCAGGCCCGCAGCGAGTTCCTGCAGATCATCGAGACCAAACGCCAGGGACTGATGTGCATCCCCTACAGCACGGTCGGCGTAAGGGCCGAGACCGACTTCATGCTCTGGCGGATCAGCCTGACCACTGACACGTTCCAGGAGCAGAGTGCTGCGATCAACAAGAGCCGGATGGGCGCTTACCTGACGCAGCCGCACTCGTTTCTGTCGATGACCAAGCGGAGCATGTACATCGACAAGCTCGACCCCTTTCACACCGCCGAGAGCCGCACGCACATCATCCCCGGCAAGCGGAAGTACATCTTCGTCTACCCGTTCATCAAGACGCGCGACTGGTATCTGCTGCCGCAGGAGAAGAGGCAGGAGATCATGGACGAGCACATCAAGGTCGGGAACAAGTATCCGAGCATCAAGCTTAATACGACCTACAGCTTCGGCCTGGATGATCAGGACTTCGTGGTAGCGTTCGAGAGTGAAGAGCCGAAGGATTTCCTGGACCTGGTGATGGAGCTGCGCGAGACGCAGAGCAGCAAGTACACGGTGCGTGACACGCCGACGCTCACGTGCGTCCAGATGCCGATGGGGAACGTGCTGGATCAGTTGTTTTGAAGGAGCCGCGCACGAAGTAAGCGGGAATGAGCTTGTAGGGTCCGCCTTGGCGGACGCGGTGTCGCCCGCGACGACACGCTGCGTCGAACGCGTCCGCCAAGGCGGAACCTACAAGTGAAGTTCTGCTTGGAACGCGTCCGCCAAGGCGGAACCTACCTATGACGCTTCAGGACACCATCTCCGCCCACGCCCCGCGCCTCGCGGAGCTGCGCCATGCGCTGCACCAGATCCCCGAACTGGGTTACGAAGAGTTCGAAACCGCCAAGGCCATCCGCGCCGAGCTCGATCGCCTGAAGATCCCCTACGTCGCCGGCGTGCCCGAAGCGCCGACGGCGACCGTTGCCTGGATCGGCGACACCTCCAAGCCCTGCGTCGCACTGCGGGCCGATATCGACGCGCTGCCGATCGCCGAGCAGACCGGCCTGCCCTACGCCAGCCGAACGCCCGGCCGCATGCACGCCTGCGGGCATGACGGGCACACGACGACCCTGCTCGGCACCGCGGCGGTGCTGAAGGCGATGGAGAAAGACCTCCCCGTCTGCGTGAAGTTCCTCTGGCAGCCGGCCGAAGAAGGCGGCGGCGGGGGAGAGATCCTCTGCAAGGCCGGCGTCATCGACGGGCGGCTGGGGCCAAAAGTGTCCGCCATCTTCGGGCTCCACGGCTGGCCCACCCTGAAGGTCGGCACCATCGCGACCAAGCCGGGGTCTCTGCTGGCGGCGAGCGACAACTTTACCGTCACCTTCACCGGCCGCGGCTGTCACGGCGCGTTCCCACACGCCGGGATCGACCCCATCGTCACCGCGTGCGAAGCGGTGCTGAACCTGCAGCAGGTCATCACCCGCGAGCTGGAGCCGACCGAGCCGGCGGTCATCACCGTCGGCAAGTTCAACGCCGGCACGGCGACCAACATCATCCCCGACACGGCGACGATCGAAGGCACCGCACGCACGCTTTCGCCGCAGGCCCGCGACCAGGTGCGGACGGCGATGAAGCGACGGTGCGAAGGCATCGCCGCCGCCAACGGGTGCACCGCAACCTTCGAGTGGCACGAAGGCTACCCGCCGATGATTAACGACCCGAAGATGGCGGCCTACGTCGCCAAGGTCGCGAAGCAGGTCGTCGGCTTGGACCGCTATTACGAGGTTCCACGCCCCAGCATGGGCGGTGAGGATTTCGCTTACTACCTGCAGGAAGTGCAGGGGTGTTTTTTCCTGATTGGCGTGCAGCCGGTGGCGGCCAGCGGCTACCCGCCGTTGCACAGCGACCGGTTTGATTTCACAGACGAGGCGATCGCGACGGGGGTGCGAATGTTCGTGGAGCTGGTGCTGCAATACGGGCGTTAAGGAACCCGGCACATGACGTTGCTTGTTCCAAGCGCAGCAATCCGGGAAGTATCGACGCCACTACAAGTTCTCTACCGTTCGCTCCACCGAATTTGCCGCCGTATCGATCACTGCGTAGCTCGGCAGTCCCATCTTCCGCCAGAGTTCGAATCCGTTTCCCACACCATTGCCCGCCCCGTTCTTCATCCCGTACTTCGCCAGCAGAAGCGCGATCACCGTTCCGTGCGAGACGACTGCGACGTTCTGGTCGGGGTATCGGGCGAGGACGCCTTGAAGCGCCAGTTCGAACCGCGACAACGCCTGCACGGCCGACTCCCGCCCGAGCACCAGCTCTTTCGGCTTGCGGAAAAACAGCTCGACGAGCGAGATGAACTCCCGGCTCTGCAGGTGCGGCACGTTGGATCGATCGTGCTCATGCAGTCCGGCGACGGTGGCGAAGGGAACTTTCAGCTCGCCGGCGACGATTTCGCCAGTCTGCGCCGCCTTGGGTTCCAAGCTCGTCAGGACGACCGCGGGTGCGAGCGGACGAATCGCCTCGGCGAGCGGCTTGCACTGCTGACGCCCCTTGTCCGACAGCGCCCAGGTTTCCGGCGGAAGCCCGGGCTTCACCTGCGGGGCGGCGTGCTTGATGAGGATGAGTTTGGGCATGACAAGACCTTCCTGATGTCAGGAAATGCGGACCACCACGAACGGCACCGAGAGCACAGAGAAATCACAGAAAATTCGCCATCCCGTGATCGGCGCACTCTCCAAATCGAGAAAGTTTCGCTTTCTCCGTCTTCATCTCCGTGAACTCCGTGCCCTCCGTGGTGGAATTTCGGGCTACACCGCTGGCAGATTCAGGATCCCTCGCAGCCGCTGCTCGTGCGGCCCGACCGGCTCGCATTCGGGCCAGGGGAGCCAGATCGCGTCGCGAACGCCGTCCTGCCGCAGCAGCAGCAGGCGGACGCGTGTTGGGCGGAAGAACGTCGCCGGGCGGAGCGAGAAACGAACCTCTGCGATGTGCTGACGTTCCCAGCAGACGGTCTGATCGACGTCATCGCGGCCGGCCAGTTGTGTCACTTCAAGCGAACCCGGCGACACCCGCAACTCGACGGTTGCGACCGTTCCACCACGTGCCTGGCGGATGCACCGCACGACGACCCACACCCAGATGCCGATCGCAAGAAAGCCGACGGCGATCGCCGAGATCGCCTCCGTCCGCTGGTCGGGCCCGAGCGACCGTCCGACATAGACGACAAACGCCACCACGCAAATCATAAAGAATGTCGCCGCCATCAGTCCCGCGGCGTGCTCGAGCAGCGGCGACCAGTTCGACGCGTGCGGCAGCATCAGCACCGCGTCGCCGTCGGGGTCTTCCCGCCAGCCGAACGGTTGATCGCCGGTGTAAGACAGGACGGGCGTGGGGCGGGGGGCGGCCATGGGCTGTCATCCTGGTCACCCGCAACCGGGCGCTATCAGGTGTTGCTCTCCTGCTGTTCCAAAGCGCGGATTTCCTTCATCGCCTCGCGGAACTTGTCGATGTTCTCGCGAATCCGCCTCAGCGGCGTTGTATTGCGTGGCGTGATCATGCCGATCGGGGTGATGATCGCCCAGTCGGTCAGCCGTTCCAGCGGATGGCGACGCCGGTCGCCGGGCTTCATCGCGGCGATGTCAAAGGGCTGGCTGTCGAGGGTCGCCTCGACGTCGGCGTCGCGGGCATTGTTGACGGAGAACCAGAGGTGCTCGCGGCCACCGCCGGTGTCAGTCTCGTAGCCGATCTTAGCGATGACCGGGAACGCGAATTCGGCCAGTTCGGCCGACCAGTCGCGAAACTTGGCCCAGGTGGCCCTTGCCCGCTCTGCCATCAGGTCGGTCGCCGAATCGGGAAAGTAGAGCAGGAGATTGCCGTCCCCGACTTCCTGCTGCAGCCATTGGGAAGGCTTGGGGCGATCGAACAGTTTGCCAAGAAAGCCCCCGGGCGGTTCGCACAGAACCACACGACTGACGTTGTGCGATTCGTCGGCCCCGATTCTCATCGCGATGTCGGCCGCGGCGGCCTTGCGATTAAACCTCGCGACGTCTACCAGTCGAACGTCGCCGCCACCGCCGGCCACGGTGAATCGTTCCATTCCTGACGTCGCCTTACCTTCCAGAATCCCGAACGCCATCACCCGCAGCGCATCGAACCCGCCCTGGCTGGTGATCGATTCGTGGGGCGACAGCACGTCGAAGTCGAAGAATCCGATCTCCGCCAGTCCGTGCGTGTGCAGCCAGAGGGCAGGCGTATCGGTCCCCTCAGGCGCGTCTTCTGGAACATCGTCGGTAATGACGTGCGTCGTAAACAGCGACTCGACGTCCAGATCGGCATTATGCGCCAGTTCATCGTCCAGACCCGCACGCGACCAAAACCGCTGTGCGGTGTGGTCCATCGCCACCAGTCCGTCGTCGGCCATCAGCACGCGCAGGAACCGCAGCAGCGATTTGCGATCGCGCAGCACGTCGTTCTTGCCGCCCTGGACGACCACACTCACCACGCAGCCGGCTTCCTTGGCCAGTTGCCGCTCCTGCTCGTTGAGGTGCGGGTCCAGGTCGATCAGGAACGGCGGCGGGGCACCGAGGTCGCGGAGGCAGATTGCCTTGGCCGTCCCCCAATCGGCGTGTTTAAGCTCGGCGGCCCAGTGGTGTCCCTGCGCGTCCACCTTCTGACCGCCGACGCGCGCCGCCTTGAGCGCCGGTGCGAACTCCGACAATCGAGGCGGCATCCCACCACGAAAGAGGATTGATCCCGTGCACTCGACCGAACGATGTCTCCAGCCCATAGTTGCCCCTCGGCCAGTTGTGAATCAGTACGCCTGCGCGAACAGCACCTGCGTCGTCGTCTCTTCGCCGCTGTAGATGCACTTGCCGCTCGTGCCGGGTTGGGCGAACGGAATGCACCGCACCGTCGCCTTGGTCTGCTCCTTGATCTTCGCCTCGGCGGCACGGTCGGGCTTGAAGAAGCACCGCACGAAACCGCCCTGGCCTTTGATGATCTCTTTCAGCTCGTCGTAGGTCGCGGCGTCGCGCGTATTGGCTTCACGATAGGCGACGGCTTTCTGGAACAGCGCGTCATGGGCGGCATCCAGCCGTGCTTTCAGCCAGCCGGGCTGAAGGTCTTCCAGCTTGATGATCTCTTTCGTCCCGCCGATACGGCTCTTCAGGACGAACGCGCCGCCGTCGACGTCTCTCGGACCGACTTCGATGCGGAACGGCACGCCACGCTGCTCCCAGTGGTACTGCTTGTCGCCGGGGCGGGCGTCGCGGAAGTCGGCGAGGATCCGCTGCTCGTTGGCGGTGTTGTAAACGTACCGCTCCAGGCCGTGATGTGCGGTCTTGGCGGCGCTGGCGTCTCCCGTAAGCGCGGCGACCAGCTTGTCCACGAACCCGCGCACCTTCGCCTCGTCCTCCGGCGTCTTGAAGATCGGCACGATCGCGACAACGTCCGGTGCCACGCGCGGCGGCAGCACCAGGCCCTCGTCGTCGCTGTGGGCCATGATCACCGCGCCAATCAGCCGCGTGCTCACGCCCCAGCTCGTCGTCCAGGCGAACTCCTGTTGCTGAGTGCGGCCGAGGAACTTGATCTCGAACGCCTTGCTGAAATTCTGCCCCAGGTTGTGGCTCGTGCCCATCTGCAGCGCCTTGCCGTCCTGCATCAGGCCCTCGATGCAGTAGGTGGTTACCGCGCCGGGGAACTTCTCGCTGTCGGTCTTGGCGCCCCGGACCACCGGCACCGCCAATACGTTCTCGGCGAAGTCGGCGTAGACGTCGAGCATCTTGAGCGTCTCTTCCTGCGCCTCGGCCTCGGTCTCGTGGGCGGTGTGGCCTTCCTGCCAGAGGAACTCACTGGTGCGCAGGAACAGCCGGGTGCGCATCTCCCAGCGCATCACGTTGCACCACTGGTTGATCAGCAGCGGCAGATCGCGGTAGCTCTGCACCCACTCGCTGTACATGTGCCCGATGATCGTCTCGCTCGTCGGGCGGATGATCAGCGGTTCCTCGATTGGCGACGCCGGCCGCAGCTTGCCTTCGCCGTCCTTCTCCAGCTTGGAATGAGTGACGACGGCACATTCCAGGGCAAAGCCTTCGACGTGCTGCGCTTCCTTGGTCAGGAAGCTCTGCGGGATGAGCAGGGGGAAGTAGGCGTTCACGTGCCCGGTCGCTTTGAACCGACGGTCCAGGTCGCGCTGGATGGCCTCCCAGATCGCGAAACCTTCGGGGCGGATCACCATGCACCCGCGCACCGGCGAATGGTCGGCGAGCTTGGCCGCCTTGATCACGTCGAGGTACCACTGGGCATAGTCGTCGGAACGCTTTTTGATGTTCTTGGCCATAAGGGACGGATAGGGTACGCGGAGCGCGGGATGCGGCAAAGGGGCGTTGCCACGGCTTTGACCTGCCCGATTAGCGGGAGGACCGCAGGTCCCCTCTTCATTGGCGATTGTTTCTGCGTACGAAGAAGAGGAGACCTGCGGTCCACCCGCTAAACCGGTGCGCCATACGGAAAAGGGCAAGTCGGCACACTTGCCGACTTGCCCTTCTTGATTTTCGGTGTCGTTGATCGACGTCGTCCGCGTTTCCGCGCTCCCCTTCGGGTCGCGGCTAACCGATGTCGCTTGCCCTACATCGCCGGTGTCACTTCCGGTTGGCCCATCTTTTTCAGCCAGCGGTAGTGCGACGCGACGCCCGAGCGGAACGTCTTGTGTTCGCTGAACCGTACGCCGAACTCCTTGCACGTCTGTTCGACGACCTTTGACATCTCGGGGTAGTTGATATGGCAGATCTTGGGGAACAGGTGATGTTCGATCTGGAAGTTCAGTCCGCCCATCAGCCACGAACAGATCTTGCTGTCACGGGCGAAGTCGACCGTGGTTTCGATCTGGTGTACCGCCCAGGCGTTTTCCATCTTGTTGGTGTCGCCGACGGGCATGGGGAACTCGGCATCTTCGACCACGTGGGCCAGCTGGAAGACCACCGACATCGCAACGCCCATGCAGAACATCGCGACCACATACAGCCCGAGCACACTGAGCACCGGGTGCAGCAGCATTGGAATGACGAACATGAACGTGTACGCGACGAGCTTGCCGGCGACGAAGATGAACAGGTCCTTGCCCCGTGGCCGGCGGACTTTATGCTCGCCAATCCGGCCGCGAATGATGTCGTTCCAGTCGTCGAAGATCTGCCACTTCATCGCCAGCATGCCATAGAGCGGCCAGAGGTAGATGTGCTGGAAACGGTGGAACCAGTAGCGGGGCTGCTGGGGGCTCAGGCGGCCGAGGATGCCGGTTTCAATGTCGGTGTCGTGGCCGCTGATGTTGACATAGGTGTGGTGGAAGACGCCATGCTTCCAGTGCCACTGGAACGAGCTTCCACCGATGAGATCAAACGACATCGCGGCGATCTTGTTGATCCACCCCTTCTCGGAGTAGCCGTTGTGACCGCCGTCGTGACCGATATTGAACCCGATGCCGGCCAGGACAAGGCCCAGGAAAGCGGCGATCGGCACGGCCTGCCACCAGGTGGTGACGACGAACAGCAGCGCCAGGTAGGACGTGACAAACGCCGTCATCAGGACGGCCGACTTCACGTACATCTGCCAGCAGTCGCGTTTGCGGCGACCTGTACCTTCGAAGAGCGCGTCGATGCGCTTTCGGAGGGTGTGCATGAACTCGTTCTCCGCCGCAAACTTCAGCGGCGGGGCGGACTTCGGCGTTGTCACGGCTGCGGTCGCTGGCGTCGCTTCTTCTGGCTGAATGCGGGCGAACGATGGGATGGTCGGTTGCTGGATAGATGTCATGCAGTGCTCGATAGCTCAGTGCGTAATTGGCCGGCGTCGCTAAATCCTTACACCGGAAGGCTCCGGAGGTTCGCCGTCCCACCATCGGCGACCTGACACCAGTCATACGAGTCTAATCGTTCGTCGGTGCGTCTACACCGAACGTTCGGTTCAAATCTACCGAAAATTACGTTCGTAGGGGTTAAATCGGGAAATTCCCAGCGCAATGTCAACGATCTGTTCAAAAAGGTCAACCCGTGAACCAGCCTTGACGCTCAGACCAGTCGTGCCGGTTCAAAACGGGCACGATCCGTAAAACCCACGGTCACTATCGGCTTATTTCACCGTACTAAGCGAATGAATCACGTGGCCCCCGACGTCGAACCCCCCGACGTTATCGTTCCACTGCCAGGCATCCATCATGCCGATGAACATCCGCGTCGCCCCGGCAGGCACGACAAACTGCTGGACTTCGCCGTTGTCCCGCCGGCCGTTGCCGACGAAGAACGGCTGCTTGAGCAGAGGCGCCAGCGTCTGGAAGTCGCGGCTCGCGGCCGAGTCGAAATCCAGCGCCGCCGGGGCGGAGGTCGTGTTTGGGGCGTTCCCATCGAGAAATACCGCGATCAGCGACCCGATTGGAGCGCGAATGTTCGCGATCCCGTTGTCCGACTTCGTCAGCGCCGATGTGTAATTCGTCGCCGTGCTGCCATGGCACACCAGGAACCCCGAATTGCCGTCGGCACCCAGCGGGTTTCCCCCGTCGTACGTTGCGCTGCCCTGGACGCCGTCAAAACTGATGCTGCTGCCAGGGGTAACGAGTGCAGAGTTGGTAACGACCTGCGGCGATTGCCGGTTTGCCGCCGAGCCGGCGGTATCCCACACCCAGTTGTTCGACGGCTGCAGGTTCTTGGTCACGGTGCCATCGGGCATCCCGGCGAGCCAGAGATTACCCTTCGCCGGTGCATAGAACGTCTCTGACGTCACGTCCACCATCGCAATCGCGCTCTTGCTGATCTGCGTATTGCGCGAACCGAAGATCGGTGCGAAGGTCAGGGGTAATCGCCCGTTTCCAAACGTGTGGGAGATGGTCACGCGAACCGCATTGGACGAGGAGATCGCCACGTTCGCGGTAAACGTCTTGCTCTGGGCGTCCCAGTAGCCGGTCTCGGTAACGCATTGAGAAGACGAAATGGATTGTCCGTCGAGCTGGTTTAACATCGCGATCGCCAGTGCGTTCGACGATGCGGCGGACTGCCCCAGCAGGGTGTTTTTCAGACCGGCGGCACCATAACGGGCGGCGGCGTCGGCGGCGGCCTGAGCTTCCGTCTTGGCGAGCTCGACCCGGCCATAATCCACGGCAAAGACGCCGATCCCCATTAGCACGGTCATTAGAACGGTGGCGTAGACGAGAACTCCTCCCCGCCGCCTGAGCCCCGCGACTCGCACTTCCGTGTAACGCATACAACAAATCCGCGTCCCGAACGACCGACAGGCCGGTCCCTATTTCGGTCATCGGCCGCCCTCGGACCTTGGATTACTGGATCGGCTGCCCCGGCAGTGATCTATCTTCAGGTAGCGTTAACCCACAGGCGTGACATTGACTTGGAACGACAACTGCTCCAACGAAACCGCCACATCAACGCTGTTGAGCGCGATGTCCGGCGGGACCGTCAGCGAACACGGCGCAAAGTTCAGAACGCCACGCACACCGGCCTCGACCACGCGATCGGCGACGTCCTGTGCGGCGTCGGCCGGGACGGCGATGATCGCCAGCCTGATAGAATGAGCCGCGACGGTCTTCTGAAGATCATCGTACGACTGAATCGTGAACGCCCCCAGCTTTCGACCCACCTTCGAGGGATCGTTGTCGAACACCGCGACGAGCTTGAACCCCTTGGAATTAAACCCTTTATAACTCGACAGCGCCTTGCCGATGTTGCCCGCGCCCACCAGCAATACGTTCCACGTCTTGTCGGTCCCCAGGATCTTCCGCAACTGCTGGATCAGGTCGTCTACGCGGTACCCAATCCCGGGATGGCCGAACTGTCCGAAGTATCCCAGATCCTTGCGAACCTGCGCGTCGGTCAGGCCCAGGCTTTCCCCAACTGCTTGCTGGAGATGGTCCGGCGATCCTTCCGTCGGAACGCGTCGAGTTGGCGCAAGTAGAGACTCAGCCGCTTGACGGCAGGGTTCGGTATGGACTCCAGTCGAAAGTTCTCCATGCGTTCCTTGGAACCGGTGGTCGTCCGACTATAGCGGCGGGTTGCCGGATCGCGGCGCGATTATTCCCGACCGGGTTGGCCGGTCAAGACAATCAATCAGCGGAATCCCACGATATTGCTGGTATGGTCGCCCGAAGCGTTACCTTGGATAGCACTTGTAGGGTCCGCCTTGGCGGACGCGGCGCTGCGAAACCCAGGACCACTGCGTCCGCCAAGGCGGACCCTACGAGCGCATTCCCCTCACTTGTTGACGGACCAGGATGTGTTGAAGTGGCGACGGCATTGCGTACCGTCTTTTCCTTGACACTGTTGCATAACGTCTGCTACGGTCGAAGCCAACGCGCGTTCAGCGGATCAGCGCGCGGGTTTTATGTTCCCGATGGGTCAGGTGTTCGCGTCCGCTGGCTGGAGAGAGGCCTTGAAGCACTTCGTCGCACACTACCGTCCGGCCCGTTGGCTCCGCCTGAGCGTTCTGGCTTTGGCGTCGCTGGTCGTCGTTCCGTCGGGGCTGGTGGCCCAGACCACGCCGGCAACCAAACCGGTCATCAAGCGTGGCGGGCCGACACCGCCGCCGAGCGTTCGCGGTACGCCGAACCTGACGGCACCGCAGGTGGCAGAGATCAAGCGGTGGGTATCGACCGAAGCCGCTGCGATGACGGCGGGGGACCCGGCGGTCCTGGCATCGGCAAGGGGCAACATCATCGGTGCCGCGGCGATCCCCGTTCCCGGCAACACCAAGGCCCCATCAACGCCCGCATCGCCGGCCTATCAGACCGCCTACGCAACCTCGCTTGAAGCGGAACTCCTCAAGCAACTGGCGAGCAAAGATGCCCGCATCCGCCTGAATGCCGCCGTCACGCTGGCGAAGGTCGCGGCGAGCATGAACCAGGGCACGACCCTGCTCGCGTCCACCGAGAAAGCGATCGGCGACTCGTCCGAGGCGGTGTCGATGTGGGGTGTCCGAGCCGCGAAGGATGTCTATCCGAACCTGCTGGGCATCAATCAGCCCGGCGCGACCAAGTTGTCGACCGCGGTCATCGGCGCGGTCAAGGCGCACCCGACGTCGGCGGCGATCGCCGAAGACGCGTATGCGACGCTCGCGGGAACGAATGTCACCGGCAACGCCCAGCGGGCCGGGGCCGGTCTGGACGCGATCATCGCCCTGATCCAGGCACGGGCTCAGCTCTATTCGAAGGTAGACCCGGCCAATCTGCCCGAGCAGGATCCGAACTTCCCCGCCCGCCCCGAACTCGACGCCCCGGTGGTCACCTACCTGGCGATCAGCGGCTGGCGCGCGATGACTCCGGCTCAGAAGGCCAAGGCCGGCCGGGCGATTTACGACCAGACCAACGAACTAATTCGCATCGGACCGCTGCTGCCGCCGGGCGGACCGGGGATCGTTCAGACCCGGCTCAATGACCTGATGAAAGAGCTCAAGAACATGAGCGGCGCGCTGCAGGTCATCCTGACTGCCGAAAAATCGACGGCCGGATCAACTGCGGCCAGAACGCTGAACGGGATGGCGACGAATCAGCCCGCTCAGCCCTTGATGATTGCGGAACTGGCGAAGGTTGAAGCCGAGATGATCAAGGTCAAGATTCTGGAATCCCCGGCGACACCCCCGGCCGGTGCCGCCACCGGCACGCCGGCAGCGTTGAACAAGTAGTCCCGGCAGAAAAGTGCCTGGTGCCACAAGTCGCCGGTACGCCGGAGACTCGTGCCGAACCGTACACTAGGACACGGGTCTCCGGAGTACCGGCGACCCGTCGCACCAACATCGATCGCCGCGACGTTGAATGATACTCTCGGTTGAATCGGACGCTCCGACGCCTTCAAAAGTCCCCGCATGGCCCGACTGCTCTTGATCCCCGCCGCGATGCTTGTCCTGCTGATCGGGGCGCTCGTCTGGTCCGGCGGTGGAACCCAATCGAGGGCTGACCTCACCTTCATCAACCGCGGCGAGATCGGCACCCTCGATCCCAACCGCATGGCCTGGATGCAGGACATCCGGGTCGGCTACTGCATCTTCGAAGGGCTCTACACCCTCGACCCCGCGACGCTCAATGCCGTCCCCGGCGCTTCGGAGCCGGCCGAGATCTCCGCCGACAAAACTGTCTACACCTTCCGCATCCGCCCGAACGCCCGGTGGAGCAACGGCGACCCCGTCACCACCGCCGACTTTGTCTTCGCGTGGAAGCGGATGCTGCAGGAGCCCGGCGACTACACCTCGCTGCTGTACTACATCAAGGGTGCCCGCGAGTACATGAAGGCATTCGCCGAGTGGGGCAAGGCCCGGTCCGAGGCGACCGCCAAAGCCGACCCATCGGCCGCCATACCCGCCGAGCCGGGCTTCGCCGGCGTGGGTATCGAGCCGCTCGACAGCCGTACGCTGCGTGTGACGCTCAACCATCCGGTCGGCTTCTTTCTGGACATCATCGCGTTTCCCTGCTGCTTCCCGCTGCACGAGAAGTCGATGCAGCCGTTCATCGACAAAGACGTGCGCAAGGCGACGGGCAAGATCGTCTACGACAAGCGATTCACCCTTCCGCCGAACCTGCTCACCAACGGCGCTTACGAACTGACGTCGTGGGACTTCAAACGGCGGATTCGCTTGACCGCCAGCCAGTACTGGTGGAACAAGGATGCTGTCAAAACCAAGTCGATCGATGTCGTCTCGGCCGACGACTACCTCTGGGCTCTGACGATCTACGACACCGGCGGGGTGGACTGGCTGACCGACATGTCCGGCGAACTGGCCGCGGACCTGCTGAAGAAAGGCCGCAAAGACGTTCACGTCTATCCCGGCTTCGGCACGTACTTCTACACCTTCAACTGCAAGGAAAAACTCGCCGACGGCCGGAAGAACCCGTTTGCCGATGTGCGCGTGCGGCAGGCGTTCTCGATGGCGGTGAACAAGCAGGTGATCGTGGACAACGTCACCCGGCTGGGCGAGCCGATCACCACGCAGTACATCCCGCCTTACGCATTCGAAAAGTACCCCAGCCCCAAAGGACTTGGGTACAACGTGGAACGCGCCAAGCAGCTGATGGCCGAGGCCGGATATCCCGGCGGCAAAGGCTTCCCCGACATCACGCTGCTGTTCAACAGCGAAGGCCAGCACGGGCCGATCGCCCAGATCGTCCGCCGGCAGTGGCAGGAAGCGCTGGGCGTCGATCTGCGGCTGGAAAGCATCGAGATCAACACCTTCCGCCAGCGCCTGCACAACAAGGAATACGCCGTCGCCCGCGCCAGCTGGTACGGCGACTACAACGACCCTTCCACCTTCACCGACAAGTACAAGAGCGAGAGCGACAACAACGACTCGGCATGGATCAACCCCGAGTACGATGCGCTGTGCGCCAAAGCCGACCGCGAACGCGACGACGGCGAACGCCTGAAGTTGTTCGCGCAGGCCGAGAAGCTCCTGCTCGAGGAGGCGCCGATCCTCCCGATGTACCACTACATGAACGTCTACCTGTATCGCCCCGAGCAGGTCCACGGCATGATGCACCACTCGCGGAACCACCAGGTGATGTGGCCGATCGAGGTGAAGCGTTGAATGCTGAGTTCAAAGTGCCGGGTGTCGAGTGCTGAGCAGAAATGCGACGCACAGGCCGTCCGCCGAAGTCTGATACTGAGCACTCAGCACTTTCAACCCGGCACTCCTTTTTCGCCCTTTTCGCGTATAGTCCCCGCCAACGCATGGGCACCTACATCGCCATCCGCCTGCTCCAGTTCCCCCTGATCCTCGGGGTGATCTACGTCGCGACCTTTTTGCTCGCGTGGGTGGCACCCGGCGATCCCTTCCAGCAGACCGACCGCACGCTCCCGCCCGAAGTACTCGCCCAGCTCCGCGAACGATTCCACGCCGAAAGCGCCTGGGAGTTTCTGACCTACTACCCCTGGCAACTGATCCAGGGCGACTTCGGCCCGAGCCTGATCCACCAGGGCTGGTCGGTAAACCAGATCCTGGGTGCATCGCTGCCGGTGTCGATCACGATCGGCCTGTTCGCGCTGATCGTGGCGATGGTCGTCGGAGTGACGCTGGGCGCGCTCGCCGGCGTTCGCCGGGGCGGCCCGGTGGACTGGGCGAGTTTGTCGGTCAGCCTGATCGGCATCAGCCTGCCGGGGTTTGTGACCGCCGCGCTGCTGTTCGCGGCGTTCTGCGTTCATCTGCGATGGTTCCCGATCGGCCACTGGGGCTCTCTGCGGGATGTCGTGCTTCCGGGGCTGGCGTTGTCGCTCATGCCGATGGCGTATATCGCCCGGCTGACGCGGGTCTCGATGATCGACACCCTCGGCAGCGACTACATCCGCACCGGCCGGGCCAAGGGCCTGGCCCGCAACACCGTCATCTGGAAACACGCCCTGCGCAACGCGCTGCTGCCGGTGCTAAGCTACATCGGCCCGGCGGCGGCGGCGACGCTGACGGGGTCGTTCGTGGTCGAGAAGGTCTTCAACCTGCCGGGCCTCGGACAGCATTTCGTCGGATCGGTGCTCAATCGCGACCAGACGCTGATCCTGGGCACCGTCATGGTCTACTCCCTGTTCCTGCTGTCGCTGAACCTGCTGGTGGACATCGGCTACGCCCTGGTCGACCCGCGCATCGACGTGACGGCCAAAGGGGCCGGCGCATAATGCCACTCGTGCGAAACATCCTGCGCCGCCCGAAGGAGAACACCACGGAGGCACGGAGGCACGGAGGCACGGAGGGCAACTTGAACGATCTGTGTCTGCAGCCAATCCAGAGCGATCCGGCTCAGGCAGGACAGGAATGAAGCTTGTGGAAAGACTTGAAACTCCGCGTACTGGCACGCCAGGATTGTCGGATCACCGAGTATCCCTCCGTGTCTCCGTGCCTCCGTGGTGGCTTTGTTTCCGCGCAGGAGTTTATTCCACGCCTTTGACTGCCAGCCATTGAACGCGAGCCCCTTCCCGTGATAAGACCTGACAGCCGGACATGAGCACGATCAGCAGCCCCATCTCCGCCGAGCCGCTTGCGAGCAACACGTCTCGCGTCGCCCCCGACACAATCCGCGGGCGAATGCTTCGGAGCGGGCGGATTCTCATCGGCGGCGGCGTACTGCTCGTCGTTGTCGCGACCTGCCTGCTGACGTTGCCCATGACGCTGGGCAGCCAGAGCACTTTCTATTACGACGGTCAGAACCCGGCCCTCAGCCGGGCAGCACCGGCCGGCAGTGTGAACCTCTGGTTCGGCACCGACATGCTCGGCCGTAGCCTGCTCGGCCGCTGCCTGCTCGGCGGGGCGATCAGCCTGCTGGTCGGCATCGTCGCAGCCACCATCTCCGTCGTTCTCGGCGTCAGCGTGGGCCTGATCTCAGGATATCGCGGCGGATGGATCGATTCGGTCCTGATGCGCTTCGTCGATATCATGTACGGCCTGCCTTACATCCTGCTGATCATCCTCTTCAAGCTCGCGCTCGAGCCGTTCCTGGCGACCAAGCTGGGCTTCAGCATCCAGGCGGCCAACCTTTGTGTGCTGTTCCTGGCGATCGGCCTGGTGAGCTGGCTGACGATGGCCCGCGTCGTCCGCGGCCAGGTGCTGAGCCTTCGGGCGCAGCCCTTCATCGAAGCCTGCCGCGCCAGCGGCCTGCCCGAATGGCGGATCTTCACCCGCCACCTGCTGCCCAACCTCATCGGCCCGATCACCGTCTACGCCACGCTGACCGTCCCCCAGGCGATCCTGCAGGAAAGCTTCCTGAGCTTCCTCGGCATCGGCATTCAGCAGCCCATGCCGACCTGGGGCGCGCTCGCCAGCGAAGGCCTGCTGCCATCATTGAACACCGTCGAGCCGCGCTGGTGGCTGCTGACATTCCCCTGCGTACTGCTGGCGATCACGCTGCTGAGCCTGAACTTCCTCGGCGACGGGTTGCGAGACGTCTTCGACCCCAAGCGCGAGGCGGCTAAGATTTGACGTTCGTGTTTCGGCTGAAGCGACGGTTGGAACGTGGAATTTCAATCGTCCGTTATAGATGTGTGCTCGGACGTGTGTACTCCGATCGCACCTTTTAGCGCCCGCCCGCAGGGCGGGGTGACGCCGCTCCAAGAACACGTGCACCGATCGACCACCGAGGTTTGTGATGGAAAACCGATTCGGGATCAAAGACCTGTTCCTGTTCCTCCTGATCGGAGCGCTTCTGGTCATCGTCGCGCTGGCGATGTGGCAGTTCGACCGCCAGTTCAGCGAGATTCGCAACATCAAGCAGCAGAACACGGAACTGACCGCCGACCTGACGCGCGTTAAGACCGCCGTCGCCGGCATCGCCGACACGCTGGACGACATCAAGAAGCGTCCCGTCGTCGTGGGCCCGGCGCAAGGCACCGCCGGCACGCAGCAGGCCGTCGCTCCCGCCGCTACGCCGACCGCCGACGCCTTCACCCGCCTGAAAGAAGCCGAGAAGCAGCCCGGCTTTGCCCGCGGCGACTGGCTGATCGACAACTTCGCCACCAAGATTGGCAAGCTTACGCCGCTGGTCTCGTCCGACGTCTATCAGACCTGGGTCGAGTACCAGGTGATGGAAGGGCTGGCCGTCCGCGATCCCGATACGCTGGAATACGTTCCGCGATTGGCGCGCAACTGGACGATCAGCGAAGACGGCCTGACGATGACCTTCACGCTGCGGCGGGGCGTCAGCTTCTCCGACGGTGCCCCGATGACCGCCGACGACGTCGTCTTCACGCTCGACTGGGTGCGGAACCCCGCCGTCAACGCCGACCGCGTGCGGTCCTACCTCACCAAGCTGACGTCGGTGAAGAAGATCGATGACCTGACGGTCGAGTTCAAGTTCAGCGAGTACTACTACCTCAACTTCGGAACGATCGTCGATCTGACGATCATGCCCAAGCACTTTTACGGAAAGTTCACGCCCGACCAGTTCAACGAGAAGACCGGCCTGCTGATGGGCACCGGGCCCTACCGGCTTGAGAACCCCGAGACGTGGTCGCCGGGCGAACGGGTCGTGCTGCTCCGCAATCCGCGCTACTGGGGAACGCCGCCCACCTTCAATCGCATTGTGTTCAACGAGATCGAAGGGGAGAACACCGAGATGGTTCGCTTCGGCAACCAGGAACTCGACCTGATCCGCTGCGTTCCCGCCCAGTTCGAAAAGCTCCGCAATGACCCGCGCATCATGGCCTTCAGCAATGCCGTGTCTTACGACAACATGTACGGCGGGTACACCTATGTCGCCTGGAACCAGATGCTCACCAAGGACGGCAAGGAGACCCCCACGCCGTTCGCCGACAAGCGGGTTCGCCAGGCGATGACGATGCTCCTGGATCGCGAGCGGATCCTCAGCGAAATCTACCTGGGCTACGGGTCGGTCGCGTCGGGCCCGTTCGGCCCCAAGAGCAAGCAGTACAACCCCGCGATCAAGGCCTGGCCGCACAGCCCAGACGAAGCCAAGAAGCTTCTCGCCGAAGCCGGCTATATCGATCGCAATGGCGACGGCATCGTCGAAAGCGACAAAGGCGTACCGCTCAAGTTCAAGCTCACTTATCCCTCCGGCAATGAGTCCACCGAGAAGGTCGTCCTGTTCATGAAGGACAATTTCACGCGGGGCGGTGTGGTGATGGAGCCCGATCGCGTCGACTGGCCGGTCCTGGTTCAGAAGCTTAACCAGACCGATTTTGAAGCCGTCACGCTGGGCTGGAGTTCGACGCCGGAGTCGGACCCGTACCAGGTTTTCCATTCCTCACAGATCACCGGGCAGGGGGATAACCGCACGCACTACATCAACAAAGAACTCGACAAGCTGATCGAGCAGGCCCGCGGCACCGTCAAAACCGACGACCGCATGAAGCTGTGGCAGAAGGTTCACGCCATTTTGCACGAAGACCAGCCCTACACCTTCCTCTTCAACCGCAAGGCACTGCGACTGTTCAACAACCGAATCCAGAACATCAAGCCGGCCGCCATCGGGTTGAACTTCGAATACCTCAACGGCGACATGTTCCCCTGGTACGTCCCGGCCGCTCAGCAGAAGTACAAGGACTGACCGTTTGGTTTGCTGTCTGCGTCGCGCTGACTCTTTTCCCCTCCGTCGCCGGTCGCCAGGATGTTCAGTTACCTCCTCCGACGAATCCTGCTCTTCTTCCCGACGCTGATCGGCGCAACCGCCGTCATCTTCATGGTGATGTCGCTGGCCCCCATCAGCATCGTGGACGTGCTGCTGCCGCCGGGCGGCGACCTGCTGCCCGGGCAGCGGGCGGTCCGTGAGCAGTACATCCAGGAGCGTTACGGCCTGAACAAGCCGGCGTACGTGCAGTACTTTCGCTGGCTCAACAAGATCAGCCCCGTCGGCTTTGAAACCTGGAAGCGCGACGACCCCGAAGTCGTCGCGGTCAAACAGCAGGAGCAGGAACAGCGCAAGGCCCGCATCAAGGAACTGATGGCGACCGGCATCGCCGAGCCGGCGGCGACCGAACAGGCCCGCAAGATCGACCTCAGCCCCGACCCCGGCGACCTGCGGCTTAACAAGCCCACCTTCAAATCGCCGGACCTCGGCACCAGCATTATCCAATCGCGCCCCGCGGTCGATCGCATCCGCGAAGCGCTGCCCGTCTCGATCATCCTCGAATTGCTCTCGCTGCCGCTGTCGCTGGCGATCGCCGTCTACACGGGCATTCGCGCGGCACGCGTCCGCGGCCAGCTTCAGGACAAGGGCATTGGTTTTGTGCTGCTGGCGCTTTACTCGCTCCCGGTCATATGGGTCGCCGTGATGCTCCAGGGTTACCTGGCCAACGTCGAGTACCTCAAGTGGTTCCCGACCGACGGCCTGCACGAACTGCGATCCGAAGAGATGAACTTCCTGCCGACCTTCTCCGGCGGCTTCCAGCGGGGCTACCTGCTCGACGGGCTCTGGCACCTGGTGCTTCCGGTGATCGCACTGAGCTACGGATCGGTCGCGTACTACTCCAAGCTCACGCGGACGTCGCTGCTGGAGGTCCTCGGCGCCGACTTTGTCCGCACCGCCCGGGCCAAGGGCCTGCCGGATAACGTCGTGACCTACCGCCACGCGTTCCGAAACAGCCTGCTGCCGCTGATCACCGTCTCGGCGAGTTTTCTGCGCTACCTGGTCACCGGGTCGATCGTGGTCGAGACCATCTTCGGCATTAACGGCATGGGCCGGCTCGTCGTCATGTCGCTGATGGCCAATGACTTCGAGCTGTTCCTCAGCACCTCGGTGATCATTCTGGTTCTGCAGCTCGTCGGCAATCTGCTCGCCGACGTGCTATATGTCATCGCCGACCCGCGGGTGACCTATGACTAGCGCCGCCAACCCCAGCTACGCACCCGTCCCGCCCGCGACCGACGACGCCCCATCCGGGCGTCGCGGCAAGCCGCAGTTTCGTTCCCTGCTCGGCCAGGCGATCTACGACACCTTCGGCGATACCGGGGCGCGATTCGGCGCGATCTGGATCGCGTTTATCGCCGTCATTGCCGTCTTCGCGCCGTTCATCGCCAACACGCACCCGTTCATCCTCCGCCTCAAGGGCGGCGGACTCGAGTTTCCGCTGTTCCGCCATCTCCAGGCCGTCGACCTGATCCTGCTGATGGTTTTCGTACATTCACTTTTCGTGATCGTGCGCAAACCGGGATCGGGGCTGGTCCTGGCGCTGATCTCTTGGCCCATCGCGGTCGTTGGAATCGTTACCGCCATCGTCAAATTCGGGCTCGCGATCGTCACGATCAGCATCTACCGCCCGGCGACCGTCGACCCCTCCACCGGAATGGTGCTCGGCTGGGTCATCTGCATCGTGATTCATCTGGTCCTGCTGGCGCTTTTTGTCGTCGGCGCATGGACCCTATGGATCGCGTCCAAAAAGCTCGCCGCCGAGACCATCCTCGACGGCAACCACCAGGCGCTCTGGATCAGCGCGGTCGTCCTGATCGGCCTGTCGCTCGTCGCCGTCTACAAGGTCAGGCCGCCGGCCGACGGGATCTATGAACGTTACCGTGACGCCGAGCGGGCCGGGCAGGTCGAGACGATCGTTCGAACCATCATCCCCTACAGCGCCAACGACCGCCTGCGCGACACGCCCGAGGACACCCTGACCGGCCCGAGCCGTCGGCACTGGCTCGGCACGACCAACTTCAGCGAGGACATGCTCAGCCGCATGATCCACGCCTGCCGCGTAACCCTCGCGATCGGCCTAATCGCCACGTCGATCTCCACGATGATCGGCATCGCGATCGGCGGCCTGATGGGGTACTACGCCGGCTGGCTCGACCTCATCGGCATGCGGCTGATCGAAATCTTCGAAGCCATTCCCACGCTGGTGCTCCTGCTGATCGTCACCGTCGCGATCGGGCGGAATCTGTACCTCATCATGGTGGTCATCGGCCTGCTGTCGTGGATGTCGGATGCCCGGTTTATTCGCGCCGAGTTCCTGCGCATCCGCAAGCTCGACTACGTGCAGGCCGCCGTCGCGGCGGGCCTCGGCCGCATGAGCATCATCTTCCGCCACATGCTGCCCAACGGCGTATCGCCGGTGTTCGTGAACGCCAGCTTCGGTATCGCCGGTGCCATTCTGCTCGAGAGCACGCTCAGCTTTCTGGGCCTAGGCCTCGGAGCCGAAGACCCGAGCTGGGGCCAGTTGCTGAACCAGGCGCGTTCCGGCGGCACCGGTTTCGTCTGGTGGATCGCCGTCTTCCCCGGATTCGCTATCTTCCTGACCGTGTTCTCGTACATTCTCATCGGCGAGGCGATGCGCGACGCGATCGACCCGAAGCTGAAGAAGTCGCAATGAAGCGGCGGCCTCAGGACATACTTACAACCACGGAGCACACGGAGAGCACGGAGAAAAGCAAAGACTGAGAAGAGACCATGAAACCACCTGCACGTTTCGATCAATCTCGCCACTCGCGCCAATTACCTATGGCGGTCGTCTCTGTGTCTTCCTCCGTGCTCTCCGTGTCCTCCGTGGTTCATTCTTCTCTGCCGCAAGAGGCATTTTGATGCAGACACCCCTCCTCGAAATCCGCGACCTCAACATCGGCTTTGACACCAGCCGCGGGCAGGTGCGGCCGGTGCGCGACGTCTCGTACACCGTCTTCCCCGGCCAGACGCTCGCCGTCGTCGGGGAATCGGGGTGCGGCAAGTCCGTCACTGCGTTGTCCATCCTCCGCCTGATCCCCGAACCGCCGGGCCAGGTGCTCGGCGGGCAGATCCTGCTGAACGGCCGCGACCTGCTCGCCCTCAGCGAGAAGGAGATGCGGTCGGTTCGCGGCCGGGAGATCGCGATGATCTTCCAGGAGCCGATGACCAGCCTGAACCCGGTCTACACCATCGGCGACCAGATCGTCGAAGCTGTCACCCTCCACCAGCACGTTGGCACGAAAGAGGCCTACGCGATCGCCGAGAAGGCGCTGAACGACGTCGGCATCGCCGACGCCCACCGGCGGCTCAACGAATACCCGCACCAGATGTCCGGCGGTATGCGACAGCGGGTGATGATCGCGATGGCCCTCTCCTGCCAGCCCAAGCTGCTGATCGCCGACGAGCCGACCACCGCGCTCGACGTCACCATCCAGGCGCAGATTTTGGAGCTGCTCCAGAAGCTGCAGCGCGAGCGCGGCATGTCGATCGTGCTGATCACGCACGACCTCGGCGTCGTCGCCGAAAACGCCGACGTCGTCGCCGTCATGTACGCCAGCCGGGTGGTCGAGTACGCCAAGGTCGAAGAGCTGTTCGACAACCCGCTGCACCCGTACACCGAAGGGCTGTTTTTGTCGGTGCCGAAGCTGGGCGAATCGCACGACCGGCTCAACACCATCCGCGGCACGGTACCGAACCCGGCTTCGTTCCCGACCGGGTGCAAGTTCCACACCCGCTGCGCCCGCACGTGCGAAAAAGCCGCCGCCGCGACGCCGTCCGACGTCGTCTCGATCACCGTGGAAGGGGAACCCGTGAAGGTGCTGCGCCGCTGCACGGTGGATGAGCCGACGCTGCGACAGATCGCACCAAGCCACTGGGCGGCATGTCATCAGCTCGACGGCTACGATAAGGCGCCCGCGCCCCGGCCGTCGCTCACCCACCGCCGCGAGTCGGAAGCCAACTTCGTCGACGTCGGCGGGGGAGATGTACGGGCCGGCCAGACAGCCATTCCCTACGCCAAGGAGGCGGCCAAGTGACCACGATCGGTATCCGCCAATACGGCTACATGCCCGCCCCGGCCGTCGAGCCGCTACTGAAGGTTCGGAACCTCAAGACCTGGTTCCCGATCAGGAAGGGCCTGTTCTCCAAGGTCGTCGGGCACGTGAAGGCCGTCGACGACGTGAGCTTCGAAGTCGCCCCGGCCCGCACGCTGGGCCTGGTCGGCGAATCGGGCTGCGGCAAGACCACCGTCGGCCGGACGATCCTGCGGCTCATTCCCGCCACCGGCGGCGAAGTCAGCTATCGCGGCAAGGACTTCTTCGCCTACAAGGGCGACGAGCTCCGCCGCCTCCGCCGGCAGATGCAGATCGTCTTCCAGGACCCCGTCAGCAGCCTGAACCCGCGCATGACGATCGGCAACATCATCGGCGAGCCGATCGAGGTCCACGGCATCGCGACGGGGTCTGAGAAGCGCGACCTAGTCGCCTCGCTGTTGAAGCGCGTCGGCCTCGATCCCAGCTACGCCGTCCGCTACCCGCACGAGTTCTCCGGCGGCCAGCGGCAGCGCATCGGCATCGCCCGGGCGATCTCGCTCAACCCCGACTTCATCGTCTGCGACGAGCCGGTCAGCGCGCTCGACGTCTCGATCCAGTCGCAGATCCTCAACCTGCTCAACGACCTGCAGCAGGAACGGCAGATCGCGTACCTGTTCATCGCGCACAACCTGGCGGTGGTCGAGCACTTCTCCGACGACGTCGCGGTGATGTACCTCGGCCGCATCGTCGAAAAGGCCGCCAGCAGCGAACTCTACGCCAACCCCAAGCACCCCTACACGGTGGCGTTGTTGTCGGCCGTCCCCGAGACCAACCCGCGGCCGAAGAAAAAGCGGATCGTCCTGCCCGGCGAAGTCCCCAGCCCGGCCAACCCGCCGACCGGCTGCCCCTTCCACCCGCGGTGCCCGCTGACGCGCGAAGTCGCGAAGCAATCCCAGGGCAGCGACCTCGTCCAGATCACCGTCGGCGGCCAGGGCGCAACGGTCATGGCGCGATGCGTTCACGAACAGCAGCAATTGGAGCAAAAGGAAGGCGAGCAAGGCCACGTCGCCGCGTGCTGGCTGGCGACGTGACGCGGGGGGCTTCCAAAGGAGCCGCACGAAGTGTACTCACGGAGTAAGCGGGAAGACCCTGAACCGTCAAGGTTGCCGGTTACTGGCACGGATCCCGCTTACTCCGTGAGTACACTTCGTGCGCGGCTCCTCGACGGCTGATCGGTGTTCGTTGCGTCTTCTGGCTTCGCTACCAGGTCCTTCGGCGTACCTCAGGATGACAACGGGGAGAGACCGACCTCTTAACCCCATCACTCCTCCACCCCGACACCTCCCCATCAGTCTCTGAACTTCGCGTGGCACGACTTGCAGGTCTGCGTGACCACTTTGAACTGCTTGTCCAGATCGGCTGGTGCCACGCCGGGTCCCTGGGTCAGCATCTCTTCCAGCGCGGTCGCGTCTTTGTTGGCCTCCTGCATCAGTTGCAGATACGCTGGCGGACGGGCGGTGGTGTCTTTGTCGCCGATCAGAAACCGGTAGTAGTCGGCCAGCTTGCCGGCTTCGGCGGCGGGGGCGAGCGCGGGGTGATCGTTCGGCACCTTCCAACCGGATTTCTGGATCAGCTTCAGGTTCTCCGTCGCGACGTCGATCTCGACCATCGTCCGGGTCGTCCCCTGCGGGCGGACGACTTCGGGGAAGTTGCCGTCGATCGCATCGAGAATCGCCGGCATGACCTTGGTGGCATTGGCGGTGCAGGCGTACAGGCCTTTGTAATCTGGTGCGGTGCCGGAGACTTTCATGCGTTCGACCGCATCGACCGGCGACATCCACCCCAGCGTCACCACCGCCGACCCGAGCGCCCCGGCGCTGCGGTGCTTGCCGTGATGACAGTGCATGTAGAGCGGCTTGGGCAGATCGCGAACCGCCCGGGCCAGTTCGAGCTTGCGCTTCTCGTCGAACCCGGCGTAGGTGATCGGCAGGTGGATGTACTTCAGGCCGTACTGGGTCGCCTTGTCGAGTTCGGGTTCCGATCCGTCGACAGAGACGATCGTCTTGATGCCCATCTTCTGGAGGGTCGCGAACCCTTCGTCACCCTCGGGGACCGAGCCCGAATAGACGTTGGGCGCGTAGGCAACGACGTTGTGCAGGCCGGGGTAGTCGAGTGGCCTGTTGTCGGCGAGCGTGGGAACGCCCGCCGCCCCCGTGAAACCCGCCGGCTTGCCGGCGGCAACGGAGGGTTTGGTATCCGCCGTTGCGGTGTGTGCCTCGACAGGGTTCGTCGCAGGCGAGCTTGCAACATTCTGCGCCGGGGCCTGCGCTGGGCCGGACGGAGGCGTCGGCCCGCCACACGCACCGATGCCGAGCGACGCGACCGCCGCGACCGCGACGCGCCAGAAGCTGGCAGGGCGACGGCCGATGTTCCCAAAACTCTTCATGTGCACGTTCCCCATCGGTTCTGATCCGGGCGACCATCCCTACGACGATCCGCGGAGCAGACGGTAACGACCTTACGGTTCCCGATGCAAGGCAATCGCGCGATGTCTGCTCAATCGGACATGGCGAGGCGCGAAAGCTCTGTTCGCAAACAGCACTTGCAAATTTTCGCCATAGACTTAACATATACCGTACATATGCACGGACGTCGGTACGGTCCTGGCAAGACGTGCCGTCGATCCTTCTCCGTGCGCCGGCAGGCGGGTGTGATCCGTTGGCCTGGCGTGAACTCCACGGGGACGCATGAAAACTGGCCGGACTCGGGCGATCGCCGTCGATTGCGCCGGGTGTTCTTCATTTGAGCCCGCGCACGCCGTGGCCGGGCCGCGAGGAGGTGTTCCTGGGTTCGTTCGGCGAATCCGTCTTGGGTTCGTTCGGCGGATCGGTCCTGGGTTCGTTCGGCGGACGCTTCTTGGGTTCGTTCGGCGAAGTCGACAACGCAGACGCGGAAAGCCGTCCAGAGAACCTCCTTGCGGTTTCGCCAAAGCAGCGACGTCGGTCTGTCGCATTGACCCGGGCATTCTCGGGTTCGTTCGGCCAGATGGCGCAGGCCCGGGCGGGACGGCCGTACCACGACGATCTCGGGTTCGTTCGGCAGACAAGCCGACGGCGCAGCGTACTCGCGGAGCCTCGGGTCCCGCCGGTCTCGACTGGCGCGGGTTTGAGGGGTCCCGGGAGGATTCCTCGGGTTCGTTCGGCAATCCGAGCAGGAGGCGCCAGTCGCATGAGTCAACCGTTCGGGACATCGGTAGACCCCGAAGGGGTCAGCGATGCTTGCCACGGGTGGAGCGAAGGCGGCGAAGCCGACGTCGCGGAACCCGTGGATCGCGATCTGAGATATCCCTCTACCCCGGCGGGGCAGACGATCGGTCGATCGGCGGAACGCCTTCCACATGTGACGGCTCGTCCGCCCCAGCCGGGGCGGTGGAGAGGATGTCCGTCACCACGGGTTCCGCGGCGTCGGCTTCGCCGACTCGCTCCACCCGTGGCAAGCGGCGTCGGCCCCGCCGGGGCCAAAGACTAAAGGACGACGGTATATGGTGACGTCACGACCGCCGGCCGAAACTTGTCGTCACGTGGACATGCAGGGGATGGGACGCGTGAACCTTTCGTCATCCTTGTGCACTATATCCATGGGACTGCTCATACTTTCCAATGGAGACCGCCATGCTTCGAACCATTCTGACCTGCCTAGCCGTCGCTGCGATTCTGATGCAAAGCATCGGATGCGCAAGTGCAATGTCTTTCGATAGCGGGAAAGTGTTTCAGGAGACGCAGACGGTCGTCCAAGAATCGCCAACGTTCATCCCCGGATCGACATCCGCAGTGCCCGGGGCCATCGGAAGCGACGTCCGAGCGACCGGTAGCTTTGAACTGTCACGTCCGACACTGGTGTCAAATTGGATCGATCCTAGCCAGTTGGAGGCAAAAGAGATTCGGCCGATCCACGCCGTCGCCGACGCCAAACCTGTCGACCCACGCCTCGTCATCTACTCGGCGTCCTTCAAAATCGTCGTTGCAGACGTCGCCGGCACGTTGCGGTCCCTTCAAGCGACCGCCGACAAGCTCGGCGGGTACATGCAGGAGATCGGCGGTTCTGTCATTACCTTCCGCATCCCCGCGGCGAAGTTCCAGGAGGCCTGCAAGCTCGTCGAAGACTCCGGCGAGGTCGTCGATCGGCAGGTGCGGGCGCAAGACGTCACCGAAGAGATGCGCGATCTCGGCATCCGCCTGGACAACGCCGAGAAGCTGCGCGAGCGTCTGCTGGAACTGCTTAAGAAGGCCGACAAGGTCGAGGACACGATCAAGATTGAAGCCGAGCTGACGCGGGTCGTCGAACAGATCGAGCAGACCAAGGGGAAGATCCGCTACCTGACGTCGCAACTGGCGATGAGCACGATCCGCGTGGAGCTCAATTCGCCGGTCCCGCAGAACGCCCGCGGCACCGGGCCGAAGCTGCCGTTCAGTTGGGTGGAAGAGCTGGGCGACGGGCTGGTGGCGGGGCAGGTGCAGCAGCAGACGCGGAAGCTCGGCTATTTCTCGACCGGCCCGAAGTTCGCCCCGCCGGCCGGGTTCGTTCGGTATTACGAGCAGTCGACAGAAGTCGAAGCGATGGACGCCGAGGGACTGCGCCTGCGCGTCCTGCGCCGCCCGAACGTCGACAAGGCGGCGCTGAGCTTCTGGCAGGCGCTGGCCCGCAAGTCGCTCGTGGAAGGCCGGGCTCTGGCGGTCGGCAAGCAGGAGGGAGATGCAAACTACTACTTCCTTAGCGGCACGCGAGAGGTCGGCGGTCATTCGCTGGGCTATGTCCTGGGCATCAAGCGCAGTGACGACCATGTCGCAGTGTTTGAAGCATGGGGACCGAAAGACCAGGTCGAGAAGGCGGCGGCAGAGCTGCGGAAGTCGGCGTTAAGTGTGGATGCCCGGTGAGGTGCGGGTGATCGGGGGGTGATGTCCCGTGATCAAGGGCGTGTTGGTCGACGAATGGAGGATTCACCACGAAGGCACGAAGAACTCGAAGTGCCACGAAGAAGACATAAAGGCTGTCATCCTGAGGTACTCCGAAGGACCTTGTAGCCGAACCAAGAGGCGCTCGGCCACGGATGCCCGGTCGAAGGGCGATCAATCATCGATCACTTCTTCGCCTCGGACACCAGGTCCTTCGGAGTACCTCAGGATGACAATTTCGCGACTGCTCTCGCTTTCTTCGTGCTCCTCCGTGCTCTTCGTGCCTTCGTGGTGAATCCGGAATCCGGCCGGCCGCCGGTTCACTACGCGTCGTCGTTCGCCACGATGACCTTCGCCGAATCGCTGGCGAAGACGCCGTTCTTGATCGACAGGAGGCTGAGATGAAAGTCTTCGTCGGCTTCGATCGTCGAGTCGCCTTTGACTTCGACGGTGATCGTCTTGCTCGTCGGCCCGCCGGGGGCGAACGCGAGCTTGCCGGCGGCATGCTTGTAGTCGGTGCCGCTGACGGCCGAGCCGTTGGCGGTGGCGTACTTCAGCTTGACCGTCTTGGCGGGGCTGCGGTCGATCGACACGTTGAACGTCACCAGCTGCGTACCGGCGTTGCCTTCGACCACGCTCACCAAGGCCGGCGAGATGCTGATGATCGGCAAGTCCGAAGCGCCCGCGGCGGGGATCGACTTGGCACCGGCCGACGGCGGATGAACGCCGTTGTCCTGGATCGTGATCGTCGAGACGCCGGCACCGATGTCGGCGTTCTTCGCGTCGAACAGGTTGACGCTGAAGTTCTCGTCGGCCTCGGCGACCTGGTCGCTCTTGACCATCACGGTGATCGTCTTGCTCGTCTGCCCCGGCTCGAACTTGAGCTGGCCGACCGCTTTCACGAAGTCCGCGCCGCGGACCGCGCCGCCGTTGGGGGTGCTGAAGCGAACCTTCACCTTCTGGCTGGACGCCTCGCTCAGCGAGACGGTCAGTTGGACGGCTTTCTGGCCCGAGATCGCTTCGACGACCGTCTGCGAGCCCGGCGTGATGGAGACGACCGGCACGCCGGTCGTCACCGGGGGAACCGTCGGCGGAACGGCGGGGGGCACGGCCGGCGGAACAGTCGGTGGGACCGTCGGCGGGACGACCGGTGGAACAGTGGGCGGAACGGTCGGCGGAATTGTCGGGGGTACGGTCGGCGGTGTCGGGGGCGGAACCACCGGCGGGACGGCCGGGGGAATCGTGGGTGGAACGGCCGGCGGCGTGACGACCGAGCCGGCCGGCATGATGTTCGTCACGATGTAGATGTTGTCCTGGAAATCGTAGTTGGGCACGCTTCCCGACACCGGGATGCTGTAGTCCTGCACCATGAAGAACGTGCCGGCGATCGCGTTGCCGAAGTGATCGCGCACCGGGAAGAACCGCACTTCATGGCCGCCGCCGAACTGCGGGCGGGCGTTCTTCGTGTCGTCGCTGAAGCTGTTGTCGACCTTGAAACCGAACGGGCTGTTCGTCGTAAAGCTGCCGGCGGCGGGGGCCGTGCCGCCAAGGATGTTCGGCAACAGCGTCTGGCTGGCGGCGCCGTCGTGGCGGAAGATCAGGTTGTTGGTGTTCGAGCCCTGGTTGAACCAGCTCACCGGTACGTTCTGCCCCTGGCCGTGATACGCGGCGATCTGTCGCACGCCGACCGACTTGGCAGGGTTCACGCGCTGCCAGTAGCCGCTGACGACTTCTTCGCCGTAGTACTGAGCTTCGCTGCCCTGGCTGAGGAAAGTCGTGTGCGGCGGCGCGATGTTGGTCTTGTAATCCAGCAGCAGATTGATCGTCGTCTGCAGCGAGGGCTCGTTGTTCTTTTCCGAGTGCGTCTGGAACCAGCCGGCGAGGCCTTCGGTGAAGGTGGCGTTGGCGGCGTCGTTGGTCGCGAAGGTGAGCGAACCAATGTGCGCGCCCGCCTGCGTCTGGTTCGTCAGCCCGGCGGTCTGGTTGTAGGTGAAGGCCGGCGGCGTCGTCGCGTTGAACTTCACCGTCACGTTCGCCGACGCGCCTGGCGCGATCGCCGTCGGGAACGATCCGACGATCTGGAACGGGCCGCTGACGTTGAGGTTCGAAAGCTCCAGCGGTTCGTCGCCGACGTTCTTGAGCTTCAGGATGCCCTTGTCTTTGAAGGTGTTCGGCGTGTTCTGGTCGAGGTTGGCGATCTTGGTGAAGACCATCCGCTCGTAGCCGGGGACGATGTCGAGGTTCTCGACGACCAGGCTCGCGGACATGAGCTGGCGGCCTTCCAGCGGTTCGACGACGCAGGAAGGGATCGCGGCGACAACCGCCTGCGAACGAAGGGCCGACGACCGGGACTTGGAGGATGTAGACCGCTTGCCGAACACGCTGAGCTCCTTGTGAGTTACATCAGGCGTCTGGCGGAGAACCGCCAGTGCCGCACTGATTGAGACACCGGTACCTACGGAAAGGCGTGCCGCGTCCGGATGGCGGGAACAGGGCTGACCTGATTAGGGCATGATCAGTAGGCAGTACGCAGTAAGCAGTACGCAGTGAGGAAAAGAAGAAAGAGTGGCGACCATCCAAGCTGGCCGCCACTCTTGTCTTTTCTGCGTACTGCTTACTGCGTACTGCCTGCTTTATGCGTCGTCGTTTTGAATGATGCCCTGCGCCGAATCGGTGGCGAAGACGCCATTCTTGATCGCGAACAGACTGACGATGAACGCCTCGTCGGGTTCGGCAACGGTATCGCCTTTAACGGCGACAGTAATTGTTCGCGTCGTCGGGCCGCCGGGCGCGAACACGAGGCTGCCGGACTTGGGCTTGAAGTCGCTGCCCTTGGTCGCGGTACCGCTGGCGGCGGCGTACTTCAGGGTGACTTTCTTCAGCGGCGCGCGGTCGACCGCTACGTTGAACGCGTACAACTGCACGCCGGTGTTACCCTCGGCGAGCAGCGGGACGGCGGAAGTGATGCTGACGATCGGCAGATCGGTACCCTCGGCGGGGATCGCCTTGCCGCCGCCGGTGGTCGGCTGAACGCCGTTGTCCTGGATCGTCACCGTGGATTGGGCGGTTCCGATCTGGGCATTGGACGGCTCGGAGAGAGTCACCATGAACGACTCACTGGCTTCGGCCACCTTGTCGCTCTTGACCAGCATCTTGATGGTCTTGGTCGTCTGGCCGACCCCGAACTTGATCACGCCGGTCGCCTTGCCCGTGTAATCGGAGCCTCGCTTGGCTTCAATGTCGGTGGTCGAAAAGCGAACCTTCGTCTTGTAGCTGACCGGCTGACTGAGCGAAATCGTCAGCTCGACCTTCTGCTTGCCCTTGAGTCCTTCGACGACGGACATCGCCGGCGGAGACAGGGAGATCGTCGGGGGTACCGGCTCAATGACGATCGGTGGCGGCGGCGGAACCGACGGGGGAACCGTCGGCGGAACGGTCACCACCGGAGGAACGGTGGGCGGCACGGTCGGTGGGACCACAGGAGGTACCGTGGGCGGGACGGTCGGTGGGACCTCCGGCGGAACCGTTGGCGGTACGACCGGCGGCACCACGGGTGGAACGGTCACCGGCGGTGGCACCGCACCGTTGGCCGGCGTGATGTTCGTGACGATGTACAGGTTGTCCTGGAAATCGAAGTTCGGCGGCGACCCGTTCACCGGGACGGCGTAGTCCTGGACCAGGAAGTAGGTGTTGGCGAGCACGTTCCCGAAGTGATCTCGCACCGGGAAGAAGCGAATCTCGTGACCACCGCCGTATTCGGGCTTCTTGTTCCTCGTATCGTCGCTGTAGCTGTTGTCGACCCGGAAGCCGAACGTGCTGTTCGTCGAGAAACTGCCGGCCGCCGCGCCGGTACCGCCCAGGATGTTGGGCAGCAGGGTCTGGCTTGCGGCACCGTCGTGGCGGAACAGGAGGTTGTTGGCACCACCCTGGCTGTGCCAGTAGATGGGCACGTCATTCCCCTGACCGTGATACGCGGCAATCTGCCGGACGCTGACCGACTTTGCCGGGTTGGCTCGATTCCAGTACGCGCTGACCACCTCTTCGCCGTAGTACTTGGGGGTGTCGGCCTGTTCGAGCAGAACGGTCTTGGGCGGCGCGATCACGGTTTTGTAATCGAGCAGCAGGTTCACAATGGTCTGAAGCCCGGGCTCGTTGTTCCGCTCCGAGTAGACCTGGTACCAGCCGGCCAGGCCCTCGGTGAAGGTGGGGTTTGCCGGGTCGTTGGTCTTGAAGGTGAGCGACCCAATGTGCGCTCCGCCACGCCGGGGCTCGGTGATTCCGGAAGTCTGGTTGTAGGTGTAGGTCGGCGTCGAGGTGGCGGTGAACTGGAGGGTAACTTCTGCCGACCCGCCCGGCGCGATGGACGTCGGAAAACTGCCGACCACCTTGAACGGACCGCTGAAGGTGATGTTGCTGAACGTCAGAGGCTCGTCGCCGATGTTGCGCAACTTCAGGACGCCGGTCTCTTTAACCTTGTTCGGCGTCGTCTCGTCGGGGTTGCCGATCTTGGTGAAGACCATCCGCTCGTAGCCGGGGATGACGTCCAGGTTTTCCACCTGAAGGCTGGCGGACAGGAGCTGGCGGCATTCCAGGGTCTCAACAACGCATCGGGGCGTCGACACAAGGGCGGCGCGCATCCGTGCGGCATTGACAAACGAGGGACTGGAATGGGACCGCATCGACATCACGCTCATCTCCTGGAACTTACACCGAGTGTGCCGAGTTCGTCGGCACGGGGGTACATCTTCTGACACAGCGTAGAGCCTCGACAATGGCAATTACATCCGGTAACGACCGAATTGCCCTGTTTAGGGCAGTAAATCCTTGCGTTCGAAGCCTGCCACGCCCGGGCGATCAGGCCCGCTGGCCGGATCGCCGGACGGTGCCCGCCGCTGTCGTTATAGGTAGCGGTGGCCGGTCGTGGCGACTGAAAATTCCCGCTCGGGGCGATTTTAATCGTTTTGCCGACCCGAACCGAGGCTCCAAAGGTACGCAATTCGAGTCCCCGCCGTTCGATACAAACCGGAAATCGCCAGTCCGACGCCGGTTAAACGTCACAAACTGACCGATTACCCCAGACGTCCGGGAAAACGGGGCAGGAAACGGAGGTTTGTCCGCTGTTTCACAACCGACGTGCTTAAGGGGGTGCTCAGCGGGGTCGATGCAATGCGTGCAGTCGGAAGTTTCTCGATCAGGTGGTGGCCGGAAGGCCTTACCAAGACCTGACGGGAAGCGGCCGGCCCGACGGGTCGCGTGTGGGCGGTCAGTCGGGGCGCAGTTGCGCCGCACTCGTGCAAGATCCCCCAGCCGGGCGGGCCTCCGCCCCGGAACTGGCCTGTAAGGGCAATCGGGGCGGAATCGTGCCGAGAGACAGTGGGTCGCCTTTTAGAACAGGAGTTTCCAATGAAGGCGATGAAGAAGTTGGTGTCGAAGCTGGTTCGGGATGAGCAGGGTGGCGAGGTTCTCGAGTACGCCCTGATTGCCGGTCTGATCGTCGTGGCCGCGATTGCCGCGATCACCTCGGTCGGCAGCAAGGTGCTTGCTCGCTGGACGTCGTTGAACTCGTCGCTGTAAGCGACAACTCACGCGACGCACGCAAGACACGTCGCGCCCATGGCCAACTGCTGTGGGCGCGACTTTTCGTTATCGGCCGTCGTGACTTGTCATGGGCATGTTCCCCCGCCCGTGGTCACCGACGACTTGAATGCAAGGGGCATCGGCGGTTGGCCATGCCATGCGCGAAAGGTGGAGATCGTGAACGCTCGGAAAATCCAATCCGTTGTTGTCCGCCTGATCCGCGACGAGTCGGGTGCCGAAGTCATGGAGTACGTCCTGATCGCCGGCCTGATCATCGTCGGCACGATCGCCACCATCGCGGGCCTGGGCACCAAAGTGCTCGGCCGGTGGACGTCGGTGAAAAACTCATCGCTTTGAGCCGATAGCAGCCACATGAAGACGCTTGTGCCCTTCCTTCCTTACGCGCCATTGCTGGCCCTGCTGGTCTGGGCCGCGATTGTTGACGTACGTCATCGCCTCATTCGCAACTGGCTGACCGCGTCACTGGTGATCGGGGGGCTGATGCAGAGCTGCTTCGCCGGCGGGACCATTTCCCCGTGGCAGTCGCTGCTGGGCATACTCACCGCTTTCGCACTGCTGATCCTGCCGTTCGCACTCGGCGCCGTCGGCGGCGGCGACCTGAAGCTGATGGCGGGCATCGCAGCCTGGGTGGGCCCCGTCCCGGTGATCGCAATCTTTCTTGCCGAAAAAGTCATCGGGCTTGGGATCGTCCTGGTGCAGGCGTCGGCGGCGGGGCGGCTGCGCGAGTTGTTCCGCAACTCTGCAGTCCTGGCCGTCAACATTGCCCACGTGAATTCGCTGGGGGTCGAACACACCCAGGAGACGGGCCGACAGTTCCGCAGCATCGACCGTCCGCTGCCTTATGCCGTACCGACCCTGGTCGCGACGGCGATGTACCTGCTTTACACCGTCGGAGGGCTCAAGCTGTGACCAACCTCATGCAACAGATCAAGCGCAATCGTTCCGCACGCCGCGTACGCCGCGGCAATGGCGTGCTCGAGGCGGCGCTGGTGCTGCCGGTCCTCCTGGCCCTGAGCATGGGCATGGTGGAGTTCGGGCAGTTCTTCTACATGAAGCACACGATCCAGGCCGCCAGCCGCGACGGCGCCCGGACCGCCATCCTCAGCAGCACGACACATTCGGCCGCCCAGACCGCGATCACGAACACGATGAACTCGGCGAATGTCGCCAGCAACAAGTACACGGTCACGTTTACGAACGCCTCGACCAGCGCGACGATCAGCGACGTCGGTTCCGTCGCCAAGGGAACGGGGATCAAGGTCACCGTCTCGGCGACCGCAGGCACCGTGAGCGTCCGCCCGCTCGGGGTGATCCCGGCGAACAAGGCGATCGTCGGCGTGACGACCATGATCAAGGAATAGTCAAAGCGATGTGTTGGAGCCGAACGCAACCACCCACGGACGATCGTCCGTGGGTGTTGCCGTTTGTCACTGGTCACTGGTCTCTGCCCCTATAACGAAAATCGCCGCTCGCCGTCACGTCCGTTACCGATACCCGAGACAGAAATCCCAGAAGGCGCATCACAGGTCGTAAAGGTATCCCGAATCCGCGCCGAAGCAGAATCTAGCTGGAATCCTGTCATCGGGGTGTTGCGTTGTGACGCGAACGAATCCCGCCTGACGCGAAGTGGAGCTGCCATGAACGTGAAGAGTTTCATCCCCCTGATCGCCGCGGTGCTGCTGGGCCTCATCGCCCTGGTTGTGGCTCGCAGCGCGCTGAACAAGTCCGGCACGGCTCAGACGAAGGACCCGGTCATCGGGATCGTCGTTGCCACCAAGGACCTTCCGCCGGGCAAGGAACTGGCCACCGACGACCTGGTCGTCACCCGACTGCCGGCCGAATCGATGCCGAGCGGCTCGTTCCGCACGGTCCAGGAGTTGATCGGCCGCACGACATTGCAGCCGCTGGTTAAGGGCCAGTCGATCGTCGAGCCGCTGCTGGCACCGACCGGTGCCAAGGGTGGTCTGATGGGACTGATTCCGAGCGGCCACCGCGCGATGACCGTCGAGGTCAACGAGTTCAGCGGTCTGGCCGGCATGCTCCAGCCAGGGGCACGCGTCGACGTGGTCGCCGCGCTTCGGGACGAGAAGGGCCAATCCGCAACCCGCACGATCCTGCAGAACCTGGAGGTTCGCGCGGTCGGTCGGAACATCAACCCCGCGCCCGTGGTCGAAGGCGCTCCGCCGCCGCCGCCGAGCAACAACGTCACGCTCCTGGTCACACCACGACAGGCCCAGATCATGAACCTCGCGACGCAGAACGGTCGGCCGTGGCTGGTGCTGCGTAACAACCTGGACAAGGAAACGCCGGACTCGGAACTGGTCACGCTCGCCGAACTGACATCGGGCAGCGGCCGGTCGAAGTCGCCGCAGGACGATGTGATGACGCCGGCCACCAAGCCGACGCTCACGATGGCTGACATCTTCACGTCGGTCACGCCGCCGCCGTCGCGTTCTGCCGCCCGCGTGGTGCAGGTGATCCGCGGTGGTGTCGAGTCGACGGTGAAGTTCGACGAGGAGCGCGCCGAGCACAAGCCCGCGGCAACGCCGGCGACCAAGCCCGTCGCGCCGCCGTCACTGTTCGGCCAGGGTCGTGCCATCACCGGCACGGACTCTGAAAGCAAACAGGACTAGCGTGGGCTTGACCTGAACATCCAATCCGTCGTCGTCAAAAGCAAACAGAACGTCCGCCGCAGTGGGGAGCCGAAACAGAAAGGCACGAAGCAACATGTCGACCTTCAATCAGAACAACGATCTTTCGAACCAGAAGACGCTCGATGAGGCCTCGAACGTGTCCGATGAACGCAAGCGGTCCAGGCGTCGCCTGCGGGTCGCCGCGGCGATCGGCGCCGCGCTGCTCGTGCCGTACGTCATTTACGCCGACGACAGCAGTCCGGTCGTCAACCCGCCGGCGATTGAACTGCCGGCCGGCGACGCGCTTCCGGAGTCCGCTCCGGTGACGCCGATCGTGCTGGCCGAACCGGCAACGCCCGCCCCGGCCGCCGCGCCGGCGACGGCACCGGCAACACCTGCCACGGCACCGTCGGCTGTCACGCCAATCGCGGCTCCCATGCTCCCGGGCACACCCGTGATCGCCACGACACCCGCCACCCGCCCGGCCGACGCCGTCGCCAGCCTCTTCGAAAACGTTTCCGGCAGCGGCCCGGTCAAGATGCTGGTCGGCCGCAGCATGGTCCTTAAGACCAAGGCGCCGTTTAAACGAATGAGCCTCACCCAGCCCGAAGTGGTCGGGGATAACCTGGTCGATCCCACGAGCATCCTGTTGACGGCCAAGAAGGCCGGCGTCAGCCAGCTCATCGTCTGGGACGACAAGGACCGCAGCGAAGTCCTCGATATCGTTGTTGACGTTGACCTCAAGCTACTGAGCGAACTGGTCAAGACGCATTTCCCGACCGCGACCGTCGAACTCTCGGCCGTCAATGGCACGCTGGTCGCCCGCGGCCGGGTTCCCAACCTTCAGACCGCCGAGCAGATCACCGAGATGCTGGGCGCGTACGGCAAGGTGCTGAACTTCCTGGAGATGGCCGGCGGACAGCAGGTCATGCTGCAGGTTCGCTTCGCGGAAGTGTCCCGCACCGCCAGCACCGAGCTGGGCGTCAACTTCGGCATGAACGACGGCACCGGCAAGTTCCAGGTGCCGATCGGCGGCACGCTCGCCAAGGCGGCCGGCGGCAACGTCACGCTGATCGGCGGGGGCAGCATCGGCAGCACCCAGTTCGACATCCTGGTGTCCGCACTCCGCAACAACAGCCTGCTCCGCATGCTCGCCGAGCCCAACCTTGCCACCCTCAGCGGCAAGGAAGCCGAGTTCCTGGCCGGCGGCGAAATCCCGATTCCGGTTCCGCAGTCGGGCGGCGGCAACGGCACCACCATCACCATCGAATACAAGCAGTTCGGCATTCGCCTGGCCTTCACGCCCATCGTCCTGGGCGACGGGAAGATCCGAATCCAAGCGTCGGCCGAGGTGTCGGAACTGGACTACACCAAGAGCGTGTCGGTCGCCGGCACCCAGGTTCCCGGCCTCTCGAAGCGCACCGTCACCACGACGATTGAGCTGAGCGAAGGCCAGACCTTCTCTCTTGCCGGCCTGCTGAACAACAAGGTCACCGCCAACAAGTCGGCTGTGCCGCTGCTGGGCGATATCCCGATCCTGGGCGCCCTGTTCCGCTCGGTGAAGTACGAGCGTAACGAGACCGAACTGGTCGTGCTGGTGACGCCGCGTCTCGTCGAAGCCATGAACCCGAGCCAGGTTCCGGAACTCCCCGGCGAGCGTTGGAACTATCCGAGCGAGAGCGACCTGTTCATCAAGCAGTACCTCGGCGGCCCGGGAACGGATCCCGGCTCGGCGAACAAGCCCGCACCGTCGGCTTTCCGCGGACCCTACGGATTCGTGCCCGTTAGCAATCCCGTGACATCGGGTGCGGCTGGGCAGCGGGTGACGAGCGTCAATCAGGATGCGCGCCCGGAATAATTGATGTAATCGTCAGCACAGTAGGAAAGTCCCTGTCGATTCGGGGCGATAGCTCAATGTGGGAAGGTCCGTGCCGCGATAGGGCGGCAAAACCCCGGACCTAGACGAGAGATCGCTATGTTTGTCCAACTGACCTGTGCAATCGTCGATGCCGACGCCTCCAATCGCCAGGAGATGGCGGCATTCCTGTCCCGGTTCGGGATACCCGTCATCGCCCAGTTGGCGACCGTGGACGGATTGCCTGCACTGCTCGGGCGTTCGGAAGCGCCGCAACTGGTGATTGTCAATCTCGACCCCAATGCGCCGGCGGCGCTTCGCGCCATCGGTCATCTGCCGCGCCAGAATCCCGGCGTCAGTTTCTTCGTGATGTCCCAGCTGCTCGACGCGAACCTCCTGATGGAGGCGATGCACCTGGGCGTGAAGGAATTCATCCCGCTCCCGATGAGCGAGGAAAAGTTCTCCAACGCGATCGAACGCGTCGCCACCGCCCACGGCGCGGGCAAGAAAGCCCGGATCATTCATGTCGTGCCAACGGTCGGCGGATGCGGCTCGACAACCGTCGCGTGCAACGTCGCCGCATCGCTCGCCAAGAGCGGCAAGACCGTCCTGGTGGACCTCGACCTGATGCGCGGCGGTGTGGCAAGCTGCTTCGACACGCGGCCCCGCTTCACAATCGCCGACGTCATGGAAGCCGCGGAGAAGCTGGACAAGACGCTGCTCGACAACGCACTGGCGGTTCACGCCAACAGCAAGGTCGCGCTGCTGGCCCGTCCCGAGCTTCCTGAAGACACACAGCGCGTCAACGGCCCTGGCGTCAGCCGGCTGCTAAACCTGCTCGGCCGGCTTTTCGACTACGTGGTGATCGACTCGGTGATGAGCATCGACCCGATCTACTCGGCCGCGATCGCCGCCGCCGACGTCAACATCCTGACCATGCAGCTCAACATCCCCAGCGCCAAGAACGCCGAGCGATTCGTCGGCGCGATGCGGCGGATGGGCGTCGAGGCGAACAAGATCAAGATTGTCGTCAATCGCTATGTGAAGAAGGGGAACGACATCGAGCCTGAAGAAGTCGAACGGGCCCTGGGACTGAAGGTCTCCTGGACCGTTCCCAACGACTTCAAGAACGCGATTCAGGCAATCAACTTCGGCGAGCCGGTCGTGCTTCGGGCACCGAGGTCTGACATCAGCCTGGGCCTGACGGCGCTGGCTCAAGGGCTGGACAATCGTGCCGGCAAGGCATTGGCGGCCTGATAGGCCAGCACGTCATCCCGGGGTGATCCCGGCTGCGTGCCTCTGACGTAACGGGAGATTCGATGGGTCTGTTCAGTCGCAGCAATTCCTCGGCCCCGGTCATCGACGCTCCGGCGCCCCTGATCGCATCGCCCGCCTCCACCGAACCCAAGCCGGCGGCAATGCCGGTCATCGCGCCGCCGGCCTCGAACCTGCGCATGGGCGCGGCCGTCGCCAACTCGATGGCGTCGTCCATCGCGCCGGTGCAGAGCGAACGTCAGCTCTACCTCAATCAGCTCAAGGTCAAGATCCATCAGAAGCTGGTGGAGCGGCTCGACGTGCAGAACCTGCGCACGCTGCCGCCCGATACCGTCCGCGCCGAAGTCCGACTGCTCGTCCGCGAGCTGTGCCAGTCCGAAAAGGGACTGATCAGCAGCCAGGACCAGGAACGGCTGATGGACGACATCATGGACGAGACTTTCGGCCTGGGCCCGCTGGAGGCCCTGCTGAAAGACCCGACCATCAGCGACATCATGGTCAACCGCGCCGACCGGATTTTCGTCGAGCGCAAGGGCCGTATCGAACTGGTTGATACGCGTTTCCGCGACAACGCCCACCTGCGGCAGATCATCGATCGCATCGTCGGCCTGGTCGGCCGGCGCGTGGATGAAACAAGCCCGATGGTGGACGCCCGACTGACCGACGGCAGCCGCGTCAATGCGATCATTCCACCGCTGGCCCTTGATGGTCCGGCGATGAGCATTCGGCGGTTCGGTTCCAAGCCGATGCAGTTGGAAGACCTGATTCGCCACGGCGCATTTCCGCCGGCGGTGATGGACTTCCTGTCGTCGGCCGTGCAGGCACGGGCCAACGTGTTGATCTCCGGCGGTACCGGCTCGGGCAAGACGACGCTGCTCAACTGTCTGAGCCGCTACATCCCGGCCGACGAGCGCGTCATCACGATCGAAGACGCCGCCGAACTTCAGTTGCAGCAGCCGCACGTGGTTCGCCTCGAAACCCGCCCGATGAACGTCGAAGGCAAGGGTGAGGTCAACCAGCGCGACCTGATCAAGAACTGTCTGCGTATGCGGCCGGACCGAATCATCATCGGCGAGTGTCGCGGTGCCGAGGCGCTGGACATGCTCCAGGCTATGAACACCGGTCACGAAGGGTCGATGACGACCGTCCACGCCAACAACGTCCGCGACGCCCTGGGCCGGTTGGAAGTGATGGTGGCGATGTCCGGATTCGACATCCCCGCCAAGGCGATGCGCACGCAGATTGCCAGCGCGATTCAGATCGTCATCCAGGCCCGGCGTCTGACCGGCGGTCGCCGCAAGGTGACGACGGTCAGCGAGATCAGCGGGATGGAAGGGGAGAACATCCAGATGCACGACCTGTTCGTGTTCGAACAGTCGGGCGTCGATGGGGACGGGCACGCGACAGGGCGGTTTGTCTGCACGGGTATTCGACCGCGATGTGCCGAGCGCATCGAACACCGCGGGATCCGTCTGCCGGCGGACCTGTTCATGCGACGCGTGATCGACATCTGATTGATTCGGGAACAAGAGACTTCAGAACAGACGTTGCGAGCTAACCATGGACATCGAATCACTCATCCTCCCCGGCCTGATCGCAATGGCGGTCGGATTGGCCATCTGGGGTGCTTTCAGCCTGGCTGGCGGGCAGAACCGCGAGAAAAAGCGGCTCTCCCAGCGTCTGGGCAACGAATCGAGCACCGAGCAGCAGATCACCGACCAGTTCAAGCCGCTTCTGCGGGTCACCGCCGTCTCCGGCGTGCCGCAGTTCCTGGCCAACAAGTCGTTCATCCAGTCGCTGAACCGCAAGCTTCTCCAGGCCAGCCCGGGCTCGAGCCTCGGCAAGCTCTTTTCGCTCGCATTCATCCTGGCATTTGTCACGTTCTTCGTCGCGTTTGCGGTCGGCGGATCGCTGGCCGTCTCGGCGGTCGGCGCGGCAATCGCCGGCTACCTGCCGTTCTTTCACCTCAACGGCAAATGCAACAAGCGTCAGCGGCAGATGGCCGACCAACTGCCCGAAGCGCTCGATTTCCTGTCCCGCGTTCTTCGTGCCGGTCACAGTTTCAGCACCGGCCTGCAGATGATGGCCGACGAGCTCCCGCAGCCGCTGGCCGGCGAGTTCCGCCGCTGCTACGACCAGCACAGCCTCGGACAGCCGCTCGACGAATCACTCAAAGACACGGCCGGCCGTGTCGATAACACCGACTTCTCCTTCTTCGTGACGGCACTGCTGATTCAGCGTCAGACCGGTGGCGACCTGTCGGAAGTGCTCGGCAACATCAGCCACATGATCCGCGGCCGAATCCGCCTGCAGAACCAGGTCCGCGCCAAGACCGCCGAAGGTCGGTTTACCGGGTACATCCTGGTCGCGTTCCCGGCGGTGATGTTCGGCCTGGTCTACACGCAGAACCCTGAGTACTGCCACAAGCTGCTGACCGGCGACGGTCGCTACCTGCTGGGCATCGCACTGGGCCTGCAGATGGCCGGTTTGTTCACGATCAAGAAGATCACGACGATCAAGGTGTAGGGGGGCGGCGAAGTCAGAAGTCAGGAGTCGAAAGTCAGAAAGACGTTCGATTCCCACCTTCCGACTTCCGACTCCTGACTTCGGCCTCGAAGAGGCCCCCAAGAGGTCACTATGGACGAACTTACTCTCCTCATCCTCTGCGGTGCCGGCTCGATCGGCCTGATCGGCTTCTTCGTGATGAAGATGGCGATGGGCGGCGGCGGCGAAAACAAGCTGCGCAATCGTCTGGCCAAGGGGCCGACCGATGCCGAAACGCTCGCGTCCAAGAAGACCTCTTTCAAAAGCGATCTCAAGGGCGCGTTCACCCGGCTTGGCCAGGCCGCGGCCGAACCCTTCATGCCCAAGAGCCGGGAGAAGATCTCCGGCTTGCGACAGTCTTTGAACAAGGCCGGCCTTTACAACCCATCTACGCTGCGAACCATGATGGGCGCCAAGCTCATCTTCCTCATCGTCGGCGTGGTGGGGGGCTATGTCATCGGCGTCACCACCGACAAACTGATGATGATGCTCTCGCTCGGCGGCATCATCGGTTACATGGCGCCACAGTTGTGGCTGCGGCTGCGTATCACCGCCAACCAGAAAGCCCTGACCTTCGGCCTTCCCGACGCGCTGGACCTGATGGTGGTTTGCGTGGAAGCCGGCCTGACCGTGGACGCCGCGATGCAGCGCGTTGGCCAGGAACTGGGCCTGGCCCATCCGGCAATCGCCCGGGAGTTCGGCATTGCCCACATGGAAACCCGCGTCGGCCTGACGCGTGGCGATTCACTTAAGAACATCGGTACCCGCACGGGCAACTCGGGCCTTCAGTCGCTGGCCGCGATGCTCGTGCAGGCCGACCGCTTCGGTACCAGCATCGCCCAGGCACTGCGGGTACACGCCGAGACGCTCCGCCTGAACCGCCAGCACGCCGCCGAAGAGCTGGCTGCCAAGGCGTCGGTCAAGATCAGCTTCCCGCTGGTGCTGTTTATCTTCCCCTCGACGTTCATCGTGCTCTGCGGACCGGTGATCATCGAGCTGATGAGCAGTTCCCTCTACAAGTGATGTGCCGAATCGGCCGAAAGCGGAAGAGTGGAATGTGGATCGTCAAAGGCATGGGGTGGCGATCCGCGGTCTGAAATCTGCGATTTGAGATTTGAGATCGACGCTTCGAGATTGAACTCCGAGATTCAAAGTCCGAAATCCGAAAGGCTCAAGGTAACGCTATGACCAACACACCCAACAACATCAGGTCAGTAATGCTCAAGGTCCTGGTCGGCGCGGCGATGCTGGCATCGCTGCCGACGATGACGGGTTGCAGCAAGTCGCAGCCGCAGCAGGCCGACAAAGACCTGACCGGCATCGCCGGCGAACAATTCACGTCGCCGGATGAACCTCGCCAGGTGCACCGCGTGTTTGACGCCGCCGCCGCCAGCGGCGCCCGCGCCGACGCGACGCTGCACGCCTGCCATTTCGACGCCGGCAATCCCACCGCCCTCAATTCGCTGGGCGAGAACAAGCTCGACCTGATGATGTCGGACGACGACGCGCTTCCGATGGCGATCTACCTGAACGTCTCCGGCGATGAGAAGCTCGCCGGCTGCGAACAGTCCGTTCGCGTGTACCTTCGCGATCGCGGCCTCACCGACCAGCAGGTCAAGATCGTCGCCGGCCGCAACCCCGGCGGTTACTCCCCGACCGCTCCCAGGATCAAGGACGCCCAAGCCGCCGCGGCCAAGGCTCCGGTGCTCAACGGCAGTGTGACTTCAGGCGGGGCCGCCAAGTAATCGTGGTGTCTTCCGGAGAGAGAATGCCAAGGCCCGCCTGAGAAGCCGCGGTCATCGACAGACCGGGCACGAAAATAAGACGCCGGGACGAGTTGGAGAGGCTCGTCCCGGCGTTATGTTTTAGGCGATTGTCGAACGAGGGCCGTCGGAAAACGGATATCGGCTTCCGTTCGACAATCAACGATCGACTTTCGAACCGGGCGATCACTTCATGAAAAACTTCTTGAGCGAGTACACGGTCGCCTGCCGCTGAACCGCGGCGATGCTTTCCAGCAGGGGGATTTCCTTCGGGCACACTTCGGCGCAGTTCCCGGCCTTGCCGCAATCACCGACGCCGCCTTCGCCCATCAGTGCTTCGAGGCGTTCTTCCTTCAGCGCCTTGCCGGTCGGGTGCTCGTTGAAGAGCCGGGCCTGGCTGATCACCGCCGCACCGACGAAGTGATTGCTGGGCGTGTATTGCGGGCAGGCCTCCAGGCAGCAGCCGCAACTCATGCAGCGGCTCAGCGGATAGGCCGTCTCCTGCGACTTCTGCGAAACCGCCGGCCCTTTGCCCAGATCGTAGGTGCCGTCGATCGGCACCCAGGCCTTCACGCGCTTCAGATCGTTAAACAGCCGCGACCGATCGACGAACAGGTCGCGAATGAGGGGGAACTTGCCCATCGGCTCGAGCGTGATCGGCTGGCCGGGTTCGCCCACCCGATCCACCAGCGCCGAACAGGCCTGACGAGCCTTGCCGTTGATGACCATCGTGCAGGCACCACACACTTCTTCAAGGCAACCACTGTCCCACACGGGGGTAGTGGTCTCTTTACCGGCCGTGGTCTGCGGGTTGGCCGCGATGTACTGCAGGCATGAGATGATGTTCATCTGCGGCCGATGCGGCACTGAGAACTCCTCCCAGCGCTGCGTGCCAGGCTTGTCGGGGGCGTCCTGTCGTCGGATGCGAATCGTCACCATCCGATCGCTTGCAGTCCTGCCGTTGGCGGGGGAAGTCATTGTCGATTTGGATTCAGTGGCGTTCATCGTGATCTATCGTAGAAGCGCGGGCGGAGGCGTACAAGCGGGCACGTCACAGGCACCGAGCTGTCACCAGAATTGAAGGCCCTGAAAACACGACAGGCGACGCCGGTGGTCGGCGACGCCCGTCGTGGAAGGACGCGTCGGTGATGCGTTGCCTTCCCTTGGAACTTACGAGTCGGGTGTAAAGCCCCGGCCCGGCGGTGGACGGCGGGGTGGAGTGCCCGGGGGGACACCCGGAGCGCCCGGTGGCGGAACACCTTCCAGGCTCGGGCCGACGGCAGGCGTTTCGGGAATCCCGGCCCGTTCGCGATGCTTGGGATCGTCCAGGTCGGTTTGCAGGTCGCGTCGCTGGATCTGGCCGTTGATATCGGTCAGCACCACCTCGTACTTGTTGTCCTTGCTCTTGCGGATGTCCACCAGCGACCACCCGCTGTTGCCGTCGCCCTTGGCGATCTGATCGCCCGGTGCGACCTTCACCTTTTCCTGCTTCCAACCGGCGGCGGCGGCGACGAAGACATCAAACTCTGCATCCTCGACAACGCCACGGTTCTCGTTGACCTTGTTCACCCAGAACTCGACCCGAGCCGCAACGGTGAACTCTTTCGACCAGTCCGAGTAGTCGCTCACGAGCGCCAGCTTGTTGGCATACTCGGGCTTGACCCGTTCCATCAGGAACAGGGGATTCCGGAGCAGGTACTTCACCCGGTACTGGTAGGTCTTGCCGGGCTGTACGGTGATGTCATGGGCGTAGATCACCGCCTTGAAGTCCGGCAGGGCCTGTCCCACCGCCTGCTGCACCAGGAGATCGGGGTTGAAGACGCCTTCCGGATCGCCCGCGCCGGGCACGCCGCTGGCGTCGCCGGGTGCGGTGCCGAAACCCGGAACCGGCGTGCTGCCGTCGTCACGCGTGAAACCCGGCTGCGGAACGGCCGGTGCGAAGCCGCGGTCGCTCGGTTGACCGAATGCCGGGCCCGACATCGCAAACATCATCGGATAAGGGCGGCCCCGCGCGGGCAGCAGGGCGGCCGGACCACGCGGCCCGACCGGCGGCGGCATACGCGGCACAAACCCCGGCACGGCACCGGGAGCAGGAACGCCCGGCAAACCTGGCGCGCCCGGCACAGGAACCGCACCCGGATCATTCTGATTCACCTTTGCCGGCGGCGGCGTACCCGGGGCGTACCACGGATCACCCGCCACCACCTGGGGGAACGGCGGCTGAACCAGCATCACCACGTTTTGCGCCGCCCAGGACATGAACTCGGCCTTCACCGGCCTGGTGGCGTTGTCGGCCGGTAGCGACTTCAACTGTGGAAGGTACTCGGGGAGCGCGGCGATCCGAGTCTCCGGGCCCCACTTGCCATCCAACTGCTTTTCCTGACGGTAGAGTTCAACACCCAGAAACGCCGACTTGAACTCGGCAGGATTCTGCGGATCAAGTTTTGCCGCTTTCAACGCAGCCGTGAGCTGCGCCATGCTCAGTTCGAACTTACCTGTCCACCAGCCGAACTCCTGCTGGATCATCTGCGTCGCGACGCCGCCGGCAGGATTGAACGGCACAGCGGCCGGCACGCCCGCGCCGGGCGGCACACCCGGAGCCCCCGGGACAGCGGCCGGCGGCGGCTGCCACTTGGCCCATTGATAGAGGCCCCAGCCGTTGCTCATGTCGGTATACATCGCCTTGGGCAGCGTCGGGATCGTTGCGTCCTCGGCAACGGTCTTGACCGGCCCCTGCTCCGGGCCTTTCCTGCCTCCCAGATCCGGGACAGGCACCGGGCGATTGATTTCGGAGAGCAGGGCGGCCGCGACCGGTGTGATCTGCCCCGGTTTCGGTGCGCCGTTCTTGCTCGCCATCGCATCGACCAATGCCCCCAAGTCCGGGCTCTTTTTGATGGCCGGATCGACTGCACTGGGCGCAAGTTGCTCGGTCCCCAGTGGGACAGACACCGGCGACTTGACGGCATAGCTATAGCCCATCAGCGCCATGAAGAGTGCCCCGATACCCAGGGCGATCCACTCCACGTACTTTTCGAGAATCGGAAGAATCTTGTCCATGAAACACCTCGATCCGCAGACGGACGATCCTGTTCTTCAACGCGCCTCAGCGCCGACCGCGACACCCCCGACGAACACTACTGCTGAACAACCGCATCAGGCTGCGGAGCCGGGACCGCAGCCGGCGGCGGAGCCACCCTCAGCATGGTGCGAACCGACTGCGGCATCGGGCCGTTGTTGTATGCCGTCCATTCCCGCAGGAACAGCGACTCACACTTCACCCGCAGTTCCACCACCGGCCTCGACCCGTAGTCGTAACCCTGGCTTACCGCATCGTCCAGATCGATATTCTGCATATCGGTATCAAGAACGGCGATGAACCTGCCGAACTGCAGTTGCTCCAGGAAGTCCTTGATGTACTGGCGATCGACGACGACCACCAGTTCGAACTGCACCACGTCGTAAAGCGGGTTGCAGACCCGGCCGGTCGGCGACAGCGCAAAATCCTTGCCCACCGCGGCCGGTGCGGCACCGGCGTCCGCGGGAGCCTCGCCGCCATCCGAACTCGGTGCGGCCGCCACGGCCGGCGCGGCGGCGAGTCCGCCGGGCACGACATACATCGACGAGTCCTGCCGAACGTCCACCGCCACCAGGTGCTTCACCACCGACGCCGGGATGTTGGTCGACCTGGCGTTCATGCGGGCGATCGCGGCGCAGACGTCCTGCTGAACCCACAATGACATCTGGGCGAACCAGATATCCTCCGCCGCCGGGGCTGTCCTGCCCGCCAGATCGAGTCGCGGCGAAATCGCCAGCGCGTTCGGCTCAAGGTAAACCTTAAAGCTCATCGCCCGCTTGCGTCGGAACTCTTCCTCGAACTTCGCCGTCGCCCGCAGGAACTCGCTGACCACTTCTTTCTGATTCACGGGCACGCCATTGACCATGATCAGCTTCGGGAAATGCTCGTCCTTCCAGAGCTTGTTCTTGGCGTCGAGGATCTCGGCGTCGGTGGGGGGGACGGCCGACTGAAGGATGTCGTCGGCGAGATTGACGACCGGGTTCTTGGTGTCGAACGTTTTGGGCTTGCCGCCCGGCTTCAGCACCAGGTTGTACTGCTCGCGGAACTCGTACTTCCGCGGGTCGGTCGGCATCGGGAGCGATTCCGGGACGATCAGGTTGTAGGGTTGGCGGTTGATGCGGACGGCCTGCTCGACCAGGCCCTTGGCCTGGGCGGCCAACTGGTTGACCAGGCCTTCGGCATCCTTGATCGCCTTCTCGTTGGGGAAGCGCTCAAGCTTGACCGGTGGCGCGTCGCTGATGGTGGGCATCACGTACTCGGCCGACCGAAGGTTCTTCAGTTCGGCCTGCTTGGCAGCGCGTGCCTTGCCCTTGGTTTCCAGGTCGGAAAAGCCGCCGGACGTGACGACGAAGTGAAAGATGATCGCCGCCAGCGCCACCACGCCGCAGATGATGCTCAGGATGTTTTTCTTGACCAGTTCCATGGATTGCCTGTCCAAACGATTGTGATCTTAGAACCCTCGAAGGCCCGCCGGGGTCGAGGGAACGACTCCGGCCATTGCGGCTACGACAGTTGACTACTGAGGTTGATCGCCGGACGAACCGTCGGCGGGAGCCTCGGCGGCCGGGGCGGCGGGAACTGCCGCGTGTGGATCGAGCACGACGGCAATCAGCACCGTCAGCTCCCAGTCGTCCTGCAGCGACTCCTTGGTGACAGGGTCGACCAGTAGCGCGTTGGCCGCGGCCTGTTGAGCGGCTACGTCCTGGGCAGTCGAACCGGTGCCACCGGGAAGACCCGGAAGCCCCACGCCGCCCGGCAGTCCCGGCACGCCGGGTACGCCCGGAACACCGCCGCCGTCATCGGGCGTGAACCCACGCAGATCCAGGCGACCGGCACCGCCGGCACCACCGCCGATATCCAGCGACTGCGGCTGCTGGGCCAACTCGCGGGCCTGCGCGGCCTGGGCCTTGGCGATCAAGGCCTGCTTGCGGGCTTCATCGTACTTCAACTGTTGTGCGGAGGAGATCGAAACGCGGGCCACGCTGTAAGAGATATGCGGCAGCGGGCCGGTGAGCCCCTGCGCGGCGAGCTGGGCCTTGGCCTGCTCGTAGATCTTGGTTCGCGTCGATTCCTGGTCGAGGAATGCCTTGACCACGGTGTCTTCGATGAACTTGGTGCCGCCAACATTGGGCGTCGTCAGGTGCAGCGTCAGCAGGTAGCCCCGTTTCTGGCCGGGGGCACTGGCGTCGCCACTGGCGACCGGACCCACCGAGCTGCCACCCGGACTGAACGGCACCGGGCTGCCGGCATCGTCGCGGGTAAATCCTCCCGGGGCGGCGGCACCAGGGACCACACCTGGAGCCGCACCTGCACCGATACCGGGCCGGCGGGATCGCAGTCCTGCCATTGCCATCGGATCGCGCTTGCCGGCCCGCTCATTGAAGGAGGTCGCCGGCAGCAGGTAACGTCCGTCCGGGCCCTTCTCGACCAGTTGGGCCATCGCCGGGACGTACTCGACTTCCATGTCTTCGAGCCGGACCTCTTTGCGTTGCCCACGCGGCGGGGCATTGGCCGGGCGGGTGGCCGGGGGCATGGGCACGGCCGCGTCCACTTCGGCAATCAGTTTCGGCCACACGTCGCGGCTTTCCGACAGGCTGGTCATTTCCTTGATCTTGGCCCGGTCCGCCTCACCGCGGCCGGAGACCTCTTTAAACCGTCCCGCGACACCCGTCGCTTCGGCGAGCACGCGGTCGATCTCCCCGCGGGTCGATTCCTGTTCGTTGAACGCCGACTTCTCCATCTGGTACGTGCCGAACGCGATGCCGGAGCCGACAACGAACGCGGCTGCCGTCGCCGCAAACCACTTGGTCTTCTCCTGCCACATCCGCTCCTTCTGGATCGCGGCCGGCAGCAGCGAACTGGTGATCTTCGCGTCGCCCAGCGCCTGCAACGCCAGGCCGTAGGCGCTGGCTGACGAGAGGGCATTCTCGCTGAGCGCGGCGGCGATCTTGGGATCGCTCGGCGGTTCAAGGCCGATGCCATCGAGCTTGTGCAGTTCCAAGCCGAGATTCTGCTGAAGGTACTTCTGCAACCCCGGCAGCTTGAACGTGCCGCCGAGCACGATGACCCGGGCAATGCGCGAATCGCGATGGGTCGAAGAGTAGAACCCGATCGACCGCTGGATTTCGGACACCAGGTCGGCGAACACCGGCCGCATCGCCTGGAGAATCCGCCGCCCGTGCGGGCTCGTGGCGGTGGTGCGCTTGAGCTCTTCGGCCCGCTCGAACCGGAGCTTGAAATCCCGGACCAGGGCATCGGTGAAGTGATTCCCGCCGATCGGGATGCTGCGCATCCAGACCGACTCTCCTTCGGCGATGAGCAGGTCGGCGTTTTCGGCGCCGAGGTCGATGATCATCGTCGTCCCCTTGATCTTGTCGTCGTACGCCAGCGCGTTGTAGACGGCCAAGGGGTTCATCTGGACGACCTGCACGTTCACGCCCGACGCGGTGAAGTACGCCAGGTGCTGGTTCACCAGTTCCTTGCGCATCGCGAAGATGCCGACTTCGATGTCGGGGCTGGCTTCGTCGCGGAAGAGCTGGTAGCTCCACTCGACTTCATCGAGCGGGAACGGGATCTGCTGGATGGCTTCGAACTTGACGATCTGCGGGATCTGCTTTTCTTCGACCGGCGGCAGCTTGATGAACCGTGCGAAGCTCGATTGGCCGCTTACACCGACCGCAGCGGGAAGCCCCTTCAGGTTGTGCTTGCCCTGGAACAGCGCCAGTGCCGTCTGGATCAGCGTTTCGCGATTGTCGCCGGCATTGGACAGCAGGTTTTCATGCTCGATGACGTCGTAGTCATCGATCTTGACCCCGGTGGCGGTGCGTACGAGCTTGACCGCCTTGAGCGCGCGGTTGCCGATATCGATACCCCAGGCGACGCGGGGAGTGGCCATAAAAACTCCGAGGTGAGCCGAGCCCGTGCCGCACTCATCAGAGTAGCGGAACCGAGGGCCCGGCGTTCACAACTGATCCAACTGTTCGTTCGACACTCGATGGCGATCCGCATCCAGCAGTGCGGCCGATGGGAGGCAGGATTCCTCTCTCGCGAGTCGTCCTCGCATTGGGCGCTTCGGTCGCGACCAACTCCTCATCACGCCCGCTCCGACGGCCGAAAAAACACCCGGCCGGTCAGATCGCCAGCGTCATGTTTACCCTCAAACCGTTCGCGGCTCAATGTTTCCTGCAAGTATCTGCCTAGCGCGGAACTTAACACATCGCCTTGGCGACGCGTGCCGCTTATAGTCTTTCGCCCGGCACTGCCCTGCGGTTCGCCCTACTTGTCCCGAATTCGCTCCAATGGCTCCTCGGACCTTTTCCATCCAGACGCTCGGTTGCCGCGTCAACCAGTACGAGGCGGAACAACTCGCCCAGTTGCTCCGCGATCGCGGCCTGGTTTCCGCCGGCGACGCCCCGGCCGACCTTCGCCTGGTCCATACGTGCAGCGTGACCATCCAGGCCGCCGGCAAAAGCCGGCAAACCGCCCGGCGATCGACGCTCAGCTTGCCTGTCTTAACAGGCACGTCGGAACCCGAACCGACGGAGCAGGCCAACCAACCCGCGGCGACAGGCCAGACGGCCCGCGTCATCCTGACCGGATGCTGGGCGACCAGCGATCCCGCCGCCGCACGGGCAATCCCCGGCGTAGACGCCGTCATCACTCATCACGACGACGTCGCCTCGGAGATCGATCGGCTGCTGAGTGCCTGGGCGTCACCCGCTGACGAATCTCATTCGGTCAATCCAACCATCGGGCATGGGGCAAACGTCGGCGGGGATCAGATCGACGGACTCCGGGATGACCAAAACAACTCGACCTACCCTCGTCCGGACACTTCGGCACTTCCGCAACAACTGGCCGAATCGGAAGGAAACCAGAAGTCGTTCAATAGACCGACTGTGAGTGTGACAGTCAACGGGAAAATCGACCGCCGACCGACCCGCCGTGCAGGCTTTGCGTCATTGCCCCTGCTCGGCCAGCACCAGACCGGCCGACAGCGTGCACTCCTGAAGATCCAGGACGGCTGCGACGCCCACTGCACCTACTGCATCATTCCCCAGCTTCGACCGACGCTCTGGAGCAAGCCGATCGACGACACCGTCGAAGAAGCCCGCCGGCTGGTCGATTCGGGCCATGTCGAACTCGTTCTGACCGGCATTTTCCTGGGCGCTTACGGGCACTCGACGGCGCTGCGCCGTCGACAGAACGTCGCTACCCCAGCCGAGGCGACCGCGCACGCGCGGAGTTCAGGGTTCGACGTCGGATCGGGGACCGATGCCAGGTCCGTCCGTTCGCCGCTTGCGAACCTGGTCGATGCACTCTGCACGCGCGTGCCCGGATTGCGACGGCTGCGTCTTTCCAGCCTCGAACCCGGCGACCTCGCCGGCGACCTGCTTTCGGCCCTGAAGTCCCACGAGCAGGTCGTGCCGCACTTTCATCTGCCGCTGCAAAGCGGCTCGGACCGCCTGCTTCGTAAAATGAACCGGCAATACACGCGATCGGATTTCCTCCGCATGGCCGACGAGGTGCGCGAGGCGTTCGACCGGCCGGCGCTGACAACCGATGTGATCGCCGGCTTTCCCGGCGAGGACGACGCCGCGTTTGCCGATACGGCACAGGTCGTCCGCGACGTGGGCTTTATTCACGTGCATGCGTTCCACTTTTCGCCCCGTCCCCGGACGGCGGCGGCACGTTGGCAGAAGGACTTCATTCGCGGCCCGGTGGTGGGGGAGCGCATCGAAACCCTCCGCGCGATCGCCGACGAAAACAGCCTGGCGTTCCGGCGGTCGTTCGTCGGAGAGACGGTCGAGTTGCTCGTCGAACACGACGCCGTAGCATCGCCGAGCGAGACACTGCGCCACGGTCGGTGCGAACGGTACTTCGACGTTTGGTTCGACGACGCAACCGCGCAGCCGGGTGATTTTGTGCGGGCCTGTGTGGACAGCGTGACGAAGACGCGAACCACTGGCTCCGTGCTGTCGCCTCACCCAGTGCTCAGCGGAGAGCAATCAACGCCATGATCTGCATCGTTCAACGCGTTCTCGAAGCGCACGTCTCGGTCGGCCATGAGGTGGTCGGCCGGATCGGCTCCGGTCTGGTTGTCCTGGCCGCGGTGCAGCGCCGCGACACGGAAGCCGACATCACCTGGACGGCCGGCAAGCTCACGACACTGCGCATCTTCCCGAGTGCCGATGGTCAGAAGAACTTCGACCGCGACGTGAAGGAGATCGGCGGAGGGATTCTTCTGGTGAGCAATTTCACGGTCGCCGCCGCGACAGCCAAGGGGCGTCGACCCAGCCTCGATAACGCGGCCGACCCGGCAGCAGGGCGGGTGATGTTCGACAAGCTTCTGGCAGCGGTCGCCGCCACCGGCATCCCCACCGCAACCGGCCGCTTCGGCGCGGACATGGCGGTTCATCTCGTCAACGACGGACCGGTGACGATGATCGTCGAATCGCCGATTCGGGCGACGGCCCAAGAGACTTAGGACACGGGGGATAAAATGGAATGAAGAATGCAAAACATGCAATGAAAAATGCAAAATGATCAGTTCCCGTGACTGCTTACTGACATTTTGCATTTTTCATTGCATGTTTTGCATTCTTCATTTCCGCAGCTTCCGCACATGAGTCAATCTGGCTCCAGGTTTCCTGACGACGGATTCGTCCCCGCGCTCTTCCCGGACGGAATCACTTCGAAGGCCCTCGTCGGCGTCGTGGCAAAAGGACGCGACGAATCGTCCTTGCCTTCCACAAGGTCCTGGAACGAATCCATGATGTGGTCGTAAACCGCCGCGTGCTGAGTGCCTTCGAACGCCTTGAGGTTCTTCCAGACGGACAGGTTCAGCATCATGAACAGGTCGATCGCGACGGCCGTCACGAACACCGATTTGGCGGAATAGGCGATCAGGAAAGTCATCACTTCCCACGTGAATCGCCCGACGCCAATCAGGGCGGTCGGTTCGGGTGGTACCGCTTCGGTATTGCCGACCACGGGCTTACCCATAACCTTCAGCGTGAACACGTAGGTCAGGAGCAGAGCCATGCCGATCAGAATCGTCGCCACATAAACGACCTGCAGTGCCTCGATCCGCCGCCGTTCCTTCTCTTCGATCACCGGCTTGACCAGCAGGTCGGTACGTATGAGAAACACCGCCGGCGACGCCATGATCAGCAACACGCCGCCCACCAGCAGAAGATTGCCGGCCACCTGGTTCACCGCGACGAATACCACCAGCAGCACCAACGTGAAGAACGGCGCGGTCATGACGATGATCCACCCCGGGACGATCGACTCCGGCAGCAGGCTCTTGATCCGCACGCAGGCCCGCAGAATGCCGGGCATGATCGCCAGCAGCGCCGGCAACAGGCTGAAGAGCCAGAAGGTCGCCCCCACGAGCCCGGCACCGAATTTCTGACCGACGATGAAGTCCGGATCGGTCTCCTCAATCACGATGAAGTCGCCGAACGGAATCAAAGCCACCAGGAACGGCAGGAGGAATGAGGCGATCCATCCAATGATCAGCGTCCAGCGGGAGAATCTCGCCTGATCCCATTTCCAAACCGCCAGTGCCGCGGCAATGGGGTAGCCGATCATTTGCAAAACGAAGGTTGTTCCGAGAACGATAATGCCGAACCAGCTGAAATTGCTGAGGTCACGTGTCTCGCTGAAGAAGCTGGTCATCTGGATGGTCGCCGCGAGAAACGCGAGCGGCAGGAGCAGATAGAGCCAGCTTCGCCGCCACAGAAGGTACTGCTGGATCGTGCGGTCGCGAACGCCATGAGACGCGAGGATGGGGGATTCGTCGGCGGCGACATCGACGGATCGCAAATCGCGTGCGATCGCGCGGGAGAAGTGCAGTTTCACGAAGCCGATCGCGAGGTGCCACCGATCCGGGCGCGGATTCATGCTGTAACCCAGCCAGGCCGGCTGCGGCTGGCCCGTCGCCGGGTCTGTTGATGGCGCATTGTATGGAATGGTCCCCGTCGGCGTGGCATAGGGGACGGCCGCGGCATACGGCGGCGGTTGTCCGTAGGGCTGGGTCGGGTAGGGCGGGGGTTGGACCGGCCCGCCGGGCATCGGCGGATATCCCGCCATCGACGGCACCGTACCGACAATCGTCGCCGGGCTGGCCGAAGGATCCGGGTATCGCATCGCCTGCGGAACCGAGCCCACAAGGGTTGCCGGACTCGACATCGGAGCGATCGGCCGGGCCGGCGGCGCAGTCTCGCCCACCACCGTTGAAGGCGGCAAAGCGGCGCCTTCTGGCGACGGTTTGCCCTGGTCCGCAAGTTCGCTCTTCCCGTCCGACATGGCCCAACTCCTTCCAAACCCGCAGCTCGCGAGATTCCCGTCGCGGTATCTTGATCCGAATCCGCACGCCGTACAATCGCCGTCATGGCACTGCCGGTGATTCCCCAGCACGCCCTGACGTCGGATCAGGATCTGCTGCGCCTTTACCAGCGCACCGAACGACTTTGGGCCGAACACCTGGGGGAGATTGAGCAGCTCGATGTTGGTGTCGCGGTCAGCAATCCGCAGCTTCCCAACGTCCATGACGCCAACCGATTGCTGGAGGCCACGCTGCAGCCGGGGCAATCACCCCAGGAGGCGTTCGACGAAGTCCGCCGACACTTCGATCGGTGCGGGACAAGGTGCTGGTACTGGCAGATGGGCGTCGCAGCTGGTGTACAGGCTCGTATACCCGCGACGGCGTTGGAGTCGCCCGGCCCGCATGATGAAGCTGCAGGGGCGTTACCGGCCTATCTCGCGAAACGGGGTTACCACCGGACAACAGAAGACGTGATGGCACTGACCGGCCGATCGGGTCGAGCAGACCAGGACGCCCGCGATGACGCCCGCGACCATGGCGGGATCAGCATCCTTCCCGCGCGCGCTGCCTTCCGACAGGCCCGGGAGCTTGCCGAAGAACCCGACTCGTGGAACCCCGAGCCCACGCTCGCCGACGCCGGAATGCTGCACCTGGACGACCCGCGATGCGACGCTCTGCTGGCGATGCGAAACGGCAGGGCGGTCGGCAGGGTTACGGTCTTCGCCGTCGGCGAGGTCGGGCGGATCGATCAGGTCTACGTGTCGGCGTCGGCCCGTCGGCAGGGAATCGGACGATTGCTCATCACTCGGGCGTTGGAGATCTGCGCCCGTTCGCTCTTTAAGCACGTCATGTTGAGCGTCGACCCATCGAACGCCGCGGCGATCTCGCTCTACAACAGCTTCGGATTCCGCCGCATCGGCGAGCAAGTGAATTGGCGGGCGTCCGTGACACGGGTTTCCAACCCTTGCTAGCGATGTGCGGATATCGGATGACGCAAATCCTCAGGCACTTTTCTTGCCTTTTTCTTTCCCATTCTTTGAAGAGATGGTCTGAGGATTTGCGTCGTCCCGTCTCCGTACATCGCTAGCACGGGTTGGAAACCCGTGTCACGGACGCTCGCTCAGGCGCGCGTCGGCCGAGACCGCACCGGCGGTGATCTTCCCATACACCTCGCGCCACCCTTCGCGGAACTTTGACAGCGACAGCAGTTCGTACGCCTCGGCGGCGGCAGTGTCGGCGATTCTCTTTGCCAGGTCAGCGTCCTCGCGCATCGCCAACACCTTGGCCGCCAGCAACCTCGCCTTGGGCTGACCGACCATCAGCGCCGTATGGCGGTCTTCGAGAATCTCTGCCAGGGTCGGCGTAACGACCGAGACGATCGGCAGCGCCGCCGCCATCGCGGCGATCACCGGCAGCGTGCTCGCCGCCGGGTTTCCCGGGGCGCAAGGCGTCCGCCTTCCGCCGGTTGCCGTCACCAGCACGGCGTCGGCGGCAGACGCCAGTGACTCGAACTCCGCCCGGCGGCCCAGTGTCGCGTCGGCGTTGCAGACCATTCGAGGCTGTCCGAGCTTCGCACCCAGCGCCATCGCGGCAGCCGCCCGCGGCCCGCGGCCTAGCATCAGAATGCGATACCGCGCATCAAGACACGCCAGGATCGAACCCGTCCAGACGGCCAGGTAGTGGTCGGCGGCATCGGTCGATTCGCCGGGGACGAGCAGCACGTAGTCATCGGGCCGGATACCCAGCGCGGCCCGCAACGCCGGGTCGCGTTGCCGCCGCACGCGGGAGAAATCCACCCCCGGCCGGACCAGGTGCAGCCGATCGATTGGCACCCCTCGTTCGGCGTAGTACCGCCGTGCGGTGGCCGCCGGGCAGACGATGTGAATCTCCCGATAGCTCATCGCCGCCCGAAGCCAGCGGGCGGACCGGGGCGTCGGCGATGACTGCGGGCTGAAGACAATCTTCGCCGCGCCACCCGCGACGGCGGCCGTCAGGGCCAGGTCATCCCAGCATTGAACGAGGTCGGCCTGCTGCGCGAGCCGTCGAAGCCCCCAAACTGCCGCCGGCAGATGCAGCCAGGTACCGCCGGGACCAATCCTGGCAACGGACGCCGCCGTCCCGACCGATCCGCCACCAGACAAGGCTTCGATTGCGCGCTCCGTCTGAACATCCGGCGGACGGCCGACGAGGTGGAGGACTCGGATAGGGCGGGAACGATCGCTCATGGTCGGGAAGGAAGGAGCTTAGGGATCGGAGGTCTTTTTGCCAGATGGCGAGGGATCACCAAGACGCGAACGCCCGGAGGACAGCCCGTGGTCTGAAATTCTCCTTTCGGGGGAAGGACATCCATGATTAGCGGTCGCACCGCAGGTGCCTTGTGGTGATACCGCATTTTCGCCCGGCATTGAGCGGCTTCCTCTTCCCTTCCGCCGCCACGTTCGTACCATTCCCGCCTCGCACTGGTTTCGCGCCTCTGACGGAGAAAAAGTCATGTTCATTCACATTGTCTACTTCTGGATGAAGCCCGGTTCGTCCGACGCCTCCCGGGCTCAGTTGATCCAAGACGCCAAGGACTACCTCGGCAAGATCCCCACGGTCCGCCATCTCTGGACCGGACGCCCGGCGATGACGCCCCGGGAAGTGGTGGACAACTCGTACGACGTCGGCCTGTGCGTGGTGTTGGACGACTCGGCGGGTCACGACGTGTACCAGATCCACGAACTGCACAAGGACTTCATCGCCCGCAACAAGGAACACTGGGATCGCGTGCAGATCTACGATTTCCTGCATTGACCGATTGACGGCCTGCCGCTGAACCTCTGGGGAATCCCGAATCGTCTTGCCGGAATGGCGACCACCCTGTGTGGGTCGTTGACGACTGCAAATCGGTTCTGGTTCCCCTTACGCGGAGGCTCCCATGCGGCTTCACTATTCAACGACGTTCGGCGTTGCGCTGGCAATCGTCGGCTTGTGGTCCGCCTCCTGCACATCGACCCCGGAAGCCCCCAAGCCGACGCCTGCGTCGAGCATGAAGACGGCAGGCAAGCACTCGGTACAGACGCCGCAGCTCCAGGCGCTGATGAAGGTCATTTCAATGACCGCCGCCGACTACACGCCGAAGACCCTGCCGGCGGATGTAGAGACGCCCAAGCCCGCTGCCGACCTCGAGAAGGCCTATGCCCAGGCAAGCGTGCTCGCCGACGCGCTGGTGACGGCGGCCGATCGAATCCCGTTCGCGATCGAGGATAAACCACTCTCGAAGGAGACCCGGGAAGGGTTCCTCTCTGAGGCAAAACGCCTGAAGCAATCCGCCGTCGAGCTAAAGGACCACGCCAGCCATAAACAGGGCGAGGCGATGACGCGCGCGCTCGACCGTATCAATGCCACATGCATCACTTGTCACAGCAGGTACCGCGACCTGACGGGAACTCTGGATGCACCGCGGGCGGCATTGGGACTGCTTGACTGACCGACGATTGCCGATCGGAACAGCGCCGGAGCCTTGCCATAGGGATTCCCCTCGGCGCCTTCTGGGGCAACTTCTCACTTTAGAATAACGGACAATTGGACTCGGTTGAACTTTTTCACCGCGAGAGCCGTCTTTTGCCCATCGAAGACCGTTTACTGACCGCTAGATTTTCATAGCGCGCAACCCCTTGCGCCCTCTGCGGATCGATGGTAAATCCGCGCCATGCGAAAGAAAGGAACACGCCAGGAGTGGGATCGGGTCCGGAGCATCGCGGCCAACATGTTCGAGCAGGATCGCGAGCCGGCCGAAATCGCCAAAGACCTTGGGGTCGACGACCAGACCGTCCGAGCCTGGCGGCGGGCATACCGCAAGGGCGGCCGTGACGCACTGGTGTCGCGCAAACCACCCGGACGCCCGTCGCGGCTGAATGAGGCCCAGCGTAAGACTCTTGCCGGGTTGCTGCTCAAGACGCCCAGGGAGTGCGGATTCGACAAGTATCTCTGGACCCAACAGCTGATCGCCGACCTGATCGAGCGTGAGTTCCAGGTGAAGTACCACCACGACCACATCGGCGTCATGCTGAAAGACATGGGCTTTTCCCATCAGAAGCCCCAACGTCGGGCACGCGAGCACGACCCGGTGAAGGTGGCCGCCTGGCGGGCGGAGTTCTGGCCGGAACTTCTAAAAAAAGTATCGAGTCCGGCGGAGTGATTCTGATGGCCGACGAGGTCGGCTTCATGATGACGCCGAACGTCAAGAAGACTTGGGCCCCGATCGCTCAGACGCCGGTCGTCGCCTACCGCAATCGGCGGCAGCAGAAAGTCAGCGTGCTGGGGGCCGTGGTCTTGCACGCCGCCACGGCGAAGATCGATCTCGTGTGCGACTTCCATCCCGACAGCTACGTCCGCGGCGAGCAGGCGGCGGCGTTCCTGCACCGCGTGCTTGTCGAGTATCCTGACAAAACGATCGATGTGGTCTGGGACAACCTCTCGGCACACAAGTCGCCAATCGTGAAGGAACTGGCGGCGGAGTACCCGCGTTTAAGATTGCACTATCTGCCGACCTACGCGCCGCAGCTCAATGCGGTGGAAGGCGTATGGAGCCTGACGAAGTACCACCGGATGGCGAACCACACGATTGGGGAGTTGGAGAAACTTCACGCCGAGGCCAAGCGACACTTGGACGACGTAGGCGGCAATCAGGCGTTGCTCCGCTCGTGCTTCGAAGGCGCGGAACTCGCGCTAAACTTATCCAGCGCTCAGTAGCCGAAGGAATTTTGCTATGCCGTTCTCTGCGCGCACAGTTTTGGGAGTATTCTGGATCAGCAAGGGGGTTTGTCGCGTATCCGACTGTGCGGGGGAAGAGCTCATAAGCTTTACAGCCGATCGGCTGTTGGAACTGAGCGTGGAACCTGATCGATGTCGCCCGGAAGACATAAAATCCGGTGCCGCCGTCTGCCGCGTACGTTTTAAGATCGACGAGTTACCCTACCAGTAACTTCCTACGACCCACGTTTACATCCCCGCCGGCAGACGCCGTTCGATTTATCAATACAATCCGCTCTATAAAGAAACCATTTCTCAGGCTCGGCCCGTCACATAGATGGAAGTGATCTCTCCTTGGAGGTCCGCATGTGTGACATGACACTCAATCACATTGTCGGGGTTGTCACCATCGAGAAGCGGGTTTGCCGAGTGTGCGACTGCAGTGGCTTGGAACTGGTCCGTTTCCCCGCCGACCGCATCGTCGAACTCAAGGTGACGCCCGACGGTTGTGGCCACGGCAGGGCATACTGCGAAGTCGCCTTCATCGTCGAGGCACCGCGAGCACTGAGCGCCTGAAAGTCAGTTCGCGGCCCATGTCCCTTCGCGTCATTCACCGGCACCCGGGCGACGCCTCTGCCGCGCGAAAGAAGTGAAAGCAAGACAACCGGGCCGGCCCGCTGCGGCTGCTTTCGATCGACGGCTTTCCATCCCGGTGCCCACGCCCTAAAGTCTGCCCGCCATGATTCCGACCCTGCAACTGTCCGTGCCGGCCGATCGGGCTCGCGCCGCCGCGCTGCTCGACCGCCTGCGACTGAAGCCAGCCGATGTCGTCCTGCAACAGCAGCAGGACGTCGCCGCGGTGATGGCGATCCTTGCCGATGTCGCCAAGCGCGGCGACGACGCAATCGTTGACTCGGCCCGCAAGTTCGACGACCCGGCGTTCACCGCCGAGCAGATCCGCGTCGCGCCGGAAGAAATGAAAGCCGCGCACGGCCGCATCCCGGCCGAGCAGATGTCGGCGCTCAAACGATCCATCGCGCAGGTGCGGGAGTACCAGCAGCACATCCTGCCGCAGGATCCCGAACCGCTGAAACGACCAGGCGTGGAGCTGGGCCTCCGGTATACGCCGCTCGATTCGGCCGGCTGTTACTTCCCCGGCGGCAAGGCGGCGTATCCGTCGTCGCTCATCATGCTGTCGGTCCCGGCGCAGGTGGCGGGGGTGAAGCGCGTCGTCGTCTGCACGCCGCCGAGCAAGTACGGCAAGAGCGACCTGGTGCTGGCTGCGTGCCACGAGCTGAAGCTGACCGACGTCTATCGCGCCGGCGGGGCGGCCGCGATCGCCGCGATGGCTTTTGGCACCAAGACGATTCCTGCCGTCGATAAGATCGTCGGCCCCGGCAACCGCTACGTACAGCTCGCCAAGCGCGCTCTCGCCGGCGTGGTGGGGATCGACGGCTTCCTCGGACCCTCCGAAATCCTCGTCCTCGCCGACGACACCGCCAACCCCGCGTTCATCGCCGCCGACCTCATCGCCCAGGCCGAGCACGACCCAGGTAGCTGCTTCCTGCTGACCGACAGCGAGAAGCTCGCGGCGGCGGTGACGGCGGAGATCGAGAAACAGGTTGCCGCACTCAGCCGCATTCCCGCCCTCAAGAAATCGCTGGTCAACGACAGCGCGATTCTCATCAGCGAGAGCTGGGACGAACTGCTCGATTGGGGCAACGCATTCGCCGCCGAGCACGTGAACATTCAGACGAAGGACGACGACGCGATCCTGGCGAAGCTGCGGCACGGCGGGGCGATCTTTGTCGGCCCGTACAGCCCCGTTGCCGCGGGAGATTACATCGCCGGCCCCAGCCACTGCCTGCCGACGAACACGACCGCGCGCTTCAGCAGCGGCATCAGCGCGATCGAGTTCATGAAGCGCGGCAGCGTCGAACGCTACGACCGCGAAGGACTTGCCGCTGATGCCCAGGCGATCATCACGCTCGCCCACGCCGAGGGTTTGGACGGCCACGCGGCGAGCGTTGCCGTGCGGCTGTAAAGAGGTGTCGGGGTGGCGGAGTGGATGGGTGGCGCGGTCGCGTTCCAGTCATCGATACTGATTCGCGCACCCGCGTGTGAGAAGAGTTGCAACCGCGCCACCCATCCACTTCGCCACCCCGACACCTCTTCTCCGCGGATATCTTTCGTCGCCGCGCTCGCCGTTTGCTATAGTGTGTTCCATGGCTCCCCAATTCGTCCGCGCCAATGTGCGCGACATGGCCGGGTACACACCCGGCGAGCAGCCCGGCCCCGGTGAACGGGTCGTGAAGCTGAACACCAACGAGAACCCTTTCCCGCCCAGCCCGAAGGTGATGCGGGCGATCCGCGAGATCGACGAGGAGTCTCTCCGCAGATACCCCAGCCCCGACGCCGCCGACTTCCGTCACGCGGCGGCGAAACTGCTCGGCCTGTCGCCCGACATGATCCTCGCCGGCAACGGCTCCGACGACCTGCTCACCATCGCGACGCGAACCTTCATTCCGCCCGGCGGAACGCTCGCTTACCCCGACCCGACATATTCGCTCTATTCGGTCCTGGCCAATCTCGAAGAAGCCAAGGTCGCGACGGTGCCGTGGGGCCCCGACTACGCGCTGCCGATCGAGGCGCTGCTGGCGACCAAGGCCAATGCGATCTACCTGGCCAACCCCAACGCGCCGACGGGCACCTTCGTCTCGCCGATGAAGGTATCGGAACTGGCGACCGTCTTCCCCGGCCTGGTGCTGGTGGACGAGGCCTACGCCGACTTCGCCGATGACAACTGCATCGGCCTGGTGAAGAAGCACCGCAACGTGATCGTCACCCGGACGATGAGCAAGGGCTACAGCCTGGCCGGCATGCGGTTCGGCTACGCCATCGCGCAGCCGGACGTCATCGCCGAGATGATGAAGGTCAAGGACAGCTACAACTGCGACGCGATCAGCATCGTCGCGGCGACGGCGGCGATCGAGGATCAGGAGTATTACCGCCAGAAGTGGGAGTACGTCCGCCGGGAACGGCAAAAGATGAGTAGCGAGCTGACACAACTCGGCTGGGACGTGCTCGACAGCCATGGCAACTTCATCCTGGCGCGCGTGCCCAGTGGCAAAGGGAAGGAGACGTACCTGGGGCTGAAGAAGGCGGGCATCCTCGTGCGTTTCTTTGACAAGCCCGGGCTGAACGACAAGATCCGCATCACGATCGGCACGGCCCAGCAGAACAACGCACTGATCGCCGGCGTGAAGGACCTCGCCGCCGACGGCGAGAAGCCGGACAAGGTGGAAAAGGCCGAGAAGCCCGAAAAACCAGAGCGTGCCGAGAAACCCGAGAAGCCCGAACCGGTCGTCGCCAAGTAGGGGCGATACGGCGTGTGCCCGCGAATCACCACGCTCGGCAGCTTAGCAGGCGTCCCTGACACGGGTTTCCAAGGCCGTGCGGGCGACGATCGAATGTTCGATAAATACAAATCCTCAGTAGGGTTCTGACTTTCACTCAAATCTCTTTGAGTTCGCTGAGGATTCACGGTTCTCTACTCCGGCGCAGCTCGCACGGGTTGGAAACCCGTGTCACGGACGCCGCTCCAACTGTGGTCATCTGGTCTGACCCGTGGCTGGCATCCTCTTCGACGATGTGGAAACTGACGATATGCCCAACCGCACCGCCAAGATTGTCCGGACCACGAAGGAAACCAAGGTCGAGTTGTCGATCGACCTCGACGGCAAGGGCCGTAACACGGTCTCGACCGGCGTCGGGTTCTTCGACCACATGCTCGACCTGCTAAGCCGTCACAGCCTGATCGACCTCGACGTCACCGCCGACGGCGACCTGCACGTCGACAGCCATCACACCGTGGAGGACGTCGGCATCGTGCTCGGCCAGGCGCTGGAAAAAGCCGTCGGCGACAAGAAGGGCATCTACCGCTACGGCTGGGCCACCGTCCCCATGGACGAAAGCCTGGCCCAGGTCGCGGTCGATCTCTCCGGCCGGCCGGCGTTCGTGTTCAACGTCAAGTTCACCGGCGAAACCATCGGCCAGTTCCCCGTCGAGCTGGTCGAAGAGTTCCTCAAGGCCCTCGCCACCAGCGCCCGGATGAACCTGCACGTGACGGTTCCCTACGGCACCAACAACCACCACATCGCCGAGGCGATCTTTAAAGCCCTCGCCAAGGCGATGAGGCAGGCGACCAGCCACGACCCACGCAACGACGAAGTGCCCAGCACCAAGGGATCGCTCGCGTAGGGTCCGCCTTGGCGGACGCGACGGGCTTCGTTGGCGCACGCAACCCACCCGACACCATCGAACCGTAGTCGTACCAAAGGGAGGGCACGTGATCACCAAAAACTCGTGGCAGTGCCTGACACTGCTTTACCTTGCCGCCGCCGTCGTCGGCTGCACGAAGTTGTCCGAACGCACGCACGCACGCTACGACATCGGCACGCCCGGGAAGGTGCGTCCCGCCGAGCCCGGCGTCGCCGGAGTCAGTGCCGCCGTCGCCGGGCTGCTCGCGATGAACATCCTGTTCAACAGCGTGACCGGAAGCGACACCCTCTGGCTTTGGCCCGGCGGCGACGAGGCCTGCCTCGACGGCGGCACCCCCGCCGCCGATCAAGACGGCAAGAATCCCGGTCGCCCCGACCCACCCAAGCCGGCATCAAAATCGACAGATCGGGACGAAGTCTCCTGGGCGTCGCCGGCGAAAGTCCAGCCTTGATCGGTGAGTTGTGGCGGTCCTTTTCGAGCCCTATGCCAGACGCATCAGACTCAACACCCGCGCACCCAGCGAGCGCCGAAAGTGCCGAATCCGCCACTGGCGACGGAGCTTTGTTCTGCCCTTCGTGTGGGTATGACTTGCGCGGCGCGACCGCAGATCGATGCAGCGAGTGCGGGATGGTGGTCGATCGAGCGGCACTGGAAGCGACAGCCATCCCGTGGGCGTATCGCCGGTCCATCGGCCGGGTCCGCGCGTTTCTCAGAACGGTCTGCCTCTTCACCTACGATAGCCAAAGGATTCGACATGAACTGATTCGCCCGCAAGTTGACCGCGATGCCGGTCGATTTCTATTCGCCAACGCGGCCTTGCTTACGCTTACGTTTCTGATCGTCGTCGTCGCGATGGCATTCTGGAGCCGACATCTGCACGGTCTGATCGTTCGCGAGACATCAGCCATGAATGGCGTGATCGGCTGGACCCGGTTGATGCCGGGTTACCAGCAGGATCTGCATGTTCCGTGGTCGGCGGGGGTGACGCCTTATGCCATCGTCCCGCTCTACCTTGGCGGGCTCGCAGTTTACCTTTGCGGTATCGGGCGCAAATGTCATCGCCGGGGCAGCAGAACGGCGGAGGAGCTACGCCGTGCTAGGGCGGTGTCCATCTATGCGATGTCGCCACTCTTCTTCCTGCTGCCGGCGGCGATCTGTTTCGCGGCAGTCCTTGGACTCGAAGAGCTTGACAGGAACAACACGGAAGAACGCATGTTCGCCGTCGCGCGCACCATCGCAGTGCTGCTCACGGTGCTGATCGCGGGCTTCGCGTTATTCAGTGCCGTTCGCCGTTCTGGCGAATGGGTCACACGGGCGAGCCACGCGGGGACAGGGCGATTTTTCCTTGGCGTCATCGAACTGCTGGGGCGGTTCGTGGTGGGCGTTGTTTTATTCCTGGGCGTGTTACCGTGGTGTGTCGGATACTGGTGGATTGCGATCGACTCGCAGCTCTGATGCTCCGTTACGGTATTAGAAGTGCACCTGCGGTGCGACCGCTAATCACAAGGCGAAGCGTTTTCGGGAGACGGCCGAGGCGGCACTACTCTTTGATCGACGGCATCGTCGCCGGGGTTGCGTCTCGTTCCTCGCGCAAAAGCTTTTCAAATTCCTCCTGCTCCGTCTTCTGTTCTTCCTATTTTCGCAGCTCCTCGGCCGCCTCATCCTGCATGATTTTGTCGATGCGGCGCACCTGTGGCGCCCAGCGTGCCAGATCGCGATACTGCCGCACTTCGACACGAGGATCGCGGCCTTTCGGGTCCTGTTGCCAGCCGATCATCGGCTCGGCGTCGATCGCACCATCGATCACATCGCCGGCATCGACGAACAACAAAGGGCGATCGCCTCCGTTCGGCAGGCCGCCTTTGAGGACCACATAGCCGACCTGTCGGCCGTCTTCGTGGAATGGGTCGGCGGGAATCGCGGGAAGGTACTTCGGCGTCAGTTCGTCCAGCCGGGCGGGCCATCGGCCGGCGTTGTCGACGCGATACAGTCGGATGGCCAGCGCGATCGCCGTCATACGGCGCTCGGCGAGCGATCGAAAGTGTTGCACAAATACTTGCCTTAAGGACACGTCATAAGAAGGTGCAAACCACCGCGAGTAGCGCGGTAGATCTTCCGGCCTTACCACCTGCCCCATCGTCCGTGCCAACGCGGGATCGACCTTCTTCGGCGGTTCCGGAATCTGTTGAAGGATCCGCATCGCAGCGGGAGCGGTCCGAGCCAGCGCAGCTTGCCGGATGACTTCCTGCCTAGCGTTGTGCCGCGCCATTTCCTGTTCGGCCAGCGGTCGCAACATCTTCACGTCTTTGGCGATCAAGTTGTAAAAGTCGATACCGAACACGCGCTCGAAAGCGAACGCGTTGCGAAAGTGCACCGATTTAGGACTTTCGCCGAGCAATTGATCGATCAAGAGGCTTACGTTTCGGCGCACTTCGGCGTCCTCAACTGCCAATTCGGGCGCGACCACCATCACGCGGGCACAGGCCATCGCCCCAAGCCCCGTCGCAACCAACTGCCCAACCAGAGTCTCGTCCTGTTGAACCAAGTCTGCCAGGTGCATCAGGTCGAGGAGCCGTTCGACCGCTTCGCGGTCATTACCGCGCACGTGCAGAAGAAGCGCGCCGTCCCCAACCGTATTGGCGATCTGTCGTGCGTTGGTATATGACGTGAAGGCGGCGTTGATGAGCGGCGATGGCCACGCGTCCCTGATCTTGATGCGGGACCGAGTACGCATTTCACGCGCGATCGCAAACACCCCGGCGTTGGCCGTCTCAGACGCCGACGCGGACTGCTCCCACGCGGGACCGAACGGAGGGCTCTGTGGGTAGCTGAAGTTAGAGTTGGACGGCGACATCCGGTTATCTAACGACACTGCCTTGCGAATCAGCGGCCAGGCGTCGTCGTCCGGGGGAACGTCCGCGATGGTGAGATCCCCGGGCCCGACCGGCAGACCGACGGCGGCGATCGCCGCGTTCTGCGACGCCAACGTCCTGGCTGTTGACCAACCCCACCCCAGATGAAGCAAAAGAGTCGCGGCGATCAGCAGTCCGAAACCCGCCACCGTCGGATGCCGGACGGCGAATCTTGCGAACTGCCTGAATTGCGTTCGGAGTAAATTTCCACCCATGCCCGAATTGTAACCGGCGGCCGGATTTGAGTTGCATTCTATCGCGAGAAACCTAACATATATAGAACAATTTCGGCGATGCCGTCGACTCGGGCGGCACCGCTTTCCGTGCGCCGTCTGGTGGGTGTGATCTGCCGGATTGGTGTCTACTCCACGGAAACTCGGCGTCTGGGGCGATGGGTCACGATCGCGCCGGGTGGTCTTGTTTTGCAGCGTCGTCAGGAAGGCCAACGTTTGCTGCGGGCGCGCCGGGTTCGTTCGGCGACGTGGCAGGCGTTCCGTGTGCCGTCAGCCGTGAAGTCCGATCTCGGGTTCGTTCGGCATGTAGCGCCGATTCGGAGAGCAATCCTGGGTTCGTTTGCCTATGGCGGAAAGCGGAGCCGAAATTGCGAGTTTCCGGGACACGCCGGGTTCGTTTCGCAACGTGCAAATGCACAGGAGGTGTTCTCGGGTTCGTTCGGCACAGCACAGCGCGGCACAGCATAATGATCGCGACAGGGATCGCCGGGACCGGCTTGGGTTCGTTTGGCCCAATGCGCAGCCGAAGCCCCGCGTTCGCGGTTGCGCCGGGTTCCCGGGTGCGCCGGGTTCGTTCGGCGAAATCGCGTCCGCCAAGGCAGACCCTACTTGGGTCGGCTTGGAAGTAGCGGTGCGCGGCCTACTTCTTCAGCTCGCTCAACGAGCCCACTACCGGGAGCGATCCCACGATCGGCATCGCGTAATCGACGAATGCCTTGGTGATGTCGTTGCCGTCTTTGCTGATGTACTCGGGGGCGAGGTCCTTGGTCTCTCGGGCCACGTTCTTGATGCTGGTGAAGATGGTCGTGATCTCGTACTTGCCCTGCGCCCGCTGCATGGCGATCGAGCCTTCGCGCTTGGCTTCGTCCTTGCTGTACTCGACCGCGGTCTTGCCGACCATGCGGCCTTCGGCGGCATCGACGGAGCTGACGGCCAGGCCCGGGAAGCTGCGCTGCAGGTAGCCGAACGTGTCGGACCGCACGCGAAGCTTCTTGCCGCCGGCGGGCGTGAGCTTAGTGGTGATGAGGTTTGCCAGGTGGTCGCCGAGGCCGGTGCCGGCGAGGTTCAGGTTGCCGTGGCTGTCGCGCTCGATGTTCGCCGCCAGCTTCTCGGCCCAGGTGACCCAGTGGCCCTTCTTGTCCTTCTCCGGCACGCTGAGGCCTTCGGAGACGGCGACCAGGCATCGGCCGAGCCGCTTGTAGACGGCGTCGACGTCGGCGAGGAACTTCTCTTCGGTCACCGGCGCTTCGGGGACGTAGACCAGGTGCGGGCCGTCGTTCTCGTACTTGCGACCGAGGACCGACGCCGCCGTCAGGAAGCCGGCGTGGCGGCCCATGATGACGTCGATCTTGATGCCCGGCAGGCTCTTGTTGTCGTAGTCGTCGCCCATGATCGCAGACGCGACGAACTTCGCCGCGCTGCCGAAGCCCGGCGTGTGGTCGTGCACGCGAAGGTCGTTGTCGATCGTCTTGGGGATGTGGAAGACCTGAAGGTCGTACTTGTTCGCCGCCGCCAGCTCCTGAACGATGCGGGCGGTGTCGGCCGAGTCGTTGCCGCCGATGTAGAAGAAGAACCGGACGTCGTTCTTCTTGAAGCTTTCGAAGATCTTTTCGCAGTAGGCGGCATCGGGCTTGTCGCGCGTGCTGCCGAGGGCAGCGGCGGGGGTCTGGGCGACGCGCTCGAGCAGGTCCTGCGATGCGCCGTTGAGCTCGATGAAATCGCCGTTCACGATGCCGCGCACGCCATGGCGGGCGCCGAGCAGCTTGCCGATGTGCGACGACTGCTGGACAGCCTGGACGACGCCGACGAGGGACTGATTGATGACGGAGGTAGGCCCGCCGGACTGGCCGATGACTGCGTTGGGTTTGCTCATGATCGTGTACCTAAGCGTGACTGGCGCGGTGCAAGCCGATGGAAGGATACCCGCGAAAGGATATCAGGGCGGGGATGATAGGGGATGCGATGATGGGATCAAGCCGAATCAATAGATCTTCAACGCAGCGCCCCCGGCCATTGCGACAGTGGCGTCAACGCCGGCGGGGCGGCGGCGGCGGCGGGGCCGGGTTCCAGCAGCACCGCGACCTGAAGGTCGCTGACGCCGTCGATCTGCACCGTCAGCTTGCGGACCTCGGCAAGGTCAGTCACTTTGCCGAGCATCGGGCGGACGGCGGCGGGAGGCTCGGGAGGCGAGGTCGGCAGGGGCCTGGCTTGGGTTACGGTGAACTTCGCATTCGCCGGGCCGACGAGGCGGGCCGTCAGCGTCTGGCCGCCTTGTGTCAGCGTGGCCGTCTTGCCGTCGGCGGCAATCGCGACCTTCGCGCCGGTATGCATAAACCAAGCGTACTTGAACGGCTTGTCGGCTTTGATCTCGTCCTGAATCAGGACTTGCTTGCGGTCGAGCATCGCCAGGCCCCGCCGGGCGCTGGTGGCATGGCGGGCGTAGGCGGCGGTCAGGTCAACGACGGCACTACCCCGGCCGGCATCGCTGTAGAACCGGTCGATCGGGCCGACGGCCATCGGCGACTGGTCGGGCTCGGCGTCGGGGTTCAGAATGAAGCAATTGTTCCCCTCGGCGCGGCAACGATAAAAGAGCCAGCGGTTCGGTCCGAAGTAACCGGGGCGGTTGTAGTCGTCGGGGCCGGGGTCTATCGCCCAGCGCTGGCCGAGGGCATCGATGACGAACGAACCGAGATCGAGCTGCCCGTGGTTGACCTTATTGTCGCCGCCTTTGAAGCCCACGAAGAGTGCTTTGGGGTCATCCCAGGCGCTGCGGAGATAGGCGACGTGATCGGTGCGGAACAGGCGGTCGAGCGGGCGGTTGCTCATGCCCGGGTCGCGGGCCATCCATGCTGCGCCCCAGAGCACATCGAGCGCGGTCGGCTTGGAGCTGGCGTATCCGGATTGGAAGACGGCGTAGTCGGGCTGGTTGAACGCCGTCGCGAGCCAGAAAAGCTGCGGGGCGCCGCTGAAGCCGGGCTTGGCGTCCGCGTAGTTGAAGGTCAGGCCGAGCGGGCCGGTAAACGCGAGCGGGGCGTCGCCGGTGGTCGAGAACCCCTGCATGGCGGACAGGCCATAGTCGGTACCGACGGCCGTCCGCAGCGCGGCCAGGGCATAGACGTTGTACTCGGTCGCGTAATCCCAGTAGCCGGGCCCTTCGCCCCAGGCGCCGTCGGGGGCGAAGTGCTCCATCGCCAGCGGCAGCGACGCGATCGCGCGCTCGAGGATCTCGCCAGCGACGGCGGGTTCGTCTTCGGAGATCGCCAGGGCACCAGTCAGGATGCCGCCGTTACAGACCTGGTTCCAGTTGTGCTCCATCCGGGCAAAACCGCCGCTGGGTGCCCGGTAGATCTTCAGGGCCGGTTCCAGCCCGAGCTTCAGGATCGCACCGCGGAGAGTCGCCCGTTGCGCCGGCGTCCAAGTGTCGAAGAGCCAGTCGTACGCGATCGCCATCGCAAACGTCATCTCGGCCGTGTCGAGGAAGTGCCTTGGGTTCCAGTCGGGGAACTTCGAGACCGCATCGACTTCCGCCCAGAGCCGGTCTGCGTACTTGCGGTCGGCGGTCATGTGGTAGACGAGGCCCAGGGACAGCACGTGTTCCTTGACCTCACGGCTGACGTAGAGCAGCCGTTTGCCGTCGCGAATCTCGTACTTGCTGGGCGGTTCGCTCAGAAGGGCATCGGCCTGGCGGCGGACGGCAGTCAGAGTAGGGGCGACCTTCGGATTGGCAGCGAGCTCTTTCAGCCGCGCGAAGTCATCGGTTGTCGCGAGCAGCCGGGGATGAGCTTTCTTGATCTTCGGCAGGATGTCGGCGGCGGCAGGTCTCTCGGTGGCGAGTCTCTCGGCGGCGGGTTTTTCCTGGGCCGACACGGTCGGGCCCAGCGCGAGCAAAGCTGCCGCAACGATCAAGCGAATGACGTTCATGGCGGTCCACCCTCTCTTCAATGTCCGTTTCACGGCGCGCAGGAAATGCGGGCCGTCCTGCCTTCGTCCTTTACTACGGACGAGGGTACGAGGTTGAGAAGTGCAAGGGTGGAAGAATCTGGAATGAATTCAGTGGCGCACGGCTTAGATAGCACCACGTTACGCCCGCTACTTTGCCAGCATCACCCGCTCGATGAAGCCCGTATCCACGTCTCCGCTCAGGAAGTTGGGGTTGTCCAGGATCTGCAGGTGCAGCGGGATCGTCGTCTTGATCGGAGAGATATGGAACTCGCTCAGGGCGCGCTTCATCGTCGCGATTGCCTCGAGCCGGGTCGGGCGGTGCACGATCAGCTTGCCGATCATGCTGTCGTAGTTCGGCGGGATCGTGTAGCCGGCGTAGACGTGGGTATCGAGCCGCACGCCGGGGCCGCCGGGCAATCGCAGCTCCTGGATCTTGCCGGGGCTGGGGACGAAGTTCTTCGTCGGATCCTCGGCGTTGATGCGGCACTCGATCGCGCAGCCGTTCTGCGGAATCTGGTCCTGCTTGAAAGGCAGCTTCTCACCGGCAGCGATCATGATCTGCTGCTTGATCAGGTCGATTCCGGTGACCATCTCAGTGACAGGGTGTTCGACCTGGATACGTGCATTCACTTCCAGGATGTAGAAGTTCTGCTCCTTGTCGACGAGGAACTCCACGGTACCAGCGTTGGTGTAACCGGCTTCTTTCACGAGCCTGACCGCCGACTCGCACAGTGCCTTGCGGGTCTTGGGATCCAGCACCGGGCAGGGGGATTCTTCGACCAGCTTCTGGTGCCGGCGCTGCATGGAGCAATCGCGCTCCCACAGGTGGACGGCGTTGCCGTGATTGTCGGCGAGTACCTGAACTTCGACGTGCCGACCGAACTCGACGTACTTCTCGATGTAGACCGTGCTGTCTTTGAACGCGGCCTCGGCCTCGGCCTGGGCGGCACGGAAACCGGCCTGCAGGCTGACGTCGTTATGTGCCTGGCGCATACCGCGCCCGCCGCCGCCGGCACTGGCCTTGATGATGACCGGATACCCGATCTCGCGGGCGATCTTGAGGGCTTCCTTCTCGTCTTCGACGGCGCCTTCGGAGCCGGGGATGGTCGGCACCTTGGCCTTTTTCGCCAGGTTCTTGCAGGCCACCTTGTCGCCGACGGCTTTCATCGCCGCGACGCTGGGTCCGATGAACTCGATCTTGCAGGCGCGGCAGACCTCGGCGAAGTGCGACTTTTCAGAGAGGAAGCCGTAACCGGGATGGATCGCGTCGACGTCGGAGATCTCGGCGGCGGCGATGATGCGGTCGATCTTGAGGTAGCTCTCGACGGACGGCGCGCCGCCGATGCAGATCGCCTGGTCGGCCATCTTCAGATACGCGGCATCGGCGTCGGCCGTGCTGTGCACGACGACGGTCTGAATACCGAGCTCCCGGCAGGCCCGGATGATTCGCAGGGCAATTTCACCCCGGTTCGCGATGAGGATCTTGGAAAACATGGTGGGGGAAGGCACGGAGGCATCAAGGCACGAAGGCACGAAGGGTTTGGGCAGGCGGCTCCTGTAGCTCTCCGTGCCTACGTGCCTGCATGCCTTTGTGCCTATTTCCAGTCGAACGCGTCAGGCCGGCTTCACGAGGAACAGAGGCTGATCGAACTGCACCGACTGGCCGTCCTGCACGAGCACCTTGGCGATCGTCCCTGTCACGCTCGACTTCATGGTGTTGAAGGTCTTCATCGCCTCAAGGATGCATACGTCGGACTCATCCTTCACCACGGCCGACCCGATGTTCACGAACGCCTTGGCACCCGGCTTGGGCGAGGCGTAGAACGTGCCGACCATCTCGCTCTTGATCGGAACCAGGCCGGCATCGTCGTCGGCGGCCGGCGCGGCGGGTCCGGAGGGCGCACCAGCTGACGACGCGGGAGCGCTCATCACGGGTGCAGGGCTCATGGCGTACTGGACGGCCGGCCCGGCTACCGCTCCGCGTCGCAGAATGACACGCTTGCCGCCGTCCCGCAGGTCAACGGTGTTCAAGTCGTTGGCACTCATCAGCTTGACGATCTGTTCGAGCAGATCGACGTCCATCGGACTGCTGGAAGCGCCAGCCGATGATTTGCTCTTTGCCGGATCCGGCGACTTTACAGGTTTCTTTTTAGCCATGGAGAGTTGTTTACTGCGGAGTTCGAAACACAGACGTCCAGTTCACGCCTTTCGGCGTACCGTTCATTGCCACCGAACCAGACAACCGAATCTCGACTGAATCTCGAATGTTCATCTCCGAAATCCGGGCTGCCCGGATGTCAGATCTGAAATGACAGATCCCACATTTCCGAGTCGATGGTCTGGTCTCAAGGTTTCAGATCTGTATTCCCGTCCGCAATTCCTTCCTTCATTCAATATGATTCGCCTCGTAGCTCCGATCGAGCGTCGAGAGCACCTCACAACCTGAGTGCGTGATCAGGACATCATCCTCGATTCGCACACCACCTTCGCCGGGAATGTAGATTCCCGGTTCGACCGTCACCACCATCCCGGGGCGAAGTTCTTCATCGCCGCCGGTCTGACGCATAGACGGCAGTTCGTGGATCTGTCGGCCCAGCCCATGCCCGAGGCCATGACCGAAGTAATCGCCGAAGCCGGCCTTTTCAATGACGTCTCGTGCCGCGCGGTCGGCCGTCATGGTGGTGACGCCGGGCCGCAGGAACGCGATCGCTGCCTTCTGAGCCTCGACAACAGTCTTATACGCCTCTTTCAGCTTACGCGGGATGTTGCCGATCGCCAGTGTCCGGGTTAGGTCCGAGGCGTAGCCGCCGACGATCGCGCCCCAGTCAACCAGCAGGACATTGTCTTTTTGAACCAGTTTCTCGGCGGGGCGGTAGTGGGGGAGAGCGCTGTGGCCTCCCGACGCCACGATGGTACTGAAACTCGAGGCGCTAGCGCCACGGCATCGCATCTCAAAGTCAAGCAGAGCCGCGAGATAGGACTCAGTCTGGCCAACCTTAATCTCTCCCCGGACGGCGTTATACGCCTCTTCGGCTGTCGCGACGGACTTACGGATCAGTGCGATCTCGTGATCGTCTTTCACCTTCCGAAGCGTGAGCATGACATCTTCAACGGGCACCAGTTCGATCGCGCCGCCGGTGCTCTTTTTTCCGCTTTTGGCCGCCGCGGCGAGAGCTCGTTCGACGGCTTTGATTTGCCCGACCGTTGCGCCATTGGCTTCGAAGCCGATCCGCTCGGCGTTGCTCGCCATGAGGACCTTGGACAACGTGTCGGCCATGTCGCCGTCGCGGACGTGCAATTCGGTCCAGCTCGCTTCGCTGGTCGCCTGCTCGCGATATCGAAAATCGGTGACGAGGTAGAAACGGTCGGCGGTGATGAGGCCGATCGAGTCGTCGCCTGTAAAGTCCGTCAGATAAGAGAGATCGGCCGGCGTCGTCAACAGCATGCCGTTGAGGTTTAGTTGCTCCATGGCGGCGCGGACTGCCTGATGGCGCGCCAGGAGGTAGGCTTTAGCTCTGGATACGATCGCTTTTCCCTGCATCGACACGACCTCAAATAGCTGTAACGCCCGCGCTCACCAAATCCTTGCCTGACACCGTCAGGCGTCTCAGCCACGGGGGGAAACGGTAGGGACGGGGTGGGAGGCTGTCAACCGATCACGCGATCGGTACTGCGACGGATGGCCGAGGCTGTAGGCACACGCGATTTCGTGTGCTGCCCAAACCTGGCGGTTTCGCTAGGCTCCATTCTGAAGTACGCCAGACTTTCATCACGGGCGCAGGCCCATGCAGGAACATGACAGATGCACTCGGCTGGGGGAGCTCGATCATTCTGCTGCTGACCATCACCCGGCAGATCTTCAAGCAGTGGACGGAGCGCTCCTGCCAGGGCGTATCCGTATGGCTATACGCCGGCCAACTGGCGGCGTCCTGTGGGTTCACCCTGTACAGCTATCAGGTGGGCAATTGGGTCTTCGTGATCACCAACGGCCTGATGGCGGTGAGCGCGATCATCGGCTGGTCGATGGTCCGTCACTTTCGGTGCCTTGCGAATCGACAAGGGATCGCTGAGCGGTAACGTTTGCAACGCACACCAACCGCTCTGCATCGTCGCTGTGACTGAAGTCTCTGAATCTTCCGTCGCGAGAGTGGCGGGATTTCCACCACAGGTCAATTCTTTACCTGCCGCTGATACACTCCGGCTGCCGATCGCGGGCCATTGCACCGCGACGCAACTTACAGAGAGATCAACCGGAGGGATTTTATGCTTCGCGGCAAACTTTCTTCGTGCGCCTTCAGAGCGTTAGCGGCGATCACCATTCTCACCGGCCTACCTGGCGCAGCCGACGCTTGCACCCGCGCCGTCTACTTCGGCAAGGAAGGCCAGACAGTCACCGGTCGGTCCATGGATTGGGCCCACGACACGCTGAGCGACCTGTGGATCTTTCCTCGCGGCATGGCTCGAGACGGCGGCCTGGGCGAGAAGTCGTTCAAGTGGACGAGCAAGCACGGCAGCGTAGTCGCCGCGATCTACAATGGCGGAACCGCCGACGGCATGAACGAAAAAGGCCTCGTCGCCAACCTGCTCTACCTGGCGGAGTCGGAATATGCCCCGGTCACCGATACCCGGCCGGCAATGGTCATCGCCGCTTGGAGTCAGTACGTGCTCGACAGCTTCGCGACGGTCGAAGAAGCGGTCGCCGAGTTGAAGAAGGAAACGTTCAAGATGGTGCCGGTCGCGTCTCCCGAAGGCAAACCGGGCACGGTTCACCTGGCGATCTCCGACGCCACCGGTGACTCGGCGATCTTCGAATACGTCAAGGGAAAGCTCGTCATCCACCACGGACGGCAGTTTCAGGTCATGACCAACTCACCGGTCTACGAACAACAGATCGCGCTGAACAAGTATTGGGAACAGATTGGCGGCACGGTGATGCTGCCCGGAACCAATCGGGCCGCCGACCGATTCGCCCGTGCATCGTTCTACATTAACGCCTGCAATCAGACGAACGATCCCCGCGAAGCGGTCGCGGCGGTCTTCAGCGTCATCCGCAACTGCAGCGTGCCCCGCGGCATCAGCACCCCGAACCAGCCGAACATCGCGTCGACCATCTGGCGGACAGTGAGCGACCAGAAGAACCGCGTCTACTTCTATGAGAACACCGCCAGCCCCAGCCCAGTCTGGGTGAAACTGGCAGGGATCGATTTCAAAGAGGGGTCCGGTGCCCGCAAGCTACCCATGGTCGGCAAGCTCGATCTCGGCGGCGACCAGACTGCGAACTTCGAAAAGGCCGAGCCGTTCAAATGGCTCACGCCACCGACGGAGAAGTGATCGCCGTCGTTCGCTCTTTTTGATCGCACACAAGGGAAACCCCTCGCGCCCTCAATCTTGCCATCAACCACAGGCCGTGCTGTAGTTCCGGCGCAAGTGGAGTCGTACTTCGGTGCCGCACAGACGCCGAAGGACAGCCTCATTCTGCTGTAACGTGGACCGACGACTATGCCGGAAATCGTCCACGCGCCTTTTCGTGGCATCCGCCTCCTTCGGAGGCATTCAGTGAGCGGCGTTCGATCACTGTTTTGAAACCAAAACTGAAGAAGGGAAACCATGCGGCCAAAACCGTTGTCTCGCGTCCTCTGCCTGTTTGCATTGCTCCTGTCTGCGTGGGTTCTTGCGGTGCCGGCGTCGGCCCAGCAACTGGGTCCGAAGAAACCCAATATTCTGGTCGTTTGGGGCGACGATGTCGGCTACTGGAACATCAGCATGAACAACCAGGGGATGATGGGCTACAAGACGCCCAACATCGACCGCATCGCCAAGGAAGGCGCCAATTTCACCGACTGGTACGGCCAGCAAAGCTGCACCGCCGGCCGGGCCTGCTTCCTCACCGGTCAGGTCGGTTTCCGCACCGGCCTGCTCAAGGTCGGACTTCCCGGCGCGAAGGAAGGCCTTCAGGCGCGCGATGTCACGATCGCGCAGCTCCTCAAGGCCCAGGGCTACACGACCGCCCAGTTCGGCAAGAACCACCTCGGCGATCTCGACGAGCACCTGCCGACCGCACACGGGTTCGACGAGTTCTTCGGCTCGCTCTACCACCTCAACGCCGAGGAAGAGTTCGAAAACCCCGACTACTTCAAAGACCCGGCACTTGTGAAGAAGTTCGCTACCCGCGGCGTGATCCACACCTGGGCCAACCCCGACGGAACGCAGAAGATTGAATCGACCGGGCCGCTGGGCAAGAAGCGCATGGAGACCATCGATGAAGAGGTCACCAAGGCCACGCTCGACTACCTCGAGAAGGCCAAGAAGTCGGACAAGCCGTTCTTCCTCTGGTGGAACTCCACCCGGATGCACATCCACACGCACCTGAAGAAGGAGTCCGAAGGTAAGACCGGCCTGGGCGTATATGCCGACGGCATGGTCGAGCACGATGGGCACGTCGGCCAGATCCTCGACAAATTGAAAGAGCTGGGCCTCGAAGAGAACACGATCGTCATGTACTCCACCGACAACGGTGCCGAGAAGGCCAGTTGGCCCGACGGCGGCGTTTCGCCGTTCCGCGGGGAAAAGAACACCAACTGGGAAGGCGGCTATCGGGTTCCGTGCGCCATCCGCTGGCCCGGCGTCATCAAGCCCGGCACCGTTCACAACGACATCTTCGCCCACGAAGACATGCTCCCCACGCTCCTGGCGGCGGCGGGCGTGCCCGATGTGAAGGAGCAACTCCTCAAGGGGATGAAGGTCGGCGACAAGACGTTCAAGGTTCACCTCGACGGCTACAACGTCACCGACGCACTGGCGGGCAAAGTGGCCAGCCCTCGCAAGGAGTTCTTCTACTTTAACGACGACGGCTCGCTGGTAGGCCTGCGATACGAGCAATGGAAGGTTGTCTTCGCCGAACAACGCGCCCACGGCTTTGATGTCTGGCAGGAGCCCTTTGTGCAGCTGCGCGTCCCGAAGGTCTTCAACATCCGCATGGACCCCTTCGAAGAGTCCGGGCACGCGTGGGACAATTGGAAGTGGCGTATCGATCGCGCCTTTCTGCTGGTCCCGGCGCAGCAGTACGTCGGCAAGTTCCTCGGCACGTTCCAGGAGTTCCCGCCGAGCCAGAAGGGCGGCAGCTTCTCGCTGGACTCGGTGCTGCAGTCGTTGCAGAAGGGCCACGGCGACAAGTGATGTTGTTCTGATTGACCCTGATATCTAATCTGAAATCGGCCGCACCCGTGGAAACACGGGTGCGGCTCTTGAGGTCGTTTAGCCCTCCGAGGAAACGACAATGAGCGCTCCAGCAACCCGCATTCGAAACTTCAGCGTCACCGCGCTTCTTGGCATGGTCGCTGTCGCAACGACGACCATTGCCCGAGCTGCCGATCCACTTCCGTCATGGAACCACGGGTCTGCCAGGCAGTCCATCATCACGTTCGTCGAGAGGGTGACAAAGGAAAGCTCACCGGACTTCGTTCCGGTCGCCGACCGCATCGCCGTGTTCGACAACGACGGCACGCTATGGTCCGAGCAGCCGATGTACGTGCAACTCGCATTCGTCCTCGACCGCGTCAGGCAGCTCGCACCACAACACCCGGAGTGGAAGGAAAAGGAGCCGTTTAAGTCCGTCCTCGCCGGCGATCTAAAGGCGATCGCGGCCGCGGGTGAAACGGGTCTGATGGAATTACTTGCCGCGACGCATGGCGGCATGACGGCGGAACAGTTCGACAAGATCGTCATCGACTGGATCGCCGCCGCCCGACACCCGAAGTATGCGCGGCCCTATACCCAGTGCGTCTATCGGCCCATGGTCGAATTGATCGCGTTTCTCAAGGCGAACGGTTTCAAGGTTTACATCGTCTCCGGGGGCGGGGTGGAGTTCATGCGTCCCTGGACGGCAGCCGTCTACGGGGTTCCGCCGGAACAGGTGATCGGCAGCAGCATCAAGACTCGATATGAGGTTGGGGCTGATGGCAGGCCGGTGATCGTCCGGTTGCCGGAGATCGATTTCATCGACGACAAGGCCGGCAAGCCGGTCGCCATTCACAAGGTCATCGGCAAGCGACCGATCGCCGCCTTCGGCAATTCCGATGGCGATTTTGAGATGTTGGAGTATGTCACCAGCGGACCCGGCCTGCGGTTGGGCGTTCTCGTGCATCACGACGACGCCGAACGAGAGGTGGCCTACGACCGCAAATCACATATAGGCAGGCTGGAACGCGGCCTCGACGAAGCCGCTCGGCGGAGTTGGACGCTAATCAGTATGAAGGCGGATTGGAAGAGCGTTTTCCCCAGTCCAACGCCTGACCAGTAATCGCATATCTCACGATCGATCGCGCCGTCGGGCTCGGCCATGGCAGCGGTTGACCAAGCTGACGTATGCCAGGCGACGCAACCTGATCGTCATTTCGAGAGTGAATGGAATCGCAATGAGAACATCCCGGAGAACACTGCTTAGCATCCTCGCGATGGCGTCGACGAACCTCCTTGCTCCAACTGGGGCAACGGCGTCGGTGCCGCCGCGAAGCGAGCCGGCGGCGGTCGGCCATCCTGCGGTCTTGCCGACGCTTGTTCGCGATCAGTTGTTTCTGTCGGCGGATATCAGCGATCGACTCCACGATCGCCCGCTGTTTCTTGAGGCCGCCGTTGCGCAGCCATCGGCAGGCGCGGCTGATGCCGATGAACTTGCCAAAAAGCTTGCCAACCCCGTTGCGGCGCTGATCAGCATACCGTTCCAGTTCAATTACGAACCGAATCTCGGTTCGGAAGACAATGGTGAACGTTTCACTCTGAACATTCAGCCCGTGATCCCGATCACGTTGAACGAGGATTGGAACCTCATTTCCCGCACGATCGTTCCGATCATCTACCAGGACGATGTCACGCCGGGTGGCGACAGCCAGTTCGGGTTCGGCGACACGGTGCAGAGCTTCTTCTTCTCGCCGGCCAAACCGACCGCCGGGGGACTTATCTGGGGTGTCGGTCCGGTGCTGCTGATTCCGACGAGCACCGAAGGACTGGGCGCCAACCGCTGGGGAATCGGACCGACCGGCGTCCTGCTGAAGCAGGACGGCCCCTGGACGTTCGGTCTGCTCGCCAATCATATCTGGTCGCTCGGGAGTAACGACGACTTCGACAACGGGCAGGGCCGGCCCGACGTCAATGCGACGTTTCTGCAGCCGTTCGTCTCGTACGCGTTCGGCAAAGGGTGGTCTGGGACGCTCAATGTGGAGTCGACCTATGACTGGAACACCGAGCAGTGGACCGTGCCCGTTTTCGCGGGTGCGAGCAAAGTGTTTGCCGTCGGCGGACAGCCGATGAGTCTCGCCGCCGGCGTTCGGGTCTACGCCGACGGGCCCGACAATGCACCGGATTGGGGTCTTCGCGTGGTGTACACGCTGCTGCTCCCGAAATAACCGAGTCCTCAGGAATGGAGAAGCCTTCGGCTTAAGCAGGTCAATCATGAAACTGACAACACGCACTTCGATTCAGACGCTCCTTTTCATCGCGATGGCATCGCCTGCCCTGGCTCAGGGCTTTCAGAAGGCGGTGCCTCACGTGCTCGAGCCGGATCTGGCTTCGGTCTATCACCTGGCAGACAACGCTGTGCCGCCTACGACGGCTCCCGCCGACGGGTGGCAACTGAGCCTGAGCTTCCCCGTCTGGATCGCGGGCGTCAGCGGCGACCTGGTCGTCAAGGGCACTGAGTTTTCGCCGGATCAGGACACGGGGGATGTGATCGACCTCTGGGATACGCATCTCAATGCCGCCGCGGTTGCCCATTTCGAGGCGTCCAAGTCGCGATTCGGGATCATCGTGGACGGCATGTATGTCGACCTTCGCACCGCCAGCAACCTGCGTGATACGGATCGATACGCCGAACTTAAGGGGTTCGTCGGCGAACTGGATGCGTTCTACACCGTCGTGCCATCGGTCCCCGGAAAGAAAGGTTGGGGCACCTTTCGCCTTGATGCGCTTGCCGGCGTCCGCGTGAGCGCACTTGAAGTGGGCCTTCGCGAGAGTCGTCTGAACCTGTCTGCAAACGTCACTCTGTTTGATCCGATCGTCGGCGCGCGATTACAGTTCGGACTGACCGACTGGTTATCGTTCAAGCTCCGTGGCGATGTCGGCGGGTTTGGGATCGCTGCCTGGAGCAGCTCCGATTTCGCTTACAATGTTGAAACCGGGTTTGATTTCCACCTCGCCTCGTGGTTCGACCTCGGTGTTGGATACCGGTGGCTCAAGTACGATTTCGTAAGCAACTCCGGCACTTCGAGTTTCGACGCAACGCTGAGCGGGCCGTACCTCGCATTGCAGTTCAACTTCTAGTGACGGTCGGCAGCTGCGTTCGACGGATCCGTAACAGAATCACCGTTCCCGATGCGTGAACTACATAAGATAGTCTCACGGGCAATCGTATCGTCCTGCGTCGCGCTGCGCCGTCGGTTCGCGGCTTCGGTCGTGATCGGACTTTCCTTCGCGATCGTCGGTTGCTCGGGCACGGCGCCTGCTTCTCCTGCAGCACGGCCGGCGACAGTACCGGTGTTTCGAGCCGATCCGATCACGTCGGACAACCTTCGCACCGAGTTAACCAGCCTTGCCGACACCTATGTGACCATTGCACTGCAAGGTCTCGAACAACTCCGCGGCACGACCAAACGACCGGAAGTGATTGCCTGGGTCGCGAAGGACCGGGTGGGGGTTACGCTGGCGTCGTTCACCAATGCGTCGAACGCGTCTGCGGCAGCCGGGTTGCTGGACATGATCGTCTACGGTGCTCTCAAGCGAATTGCGGTCGAGGAGCACTGGGGACCGAAGCTGCTGACGGACGAAGCCGCCCCCGTCCTGGACGCCTACCGCCGCGGGGAGGCGGAGGTGTGGGCCGCGGCCAGGCGAAATCTCAGCGAGGCACAGGTCGCACAGTTGCGTGGGCTGATCGACGAATGGCGTAAGGAGCATCCGACCCAGTTTTACGTCAGCCACATTCGGTTCTCTGAGTTTGCAAAGTATCGCGGCGTGTCGGCCGACTCGCCGGAGGCGAAGATTCCGGGCAACGTCTTCGGCATGCTGTATATGGATCCGCTTGCAGGGATCGATCCCGTGGTCCGCGAGGCGCGCGAGTTCCGCATGCTCGCCGAGCGGGCCAGCTATGTCGCCATGCGAATGCCGTACCTGCTGACGTGCCAGCTCGACTTGGCGGCACTGAGCCTGACCGGCACCCCCGAGATGACGCAGATCGCCCGAAGCACCGAGACGTTTGCCCAGGCGACCGCGGCATTTGGCCGGACGACCGCGGAGTTGACGGCCAATCTGGGTGCCGAACGCCGGGCAGCACTGGACCAGACCGCCGAGATTCTGTCATTGGAGCGTGCAGCCACGATCGATCAAATTGCCGACCATCTGCAGGACCAGCGAAAAGGCATCGTTACGGATCTGAACCAGCAGGAAGCGAACCTGAAGGGCCTCCTGAAAGAAGTTGGCGGTCTGGTCACACAGGCGGACCAGACCGCCAAATCGGTAACGGCCGCCACATCCGACACCGTTGCCAGAACGCAACTGGCGGCCCAGGCGACGACCGACCGGATCTTCATGTGGCTGATCGCGTTGACCTTGCTGCTACTGGTTGGAATCCCGGTGTCGGCCTTCGCCAACCGCTGGGCGCGAAAGAGACAGTCAGCCAACGAATTGGCAGCGAAAGCATGACTCTTTAGGTTTGCCATGAGAAACGGGAGAGTCGACCGACGAACGGTTCACTAAACCAATACAACGGGACACATCGTCTCGATTGTGCATCCGTCAGGCGGAAGGTCCGCAGCCGACGTGACAATTCGATTCGCGGACAAGTAGAGGCAGGAATCCATGTTTGCATTGTTCAACAAGAGCGTCGCAGTTGCAGTGATGTCGCTGGCGGTCCTTGCGACCGGCTGCGGATCGAGCGGGCAGGCCAAGGAGAAGGAAGCCGCCGTCGAAGGAATCGTGGACGTCACCAAAGGCCTGGAAAAGGGTCAGGCGACGTGCGACAAAGTAGTTGCGTCGATTGACCAGCTTCAGGCGGGAGGCGACCTGAACGCCGCATTCAAGAACTACACCGCGACGGTTGCCGAGGTCGAAGCGGCCGGCAAGGGCGTCGCGAGCCGCCGCGAGTCGATGAAGAACAACCGCGAGGCGTACATCGCCAAGTGGCAGAAGGACCTGGAATCGATCCAGAACCCAGACGTCCGCGCCGCCCTGGCCGAACGCAAGCAGAAGGTGGCCGCCGACTTCGACCAGATCGGCCGTTCGTCGGACGCCTTACGCGATGCCTACACGCCTTTGCTGAAGGACCTCCAGGAAATCCAGAAGGGCCTGGCGCTCGACGTCAACCCCGCCGGCGTCACGGCAATGAAGAAGCCGCTCGACCGCGCCAAAGCCGAGGCAACGACGCTGAAGGCTAAGATCGCCACGCTTCAGGGCGAACTGACGGCGATCGCGGGATCGATGTCGGGCAAAGCAGCGCCGGCGAAGTAACCCGGACACGGTCAATTATCCGCGTTTGGAAAACGCCCTGCGAACGGACGGTGGTGATCCCGGCCGTCCGTTCGCAATCGGGCAGCACTCGACCCAACTGATGCGGGAGTGTAGAACCTCGCTATTGCGAAACTTAGTCGATGTTCCCGTATTCTTGTGAAGGAGCCTGATTATGAAGCGTTGGTACTCTGCCGTTCTGCCGATGGGTCTGTGCGCATTGCTGGCGGTTGCCGTCGGCGGATGCGGTTCGACCATCGTTCCGACCACCCCTCACGCGCCGACCGAAGCGTCGGCGGTGCAGATTCTTGAGGCCGCCCCGTCGAAGTACGAAGTACTCGGCATCGTCGAGACCACTGAGAGTCTCAAGTGGGGCGAGTACGCCTCCATCGAACCGGTGATGACGGCCTTGAAGAAGAAGGCCGCCGCTCTGGGCGCGACCGGCTTGCTCCTTGACGCCGCCGGCGCTCCCGTCAAAGCCACCGGCATGTACAACGGCAAGGCATTCCAGGTCCCGATCGACGGCCTCCCGGCCACCAAGGCGATGGCGACCGCCGTCTACATCGTCAAGCCGTAAATCGCGTTGTTATCGCGGCCGAAGTCCAATCTCCGCACGATTCGAAACTCAAACGTCGCCGGCGCATCCCGCGAGATGCGCCGGCGATGTTCTATATGCAGATCACCAGCCGGGCGAAGGGCGGCGCCTCGACTTTCGGAAGGGAACGACCGAATCCCATGAAACGCTTCATCCCCCTTCGGGTCATACTGTCGATCGCTTTCGTGGCATTAACATCGGCCCGAGCCGGCGGCCAGTCCGTCATCCGCCCCGGCGGCGACCGCACGGAACCGGAGAATCGCTCACTGATTCTGCCGTTCGCGTTTTACACCTCCGCCACCGATCTCGCGGTTGGCGTCGGTGGCGCCGTCTCCGGGATCGGACAGCCGCAGCAGTTCCTCGGCGCAGCGGCCTTCGGCAGCACCAATGGTTCGGTCGGGCTCTATGTTCTGCAGCGCGACCTGCAACTGAACCCCATCGACCGCCTCTTCCTCGACAGCAAGCTTTTCTTCACCCGCTACTCCGAGTCCGAGGAGTATGTCGATGGCAATGCGCTGTTCCCTGGTCGTGCCGGCGACAACGACTCGGCGCAGGACGACTACGTCATCGCCGAAACGGTCAGCGGCCAGCTCGAGGCGAACTTCAAGTACATCCTTCCGATCGGCCACGGTCGGGGCAATCCGATTGCCACCTACACGCTGGAACGAGGACAACTCAAGGAAGGCGCGACCGGTGGAACGTCGTGGAACCCCTTCGAAAGCGGACGGACGATCGTCGAGTTGACGCCGTTCTCCTATTGGCGACGGCTTAGCGCCGACAACCTGCCGGAAGACAACTTCGACTCGTTCGGGGTCAAGACCGGCATCAAGTGGGAGAACACCGACTTCCCCATGAACCCCACCCGGGGCAATACCGCCAAGGCCTATCTCGCACGCGACTTTGGCATCTTCTCGTCGAGGTCGGCTTATACGGCGATGGAGCTGGGCTACGCCCATTACTTCGATCTCGGACGCAACAGCACGTTCCGCCAGGTCGTCCTCGCAGTCGACGGGTGGTCGTCGACCGAACTGTCCGGCGACGCGCCGTACTACACGGGCGCGACACTTGGCGGGTACGAACGCATGCGTGGCTATCCGTTCTACCGCTTCAACGGCAGGGCGGCCGTCTACGGCGGCGCAGAGCTTCGCATGACGCTCGACTGGAACCCGCTCCGCGACATTGACATCGTCGACAAGGTGGCGGAGATCGACTGGATCCAGTTCACCGTCTTCGGCGAAGTCGGCCGCGTCGCCGACAGCTTCTCCGGCGAACTGTTCAGCGACCCCAAGTGGGATGCCGGCATCGGTATCCGCGTGCTCGCTCGCCAGATCGTTCTACGCGCCGATCTGGCGGTCGGGGAAGAGGGCGTCAACATGTGGCTGATGGTGGGCCACTCATTCTGAACGCCAGTACGGAATTCTGATCGCTCGTCACCGGCAACCGGCATGGTTCCGGGTTGACCACAATTTTTCCCGAGCCGGGACGTACTGGTCGGAGTTGGGATTCGCCACCCGTTGCGAGGAACGAGCATGCGTTATCGTTGGTCCGCCTTATTCTGCTGCGTTGCCGGCCTGTTGTCCGTCTTCGCGCCGCCCGCCAAAGCCGCCGACCCCAAGCGGCCGCCGAACATCGTGATGATCATCTCGGATGACCAGCACTGGGGCGACTACGGCTTCATGGGCCATTCGACGGTCAAGACGCCGAACCTGGATCGGCTCGCCTCGCGGAGTCTGACCTTTAAGCGCGGCTATGTGCCATCAAGTCTTTGCTGCCCCAGCCTCGCCACCATGATCACCGGGCTCTACCCCCATCAGCACCTGGTGACCAGCAACGATCCGCCGATGCCGGCGAAGATGAAAAAGAACGACCCGGCTTACCAGGAAACCTTTCAGGCCGGCCGCGAGGTGATGAACAAGCATCTGGAAGCGGTTCAAACACTTCCCGTCATGCTGAAGAACGAGGGCTACCTCAGCCTGCAGACCGGCAAATGGTGGCAGGGCAACTTCACCCGAGGCGGATTCACGCACGGCATGACCAAGGGTTCGCGTCATGGCGACGAAGGGCTCGACATCGGCCGCAAGACGATGGAGCCGATCTACAACTTCATCGCCGAGGCGAAGAAGGCCGACAAGCCTTTCATGGTCTGGTACGCGCCGATGATGCCGCACGACCCGCACACGCCTCCGGAGGAAATTCTCGCCAAGTACAAGGACAAAACCCCCTCGCTGCATCAGGCCAAATACTGGGCCATGGTCGAATGGTTCGACCAGACCTGCGGGCAACTCGTGGACCACATCGACAAGCAGGGACTGGGCGAGAACACGATCATCGTCTACCTCTCGGACAACGGCTGGATTCAGAACCTCGACAATCCCCGCTACGCGCCCAAAAGCAAGCAATCGCAGTACGACGGCGGCACGCGTACGCCGATCATGGTTCGATGGTCGGGCAGGATTCAGCCGAAGATGTCGGACGACCTGGCGATGTCTATCGACATCATGCCGACACTGCTGGCGGCGCTGGGCAAAAAGCCAACGGCGCAAATGCAGGGACTGAACCTGCTCGATGATGCCGCCGTTAAGGCGCGCAAGACGATCACCGGCGAGTGCTTCACCCATAACTCCCAGGACCTCAACAAACCCGAAGCCAGCCTGCGCTGGCGATGGGTCATCGACGGGCATCTCAAGCTCATTCTGCCGGCGAAGCAAAACGAGCAGGGCGGCCCCGAGTTGTACGACCTGGCGGCCGACCCGCACGAGACGAAAAACCTGGCCGATTCCGATCCCCGGACGGTTGAACGTCTGACGAAGACCCTGGACGCATGGTGGCCGGGAAAAGTCTGATCGCTTTGCCCCATAGCTCGTTGAGTTCCGACCACCGGAACGAGCCGAGAAGAGGCTGCGGCATGCCGCAGCCTCTTCTCGTTTGGTGTCGTCCGCACAAGACCCAATGCAGGCTGAGCCCGCTTCTCCCACCATGAGATTTTTCAGCCCCGCGAGCGACCCGGACTGGTTTCGTGCCGTGGCGGCGGGTTAAGCTTGATCGCATCGCAGGCACCTCAATGGGGAACGGCCGTCGGCCATCCGGGGATGTCGCGAACCATGCGGATCGCTATTGCCACTTCGGATTCCGCTTTTCTTTAGGGAGGTCGCCATGTCTAAGCACCTAGTCCGCCGCCTTGGGTTTGCACTGACTGTCGTGCTGGTTTGTGCCCCGACCTTCGTCTTTGCGCAGAAGCGACCAGCCAAGGAAATTTCAACCGAGCTGTCTCAGCTGTCGCGGGAGATCAAGCGATTCGACTTCGCGTCACAGATCGACCCGCGATTCCGGCAGCAGATGACTGGCGAGCTGACTGCGCAATATCAGCAGCACCTGAAGCTCGTCGACGAATTGGCCGCCGCGTCGCCGGTGGAAAAGAGTGCGTTACGGCCAGTGAAGGCGCGCGACCTGGCCGTGCTGGCGCTGTTCGAAGACGCCGAAGCAATCAAGCAGATCGAAGAGTTGAAGCAAAGCAAGGTTCCCGCTGATGGAGCCGTGGGCCGGATTGCTTCGCTTCAGCTCGCGTGGTGGGCCAAGCCCAAGGCCGACGAACAATCCAAGGTGCTTGAGGAGATCAAGACGTTTGCAAAGGCGAACCCAACGGAGGATGCCCTGACATCCGCGATGCTCGATATCGCCAACGCCGGAGCCGCCAATGACGAACTGGCCGAATCGCTGCGCGTGTCGATCGAAACCGACCTGAAGGGGCCGTCCGCGCAGAAGTACAAACTTCGTCCCGACAAGCTCGGCAGGCCGCTGGTCATCAGCGGCGTCACCGTCCAGGGTAAACCGTTCACGTCGGCAAGCCTGAAGGGGAAGGTCGTTATCGTGGACTTCTGGGCCACCTGGTGCGGCCCATGTCGAGAGGCGCTGCCAGAGCTGATCGAGTTTTACAAACAGAACAAGGAAAAGGGTCTGGAAGTGATCGGAGTCTCGTGCGATTCGAAGAAGCAGGATCTGCTGACCTTTCTGAAGGAGACGCCCGACATGTCGTGGCCGAACCTCTACGGCCCGTCTGGTTCGAACGGCTGGCACGTGCTGGCGGCGAAGTTCCAGGTAACGTCGGTGCCGACGATGTACGTGATCGATCGAGAGGGAATTCTGCGGCGAATCGAGAACGGGCGATTCCCCAAAGCCAAAATCCAGAAACTGATCGACGGCCCCGAAAAGGCCGCCGCCAAGTAGTACCTCTCAACTGCACCGCCAGGACGCCCCGGCCAGGCGACGAGCGATCCGCACGAGCGCTTGTCGCCTGGCCGCGCAGTATCCACCTGCGGCATCGGTCCGCCATGCCAGCCGCGAATCCGCAAGGATCGCTTACTGAATGAGGTGCATTTCACCCGGAAACGATGTGGTCGGCTGCCTACATTCCACAGTACCGCTTACCTGGAGCCTCGTATGCACAAGCCGACCGACCCTCAGCATCCCGTCTCGCCCCCGGACCCTGCCGAAAGCTACGAGCGCGCCAAGCCGCACAAGGCCTCCCCGCAGGGCACGCTCGACGGCCCGAATCCCCCGGTCCATGAGACGCCGGATAAACATGGCCCGGAGGGCATGACCGGCCGAAAGGCCAATCGGCCCGAGTCCGACGGTTCTGAAACCGGGAAATAGTGCCAAAGCCGGTCGAGCGCGAAGGGGGCCGCCATGACGCGCCCTTCCGCGCATTTCTGAAAACTTCACGGATTGAATAGATCGCCGTCAGCCCGCTAGCATTGCGCAGATGCCCGCTGTCAAACCGCTTCGCCGTGCTGTTGCTTGTGTCGCAGTCACCTTGTTGGCTGCGACGCCGTTCGTCATCCGAGCCGCCGACGGCGAGGACGATCCGAACGCCAGTAAAGCCGCGACAAAGCCCACGATGTACGTCGCCCCGGCGTCCGATGAGGGCGAGGCCGCGATCAAGCAGTTCTCGATGCCCAAGGGGTGGAAGGCGGAGCTGTTCGCCGCCGAGCCCAGGCTGGCCAATCCGGTCTGCCTGTCGATTGACGACAAGGGCCGCGTTTATGTCGTCGAGACCTTCCGCCGTCGCAACTCCGTTCTCGATATCCGCAAGCTGCCCGACTGGCTCGACGAAGACCTGTCACTGCGAAACGTGCAGCAGCGCATCGACATGGTCAAACGCCGGATGCCCGACACCTGGCAATCGCTCGAAGGCCTCAGCGAGCGCGTCCGACTGATCGAAGATTCCAACGGCGACGGCATTGCCGACAAAGACACGGTTTTCGCCACCGGCTTCGACAAGCTCGAACACGGCACCGCCGCCGGCGTGCTGCCCGTCGGCGACAGCGTCTTCTTCGCCAGCATCCCCGCGCTCTGGAAGCTCAAGGACACCAACAACGACGGCGTCGCCGACCAGAAGGATTCCGTCTACTACGGCTTCGGCGTCCGCTTTGCCTACTCCGGCCACGACTTCCACGGCCTGACCATGGGCCCTGATGGCCGGCTCTACTTCTCGATCGCCGACCGCGGCGTACACATCGAGAAAGACGGCAAGGTCCTGATCGACAACCCCGACAGTGGCTGCGTCATGCGGTGCGAACCCGACGGCAGCAACCTCGAATTGGTCCACACGGGCCTGCGCAATCCGCAGGAACTGGCGTTCGACGAATACGGCAATCTCTTCACCGCCGACAACAACTCTGACGGCGGCGACCCAACCCGCTGGGTCTACGTTGTCGAAGGGGGCAACAGCGGCTGGCACGTCGGCTGGCAGTGGCACACGAATCCTGTCAGCCGCGGTGCATGGCTCGGCGAAGACCTGTGCCAGGTAAACCCCAAAATCCCCGCCTACTACCGCCTGCCGCCGATCGCCACGCCCAAGATCGCCGGCCCCGCGGGCCTGACGTACACGCCGGGCACCGGCATGCCGACCGACTGGCAGAACCGCTTCCTGCTGGTCGATTTTCGCGGCGGGGCGGCGGGGGGCAGCGGCGTCTACGCACTTAAAAACAAGCCGATGGGCGCCAGCTTCGAACTGGAGGAAGTGAAGGAACTGGTCACCGGCGTGCTGCCGACCGATGTCACGTTCGGACCCGACGGCCGCATCTACTTCACCGACTGGGTCACCGGCTGGGAGCCCCACGGCAAAGGCCGCATCTACGCGATCACGCCGCCAGGGCAGGACGCCAAGCAAGTGGCCGAGGTCAAACAGATCCTTAGCTTCGGCTTCCTGAAGCGGAGCGAGGAAGAGCTCGCCGACTTCCTGGAACACCCCGACGTCCGCGTCAGGCAGGGGGCACAGTTCGCGCTGGTGAACATCGGCGACACCAACCCCGGCGAGAAGGGATTCTCCACGCTCGCAGCCGTAGCAAAAGCCAACGAAAACCCGCTTGCCCGAATCCACGCGATCTGGGGCCTTGGTCAAATCGCCCGCAAAACCCCGGGCGACTCGCCGGCGGCGGCGGCCTTGCTGCCGCTGCTTGCCGACTCGGATCCTGAGATCCGCGCCCAGGCCGCACGAAAGCTCGGCGACGCCAAAGTTCCCGAGGCCGTCGCGCCGTTGATTAACATCATCAAGCGCGACCGCAATGTTCGGACGCAGGCGTTCGCGGCGGCAGCGCTCGGCAAGCTCAAGGCAAAGGATGCGGTCGATCCCGTCCTGGCGATGCTCAAGAAGCAGAGCGACCGCGATGCTTACCTGCGTCACGCCGGCGTGATGGCCCTGGTGGGCATCAACGATCCGGCCGCCTTGGAAAAGACGGCCGACGACGCCGTGCCCTCGGTCCGAGTGGCGGCGCTGCTGGCGTATCGCAAGCAGCACGATGCGAAGGTCGCGAAGTTCCTCGACGACGTCGACACCACGCTGGTGCTCGAAGCCGCCCGCGCGATCAACGATGAGACGCTCGACGCCGCCATGCCGCAACTCGCCGCGGCGATCATAAAACAGGGGCTGAGTGAACCCATTCTGTACCGAGTGCTGAACGCGAATTACCGCCTTGGCACCGCCGAAACAGCCAAGGCGCTCGCGACCTTCGCCGCCCGATCGGATGTGCCCACGCCGACACGCGTCGAGGCGCTCAAGATGCTGGCCGCGTGGAAGGATCCAAACGGCAAGGATCGCGTCACCGGCCTCTGGCGGCCGGTCCCGCCGCGAGGAAACGAACCGGCCAAGTCGGCTCTCGTGACCGTGCTCGACAAGCTGCTGGCCGAAGCGCCGGATAGCGTTCGTATCGCGGCGCTGAATGCCTCGACCGCGCTTGGCGTGAACACCACGCCGCTGATCGACTTGGTCAGGAACGAGAAGAACCCGCCCGGCCTTCGCGCCGCTGCCGTCGCGGCGATGGTGCCGGCGAAGGACAAAAAGCTCGCCGATGGCGCGTCCTTGGCGCTGGCGTCGCAGGAGTCGGCGCTGCGGCTGGCAGGCATTCGCGTCCAGGCCAATCTGCCCGGCGGATCAAAGACGCTGACCGACCTCCTTGTCAGCGGCACGCCCGCCGAGCAGCAGGCCGTCGTCCAGACCGCGGCCGCGATGATGGCCGGCAAGACCGCCAGCAAGGACGGCGAGACCGTGCTGAAGCTGGCGTTCGATCGACTCACCAAGGGAGCGCTGCCGGTGGAGGCGCACCTCGACCTGCTAACCGCGGCGGCGACAAAGAAATCAGGCAAGCTCAGTGACGCGTACAAGGCGTTCGACGGGGCGCGAAAGAAAAAGGTCGAGGCCGATCCGCTCGCACTGCATCGCGAAACCCTCGCCGGCGGCGACGCCGAGCGCGGCGCCTACATCTTCCGCGAACGCGCCGACGTCTCGTGCCTGCGGTGCCATGCGATCAACAAGGTCGGCGGAAACGCCGGCCCCGATCTGGCAGGCCTCCTCGCCCGCGCCGGCGGTACAGAGAAGGGTCGCGAGTACATCCTGGAATCGATTCTCTACCCCTCCAAAAAGATCGCCGAGGGCTGGGAAACCGTCAGCATCAAGACCACCGACGACGAGGTGATCGCCGGCGTTCTGAAAGCCGAGACCGCAACGGAACTGACGCTGGAGGTTCCGAACGTCGGTCCGATGAAGCTGGCCAAGTCGAAAGTGAAAAGCCGTCAGGGCGGACTGAGCGGCATGCCCGATGACATAAGCAAGACGCTGAGCAAGGAGGACATTCGGGATCTGGTGGAGTTCTTGGCGAAATGACCGACTTACAGCTCCTCGTAGGGTCCGCCTTGGCGGACGCGAAGCCCACCGTAGCGACACTGTTATCCGATCCGCGCTGTTGAGTCTCGTCCGGAGCCGCCGCGTCCGCCAAGGCGGACCCTACGTGAACGCTACGGTACCACCGGCAACTCATCCACTTGCCTGGACGTGATCCTACGCAGATCAAACCACCCCGTTGCCCCCGGATTCGGATCGATCTCGACAAACTTGTCGACGGGCAACCGGCCGCGGTGTAGCGCCTCCAACTTCTCCGCCGGCAGGTCCGTCGGCGCCACCCACTTCGTCGGCGTCTTTCCCTGTAACACCAGCGACTGCCAGCCGAGTGACCAGTGGTCGAGCGGCGTACCGCGCAACCAGTGATCAGCTGGCAGTACGATCGTCGATGTCGGACTCGCGGCGATTTCGGCTTCCAGCCGCGATGTCATCTCGTTCACCTGCGTGCTCTGCCGGCAGATCACAATCGCGTAGACGCACGTCAGGAGCAGAATCACCGCGGCGCGGAGGGGCAACATTGGGTCTATCGGAGCGCGAACGTCCTCGACCGCATCGTCTTGTAAAGGGGCGTCTCGCACTTCGATGGAAACACCCGCGGCCGAGCCGGCGGGCTCTCGTTGATCTTCGCTCTTTCGCGTCCGAGACACGCGCCACCACGCCTCGATCGCCGCGAGGATGAATACGGGCATCGTCATCGGCACCAGCCATCGGCGGTACTCGATCGCGCCGCCCCAGGCGATGGGGCTATCCGCCCAGGTGGTCCAGTTCAGCACGCCCGCCACCAGCGCGACCATCGTGATCGCCGCGCACATGCGGGCAGCGGATTCCCGTTTCGGTAAAGTGAACAGCCACGCCTGCAAACAGATGACGCCACCTGCGAGCCAGATCATCCGCAGTCCGTTCAACGGGTAGCCCCAGACCGACTTCCACCAGCGGTCCTTGGCGAACTGCCAGGTCGCCTCGCGCGCGGCATAGCTGTCGTAGTACGCGGTGCCGGGAATGCTCGTCCACCAGACTTTCGCGGCCATCAACAATGCCAGCAGGGCGGCGACGGCGAACGCGGCAGGGATCGCGGGCAGGCTCCCCCTGATCCGAGCAACGAGCGGACGGGGTCGGCCGCGCTCCCAGGGGAGAATCAGCGTCGTCAGCGCAGCCACAGCCAGCAGGATCAATCCAATCTGGTGGACGAATTGGAACACGGCCAGCACCGCCCAGACGGCCTTCTGCCGCCGGGTCATCTGCACGAGTAGTCCGAAGAACACTGGCCAGAACAGGTGCTGCTGAAAGATGCTGTCGTTGATGACAAAGATCTGCCCCGGCAACGGCGTGGCGAGGATCCCCATCGCTGCCCAGACGATGAGGGTCGGCATCTGCCGTCGCACGAACCACCAGCAGACGGCGAGGCCAACTGCCGGGGCGAGCATGAATGGGAGCCCGTAGACGGCTTGCAGCAGTCGCACGTTGTCGGTGAACGGCATCAGCCAGACGACCGGCTGCCACAGAATGCGAGTATGAAACCGCGAGAGGTAGGCGTAAGGGGAACCGGCGCGGAGGGTCTCGGCGAACTGGTACGACCCATCCCAGAGCAACGGCGTGCGACACCAGCAGGCATAGCCGGCGACAACAACGACGGTGGCAACGGCAAGCCAAACGACGGCGTCGAGCCAGCGGGGGGCCGAGTTCTGCGAAGGTCGCTCCATGAGGAGCGGCGATGTTACAGCAAGGAGCGAGCGTCCGTGACACGGGTTTCCAACCCGTGCTGGGTGCTACCGAAGTAGGACTACTTCCGATCCTCAATGACAGATTGAAACAGAGCACGCCGAAGATTTGGTTTCATTCGACTCCGACGTCGCTCGCACGGGTTGGAAACCCGTGTCACGGACGCCAAAAGAAAACGGGCGGCTCTTTCGAGCCGCCCGTAGTTTGATCTACTTTGCTGCAATCGCCTCTTACGCCGCTTCTTCCAGTTCGTGCAGCGCACGGCCGGTCGTGTTGGCAGCCTCGCGGAGGCGGTTGATGATCTGGCTGTGGAGCTGGCTCACCCGGCTCTCCGACAGGTCCAGAACCTGGCCCACTTCGCGCATCGTCAGATTTTCGTAGTAGTACAGGGTGACCAGCAGCCGCTCGGCTCGGGACAGGCCCTTGGTGACGTATCCCTTCAGGAACCGGCGCTGCGACTCGACCAACGGGTCGGCGGCCTTGTCGTCGGGGACCGATAGGTACGGTTCCATCTCGTCGCCTTCGTTCGTGTTCTCACGACGACGCGACAGGCTGGTGAACGTCACGCTGCGGCTCGTGCGGACGATGTGTTCGAAATCGGCTTCCGGGAGCTTGAGATGGTCGGCCATCTCCTTCTCGGTCGGCTGGCGGCCCAGGTCGGCCTGCAGGTCGCGGGCGGCGCCTTCGAGCTTGCGGGCCCAGTTGCGGGCCTGGCGGGGGGCCCAGTCCATCGACCGCAGTTCGTCCAGGATCGCGCCGCGGATTCGCAGCGCGCTGAAGGTGGCGAACTTGATCGCCAGTTCCGGCTTGAACGCTTCGATCGCGTCCATCAACCCCAGCACGCCGGCCGAGACCAGGTCGTCAATCTGCACGACCGCAGGAAGTTTCTGGTGGAGGCGCTGGGCGCACTTGTTGACGAGCGGGAGGTAGTGCTCCATCAGCTCGTTACGCTCTTCGGGAGTCGGGGAGACCTTGTAGCTGGCCCAGACCGATTTAATGCGCGGATCGTTGTCGAGCGCCGAGAGCGGCACCTCGGCTTTGTTCTGCTTGGGTCCAATGGATGTACGAACAGTACGACGAGACGCGCCGGTCTCCTGAGCGGTATGGGTCATAACCTTCTCTCCCGAGTGCCCGATGGTGCTGCGATGCGCGATGGTTGGCGGATGTGCCCGAGGCCACGGCGAAATGGCCTACGCCGCCGTTCTCGTTCATCGGCTAACGTCCGCTTTGGTTTGAAGAAAAAATAATTCGATTACTCCGGATCTGCCGACATTGGGGAGTTGTAATTCGCAAAACGCAGTTATAGGACTTTGGATCGTAATCGGGCTCACCCCGATCTCCTTTTTAGCGCCGCGGCTCACACTCGTTCACGTCAGTTCGATCACCGTCTCTCATCTACGATCTGAATCTTCTCCGTAACGCTCCCCACCCTGTGCGGGTATTCCATTTCGGCGAAGATCGAGTCAATCCGGGGAAGAGAAACCGAAGGAGCGGACCATGTCGCGAGGGATACCACCAACGCGCCGACGAAGATCGCTGCCCGCGGCGACACCTCTAGGTGCTTTGGCGCTGGTAGCGGTGGCATGTTGGGCGAGCCAGGTGGGTCGGGCCGCTGATTCCGCCCCGGCAACCGCTTTCCAATTCACCGACGTGGGGGCGGCGATGGGCCTGTTCCCCGCCATCGAAGGCATCTACGCCCACGCCGCCGGCTGGGGCGATATCGATGGCGACGGCCAACCCGATCTGTTCGTAGCCACCTTCTCGAACGAAAAACGCGACGGCAAAACCCACCGCCTGCTGCGGCAGGCGAATGGTAAGTTTGAGGTCGATTCCCAGACCGCATTGCAGATCGCCGGCCGGGCGACCAGCGCACTCTTTGCCGATCTCGACAACGACGGCGACCTCGACCTCTACGTCTCGAGCATGCCGTCTCCGAAGGACAACGTCCGCGGTTGCGCCCTGTTTCGCAACGACGGCGGCGGCAAGTTCACCGACATCTCCCCGGGAAACGAGGCCTGCCCGGAAGCCTTTGGCGGGCGCAGCGCGACCGTCGTCGATGTGGATGGCGACGGTCTCCTCGACCTGCTCGTCGGCGAAGAACCCAACGCCGGCTACAACGGTTCGAAAACCCACAGCACCCGCCTGTTCCGCAACCTTGGCGATCTGAAGTTCAAGGATGTCTCCCGCGAAGCCGGCCTCCCGCAGGACATGCCCGGCCTGGGTGTGGCGGCAGCCGACGTCAACGGCGACACGTGGCCGGATCTGTTTGTCGCCGCGCCATCCGACGGTAAACAGGCCGACGGTAAACAGCCCGGGGGTAAGAACGGCGGCAACCGCCTTTTGCTCAACGACGGCCACGGCAAGTTCCAAGAAGCGGCCTGTTCCCCGGCGACCTTCGCCTGGCCCGGTTCCGGCGGCGACAACATGGTCTGCGGCGCGACGTTCGGCGACGTCAACGGCGACGGCCGACTCGATCTGATCCTCGGCCCGCACTTCAAAACGCCGTGGGTCACGCCCGTCGCCCCTCGTCTGTTCATCAACCTCGGCAGCGAAGGCGGCGAGCCGAAGTTCGAAGACGTCACGCAGCGCGTCGGCATCGAACCGCTGGCACTCAAAGCGCCGCATGTCGAAATCCAGGACTTCGATAACGACGGCCTGCCCGACGTCGCCGTCAGTATCGTCAAGTTCGCCGGCGGCAGGGCGTATCCAATCATCTTCCGGAATCTCGGAACAACCGGTGGCCTGCCGAAGTTCAAGATCGACGGGTGGGATGTGAACGACTTCCCGACGGCGGAGGATCGAGCCACCAGACGAACCGCGACCTTCTTCGAGAAGATGCTGAAGGATCACAAGATCGTCTATTCCGCGCCGGCGCCGGCGGCAGATTTCGACCGCGACGGCAAGGTCGACCTGTTCCACGGAAGCTGGTGGCCGGAGAACCGCTCAATGCTCCTGCGAAATGAAACGCCCGGCGGACACTGGCTTCGCGTCCGCGTCGAAGGCGGCGACGGCGTCAATCGCATGGGCGTCGGGGCGAGAGTCCTCGTCCGCGCCGCTGGCGACGGTGGCATTGCCGCCAAGCCGCTGCTCGGCTGCCGGGAGATCGCCACGGGCTTCGGCTACGCGTCGGCACAGGTCGCCGAGGCGCACTTCGGGCTCGGCAAGACGGAGAAAATCGATGTCGAAGTCGTCTGGCCGCACGGCAAGGGAAGCACGGTCGTTCGCGACGTGGCGGCAGATCGGGAGATCGTCGTCAAGCGTGGGAAATAGAAGCGACCTTTTGCGGTAACGCGGTCCCAGTGCTCTGTCACACTTTGAGTCTGGGACGGTTTGGGTGCCATGGGCTGGCGTACTCGCCTGCCCGTCGTTTCGCGCGAGGAATGTCGTACCACGGGCAGCGGAGTACCGCAGCCTATGGCACCCAGATCATCCCTTACTCAAGGTGTGACAGAGCACTTGGAGTTGTCCCAATTGTCATCCTGAGCGCTGCGAAGGACCTTCTATCCGAGACGACACAACGCCGACCGCGTGAACCTGAAACCGCCGACCGTGGCACTTCTGGAAATGGCAACTGAGGAATGACATGTCTCTACCAAATCGTTCAACCTATATGCGATCGATCGCTCGCAGGCTCATGATGGCAGTTAGCGTATTTACCGTCACCGGCATTGCCGCCTCGTACGCCGCGCCGCCGAAGGCCGTGGACGAGCAGCCGGCGGCGAAGAAGTCGGCGGCGAAACCTGCGACGAAGCCCGCCGCAAAGAAGCCCGCAACGCCTTTCCTGAAAATGGACGAAGTGCCGTACCCGCCGAAGCTGCCGAACGACGCGCCCAGCGCCACCGATAGATCGCCGGACTTCCTGAAGCGACCGGAGTCCATCCCCGCGGACGTCGCCGTCGCGACGACACCTCCCGTCGTCGATTTCGCCTACTACCCCGGCCAGAACTATCCCGGCAACCCCTGGTCCAACTGGGGCGACAGCATTGCGATCGGCGACAAGTACTACGCCTCGATCGGCGATCATGCCGCGCCCGGCGGCAACGCGTTCATCTATGAGTATGACCCGGCGGCCAAGTCATTCCGGAAGATCTTCGAGGTAAAGGAGACGCTGAAGGTTCCAGAGGGGCAGTATTCGCCGGGCAAGATCCACAGCCGGCTCGATCTCGGCCGGGACGGCAAGATCTACTTCTCGACCCATCGCGGCTCGCCCAAAGTCGCTGCCGACGCTTACGGCTACAAAGGGGACTGCATCTTCCGCACCGACCCGAAGTTGGCGACCACGGAGATTGTCGTCGAAGGGCCGATGTCGAAGCACTCGATCCCCACGAGCGTGCTCGACCCCGAAAGGCTTATCTTCTACGGCGGCACGGCCCACGGCTTGAATGCCGAACTTCAAGGCATTCAGTTCGTCGCGTACGACTGCCTGAACAAGAAGATGCTTCAAACCAATGCCGATGGTCCGCCGCGATATCTGATGTTCGCCAAGTCCACCGGCAGGGTGTACTACGTGCCGGCGTCGAACAATGCGGGCAAGCTGGTGAGGTTCGACCCTGCAGTCGGGGGAGCGCCGGTGCCGATCGACGCCGAACTGGGCGTCCGCGCCGCGACAGGCGAAACGCCACAGGGCAAGATCTACACCGTCTCAACCGGCCAAGGCAAAGGCGAGGCCGAGCTCTGGTCGTTCGACGTGAAGACGGAGAAGGTCGAGCCCCTGGGCAACGGCGCCGTCGGCAGCCAGGCGTATATCGCGTCGATGGATGCCGACCCGACCGGCCGATACGTCTATTACGTGCCCGGTGCCCATGGCGGCAGCGAGCAGGACGGATCGCCCGTCGTGCAGTTCGATACGACAACCCGCAAGAAGAAGGTGATCGCGTTTCTCGCGCCGTTCTATCAACAGAGATATGGCGTAGCACTCAAGGGCACCTACAGCACGGCAGTCGATCCGAAAGGGGAAAAGCTCTTCATCACCTGGAATGCCAGCCGGGGGACCAAGGCGTGGGATTGCTGTGCGCTGACGGTCGTGCACATTCCTGAAAGCGAACGCCCTTGAAGTGACAGCCACAGAGGCAGCCACGAATCTCACGAAGAAAACACAAATGAGAATAAAGGTCGCGTAGGAGAGGAACTGTGGGGGATAGAGATTCTTGTCTGGCACTAGGGTCCAAGAGGCGTACTCGGAAGTCAACCGGCCACCTGAAATTCGCCACCCAATCAGGAAAAACTCAGAGCCCTGCCAGCACTCGAGCACGCCTTCTGGTCCCGAGTGACAGACAAGAAGGTCTATCCCCCACAGTTCCTCTCCTCATTTGTGTCTTCTTCGTGGGATTCGTGGCTGCCTTCTTCAGCCCCCCAGCGTCTCCTTCACAACAGCCTGCACCGCGGCGATCTTCTCTTCGGCGAGCTTCGCGTCCGGGGCCTCGGCGATGATGCGCATGATCGGCTCGGTGTTGCTCGGGCGGGCGTGAACCCAGGCACGGGCGGCCGGCCAGTCGATGCGAATGCCGTCCTGTACGTCGATCTGTTCGCCGGCGAACTTCGCCTTGACCGCCTCGACGACCTTGCGCGCGTCTTCCACCCTGCACTCGAACTTATTCTTGACGATCTCGTACCGCGGCATCTCGGCGACGAGCTGGCTGATTGATTTCCCCGTGTCGGCCATCAGTTGCAACACGTAGGCCATCCCGACCAGGCTGTCGCGGCCGGGGACGATGCGGGGGTCGATCACGCCGCCGTTGCCTTCGCCGCCGATGGTCGCCTTCTCGGCGAGCATCGCTTGGATGACGTTGGCCTCGCCGACAGGGGTGCGAAGCACCTTGCCGCCAAATCGCTCGGCGATGTCGTCGAGCATGCGGCTGGTGGAGAGGTTGGTCGCGGCTACAGCACCGCGCTTCTTGCTCATCAGATGCCACGCCGCCAGCGCCAGGCTGTACTCCTCGCCGATATAGACGCCGTTCTCGTCGATGATCGCCAGGCGGTCGGCGTCGGGGTCCTGGGCGAAGCCGACGTCGGCTCTCTGCCGTTTCACTTCGTCGGCGAGGCCGACGAGGTTGGCGGCGGTCGGCTCGGGCTCGTGCGGGAACTGGCCGTCCGGCGTGCCTGCGATGTGGACCAGCCGCGTGCCGAGCCGCGAAAGCAGTGTGCTGGTGGCGACGCAGCCGGCGCCGTTCACGCTGTCGAGGACCACCTTGTATCGCTTGCTGCTGACGCCCAGGACATCGATGTAGTCGAGCACCTTTTTCACGTGCAGCGCGTGCGTCTCGTTGTTGCGCTTCGGCTGGTGCAGTTTCTGGACGCGAACGTAGTCCGCCTTCTGCTGGTCGTAGAGCGAACGGATCTGCTTGGCGGCAGCCGGCGGCGGGGCGACGCAGTCGCGGTTCAGGAACTTCAGGCCGTTCCACTGGATGGGATTGTGACTCGCAGTCGCGACGACACCGGCATCGGCGTTCAGATGTTTGACCATCATCGCCACGCCAGGGGTCGTGACGATGTCGAGGTCGATCACCTCCACACCGCAGGCCATCAGGGCGGAGATGGCGCTATCGCGTACCCAGGCCCCGCTCGGTCGGCTGTCGCGGCCGAAGACGACCTTGAAATGGATGCCGTTGGCGGGCTTCTCGGTCTCGTTCAGAAACGCGGCGAACGCTGACGCCATACGCTGCACCACCGGCGGCGTGAGCGTGCCGCCGATCGTTCCACGCATCCCCGACACGCCGATCATCAACGCTTCCATGCAGATCTCCGATTGGTCATCAGTCACTGGTCACTTGTCATTGGGCACGCGGTCAGGCACGTCAGATGTTTGCTCGGCATAAGTGACAAGTGACACGAACTGGCCGCGAATTATGGGTTTGCTGCCGGGCTCGGCAAGGCATACTATTCGGGTCTACCATGACCACTCGACTGTACACCCGCCGCACGTGTTGTAATGCCTGATCCACCGGGCATTCGTTTCAAGTACGCTATTATCAAGACCTTCCGGAAACGCGGACGACCCTTCCGCGGCTCATTGCGCAGGACGCTCTTATGACCGCTCACCCTTCACCGTCGAATGGATCCGCGAACTCCGCCGCACGAATCGAGCTGAATGCGCGCCTTCCCGAGGTCGTCAAATCTCTGGTCCAGAGCGTTCACGATCTGCCGACGCTTCAGCACCTCAACCGCGTCACGCCGCCCAGCCGTGACGTCATCATTGATATCGTGAAGCGGTTGCGACAGCTCACTTTTCCCGGCTTTTTCGGTATTTCGGGACTGACAACCGAGAACGTCGCGTTTCGCCTCGGCGATCTGGTCATCGAGGTCACCGAGCAGCTTTTCGAGCAGATCCGCTGCTGCCTGCGATATCGCAACGCGCTTCCTGATACGGAGAAAACGCAGAAGTGCCCCGACTGCGACGCCGAAGCCAACAGGCTGGTCGGCATCTTCTTTGACCGTCTGCCTGCGGTTCGGGAGATGCTCGCAGCAGACGTCTACGCCGCCTTTCAGTCAGACCCGGCGGCGCAGAGCCCGGACGAGACAATCTTCTGCTACCCGGGTCTGTTTGCGATCTTCGTCCAGCGCATGGCACACGAGTTCTACAAGCTCCAGGTGCCGCTGCTGCCGCGCATCATGACCGAATACGCCCACTCGCTGACCGGCATCGATATCCACCCGGGTGCAAAGCTCGGAAGGAGCTTTTTCATCGACCATGGCACCGGCGTCGTCATTGGTGAGACGACCGAGATCGGCAGCAACGTGAAGATCTACCAGGGTGTGACGCTCGGTGCGGTCGCGCCGCAATACGGGCAGCAACTTCGTGGCAGCAAGCGGCATCCGACGATCGAGGATGATGTGATCATCTACTCCGGGGCGACGATCCTCGGAGGCGAGACCGTGATCGGTCACGGTGCGTTGATTGGCGGCAACGTGTTCATCACGCAAAGTGTGCCGCCGTATAATCGCGTCACCGCCGAGCCACCCAAGCTTAAGTACCGGGAACGCCGACACGGCAAGATGAACCAGCAGGACATCCTGACAGACTTCCAGATTTAACGTGTCTCCAGTCCGGCGATCGGCCGAGCACCGAAGCCTTGGGGAACGTACACGCGCCTGCCCCGAAGGCGTGGCATGTTGCCGATGCTCGACACGCGTGGCGTACGGGCAACATGGCGATGTTGCCCGTACGCCACATCCGATATCTCCGACCGTCGGCTGTTTTTGGTTGGGGCTTTAACAGTATCGCAAAGGGCAAAGCATGGTGTTGGTGCCTCGCGGCATTGGGTTTGTCTAGGCGATGGCACGATGACGCTCGCCCGCCGACCAAGCCTTCTTCTGACCCTTGCGCTGCTCGCTGCCGGGTCCGGTTGTACCGCGTCGCGTGAAGCAGCCGGGCCGAACGAACCTCCTTCGATCACATCGACCCGATTTCCCGATGCGGCCGGTGGCAATCCGATTGCGGCATCGGCGCTGGTCTTCGATCCTCCCATTACCCTCGCCGAAGCGCCCATTTACCTTGGTCGTGAGAACCGAGGCCCGGCCGCGTTTTTCGGCTACGAGGAGGGCTTTACCGAGTACTACCGCCTTTCCGTCGACGACCGGCAGACCTTCAATGGCGGTGTCGGTTACGGGTATTCCGGCGGCAACTGGGGCGGGAACTCCGGCGGCTGGTACGATCGATACGACCGCCGTGCCGTCAGTGTGAAAACCGGTGTTATCCGCCGGTAGACCGCCATCACCGGTGTTGGCCGATCGATTGCACCTTTATGCCGCCGGCCTGTCCGCCCCTGCTGAGGTCGATCGAAACTGCGGCACTCCTCTTCCTTTTGGACGAATTCAGTCACCTCGCCACGGCATTCGAGGGCCGCTCGCGTTTGATTTTCTCTTGCCGACGGCCAATACTTCGGGTAAGTCTGTATGTCGTCGCACGTTAGAATCGCATCGGCCGCCTTGAGTTGAGACCGGGCCACGTCGTTGTTCTGCGGGGACGGGCTACATTTACAGTCTCGCCATACGGAAGTTCGTCCGGGGCGAGCGGGGTCTTCAGGGCTGGCAGATTTTGGGCACAGGCGACGGGAAGCGATGCCGAGGAATCTATGGCCACCATCACCAAAAAAGAACTTATCGACCGTATCGCCGACGGCTCCGGGCAGAAGCGGGTCATGGTGAAGAAGGTCGTGCAGCAGTTCCTCGACGAAATCGTCAACGAACTGGGGCAGGGCAACCGCCTGGAGTTTCGCGACTTCGGCGTCTTCGAGACCAAGCTGCGCAAAGCCCGTCGGGCTCAGAACCCCAAGACGCTTGAGCCCGTTGCCGTACCCGAGAAACGCACCGTCAAGTTCAAGGTCGGCCGGCTTATGAAGCAGAAGCTCGGCGACCTCACTGGCGCCGCGATCGACGACGAGGCCGGCGACGTGTCGGAGATGCACGAGGGGCCGGACGACGAAGACCGCGATGACGAATCAACATCGCCTCAGCCGGCCGGCGATGCCTCCGGGCACTGATCGTTCGCCGACCAACCCCGTAACCGAACGCTCGCCCACGGACGGCTGTCCGTGGGCGTTATAGTTTTTACGTCTCATGACCGATTGCGACTGGCATCTACGACTCGCCCGTCAACTCGCCGAACTGGAGGTCGATCATCGACTACGCCGGCGGAGGCCCACTACGCCTCTCGACGCCGTACATGTCCGGTCGGGCGACAGGACATTCGTCAACTTCGCATCGAACGATTACCTCGGACTGGCGCGCCACCCGCGCGTGATGGAAGCGGCGATCAAGGCGGTCGAGCGGTATGGGTTCGGCAGTGGAGCGGCACCGTTGTTAACGGGCTACACCGACGCGCACGCCTCGGCAGAATCCGCGATCGCCGCCTGGAAGGGAACCGAAGCCGCCGTGCTGTTCAGCAGCGGATACCAGGCGAACATCGCGGTGGTACAGATGTTGTCGGCGGCGGGGCGTTCGCAGGACAGGGCGGCGCGCTTTCTGCTCGACAAGCTTTGCCACGCCTCTCTGATCGACGCGGTCCGGGGCAACGGCTCCGACAGCGATTCGGGCTACCGGGTCTTTCCGCATAACGGCATCACGAAACTGCAGCGTTTGCTCGCCGACGCGTCGGCCGCCGGGCGTGGCAACGTCATCGTCACCGAATCCATCTTCAGCATGGACGGCGACGCCGCCGATCTACCGGCCGTCACACAGCTGTATGCCGCATCCGACCCCACCCGGCCGATGCTTGTCGTCGACGAAGCGCATGGCAGCGGCGTGTATGGGCCGGCGGGCGCGGGGTGGGCTGCGGAAATCGGGATCTCCGATCGCGTCGATCTGTCGGTCGTCACGCTGTCCAAAGCCCTGGGGGGCATCGGCGCAGCGGTCTGCGGGTCTAAACTCCTGTGCGACGCGCTGGTCAACCTCGCAAGAGCCTACGTGTTTTCAACCTCCATGCCGGCGGCAACGGCGGCGGCGGCGGAAGCGGCAATTGCCGTGTTGCGCGACGAACCGCACCGCCAGCAACGCCTTCGTTCGCTGGCGCGGAAGGTGAGAGTCGCAATCATCAAACTCGGATTGGAAATCCCCCGGGGAACTGTTCAGCCGGATGACTCACCGATCATCCCCATCGTTCTCGGGGATGAGTCAGCGGCACTCTCGGCTGCTGCAATGTTGCAGGATAGAGGTGTGCTGGCGTTGCCGATCCGTCCGCCGACAGTCCCTGCCGGCGGATGCCGACTGCGGATTACGCTCTCCAGCGATCACACCGATTCACACGTAGAGCAGCTGATCGACGCTCTGCTCCAACTGGCATCAACTCGGAAGGATCGGGACGACTGAGCCGTGTCGTCGTCTGATGTCGGCAAACCATCGGCAGCAGAGGCCCACGCCGAAGTCCAACCTGCAAGCGCTGCGAGACGGTCGTTCATCAATCAGGCATGCGTCGTGTTGTCGGCGCCCGGTGAACGAAAGGGGCGGTGGCCTCGGGTGTCGACAGCACCTTCAATGTGGGCCAGGGTTCGCTCCAGAAGACCCATGGGCGGCTCTTCCGGGGGAAGGAGGCTGAGCAGCCCCAACACCCGCTCGGCTGCCGCGAGATTGTCCTGACCGACGAGATCAACGTGCGGGGCGAAACTACGATTCATACCATCACTGTCCATAACATCACCGCCTCCGGCAACTGTCCGTTGCCGATCCAACAACAAATCGATCGCTTGACGGTCCGCGCTCTTCAAAGTGAAACTCATAACGATCCCCGTAGCTGAAAAATCCCCTCGAACAGCCGGCCCGAACAACGAATGGGCCACCCGCACACCTAGGTAGCGCTCACAGTGCCGTTCGTTTAAAACCAAACGCCTGCAGCTAGACCAGCAGGGCTCGGCGGCCGGAACGTCCGACCCGCCGGTGACTACGACACGATCCGAGGATTAGGCGGATGCGCCGTCGGATGAGCGCTGCCCGCACCGACCACCTTTGGGTCACGCCTAACACTTGGCGGACTCGATGGAACAGACGCAAAGCGGCGTCAAAAGATGTTCTCGTTTCCTCGCGAACGGCTCTGTCCCGCGTGGCGGGGGGCCATCGGAAGACATGCACCAGTACCGCTCGCCTCGCCCGCGAACGGTCTTGTCAGTGGTCTTACGGCTCAAATTTGGATGGGTTCGCGGATTTCCATTTCTCCGCGAAAGTTGCCACCGCAGCATGAAGCCGCGATTTAACCGTCCCCAAAGGGATGTCCAGGATGTCGGCAATTTGTCGATACGGAAACATGCTGAAGTAGCTCAACATGAGGATTTCGCGAAGGTGCTCTGGGAGGCTGTTCACCACGCGCTGAACCTTATCCTGCAACTCTTTGCGTGCCATCGGCTCTTCGGGAAGGTCCACCGACGACTGCATCAGGTCAATGAACTCGCCACCTTCGTCGTCGCCGGGCGCGATGGAGGCCTGCAGGGGATTGGTCGGCCGACGGGCCTGCGACCGAATCAGGTCGCGCGCCTTATTGGCCGCAATCGTGAATAGCCAGGGCTTGAAACGCCTCGAAAGGTCGAACGCCTCGGCCGACTGGTGGACCTGAAGAAACGTCTCCTGAAAGATGTCCTCAGCGGCGACGCGATTCCCCAGAAAGCGGACAAGAAAATGGAACAATTCACGCTGGTAGCGATCGACCAGCGTGATAAAGCTCTGCTTATCGCCTACCCGATACGCCGCCAGCAACGCTTCGTCGCTTACCGCGGGTGGCGCCTTGACCTTTTCCGGCCCGCCACCACCCCCATCGCCGTCACCCTTGCCGACGGGCGATGCCTCTTCAGGCTTAGCAGAGAGACCGGGGTACTGGCTGGCGGAATCCCCGGTCGCATCGTTGACCGCTGCCGACGGCGGTGTCGTTCGCCCTTCCCGGCGCGCGGACCCGCCGCTGCCATTGTTGTTCGACAGGTCGGGATTGAGCGGCGATGCATTCATGCAGACTCCCAACGACGAGGCGGGTTCCGGGCCCATTGTCGGCACGGTACTGCCCGGCGACAAGTAATTCCTCCCGGATCAATCCGGAGAACGTATTTCTGTGTTAAGCTATGATATGCGGCTTGGGCCGAGGTTTCCTTTGCCAGCCGCTCATGATTTGCCGCTCATGGGCCGACTGCCGGCCCTGTTACCCGTAAGAATGTACTAGCGATATGTCCGATTCGACGACTGACAACCTCTCCACCGACACCGTAGTAGCCTCCGCGACCATCGCTTCTGCGATCGCGCCACCCGCCCACCGGTTCTTCGCATTGGATCCTCGCGAGTTCAATGAGGCCGTCGCCGATTGGAAGTGGCCGCACTTCCGCTGCGACCAGGTTCGCCAGTGGGTTTACCAGAAAGCGGTCGGCGACCCGCAGCAGATGACGAACCTGTCCAAGCTCGATCGCGAACGCCTGGCGCAGCGCGTCGCGTTTGCGCGCTCGAGCATCGTTCAGCACCAGGTCTCCGAGGACGGAACGCAGAAGTTCCTGTTCGAGTGGAACGACGACGGCAAGTCGGCCAATGCCGAGACCGTCATGATTCCGGACAACAACCGCCGAACGGCCTGCGTCAGCTCGCAGGTCGGATGTCCGGTGGGATGCAAGTTCTGCGCTTCGGGTGTGAATGGCGTGAAGGGAAATCTGACCGCCGACCAGATCGTCGAGCAGGTGTTCCGGCTGAACGAAGCGTTGCGTTCGGAGGAGTCGCGGGTCACCAACATCGTCTTCATGGGCATGGGCGAGCCCATGGCCAACTACGCCAATGTGATGAAGGCGGTCCGGATTCTTCACGACCCGACCTGCTTCAACATCGGCGCTCGAAAGATCACCATCAGCACCGTCGGTGTTCCGACGAAAATTCGTGAATTGGCCGAGGAAGAGCTGCCGCTCAACCTGGCCCTGTCGCTCCACGCCCCCAACGAAGAACTGCGACGCGAACTGATTCCCTGGGCGGAACACTTCGCACTGGAAGACATCCTCGATGCCTGCCGCTACTACTTCGATCAGACGGGCCGGGAAATCACGCTGGAGTACATCCTGCTGGCCGGCGTGAACGATCAGCCGGAACATGCCCGCGAACTGTCACTGCTTTGCAAGACGCTTCGGGCGAATGTGAACCTGATCCGTTACAACGAGGTCGAGCCGTTGCCATTCAAGCGTCCGGTCGCCCAGGACGTGCTGACGTTCCAAGGCGTTCTGCGTGCCAACGGCATCAACGCCCACGTCCGCAAGAGCCGAGGCCGCGATATTGACGCGGCGTGCGGCCAGCTGCGACGCAAACAGGAAGGTGCGATCGATGGGGAGAAGCGAATTGGCCTGCAGATTGTCTGATTTCTGCTTCGCTCGCCTCTTCGTCTGACCATCTCGCCCCGATAGCCCCATACAGGTCAGTCCTTAACAGGGCAGTCGAACGTTCCCGTAGCTTGTGGTCTATTCTCCTGTGTCGACGGTCGTTCGCCGCCGGCCAGTCAACAGGAGATCAGGATCATGTCGCTCTTTTCATTTCGCAACAACAACCGTTCAACCCGCACGCCCGCACGCGCCACCGCTTCGATGGAGGGACTGGAGAACCGTCGCCTCTTCAACGGCACGCTCCCGGCTGCCACCGATCTGGGCACCCTTTACGGGCAGGTGCAAAAGAGCGACTCCGTCGGTGCCGCCGACGTGTACGATTACTTCAAGGTCAACATGGCCTACACGGGCAAGCTGACCGCCCGGCTGACCAACCTGACCGGCAACGCCGACCTTCGCATTATCAAGGACGTCAACAACAACGGCCTGATCGATGCCGGCGACGTGAAGGGCACCAGTGCCAACGCCGGTACGACCAACGAGCAATTGATCCTGGCACCGATCGGTCCTGGCAAGTTCTTTGTCGAGGTGAAGCGCGTCTCGGGCACGCCGGCTTACAAGCTCACGGTCAAGACCGATTACGCCGGTCAGACCTTCGCCGGTGCCCACAACCTCGGTACCTTCCTGGGCACCAAGACCCGCAGCGACCGCGTGGACAGCGAAGACCCCGTGGACTTCTACAAGATCGTCCTGACCAGCACCAAGACGGTCTCGGCGACCATGACCGGCACCGGCGACGCCAACCTGGAACTGAGCAAGGACATGGACAACGACGGCGTCTACGACGACGGGCAGGATTTCATCCACCGGTCCAATCAGCCCGGCACGAGCACCGAGAATCTCGGTTCGTTCTCGCTGAGCGCCGGCACGTACTTCATTCGTGTGTTCCGTGGTGCCGCCGATTCGCAGTTCACTGTCAACATCAAAGTGAGCTGAGTTTGGCCATCTACGAGCTATGACGACAACTAAATAGCACGAAGACGCGGCGCTCCGGGTTACCGGAAGCGTCGCTTTTCGTTTGCCGGTAGCTTCTTTAGCTAACCCCGCGAAGGGCAAGCCACTACTGGCGCGGATCGCGCGGTCTGCGCCCCGAGGGGAGGAGCGCCTCACAAGATTTGGGAAGTGGTTGGACAAAATCCCATACCTGCTTCGCAAGTCGCTCTTTCCCCGGATTGTCTTCGACGTACGCGACACGATCGACGATCTCCTGCCACGTGTGAAGAAAGACCTTGTACGGTCGATGCGACCAGACAGGATGTTCTGCGGGCACGATCTGCACCTTACGGATCCGGTCAGTCGATGCCCGTGCAAAAGATGACCAGATGTTTTCGGCGCGATCGCGGTGGGCGCGAACGATAAGGTGCGCATGATTAGAGCAGATCGCGCAGCTCCACACGGTGTAGCCAATCTTCGACACGACCTCCTTGAAAGCAGTCGCGATCAATTCGCGCTCCCGATCGCGATACCACAGGGGGTCGAATTGGAGCAGCGGTTTGGCGCGTCGATAGAAGGCGCGAAGTTCGGACTTAAACGGTTGTTCCCAGGGTGGTTTGCGACCCGTATGGATCTCCCCCAGTTCACCAAGCTCCAGTTTGCGCAACTCCGTCGAACCGCTCCCGCGCGGGTCGTTGGGTAACCAGTGACCGTAACCGTGGAGGACCAGATGCGACGCAAGAAGCACCCCCGTCGGACGCGGATTCCCCATCGATCATCGCATGGAAGCGACGTTATCCATCGCTGGCGCGAATCGGCAAGAAGTAGCTTGCCCTTCGCGGACAACGCAGCGCCGCACGGCTATCCTTAATGGGACAAGTAAACCCATTCAGAAACCAAATCCCGGAGATCGAAGCATGTCCCGCACTACTCCCGCACTCGCGATCACCCTCTTCCTGTGCCTCCCCATCACCCTTCGATCCGACGAGTGGGGACAATGGCTGGGCCCAAAGCGCGACGGTATCTGGCGCGAAACGGGTCTGTTCGACGCCATCCCCGCGGACGGGCTGAAGGTCCGCTGGCGTGCCCCCGTCTCGCTCGGATATGGAGGCCCCGCGGTCAAGGACGGGAAAGTTTTTGTGATGGACCGTGTCCTCAAGGAAGGCGCGAAGAACCCCGCCAATCCATTCGATCGCGACAAGGGCATACCGGGCACCGAACGGGTGCTCTGCTTTGACGCGAAGACCGGCAAACAGCTCTGGGCTTTCGAGTACGACTGCCCCTATACCGTCAGCTATGCCGGCGGCCCGCGATGCACGCCGGCCGTGGACGGCGACCGCGATTACGACGCCGATCGCGTCTACGCCCATGGCACGGAAGGGCACCTGCACTGCCTGGACGCGCAAACCGGGAAGAAAATCTGGGGACGGAAGATGACCGAGAACGAGACGCCGGTCTGGGGATACGCGGCACACCCGCTGGTTCTCTGGAACATGGTGATTGTCGCCACCAATGATCCCAAGGGCATTCTCGTCGCGATGGACAAGATGACCGGCAAGGTCATCTGGCAGGCGATTCCCGCCAAGGAATGTGGCTACAGCCCGCCGGTCATGTTCGATGTCGCCGGCAAGCGGCAACTCATCCAATGGTACCCGGCCGGGGTCACCTCACTCGACCCGGAGACGGGCAAGGTCTACTGGACGATCCCGCAGGAACCCATGAAGTACGGCGTTACGATCGTCACCCCTCAGCTCCTTCGTGATTCCAAGCTCGGCGACCTATTGTTCGTATCTTCACAGTACGGCGGGGCGCTCATGCTCAAGCTGGACAAGAGCGGCAACGGCGATCCGACCGCCAGCGTCCTGTGGAAGCGAGTCGGCAAGTCCGACCGGACCAGCGATGCGATCCAAACGCTGATGGCTACGCCCGTCCTCCGCGACGGGCATGTCTACGGCATCGACGCCAAGGGACAGCTGCGCGGGCTCACCGCCGCCACCGGCGATCGACTGTGGGAAACCTTTGAGACCACTACCTACGACGCCGGCATGCAGAGCTGGGCCACTGCGTTTATGACGCCCCTGGGAGAAACCGGTCCCCGAACCCTATTCGCGACCGAGCACGGCGACCTGATCGTCGGCGACCTGACGCCCGCCGGTTTCAAGCTGATCTCGAAATCCCACCTGCTCGACCCGACCAACACCGACGCCCGCCGCCCGGTCCTCTGGAGCCAACCAGCCTATGCGAATCGGTCGATCTACTGGCGAAACGACAAGGAATTGGTGAGCTGGTCGTTTGCCAAAGAATGACCCGGGGTCGCAAAGGCGGTCACCGCAAATGAAAGAAGGCACGAAGATCTAAATCTTCGTGCCTTCTTTTATTGATTCACTTCAGAAGACGATCAGTCGTCGTTCAGGATGGTCACGGTCGCCTTGCTGGCACCGAGTACACCACTCTGAATACCGTACAGGTTGACGTAGAAGTTTTCGTTGCCTTCCTTCACGGTGTCGCCCTTGACGTAGACCGTAATGGTCTTGGTCTTCGCGCCGTTGTGGTAGAAGATGACGGAGCCGGCTGCACCAGAGTAGTCGGTGCCGCGTGTGGCAGTGCTGGCGTTGGAGGTGCTGTAGTACAAACGGGTTTCGCCGGCCGGGTTGCCTTCGAGCTTCACCGTCAGGGTGACGGCTTTGAGGCCACTGTTGCCTTCGACCACGCTGACGGCGGTGGACGCGAAGGAAACCTTGGGAGTGCCCGTGGTCGGGGGCACCGTGGGCGGGACGGTCGGGGGCACCGTCGGCGGAACGGTTGGCGGCACCGTCGGGGGTACCGTGGGTGGCACGGTCGGCGGGACCGTCGGCGGCGACACCGGAGGCACCGTCGGCGACGTCGCGCCGTTGGCCGGCTTCACGTTCGACACGATGTAAATGTTGTCCTGGAAGTCTTCGTTCGGCCGACCGCTCGGTCCCGGGAAGCTGTAGTCCATCGTCATGAAGTACAGGTTATTCAGCTTATTGCCGAAGTGGTCACGCACCGGGAAAAACCGGACGTGATGGCCCTTGCTGTACTGGTTGCGCTTATTGAGTTTATCGTCGCTCCACTCTTCATCGAGGTGGAAGCCGAAGGTCTTGGTGGTGGAGAAAGTGCCCGCCGCCGGGGCGCCGCTGGCAAGCACCGGAAGGAGCGTCTGGCCGTACCGGCCGTCCTGCCTGAAGATCAGGTTCTTGCTCGTGGTGCCCTGTGCGAACCAGGAGACCGGCGCATCGTCGCCCTGTCCGTGGAATGCAGCCACCTGCCGAACGCCGACCGGCTTGCTCGGATCGGCCGCCTGCCAGTAGCCGCTGACTACTTCTTCGCCGTAGTAGTGGGGAACGCCGCCATACTGCTTCAGGAAGACGCTGTTGGGGGGGGCGATATTCGTCTTGTAGTCCATCAAGACGTTAATGACGGTCTGCAAGCTCGCTTCGTTCTCGTGCTCGGAACGGGTCTGGTACCAGCCGGCGAGGGTTTCGGTGTAGGTCGAGTTCCGCGGGTCGTTCGTGTTGAACTTCAGCGAGCCGAACCAGGTGCCGGCCTGTTTCACCGCATCCAGACCAGACGTCTGGTTGTAGGTGAACGGCGGGGGCGTGGTCGCGGTGAACTGCACCCGGATGTCGGCATAGCCGCCGGGGCTGATCGACGACGGGAAGCCGCTGACGACCTTGTAAGGACCCGACACATTCAGGCCGGACAACGACAGCGGGGCATCGCCCACGTTGCGGAGGCGCAGGCTGCCGAATTCCTTGTACTTGTTGGGAAAGTTCTTATCGAGCTGCTGAACCTTGGTGAAAACCATCCGCTCGTAGCCGGGGAGAATGTCCAGGTTCTCGATCTGCAGCGACGCCGACATAAAACGACGCTCTTCGAGCTGCTCGATCACGCAGGTCACGTCAGAAGACGCGTACCGGTCCGGCGATGCCGTGAGAAGAGTGGGCGATACGATCGGCTTTGAAATCACTTCAGCTCCCTTGCAAAACACGATGAGCAACCGCTTCGCTGCCTCGAAAGGCGGCGAGACGCTCGGCTCCATCCTGATCCTGATGCCAGAGGTCTCATTTGCCGCATGCCCACATGGACACGCGGATTACAACGATTGAAGCTCGCGAACTTCCCCGCCCCGTCCGCTGCCTGCGGCGATAACATAAGAGAGAGGCAGCGGACCGATGCGCTAAAATTCCGCCGAAAAGCAGAAAAATTTAGCCTTGCTCTCCGCGATCAATAAGGGAAACCCCGCATGAAACTGGGGTGCTGGTAACGGTTTGTGTGGCGCTTATGCGACACTTGGAGGCTTCAATGCAGCGGAAATTCCTCACTTCATCGACCGCAAAACGCCACTCCAATCTGACGGTTAGATTGACAGGTCTTGCGACGATTGCGCTGTTCGTTGCGATTCAACCCGGATGTGCGATGCCTCAGAACGCTTCGGTGCCCTCGACGGGATTAACGGCTTCGAATCCGGCCGAGATCACCGCGACCTTCTCGATCATCGCCGTCGACCCGGAGACCGGTGAAGTCGGGGCGGCCGTCGCGAGCAAGTACCCGGCGGTGGGTCGAGTCGTCCCGTATGTCAAGGCGGGTGTCGGAGCCTTCATCACGCAGCATTATCACAACCCGCCCTGGGGCCCGCAGGCGATCGACATGCTCGCCGCCGGCAAAATGCCGGAGGAGATTCTCGCAACCCTGTTGAAGAACGATCCCAGGGCCGGCAAGCGACAACTGGCAGTCATCGCCGCCGACGGCCGGGCCGCCCAGCGCCACTGCGACACCGCCGACGACGCCGGCCGCTGGTGGGGCGGAATGAGCGGCCGCTTCTACGCCTGCCAGGGCAACACCCTCACAGGTCCGGAAGTCGTTGTCGCGATGGCCAAAGCCTATGAAAACACCAAGGGTAGCATGGCCGACCGATTGATGGCGGCACTGATCGCCGGGGATTGCGCCGGCGGAGACCACCGCGGACGGCTTGCCGCCGGCCTGAGGGTGGCGAAGAAGGGAACCGACGGAATCTGGTTCGAACTGTACGTCGACAAGAGCGACGACGCCGTCATCGACCTGGCCCGAAAATACGTGGAAACCAATCACCAGGCCAAAGGCGCCTGGCCCGGGGGGAAGGCGCCGTTCGTCCACCCCTGCCCGGAACGCGCCAAGTAGCAACAACGCCTGCGAACGGTCGTCCGTGGGGGCTGAGATCCCAGGCACTGCTGTACGCGACATTGAGCGTAAGAAAAGAGCCGGCGACGCCGGCGGGGGAGAGATCCGCCTGGCGTTCGCCGGCCCTGCACGTTCAAAACGGCATCGGCCCACCGACAGGGCCGACGCGTGGATTCAGATCAGGCATCGATCTGGCGACCCGGGCCGCGACCGGGACCGCGATCGTCGCGACGGTCGTTGTTGCCGTCACGGCGATCGCCGTCCTTTCGGCCTTCGTCACGGCGTTGATCGCCATCGCGCGGGCCGCCACGCTGATCGGGCTGGGGTGGCTGCATCTGCGGACGGAAGGGGCCGCCTTCAGAACCGGGGCGGACGTTGTTCATGGGAGCACCGGGCATCCGCCCGAAACCGCCAAAGCCACCGAACCCGGGGCCAACCGATGGAGGCCCACCGGCTCCAGGGCCGGCAAATCCGCGGCCGCCAAACGACTGCCCGCCGAAACCCGGGCGTGTGAAGCTGGGACGTCCGAAGCCCGGACCACCCATTCCCGGGCCACCGATCCCAGGTCCGCCCATTCCCGGTCCGCCGCGAGGCGGTTGGGGCATCTTGGACTCGCGTGCTTCTGGCCGACCCTGCTCGCCACCGCGCCGACCGCCGAACGGCACAGGCGAGCCGTGCTTGTCGGCCCCGTGCCTGTCCGCCTGGCTGCGCCGCGGATCCTGACCGTGCGACTCCGACGGTCCTCGGCGGGCGAACTGTTCGCGCATTTCGCCGACGGCCTTCTGAAGCTGTCGAACCTGATCGCGAAGGATCTCGATCTGCTTGTGAAGTTCCGCGTCTCGATTGGCGATCGGGGCCGGCTGGCCGGGGGCACCGGGCATCCGCCGGGCCTCAGGCTGCTGGGGACGGGCGTCAGGACGCGGGGCGTCGGGACGAGGAGCGTCCGGACGGCGGGGCTCTTCGCGACGGGGCTCGGCCTTCTGTTGTGGCCCGCCGTCACGGGCGCTGCGGCCCTGCGGTCCGCCCGGCTGCGGTCGATCTCCACCTTCCGGACGGGCACGATCGCCATCGCCGCGGTTGCCGCCGCCGAAGTCCAGGCCGCCTCGATTCGGCTCGCCGCGAGGTGCTTCTCCACGGGGCGCTTCCCCGCGGGGCATGTCTCCACGAGGAGCTTCCCCGCGCGGCGCATCTCCACGGCCCGGTTGACCACGGTCTCGCTGACCACGACCCGGCTCGCCTCGGCCGGCTTCTCCCCGGCCCTGGTCGTTTCGCTCGCGATTGCCGTCAGGACGACCCGGCTCAGCCTCACGGCGGGGCGCGGGCCGATCGCCTTCGTCTGCGGCTCGCGCCGACGGCATGACCATTCCCAGTCCGAGTGTTCCGGCCAGTGCGGCCAACCAAAGTCGCTTCGACATGAGTGTCTCCTCTCGAGAGGCCCCGCGATGCGGCGGGGCGTCTCGGCAACGGGTGCGGGCCGACTGGGAAGCCCGCGCCGCGACCGGCGCGAAGGCTATCGGCATGATGTACCGCTGCGGCTTGAAGTGCGTCGTTCCGGCGGGTCAGACGACCGACGTCGCCAGTTCTAACGCGGGGCTTCAAACCTTCTCAAACGACAGGCAAGGGCCGGGCTTCCTTGGTCCGCCGACGACGCAAGCGCCCCGCTCGACGGCAAAGCCGTCGGCACGCTCGCCGTCATGGGTTTCAGGGACGCCCGGATTCAACTCCGCCGTGTATGATGCACTGAGTATGTTGCCTTCCGAGCCCAAACAATTCCGAGCCGAATTCCCGCACCACCGTGCTTTCAGCCTGGTCGAACTGCTGGTGGTCCTGGGGATCCTGGTGATCCTGTGCAGCATTTTCATCCCGTACGTGGGGAAGATGCGCGAGACCAACAAGCGGGTGGCGTGCGCCGATAATCTTCGCCAGATTCACGCCGCGTTCAGCAAGTACGCCGGCGCCAACGACCGCGACTTTCCCCGCATGCCCTGGGACCCGGCCAGGCCGGGCATGTACGTCGCGTTTACCGGTTCGTCCCTCGTTCCGGTTCGCCCGGCGACGACGGCACCGACGACCGCGCCGTCACTCCCGACCACCGCGCCCGCGGCCGTCGCGGCCATTCCGCCCAACCTCACGCCGGCCACCCCTGCACCAACGACCACGCCGGCCACCGTTTCGACGACTCCGGCCACCGGCACCGCGGCGACGCAGACGATCGCAGGCCCGCCGCCGCCTTCCGTCGACGGCGTAAAGCCTAATGACGTGACCGCAGCACTCTGGCTGCTCGTGCGGCTGGGGTACGTCCAGCCACAAGCCTTCGTCTGTGCCAGCGCGAGCGAAACCCTCGACCCGATGCTGACCGGCGGAAAGCGCGTCAACGCAGCTCAGCGGTCCAACTTCACTTCCGGCCAGCACCTGAGCTACTCCTATTGCTCGCCTTACAGCGCCGCTCCGAGGTTCCGCCTGAACTCCGACGTGCTTCCGCCCGACTTTGCCATCATGGCCGACAAAAACCCCGGCGTGGTCACCGGCGGATCCAATGCCGCCGGCCCGGCGTACAACGCCCCACCTCTGGAGATGACCGCCGCCAACTCGCGAAACCACGACCGCGCGGGACAGAACGTGCTCTACGTAACCGGCGAGGTACGATTCCAGAGCACGCCCTATTGCGGTTACGGCACGGGGTGGAAGCGCGACAACATCTACTCCACGTTCGCCACCCAGCCGCTGCCGCCCGGCAGCAATCCGGCCCCCGAAGGCAAAGGCATCGTCTCGCCCAACGCCGGCCCGGCCTGGGAGAACGATTCGTACCTGGTGCCCACCGAAGACGAGTGAGTTGCGAGAACCGCGGTGCGCGTCACCCAGTTCGCCGGCGGCTCGTGCCGACGCGCGACACTCGTCCAGAACACGTACAATCTTCAGCCATGTTTACCGGAATTGTCGAACGCAGTGTCCCCGTCCTGGCCGCCAGCCCCCGTCGCACCGGGCTCGGCCTGACCATTGCTGTGCCCTGGAATGATGTCAGGAATGGAGAGTCGATCGCGGTGAACGGCGTGTGCCTCACGGTCGCGATGCAGGCGGGAAGCCTCACCGGCAAAGGCGATGTCCACATGCTGTTCGACGTGATTCCCGAAACCCTCTCCAAAACAAACCTCGCTGGGCTTCGGCCAGGTGACGATGTTCATGTCGAACGCGCCCTTCGCGTCGGCGACCGCTTCGACGGGCACATCGTCCAGGGTCATGTCGATGGCGTGGCGAAAGTCGTCGCCGTCAAGGCCGACGACGCCGACTGGCGCATGACCCTCGAAGCCCCGACCGACCTCGCCCGCTACATCATCCCCAAGGGCTCGGTCACCCTCGACGGCGTCAGCCTGACTGTCGCCGCCGTCGACGGGCGGCGCTTCGATGTCGCCCTGATCCCCACCACGCTCCGGATCACCCGCCTGGGCCGGCGCAAAGTCGGCCACACGGTAAACCTCGAGTGCGATGCAATGACCAAGACCATCGTGGCGACGATGGAGCGAATGAAGGCGCTAAGCTGAAAGCGCTGGGGGCTGAGAAGTGAACTCGTCTTCCACTCAGCACTCAGCACTTTCGCCTCTTCATACAAACCACTACTTCGGCTTATCCAGCGGATTGACAATCCGCTCCTGCGCGTCGAACGGCCGGGTTAACGCCGAGCTCTCCTCTGCTATGACGACAGGTTCACCGGGTTTGTAATAGACGCGATAGGTATGGCCCGCTTCGTACCTCGCGACCTGTCGCTCGTACGCCGGCTTGTAGTTGCTCTTGCTCGGCAGCCGCCCGACGAGATTCACGCCGCCCCAGGACAGCTTGACCACGTCTCCGGTTTTGACGGCGGCGGTGTAGACCATCTTCTGGCGGGTGGCGTTGAAGACGAACAGCGCGCCGTCTTCCGGCAATTCCAATGACGTGAACTGATCCGCCGCCGGCCGGGCCGGCGTCACGATCTCGGTCAAGAGATCCGCCCCAATGGGCACGCCCGGATCGGTCTTCTTCCCGGCACAACCAGCCGACACGATCAGCAGCAGAATGGTCCAGACCTGTTTCATCCATTCACCTCCGCCAAGCAACGCTCGATCTTCCATGTTCGATGTTCGATGTTCGATGTTCGATGTTCGATGAATCCTACACATCGTCGCCCCACGGTCCCGTCCGCTTGCACAACTGTCCACCGCGCACCTTTCAGAAGATCAGCCGTTGACCCGCCATCACAAGCGCTACTGTCCCGCGTTAATCCGAGCCGCATCATCCCAGGCGTTTGGGAATCGATCGCGGTCCATGAACCAACGCCCATCAAGGGCCAATCCTCAGGAGTCTCTCATGCGCTTCAACCGCATCGCTCGCGTCACGTTGTCCGGCGTTCTGGCACTCGGCTTTGCCGGGGCAGGTATTGCCGCGTTTTCGTCGTCCGCCGTCGCCGCCGAGGCCGCCAAGAAGGAAGCGACCAAGGACATTGTCGATACGGCCGTCGGAGCCGGTCAGTTCAAGACACTCGCCGCCGCCCTCACCGCCGGCGGACTGATCGACACCCTCAAGGGTGCCGGCCCGTTCACGGTCTTCGCGCCGACCGATGAGGCGTTCGCCAAGCTGCCCAGCGGCACGGTCGAGAGCCTGCTCAAGCCCGAGAACAAGGACAAGCTCGTCGCGATCCTCACGTACCACGTCGTCGCCGGTAAGGTCGCCAGCGGCGATGTCGTGAAGCTGACCGAAGCCAAGACGGTCAACGGCAAGGCCGTGAAAATCGCCGTCAAGGACGGCAAGGTCATGATCAACAACGCCACGGTCGTCAAGGCCGACATCGAAGCCAGCAACGGCATCATCCACGTCGTCGATACCGTGATCATTCCGGAGTAATCACACCGCTGTCCGCGACACCGCGTTCCAGGGCACGGCTGTCCTTGACACGGGTTTCCAACCCGTGCGAGCGATGCCGGAGTAGCTGACTGTTCATCCTCAAGTCATCCCTTCTAACGCCTCGGCCGAAAATGGCTGGCACCGCAGAAGGGTCTTGAGGATGAACGTTTTTGCCACCTACACATCGCTCGCACGGGTTAGAAACCCGTGTCACGGACGCCGTATCGTCAACTCGTTTCACAGCCGACGCAGATACGCCAACAAATCCCGGAACTCCTGCACCGACATCGTGTCGACTAACCCTTCGGGCATCACGGAGATCTTCTCCTCGCGACGGCTGACGATGTCCTCGGCCTTAATGCGATGGCGTTTGCCGGTGGCGTCGGCGATCGCGACATAAGCCGCGCCGGCTTCGTTCAGGCCTACGCCGCTGATCGTGTCGCCGTTCTTGAGTTCGATGATCGACGACACGTACAGCGGGGCGATCTCCTTGCTCGGTTCAATAATCGATTCGACGATCTTGGCGTCGTCCATCGCGGACCGGACACGCGAAAGATCAGGCCCCACCGCGCCGCCCCGGCCGTCGAACTGATGGCAAACGTAACACCGGGCGCCTGTCGCCAGGGCAAAAACGCGCCGCCCGGCATCGGGATCGCCGACCGGTCGGGAATCCCGATCGGCACCACTGCCAATCACCTGCCACAGCAGCGGAGACCGTTGCGGCAGCAGCGGCTCCAGCCGCTTGCGGTCGGCGGCGGACAACGCTTCGGGTGTCGGCTTGAACGCGAGCATGATCTGCTCGGCCCATTCCGCCTCATTCAGAACCGCGGTGCCGTCGGGCTGCTTCTTCGTGGCGGCGGACATGAGTTCGTCGACGAGCGCCTTGCCATCAGCGGCATCGAGTGCGCCGCGCATCGCTTTGAGCGCGTCCAGCCGCAGATCGGCTTCCGTCGCCGCCTGTAGGGGCACACGGCGTTTGCCCGCCGGATCGACGATCCCATTTGCCGGGTTGCGTTCACCGCGAACGCCGTTTGGCTTGTCGGCCGTAATCGGTGTGGGCGGATCTTTCGCCTCGGCCGCGGGCACACGCCGTGTGCCCCTACCAAGGAGGATCTCCCGCAACACAGATTTGGTCTCCGCGGACGCCAGCGCCGATCGCGCGAGCCCCAGAACGGCTTCCCGCCGTTCGGCGATGTCGCGCTTGGCATCCGCGGCGACGGCCCGCAACGCCGCCTGCGATTCGGGGTCGTCCCGCCAGGCGATCGCCTGAATCGCAGCAAGACCCATCGGCTCGATCAGCGCGACAAGCTGCTTCGACGACGGCTTGGCGTCGGTTGGATTCACCAGCTCCAGCGCCACCTTGCGGAGTTTGGCGTCGTTCTTCTCATCGAGCAGGAACTCGACCGCGAACTGCGACACCGACCGCTCCGCCGGCGGCTTGCCGGGTTCGGGCAACGGCGTATTGAGCTTCTCCTGCGCCGCGAGATACGTCGCGAGCAGATCGCGCGTCACGTCGCCGGCCTTGAGGGCGTCGGGCAGGTTGTCCTTGAACTGGACGAGGCGGTCTTCGCCGATCCATTGGAGGGCGACGCGGCGGACGGCGGGGTCGGGGGACTTAAGGAACTTTGGCAGCAATGCGACAGCTTCGGGACTGCCGTTGCGCCTTGCGATCAACGGATAGAAGGGTGCAAGCACCGCTGACTCCCTGGTCAGGGCATCTTCAGGCAAGATGGAGTTCTTCGACAGCGCATGGATTGCTGCTGCATTTAGAAACGGATCGGATCGAGCGGTCACATCCAAGACCTTGCAGAGCCCAAGAAGGGTATCTCGGCGTTGAGCAGCGGAATCCTGTCCCAAGAACGTCAACAATCGACGAAGACTTTGCGACGAGTTCCCGACGTCTGGATAGCGAACGATCCTGTCGGCGAACACGTTGTCGCCCGGCTGGCTAATCTTCGGTAGCGGCGAAAGCTCTGTCATTAAGGCCCTCAGGAGCGATTGAGGACCTTCGGCACGCTCCCTTCGCTTCAGAGACCAGTAGGCGTCGATCAGAGGTCGGTCCTTCTCGACAACGTAGAGCTTCACGAGCTCTCGCAGCCCCGTATCGCCCGATGCTGCGAGGGAATCACCGGCGGCGATCCGAATTTCACGCCGGGGAGCGGAGCAGAGCTGAATCAGCTCCGATTGAGGTGCCTTCGTCACTTCATCCACCCGCAGTCGCTTCGCGACTGAGCCCGCGGCGGAACCGCCGGTCTCTTTTTGGGCGGGTTGCGTCGTGGGGGCCTGTGCGCGGATGCGCCAAAGCTTCCCCTTTAGGTGCAGCGTGTAGCTCTTGTCCACCCAGTCGGTAAAGAACACGCTGCCGTCGCTCGCCTGCGTGATGCCGACGGGGCGGAAGTCGTCGCCGCCTCGGATGATGTTCACCGGCGTACTCGTGAAGCTGGCGCCTTTCTCCTTCAACTCGAAACGCTGGATGGTGTGGTCGCCCCAGCTCGTGACGAGCACCTGGCCGAGATAGTCGGCCGGCCAATTGTCGCTTTCGTACGCGAGGATGCCGCTGGGGGCTTCGCCTGTCGGGGCGACCATCGGCAGCGTGCCGGGGAGTTCGCCGTTCCAACTGGTGAAGGGGTGGACGCCTTTGCGGCCGTTCTTGAACTTCCAGCCGTAGTCGCCGCCTTCGATGATGTCGAGCAGCCGGCAGGGGCCGATGTCGTCGGGGTCGTTGTCGACGGCGAACAGCCGGCCGAAGGCGTCGAACGTCAGGTCGTGGCAGTTCCAGAAACCAATCGCGATGCGCTCGACTTTTCCCCCGGCCGGCGTGCAGCGCCAGACGGAACCGCCTTCGCCGCCGCCGGAGATCTTGCTGCCGTCGGACCCGATCACGCTGTAATCGAAGCCGGTGTTCAGGCCGAGGCAGAAGTAGAGGAACTCGCCGTCGGGCGACAGGGTGGCACCGTTCAGGCCGTTGTGCGGATAGGTGGCTTTGGTGTCGAGGCGGAGCAGAACCTTTCGGTCGCCCTTTTTGCCGTCGCCGAGGTCGAGTTCATCGGGCTTAAGGTCGTGGTTCTTGTCTTCGAAGTAGACGATCTCGTTTCGGCAGACGACGTAGATTTTGCCGGCCGGGGTCATGGTCAGGCTCATCGCCTGCATGAGGCCGTCGGCAAAAGTGGTTCGTTGGACACCGGGGGCAAGACCGGTTTTGGGATCGATACCCTCCCCAGTTCCCCCAGCGACGGCTGTCCCCGGGCGGGTGGTGGGAGCGCCCGCGTCCGCCTGTTCGTATCCCGAGAAGACGAAGATCCGGTCGGTCGGATAGCCTTTGTAATCCTTCGGGGGGAAGTGCGTGTTGCACTCGATCGCCCAGACATTGTCGCGGACATCGGCGAAGACGCCCGTCGGCGTGACGATCGCGGGTTCCTGGGCGATGAGCTCGATCGCCAGCCGTTCGTCGAGTGCAACGGGCGACTTGGCCATCGCGGGAAAGGCCAGTGAGAGGATTGAGAGTGCAAACAGCGCTTTCATCACGACTCCTTCGAAGCAGAGGCATGTCAGAAACCGGGCAAGCGTCCGTGACACGGCTTTCCAAGCACAACTGTCCGGCATTTCGACGCCGTGACATTCGCAAGATTTCGCTCTTGCGCTTTCTGATGCCGCGTGGCATAGTTCGCGCCCGTGGCGGTCCGTCGTTCATCCTCGCAGCAGCAACCGACGCCGTCGGACCGACGTCTGGCCGTGCGCCGCTCCGGGAATCTCCTCGACGAACATCTCCATCGTCTGGCGGCGCTGCCGGCTCACGGCAACACCATCCTCGGCCGCGACCAGTTGGTCAAAGGCCTGCTCCTGTCGTTCTTCGATCCCATGGCCCGATCGCTGCGACGCATCGAAGACTGCGGCGACTTCCAGGGCGATCTGCGACTCGACAAGCTGGCACGCTCGACCACCGCCGACGCTCTTGCAGCGTTCGACCCTCAGCTGCTCGTGCCGCTGATCGACGACCTGCAGCAACGTGTCCCGAATCTCGGCGACGCCGACGGCCTCGAAGGGATCACCCGGCAGATCATCGCCGCCGACGGCACTTACATGACCACGCTGTGCGATGTGGCCTGGGCGATGCGCCAAAAGAACCGCGACGGCGGCGTGCAGGGACAGGTCCGCGCCAACGTCCAGCTCGACGCCGGCAACTGGATTCCCCGCGTGCTGACCGTCAGCGGCGACGACGGGCATTCGGAGGCCGCGGCCTTCGCCGCCGACCTCCTGCCCGGCGTGCTGTACGTCGTGGACCGCAACTTCGTCGAGTTCGGCTTCCTCGGCGCCGTCCTGGACAAGGGCAGCGACTTTGTCGTTCGTATCAAATCCAACCAACCGGCGATGACGGTGGTCCAGACCCTGCCGCCGTCGGCGGCGGACGTCGAGGCGGGCGTGATCGCCGAGGAAGTGGTGAGACTTCCCGGCCGCGACGCGCCGGCGGGCCTGTTCCGCTGCATCACCATCGAGAGCACCGACCGATCGGGCGAATCCCAGGCACTGCGGCTGCTGACCAATCTTCCCGCGGCGACGGTCGGGGCTCACGTCGTCGGCGCCGTTTACCGGCTGCGCTGGCAGATCGAGCTGTTTTTCAAGTGGCTCAAGACCTGGGCGGGAATGGACCACCTGCTGAGCACCAGCCGCAATGGGATCACCACGCAGCTGTACATCGCGGTGATCGCCGTGCTGATGATGTACGTGCAGAGCGGCTACCGCGTCAGCGTCTACGCCCTGGCGGCGCTGGGCCGCGTGGCCCGGGGCCAGATGTCGATCCAGGAGGCGATGGCGGTGATCGCCAAACGCGAGCGAGAGCGTTCGCTGGAACGAGCGCGTCAGGCCCGGCTGCGGGCACGCAAGAAGCTGGCCTGAAGCCACGACGTTCCCGCACACCCTGATCTGAGGGTGACGCCGCCGCATGCGCGCCATCAGCCGCGATCGCAAGCAAAGCCGAGCGACTCTGGTGAAATGAGGATGTGCCAGGTCATGGCTCACGCTGGAATTGGTAAATTGCCGGACAGTTGTGCTTTCCAAGCCGTGCGTGCGACTCCCGAACTCAAAAAGGACTTTTATCCTCGACCCATTTTCAAACAGCGTTTTGAGAACTGAGGATTAACGGTTCAAGACTCCCACATCGCTCGCACGGCTTGGAAAGCCGTGTCACGGACAGCCGGCTCGATCGATGAGCTAACGCAAAATCTCTTGCAGCATTCCACCGGCTCGATTGTACTGTGTCCGGGCGGATTCGCTGCCCTTTTCGCCTTGCCCTGTAACGTGGATTGAAAGGAACTCCGGTTATGACCGCACACACTCTCGCCTCGTCCTGGAAGCGCCGGCTGGTTCGCTCGGCGGCCGTTCTGTCCGTCGCCGCGATGACCTCGGTCGTCGTCGCCGCCGACTGGTCGCAGTACCGCGGGCCCAAGGCCGACGGCAGGTCCGACGAGGCCGGCGTCGCGAGCGGCTTCGCCAAGGCCAAGATCGCCTGGAAGATTCCCGTCGGCGAAGGCTTCGGCACGTTCGCGGTCGCCGGCGACGCGGCGTATCTGTTCCAGGACCGCCAGAGCCGCGAAACCCTGGTCGCTTACAACGCCAAGACCGGCAAGGAAGTCTGGGCCCGCCCGGTCGACCAGACCATCACCGACCGCCAGGGCGGCAGCAACCCGCGCAGCACACCGGCGATCGACGGCGACAACGTCTACGTGCTGTCGGTCAACCTCAAGCTCGCGAGCTTCGACGCCAAGACCGGCAAACAGAACTGGGTGAAGGACGTCAAGGCCGAAATGGGTGGCCAGGATCTGAAGTGGGGCAGCGCTGCGTCGCCGGTGATCGACGACAACCGCATCTACGTCGCCGGCGGCGGGGCCGGCAAGTCGATGGCGGCATTCGACAAGAAGACCGGCGACGTGCTCTGGGCCGTCGGCAACGAAAAGATCACCCACGCGTCGCCAGTCCCGGCGACGATTCATGGCGTGAAGCAGGTCATCTTCTTCATGCAGAGCGGCCTGGTCTCGCTCGCCGCCGATAGCGGCAAGGAACTGTGGAAAGCGCAGTTCCCGTTCAAGGTCAGCACCGCAGCAAGCCCTATCGTCGGCACGGGTGAAGACGCCGATATTGTTTACTGCTCGGCCGGCTACGACGTCGGCACGGCGGCGTTCAAGATCGGCAAGAGCGGCGAGGCCTTCTCGGCCCAGCAGTTGTACTTCCTGAAGCAGGAGAACAAGGAAGGGCACAACGTCCACCACTGGTCCACGCCGGTCTACCACGAAGGACACATCTACGGCATCTTCGGCTTTAAAGACTTCGCCGGCGGCAAGGGTGGCGGGGCACCCGTCGGCTGCCTGGAACTCAAGACCGGCCAGATCAAATGGCGGCAGCCGGGCTTCGGCAGCGGCGGCGGCACGATCTTCGTCGACGGGCACATCCTCGTGCAGGGCGACGCCGGCAAGCTGGCGCTCGTTGAAGCAACGCCCGCCGGCTTCAAGCAGAAGGCGTCCACGCAGATCCCCGGCGAGAAGTTCTGGTGCGCCGCGATCGTCGCCAACGGCAAAATCTACACGCGGAGCAAGACCGAAGCGGTTTGCATTGAGTTGAAGTAGGACGCGGATCGGGTACCGACAACCTGCCACCAGAAATCGAACGAGCCGGTATCGCGATTCGCGATACCGGCTCGTTTGTTTTTTCCTTCGCGTCGTCAGCGTTCGCGTCCGCCAAGGCGGACCCTGCGGTCCTCACGCCTTGGCCGGCGTGCCCGCGGGGGCTGGGGCGAAACCGGGTTCGGGCGGGGCGACCTCGTCCGACGGCAACGGCTTGCCCTTGGTCTCGGGCGCGAACGGCAGCGTGAACAGGCCGATCAGGAAGATCGAGCACATCGCGATCGCGCTGTACCGCAGCGGCAGCGAAGACGTCGCATCGCTCGTCGTGAACAGCTTGGTGAGATACGCCGAGAAGAAGCTGCCACCCGCGGCGGCGAAGCGGCCGAGGTTGTAGCAGAAGCTCGTGCCGGTGCTGCGCAGGCTGCCGGGGAACAGTTCGGGCAGGTAGATCGCAAAGCCGGCGAACGGTCCGAGCTGGGCGGCGCCCATCAGCGGCATCATCCAGTAGGCGTCGATCGGCGTTTCCATCTTCCAGTAGGTGAACGCGGTGACGACCAGCGCTGCGACAAAGCCGATCGCGAACGCCGTCCGGCGGCCGGTCGCGGCGGCGACCTTGGTGAACAACCACATGCCGACACCTGCGCCCAGCATGTTCAGCAGGTAGGCCAGCGTCTTGGCGTTTTCGACGTTGAGCTTGATGTCGGTCTTGGCGATCTTGCCGAGGGCGGCCTGTTCGGTGAAGTACTTGCCGAAGACCATGTTCTGCAGGTCGACAGCGTATTCACCGATCGCCCAGAGGCCGATCACGCCGGTCGAGGCGATGAGCGAACCGACGATCAGATTCCGCCGCCACCGGGTGGAACGCACCAGGTTCTGATACGGCACGAGAATGCTGCCCTTGGGAAGCTTCCCCTCGTTCTTGAGCTTGAGCCAGCTTTCGGGCTCTTTCAGTCGCTTGTAGCTGAAGACGACCATGATCGCCGGGGTCAGGCCGACCAGGAACATCCAGCGCCAGCCTTCGCCGCCCGTGATGGTGCCATTCTTCTCGAGGCTGTCGAGCAGGTACTTAATGCCGACGGCCATCACGTTGCCAACGGTGGACAGCACCTGCAACAGGCCAAGGGCTTGCACGCGGGCACCGGAAGGAACCGTCTCGGCGATCAGCGCGACGGCCAGGCCGAACACGCCGCCCACGCCCAGGCCGGTCAGGAAGCGGCAGGCGGTGAAATCGAACCAGGAATGGCTGAAGAAGCTGAGCCCCGTGAACAGGGAGTAGATCAAGATCGTGAGCATCAGCATCTTCGAGCGGCCGAACTTGTCGCCGAGCGCACCGAAGATGAGCCCGCCAATGCCCCAACCGATCAGGAAGAATGCCGTGACGACCTTGCCGAAGGCCTGCACATCGGCAGGCAGCGTGCCGGCGGGCGCCAGCGCGTTGAGAGCCGGGATGCGGGCGAGCGAGAAGAGCCGCTGATCGAGGCAGTCGAACAGCCAGGCCGCCGACGCAATGATGAATACGAACCAGTGATAGCCACTCAGCAGCTTGTACCAGGGCTTGCCCGGATCGGAGTTGTCGGATTGCGAGGACGGCTCAATCGAGATGGGCATTGCCATGGAGAAACACCAGAGAAGAAGGATGAAATCAGAAGGATGAAGGATGAAGCAAACCAGGACGAAGGACGACGCGGATCGTTTCCGCCTTCATCCTTCCGGCTTCATCCTTACTTGACGCCAAAGGCGTACAGCGTCACGCCTTCGCGGATCAGGAGCATGCCGTCGACGACGGCGACGGTGCCGCGAGCGCTTTTGTTACCGCCGAGCGCGGTCTTGCTGAGGATCTTGCCGTCTTCCGGCGAGACGACCCAGACGTCGCCATTGACGTTCATGCAGTAGATCTTGCCGTCGGCACCGGTCGGGGAGGCGCGGCATACGGCCTTGACGCCTTCGAGCTTGGTCACCCAGACGGCCGCGCCGGTGGCGGGGACGACCTTGGTCAGCTTCGTGCCGCCGTGGTCGAGAATGTAGAAGTGATTCTGGTAGTAGAGGGGAACGGGGACGTCGGAGGAGATTTCCTTGCCGTCGGTCTTCCAGGCGTGATGGCTGGTGGAAACGTCGCCGACGCCGCCTTCTTTAATGCCCATGACCGGGCCGTTCTTGGGGGCACAGGCCAGGATCATGCCGCCGCCAATGCCGACGGACGGGATCAGCCGCCAGAACGGTTCCTTCTTGGGGTCCCAGCCGGTGTAACGCCAGATCTCCTTGCCGGTGACGGGGTCGTGACCGGTGACGGCGTCGCCGCCGACGATCAGGATTTCCTCGCGGCCCTCCTTGGTCGTGTAGGGAATGGGGGTGGCGTACGACTCTTTGGTCTCCTGGACGGCGTCGGTCGGGCGGACGACTCGGAAGAGTTCCTTGCCACTCAGCGGGTCGAGGGCCAGCAGGTACGACGGCACTTCGTTGCCTTCGTACTTGATCGCACCCGGCAGGGCGGTGCCGGCGTAGGGCTTGTCGGTGTGCAGAACCTGCACATACAGCTTGCCCTTGTGCAGCGTCGGACTGGAGCCGTAGATCCAGTTGATGTTCCACTCGCCGATCTCACGCTGCAGGTTTCGGGCCCAGAGCGGCTTGCCGTCGACATCAAACGCGAGGATGTCGCCGGTGCCGAACATGAAGACGACGGTCTTGCCGTCGGTCACGGGCGACGGGGCCGCCACATCGTTTTCACCCTTCGGGCGGATCTGGGCGGTGCCGGCGTCCTTCTGCCAGAGGACCTTGCCGTCCGCACGGCTCAGGCAGATCACCGCCATCTTGCGGCCTTCGTCGATCGACGTCGTGAAGACGCGATCGCCGTAGACGATCGGCGTGGCGTTGCTGATGCCGGGCAGCTTGGCGGCCCAGAGCAGGTTCTTGTCTTTGCCGAACTCGGTCGGCAGGTTCTTCGCCGGGGACGAACCGTCGTAGTTCGGGCCGCGCCATTGTGCCCAGTTGGCGGCGTCTTCGGCACGTACGGGGCTCGCAATAGAGACGATCGCCGCCAGGGTCAACGGCATCAGTCGGGACAGGTAGCTCTTCATGACGTTTGTTGCCTCCGCCACCGAAATATGGTTGTGAAAATGGGCTGCAACCGGTGGTTCTCCGAGGTGACACCGATCGGCCCGGTCTTGTACCATCGAGCCGGCAAATAGTTAAGGGAAATGGTCGTTGAACTTATCGCCTGGCGGACGTTTCATCCGAGAACATGTGGCGACACCGTTATGGGCTTAGACGCCCGCCCTCCGTTCTCTCTTACGAGAATCGTTCATGAATAAGTTGAAGTTGTGCGCGTTCCTCGCCGCCGCCGTGTCGGCGGTCGCCGTTCCGTTGATCGCCGAGGATTGGCCGACGTGGGGCCGCGACGGCTCCCGGAACATGGTCTCGGCCGAAAAGGGCCTGCCGTCGGCGATTACCATTAAAGAGGGCGACGAAACCATCGACCTTAAGGCTTCGAAGGGCGTGCTCTGGGCGGCTAAGCTCGGTTCGCAGACCTACGGCAACCCGGTCGTCGCCGGTGGCAAGGTTTACGTCGGCACCAACAACGCCCACCCCCGCGACGAAAAGTACGAGGGGGACTACGGCGTCCTGTACTGCCTGGACGAAAAGACCGGCAAGCTCGCCTGGCAGCTGGTCACGCCCAAGCTCGCCGCCGGCCGAAATGTCGATTGGGAAGAATGCGGCATCTGCTCGTCGCCGGCCGTTGAAGGCGACCGCGTCTTTGTCGTCACTAACCGCGCCGAAGTGCTCGCCCTGGATACCGCGGGCCTGGCGAACGGCAACGACGGCGAGTTCAAGACCGAAGGCACCTACGTCGCCGGGCAGACCCCCGAAGGCGAACCCAAGCCGGCCTTGGAACTCGGCCCGACCGACGCCGACATCGTCTGGCGATACGACCTGCGGCACGAACTGGGCGTCTATCCTCACTACCAGACCGCGAGCAATCCGCTCGTCGTCGGCGACCGCGTCTACATCACCACGTCTAACGGCGTCGACTGGTCAGACAAGCACGTGCCCGCGCCCTACGCCCCGGCGCTGATTTGCCTCGACAAGAAGACCGGCAAGCTCCTGGGCCAGGAAAAGCTCGGCATCAGCGGCCGTACCTTCTATTGCAACTGGTCGGCCCCGACCTACGGCGAGCTGGCCGGCAAACCGACCATCGTCTTTGGCGGCGGCGATGGCATTCTCTACGGGTTTGACCCCGTTCCGGCCGCCGACGGCTCGCTCACCGAACTATGGCGCATCGACGGCAACCCGGCCGAGTATCGCAGCCAGGACGGCAAGCCCCTCAAGTACCGCGACGGCAAGGGCCCGAGCGAGATCATCGCCACGCCGGTGGTCGCCGGAGGAAGGATCTACATCAGCATCGGGCAGGATCCCGAGCATGGCGGCGGCGCCGGCGCGACGAGCTGCATCGAGATCGAATCAGCGGGCGGCAAGCTGACGCCGAAAATCGTCTGGCAGAACACCAACGTTGGCCGGTCGATGTCGACCGCTGCCGTCGCCGACGGCATGGTGCTGGTGCCCGAGTTGCTCGGTATCGTTCACTGCCTGGACGCCGCCACCGGCAAGGCGGTCTGGCGGCACGATGTCGAGTCCAACGTGTGGGGCTCGGCGTTGATCGCCGACGGGAAAATCTACATCGGCAACGAATCGGCCGAGCTGATCATCCTGGAGTTCGGCAAGGCCGAGAAGGTACTCGGCAAAGCCGACATGCTCGGCCCGATCTTCTCGTCCCCGATCGCCGCCAACGGCGTGCTGTACATCGCGACCGGGACGCAGTTGTTCGCGTTGAAAAAGTAGTAGTTCGGGAAGTGAAGAATACTTACGTTCGGCTTTCACCACGAAGAGCACGAAGATCGCGGAGGACACGAAGAGGAGCGACCAGGTTCGTCGACTCTCTCAACGGTCATCCTGAGAGTATGTGAGTTTTTAAGGAGCCGCGCACGGAGTGTACTCACGCAGTAAGCGGGGAATGACCCCAAACCGACACAGTTCCCGCTTACTCCGTGAGTACACTCCGTGCGCGGCTCCTTAAAAAGACTCTTCCGCTTCTCTTCGTGCTCTTCGTGGTGAATCCGTGAATCCGTCGCCCAGAAATCAATCCCCTACGGAGCTGCAAGTGCCCCGACCTCTGTACAAGAACATCCTCTGCCTCGCCCTCGTGTCGGCCTCGGCCGGTCTGTTGCTCGGCGATGCCAAGCCGCCGGCCGGTCCCTATTCGACCGACCTGCAGAAGTTCCAGCCCGGCCCGCCGCCGGAGGAACTGTTCATCCTCAACGGCGGCTTCAAGATCGTCGAAGACGGCACCAACAAGGTACTGGAACTGCCCGGCGCTCCGCTGGATTCCTTCGGCGTGCTCTTCGGGGCCGAAAACCTGATGACCGTTGAAGTGGGCGCCAAGATCCACGCCAGCAACGCCGGCCGGATGTTTCCCGAGTTCGGCATCGGGGCCAATGACTCTGGCGGTTGGAAGGTCTGGGTGCTGCCCGGGCAGGATGCGCTGATCCTTCGCAAGAAGGAGACCGAAGAGGTCGCACGCGTGCCCTACAAGTGGACGAGCGGGAGCTGGACCAGCCTGAAGCTGCGCGTCACCAGCGGCGGCGAGGGCAAGTGGACGATCGAAGGCAAGGCCTGGCCGGCGGATCAGAAGGAGCCGGAGGCCTGGACGATCAAGGCGACCGACACCGTCGCGCCGCCTGCCGGTCGTGCCAGCATCTGGGGCCACCCGTACGCCGGCACGCCGATCCGGTTCGACGACCTGTCGTCCACGCCGGTGGCATCCAAGTAGGGTCCGCCTTGGCGGACGCGATGACTTGTTCCGTTGGTGCGGCGTCCGCCAAGGCGGACCCTACGTGACGATGTAATACAGCGACACGCCGATATCGATTCCCGCCATGACCATCGCCGCCACGGCGGTGGCGAGGCCGACGCCTGTCGGGACCGTGCCGCGACCGTTCGGCCGCCGCCACAGGTCACCTGCCGACGTCCACCCGAGATACATCGACAGCAATCCCAGCGGCAATGCCAGCTTGAACAGGCCGATCAGCGCCAGCCCCAACGCCAAGAGCGCCACGCCGCCCGGGTTCCGCGGCCGGGCACTGCGAACCGCATGGGCGGCGGCCTTGGCCGGCAGCCGACGGGTTACCGAATCGGCGGCGGTCGGTGCCTCTGCCGATTCGGGAACGCCCGTTCGATGTACTTCAAGCGTGTCGGTGGCCGCGTTGTCCGAAACCGCAACGTCAACCTCTTCCGCCGAGGCCGTCTCGAAAGGCTCGGCGGCATTCGATTGTGACACCCGGCGATACGGCCTGGCCGGCGCGTGGGCGATATCGACATCCACCGCCAACGCCGCGGCGAGGCGGGCCGTCAGCTTGGTTTCAATCGGCGCCGCCAGCGGCGGGGGGCCAGGAATCGGCTCTTCGAACCGCGCCTGCGACGCCGTCACCCATTGCGACTGGTCGCCCCGGCGGACCAGGTCCGACGGCCGAAGATCGCCCGCCTGGGCCAGTTCCTGGAGCATGTCCCAGGTGATCGGCCCGCGTTCCAGACCATGAATCCGGCAAAACCAGAGCGACGCCATAGAAGTTGTGGTTTTCGTTGAGAGGTCCATAACAGCAGCCCTCGCCGGCCATGACCGCCACGGCCGATATCTCTTACATCCCATTCAAACTGGGTAAGGGCAAACGACTGGGCGGGGGCGATAACGGGGCTTGTGGCATGGGAAAGTTGCCTATCCGCCCATGCCACAATCCACCGGTTCGCAGGTAGAACAATCAGACCGGCCGCCGCGGAGAGCTGCCGAATCGGTCCACTGTCTTCTGGTTTGCGGAGATCTGCATGATGCTTGCTCGCCTTAAATCCCGTCGTGTCGCCGGTGCGCTTTTCTCGGCGGCGATCGCTCTTGGTGCGATGTCTTCCTTTGCCTCTGCCGCCGAAGGCGACTGGCCGCGCTGGCGCGGGCCCAACTTCGACAACGTCTCCCCCGACACCGGCCTGCTGAAGGAATGGCCCAAGGACGGCCCGGCACTGGCCTGGAAATCGACCGACGTCGGCGCGGGCTTCTCCAGCATCTCCATCGCCGGCGGCAAGATCTTCACCATGGGCGAAGCGGGTGATTCCAGCTTCGTCGTCGCGCTCGACATGACCGGCAAAAAGCTCTGGTCGACGAAAGTCGGCAAGACCGGCGGTGGCGGCGGATACCCCGGGCCGCGCTGCACGCCCACCGTTGACGGCGAACACCTTTACGCCGTCGGCCAGTACGGCGACCTGGTCTGCCTCCAAGCCGCGACCGGCGCCGAACTCTGGCGCAAGAACCTCAACAAGGACTTTGGCGGCAAGATGATGAGCGGCTGGGGCAACTCCGAATCCCCGCTGGTTGACGGCGACCGCCTGATCGTCACGCCCGGCGGGAAGAAGGGCACCGTCGCCGCGCTGAACAAGCTCACCGGCGAAACCATCTGGCAGTCCGACGACTGGACCGACGACGCCGCCTACACCGGCGTCATCATCGGCACGATCGCCGGCAAGAAGCAGTACGTGCAGTTCACCGCCGCCAGCGTGGCCGGCCTGAACCCCGAGACCGGCGACGTCCTCTGGAAGGCCGAGCGCAAGGGCCAGACCGCCGTCATCCCCACCCCGGTCGTTCATAACGATCACGTTTTCGTCACCAGCGGCTACGGCGTCGGGTGCGACCTGTTCAAGGTGACCGCCGACGGCGCGACGTTCAAGGTGGAGAAGGTCTACTCCAACAAGAACATGGTGAATCACCACGGCGGGGTGATCCTGCAGGACGGCAAAATCTACGGCTACTCCGACGGCAAAGGCTGGAGCTGCATCGACCTGCTGACCGGGGAAACCGTCTGGAAGACCAAGGAAGAACTCGGCAAAGGCGCCATCAGCTACGCCGACGGCATGTTCTATCTCCGCGACGAAGGCAAGAGCAAAGGCACCATCGCGCTGATCGAAGCGTCGAAGGAAGGCTACAAGGAGCACGGCCGGTTCGCCCCGCCCAAGCTCAGCGGCAAGGAACAGTGGCCCCACCTGGTCATCGCCGGCGGCAAGCTGTACGTGCGGGATCAGGAAACGCTTTACTGCTATGACGTGAAGAAGAAGTGAGCACGTGCCTCGCGGTTTTGTGTTCCAATTGAATACAGAATGCAAAACATGCAATGAAAAAAGCAAAACGAGAAAAAGGCGTCGATAGCCTCTTCTCATTTTGCATTTTTCATTGCATGTTTTGCATTCTTCATTCGTTCCTTGGCGTCCCCGCGCCCTCTCGCCCCACATCCGAGATGATCCGCCCGTCTTCCATCGTAATCATCCTGCCCGCCCGTTTGGCCAGCGCGGTGTCGTGCGTGACCATGACGATCGCCTGACCTTTGGAGCCCAGTTCGTCGAAGATCTCGGCGACCCGGTCGCCGTTCTTGCGGTCGAGGTTGCCGGTCGGTTCGTCGGCCAGCAGCACCGCCGGGTCGTTCGCCAGCGCCCGGGCGATCGCCACGCGCTGCTGCTCGCCGCCGCTCAGGCGGTTGGCCCGGCGGGTGGCTTTGTCGGCCAAGCCGAACTGCTTCAATAGGCCCACCGCCTTGTCGATCGCGTCGCGACGGCTGAGCTTGCCGAGCTTCAGCATCGGCAGCGCCACGTTCTCGGCCGCGGTGAACTCCTTCAGCAGGTAGTGGAACTGGAAGACAAACCCGCACTTTTCGTTGCGCAGCGATGCCAGTTGCGTCTCGCCGAGCCCCGTTGTGTCTTCTCCACCGATGAACACCCGGCTCGGCGGGTCGAACGGCTTCTGTGTTTCCGGGTCGTTCTGCGTCGGGCGATCGAGACCGCCGAGCAGGTAGAGCAGCGTGCTCTTGCCCGACCCGCTCGCCCCCACGATCGACACATACTCCCGCCGGCCGATCGTGACATCCACGCCGCGCAGGATCGTCGTAAAGTTCTCGGCGTTGCCGAGCACGCGGTAGAGGTTCTGCGACCGCAGGATGGCGTCGGGATCGCCGGGGCTAGTGCGCTCCACGGATCACCTCCACCGGGTCGTACTTCGCCGCCCGCCGAGCCGGGTACACCGCCGCCAGTGTCACCACGATCATCGAACTGATGAACGCCGCCACGTACTGGCTGTTGTGCTCGCTCATCAACAGGCCTTCGGTTTTGACCAGTCCCTCCATCGGGATCGGCACCCGCCGCAGAATCTCGATCGACGCCTTGCCAGCCAGCAACCCCAGTGTCGAACCGATCGCACCGATCACCAGCCCCTGGAAAATGTAGATGATCGTGATGTCGTTACGGCTCAGGCCGAAGCTTTTCAGGATCGCGATGTCGTTCACCCGCTCCAGCACCGCCATGATCAGAATGTTCAGCACGCCAAACCCCGCCACGATCAGCAGCGCCGCCGTGATGATGTAGGTGATGATGTTCTGGATCTTGAAGATCTTCAGGAAGTTGGCGCTCGCCTCCTGCCAGCTTTCGGTGCGGTAGCCGGAGATGGTTTCGATCTGCTTGGCGTACGCCTCGGCGTTGTCGTAGTTGTCGGTGCGGATCGCGATCTCGTTGACGATATTCTTCTTGTTCAGCAGCGTCTGGGCCGAGTTGATGAGCATGTACGCCCGGCTGTAATCGACCGGCGTCACCCCCGTCTGAAAGATGCCGACGACCTTGCAGTTCATCCGAGCCCCTTCCGGCCCGGCCAGCGACAGGCTGTCGTCGAGCTGCGCCCCCAGCACATCGGCCACGCCACGACCCAAAATAATGCCGTCGCCGCTGGTCCGCAGCCGGCTGAAGTCGCCGGCAACCAGGTCTTCGCCGATGGTCGTCACCTTCATCTGCCGCTCGGGCTCGACGCCGAAGATCGTCAGCGGCACGGTCTTGGTGCCGTAAGTGGCAATGCCGTTGCCGTTGACCAGCGGGGCGGCGGCGACAATCCCCGGCATGCGGTCGAGCATCGCGAGCAGCCCGCGGGCATTGCTGATCTTCTTGGTCGTCTCGCGCGGCTTGACGCCCTGGATCGACAGCAGGGCGTTGGGGTCGGTGTAAACGCGCTCCAGGATTTCGGTCTTGGTTTCGCGCGGCTCATCCTTGATGGTGATGTGCCCGGTCGATTCGACCGTCTCAATGATGAACTTGTCCGACAGCCCGTTCATCAGCGCCGTCATCGAGATGAACATCGTCACGCTGATCACCACGCCGGCAATGCACACCAGCGATTGCCGCTTGTGCGAAAGAAAGTAGCGGATGGAGATGAACCAGAGCATTGGAACGCAAACGCTGAATGCGGAATGATGAATGCTGAATCAGGAACGACCACTGCGGTTGTGCTGCTATTCAGCACTCAGCATTCCGCATTCAGCATTTCCTAAAATCCGCCTCGAAACAGTTCCTTTTCCTTCGGCTTGTTCAGTGCCGCGGCGATGCGGGGGTCGATGCGCTCGCCGATGCGAATCGACTTGCCCGCTTCGATGCCGACGATCGGGCTGATCACCACCGTCTCGCCGGGCTTTAGGCCCGAGACGATCTCGATCCGCTCGACGCCTTTCAGGCCAACGACGGCGTCGGCCGCCGTCAGCTTGCCGCCGCGAATCGTCCAAACCTTGCCGTCCTGCAGCGCCTGCGACGGGGCGACGAGCGTCTTGGGGTGATACGCGGTGATGAACATCAGTTCGCCGGTCATGCCCGCCTGCATGCGGTCGCTGGGCTCGTCGATCGCGATGTCCACCTCGAACGTCCGCCGTTCCTGGTCGGCCTTGGGGTAAATGCGCGTCACCCGCCCGAGAAAGGTGCGGTCGGCAAAGGCATAGAGCGACATCTGCACGGGCTGCGTGCGGAACTTCCACCCCGCCAGCAGCCGATCAAAGCCGAACAGCGGGTGGAGCAGTGCCGCCAGCTTCTGCTGGCTGTCGGGCGGGTAAACCTTGGTCACGTCCTCTTCGTCCACCTGCGCCCGCATGACCAGGTTCGACGGCGACGTGTTGGCGATCACCACGATCGGGTCGTTCACCGCGATCCGCGCGCCGATCTGCTGCGGCTTGTCCATCACAAACCCGTCCACCGGGCTGACGATCTTCGTCTGCTCCAGGTTCCAGGTCGCGATCTTCAGCGCCGACTCGGCCTCGGCCAGCTCGCGGGTCAGCTTCAGCCGCATCTGCAGCTTCTGGGCTTTGAACGATTCGAACTCGCTGTTGACGCTCTTGAGCCGGTCCAGCGCCCGGTCGTAGTCGGCCTGGTTGACGACCCGCGCTTCCTTGCTGGCGCTGTACCGCCTGAACTCGCGGTCGGCGGCATCCACCAGTTCGCCGTAGTTGGCGATCTTCGCGTCCAGCTCCTGCAGGACCGGCGAGGTTTCGACATCGGCCCGGGCCTTCTTTTCCTTCACGTCGGCCAGCGACTTGTCGTAGGTGTACTGGTACCCCTCGTTAAAGATGACCGCCAAGACCTGCCCCTTGCTGACGCGGTCGCCTTTGTCGATGTAAGGCGCTTCGCCGGGCGGCGCTTTGATGAACCCTTCGACCGGCGCGCGGATGGCGTGTTCGCGGTCGGCCGGTTCCAGCGTGCCGGTGGCGTAAAACGCGGCGATGGCGGGGCCCTCGGCGATTTCCGTCACCGTCACCGCCGGCCGGCCGAAACGCAGCAGCGACACGCCAACGACAATCACGCCAACAACGCCGGCGGCGATCAGGATCCAACGGACGGGGGATAGAGCGCGTCGAGGTTTCATGGTGGGTTGGTCCATGGCGGTTCGACAGGGGTTGGCAGCCATGGCCGGTTCCCCCCAGTATCAGGGGCACGCCCAAGTATAGACACGGCGGACGCCCCTTGTGAAAGTTTTCACAATTCCAGCCCTGACCCACCCGCGGCCACCGGCCGACGCCGCTCGGCAATTGCTCCCAGCAAAGTAGGGTGGGGTTTACCCCACCGAGCCATGTTCGACGACCTGTTGTGTCACTTCCCGCGCGGCACAGAAGATCCGCCTCCGCGAATTCGACCGCTGAACCACACCCTTTCCGATTCGGTTCCGCCAGCCCACGTCGCCGAACTTGTCACCCGTCGAGCGGTTTACGCCGCGTCGGCCGGTCCGCCGTCAAGGAGCGCAGCGCGAACGAGGGAGAGACTGTCCGAGACAGATTTGCTCAGCGCGTGGATATGCCGCTTCCAGTGGTCATTGAGTTGATCGTAGCACGTACAGCCGAAGAGAAAGACTTCCGGTACACGTGCCGGACACCCACTTTCCATTTCGATCAGCCGCTCCGCCAGGTGTGCGAGCACGTCATTGGTGGTGCCCAGGTGGGCGTGAACCAGAAGCAGCGCGAGAAGCCCGAACAAAGCCTCGCGCGAACGTTGTTGCGTCCACGCCGCATACGCCTCCTCGAATGCCGGCAACAGCAGCCGCCACAACGCGGCGTCCTGCAACGCGGCGGCGTCATCCATCAAGCTGATCAGCGTGTAATTTGGCGGGAAGTCATCATCGTGGGCACGGCCCGAGACAGACATTCCCAGTGCAACGGCATTCGTGAAAACCCGGAAACGGCGAAAGCGGTCCGAGTCCGGGCCAGCGTCGGCGTCTACCCATCGCGTCAGGCCGACGGTTTCTGTGATCTCGAAGTTCGTTCTGAGCGGGATCGATCGCGAATCGCGTATTTCCAACCACTCACGCACGTAGTTCGGATAGCCCGGATCGTTCGGGGCGAACGCGGCAACATCATCCTGCGTGACAAGGTCCGTCGCATAGTTGAACAATTCTTCGCAGGCAGCGTGCACCACGTATCCTCCGACGCCTGAGCGTATCACGAGACCGTGGGACGGCCATGCCCCGCGCACCCTGCGGGCAGATCCGCCCCGGGCAACCGGCGTCACTTCGTATCGTGAATCACGCCGGCGGCGAAGAGGGCTCCGAAGATGACGAATGCGATACCGAAGACGACATAGAAGATCCGCGCTCCGCCGCGCCCGCAGACGGCGCACACGAACCGCGCCTTGGGATGGTTCATGAACCAGTCCCAGTCACAAACAGCGCCAATGATCGTGAACAACCCAGCCCCAACGAATGCCAGTCCCCAAGGATTCATATCGCTCCCGGCAGATTGATCTGTAGTCCCGATCCAGGGCCAGGAAGGCACCTTCGATCGTTGCGATCACAGCCTACGTTCGCAGCCCGTCGAGTCAACGATCGGGCACGCATCCGGCCCGGCAAGGACGAACCGGCTGACGGAGCAGGGCAACCGTCCCCGCCAAAGTAGGGTGGGGTTCACCCCACCGAACCCCGTTCGACGACGCGCTGTGTCCGTCGGGGAGCGGCATCAATGATCCAGTTCCGCTCGTTCGAACGCCAACAGCGAACCCACACAACCGGTTCTCGATCGCGATGCGGTGGGGTGAACCCCACCCTACGTCGGTCGTCTCGTCGTCGTTTCAAGCCGCTCCATAAACGCTACTTGGGATCGCGATATTTCTGGACAAGCGAAGACCGTACAATATACTAACATGCATGGACGAGATCAAGACTTTTCCGGCGATTTTTGACGGCGGGACTGCTGCGCGCGGGGTTGCCTGCGACCCCGGTGCCGGGCCTCTCGGGTTCGTTTGGCAGGGTGGCGTGTCGTCGCTCGGGTTCGTTCGGCAATCTGCGCGCGGCCGGGGGCAACGTGGCCTTGCGGTCGGCCCCTCACCCCAGCCTTCTCCCCCGGGTACGGGGGAGAGGGGGCCGGACGGGATCGCGCGTTCTCAGGATCGGGCGTTCTCGGGTTCGTTCGGCGGAATGCGGTTGGGCCAGCGGCCGGGGACGGCTCCGTGAGTGACACGGGCTTCCAGCCCGTGCTGGCGGCGTGGGTGTGGGACGACGTTCATACGCGAGCTCGGCGGCTTGCGATCGTGACGGGATGCTGGCCTATGTTGTCAGGAGAAGAAGAGATGAACCGCGCTTCGAACGGCTGTCGTCTGGATGGCGTATCACGCACGGGCTGGAAGCGCTGGAAGCCCGTGTCATTGATGACGCCGTTGGAATGTGTTCCTGGGTTCGTTCGGCAGGATTGGTCGTTCGAACCTTGGGTTCGTTCGGCGGATCGCCTGGGGTCTATCTTGACACCCCCACCCGGCGATCCTACGTTCACTACTGGACCGCCGACCGGAGCGCTTGTCACCGGCCGCGCCCCTCTTGCCGCACTTTTCGGGAGTGACTGATGTCTGTCCAGATGGAGCTGCACAAGATCATCATTTCCGAAATGCAGGACCAGCAGATCATCGTCCTCAAGGAAGTGGACGGCGAACGCAAGTTCCCCATCGTCATCGGGTCGGGGGAGGCGTATGCGATCGACCGGCGGCTTAAGGGGATTGTCCACCCTCGGCCACTGACCCACGACCTGCTGGCGAGCGTGATCGAGGCGATGGGCGGCGTGATCGACCGGATCGAGATCAACAACCTGCAGGACCACACGTTCTTCGCGCGGATTCACATCCGGCAGAACGGGTCGGTTCACAAGGTGGATTCGCGGCCGAGTGATGCAATTGCGCTGGGTGTTGCAACATCGGTCCCGATCTACGTCGCCGAGCATGTGTTGGGTGAGGTTTCGTGACGGGCGGGCACCGACGTGATACAGCGGTTGAATAAAACGTTGTTTCCCGAT